>DATBQR010000077.1:0-72164 GCA_036560705.1 Burkholderiales bacterium | reverse complement strand
TCCGACGCCCGAAGCGACCTACACGAATTACCGCAACATGCTCACGCTGAAAGGGTCGGCGTTCACCGCCTCGATGCTGCGCGACATCGAGGTCGGCGGGCAGGCCGAGGGCGACCACATCCTGGGCGCGCTGCTGGCGCTTGCCAGGAAGCGGTCGCTGGTCTCGCCGGTTCTCGAGGTTGCCGCCACCCATCTGGAAGCTTACGCCGCGCGCCGTGCGCGCGAAGCGGCAATCAAGTAAGCGCCGCGAGGTCCCAGCGCGGACGCACGCTGAAGGCGCCCCCGGCGGGCGCGGCAGGCTTGCCCTCGCGCAACCGCAGCGCGGCGGCGAACGCGATCATCGCGCCGTTGTCGGTGCACAGTTCGGCTTCCGGATAAAAGACGTCGAAGCCGCGCCTGGCGGCCGCGGCGTCCAGCGCGGCGCGCAGCTGCTTGTTGGCGCCGACGCCGCCGGCGACCACCAATTGCGTGAGGCCGGTCCGTTCCATCGCCAGGGCGCATTTCGCCACCAGCACGTCCACCACCGCGTCGACGAAAGCGCGCGCGATATCGGCTTGGGGGGCGCCAGGTTCGTTTTTGACCAGGGTGAGTACCGCGGTCTTCAAGCCCGAAAAGCTGAATTCCAGGTCGCCGCTGGCCATCATCGGCCGCGGCAGGCGGTAGCGCTTCGGGTTGCCCGATTCCGCCAGCGTGGAGAGCGCGGGTCCGCCGGGATAGCCGAGGCCGAGCAGTTGTGCGGTCTTGTCGAAGGCCTCGCCCGCGGCGTCGTCCTGCGTTTCGCCGAGCAGTTCGTAGCGGCCCACTTCCTGCACCCGCATCAGCTGCGTGTGGCCGCCCGAGACCAGCAGCGCAACGAAGGGGAAATGCGGCGGCGTCGCGGAAAGCAACGGAGAAAGGAGGTGGCCCTCGAGATGGTGGATACCGATGGCCGGAACGCCCAGCGCCTGCGCGAGGCCGCGCGCGAACGCGGCGCCGGCGAGCAGCGCGCCGGCGAGGCCCGGCCCCTCGGTGTAGGCGACGGCGCCGACATCGCCGATGTCCCGACCGGCCTGGGCAAGGACCTGCCGGCTGAGCGGCACCAGCCGCCGGATGTGATCGCGGGAGGCGAGCTCGGGGACGACGCCCCCGTAGGCCTCGTGCATCGCGATCTGCGAGTGCACCGCATGGGCGAGCAGCTTGCCGGCCCGGCTCTCGTAGAGGGCCAGTCCGGTCTCGTCGCAGGAGGTCTCGATGCCGAGGATCAACATGGGAGCAAAGGATTCTGAGGCAGATTCTGATACAATTTCGCCCTTTCCGAATTTCCGGGACACAGGATCCGCATGCCGACCGTACGCATCAAGGAAAACGAGCCCTTCGAAGTGGCCATGCGCCGCTTCAAGCGCACCGTGGAGAAGACCGGCCTCCTCACCGAGTTGCGCGCCCGCGAGTACTACGAGAAGCCGACCACGGAAAGAAAGCGCAAGCTGGCCGCCGCCGTGAAGCGCCACCACAAGCGCCTGCGCAGCCAGCTGCTGCCGAAGAAGATGTACTAGGAGCCCTTGCCGGATATCCTGGACGCCTCGGCCTGATGCCGGGGCGTTTTGATTTTATGAGCCTGAAAAACACAATTACCGAAGACATGAAAACCGCGATGCGCGCCAAGGATACGGCGCGCCTCGGCACCGTGCGCCTGCTGCTCGCCGCGATGAAGCAGAAGGAAGTGGACGAAAGGGTCGAGCTGACCGACGCCGACGTGCTCGCCATCATCGACAAGATGGTCAAGCAGCGGCGCGAGTCCATCGCCCAGTTCGAAAAGGCGGCGCGCAACGACCTGGCCGAGGCGGAGAAGGCCGAGATCGGCGTGCTTTCCGCGTACCTCCCCAAGCAGATGTCGGAAGCCGAGGTGGGCGAGGCGGTTGCCGCCGCCGTCGCGGAATCCGGTGCCGCCGGCGTCAAGGACATGGGGAAAGTCATGGCCTTGCTGAAACCGCGCCTTGCCGGCCGCACCGACATGGGCAAGGTATCCGGGCTGGTGAAGTCGAAACTGCAGGGCTAGGAAAATCGGGGTCAGAGCCCGATTTTTGGTGGAAAATCGGGCTCTGACCCCGATTTCTCCGTGATCCCCGAATCATTCAAGCAGGACCTGCTCAACCGCGTCGATATCGTCGAGGTGGTGTCGCGCTACGTGCGGCTGAAAAAGGGCGGCGCCAATTTCCAGGGCCTGTGCCCGTTCCACAACGAGAAGTCGCCCTCGTTCACCGTCAGTCCCGCCAAGCAGTTCTACCATTGCTTCGGCTGCGGCGCGCACGGCAACGCCATCGGCTTCCTGATGTCCTACGGCGGTCTCGGCTATGTCGACTCGGTGAAGGACCTCGCCTCGATGGTCGGCATGCAGGTGCCGGAGGCGCAGCCGCGCTCGCGCGAGGAAGCCGAGCGCGAAACCGAGCGCAAGGAGCAGGAAACCAGTCTCGTCGCGGTGATGGAAGCGGCGATGGAGTTCTACCGCTCCGAACTGAAGAAGGCGCCGCGCGCCATCGAATACCTGAAAGGGCGCGGGCTGACGGGTGAGATCGCAGCGCGCTTTCGCATCGGCTTCGCGCCGGACGACTGGCAGGGCCTGAAGAACGCGTTTCCCGATTACGACCACAAGTCGCTGGTGGACGCGGGCCTGGTGATCGCCAACGAAGGCAAGCGCTACGACCGCTTTCGCGATCGCATCATGTTCCCTATTCTCAACGCGCGCGGCGCGGTGATCGGTTTCGGCGGCCGCGTGATGAAGGCCGAGGACACGCCCAAATACCTCAACTCGCCGGAGACCCCGCTGTTCGAAAAGGGGCGCGAGGTCTACGGCCTGGTGCAGGCGCGCGACGCCATGCGCACGGCCGGCCGCGTGCTGGTGGTCGAGGGCTACATGGATGTCGTCGCGCTGGCCCAGTTCGACATCGGCTACGCGGTGGCGACCCTCGGCACCGCAACCACGCCGACGCATGTCTCGAAGCTGCTGCGCCTGACCGACGAACTGGTGTTCTCATACGACGGCGACAACGCGGGGCGCAAAGCGGCCTGGCGCGCCCTGGAAGTGAGCCTGCCTCTCGCCACCGACGCCAAGCCGATCCGCTTCCTCTTCCTGCCCGCGGAGCACGACCCCGATAGCTACGTCCGCGCGCATGGCAAAGATGCCTTCGAGCAGCTGGTGCGCTCGGCGCCCACGCTGTCGGAATTCCTCATCGCCGAGCTCAGGGCCGAGCACGACCTTGGCAATGCAGAGGGGCGCGCCGGTTTTCTCATGGCGTCGAAGACGCATCTTGAAAAAATTTCTGCGCCGGCGCTGCGCATGCAGCTCCTGAGGGAATTTTCCTCCCTTGCCCGCGTGACCTCCGAGGACATGGAGCGATTGATGCAACCTCAGCCGGCAAATACCCCGGCCTACCGGAATCCGGGGCGCGCGAGGGAGGCGGCGCCGATCGCGAGCAGCCACGAGCGCAGCCTGCTGCGCTGCGTGCTCGCGAAGCCGGGGCTGGCGGCGGGACTGGACGATGCCTTGCTCGACCCGGACCGGCTCGAAACCGGCGCGCTGCGGGTGATCGCCGAACTCCAGGGAAGGGACGCGGCCAGCGCGGCCATGCTGATCGAGCACTTCCAGGGGACCGAGTACGCGGATGTCGTCGCCCAGGTGATGTCGGCGGCGATCGAGCAGGACCTCGATGCGGAGTCTGCGGCGCACGACTTCGCGCAGATCCAGCTCGCGCTGCGCATCAAGCGGATGAACCAGGAGATCGAAAGCCTGAAGGCGAAGGTAAACGCCGATCCGCGCCTGGGGCAGCGGCTGAACGTCCTCGTGAAGGAGCTTGGCCAGCTGAAGAACCAGCGCGCCAGCCCTCTGCCGTAGCCGGACACGGCACGATGATTGCAGAGGGAATGCCGCTCGAACAAAAGCGCGCCTTCGACAGTCAAATCCGAGACTTGGCGCGCTGCTTAGGGTAGAATCGCGCCCTTTTTCCGCTCCGGTACTTGCGGGGCGCTCACGAGGCAAGAATGGCCAAACCCAAGCGCAAGTCGAAGCCGAGCCGAGCCCCCAAGGCAAAGAAGAAGGCAAACAAAATCAAGGTCTTGAAGAAAAAATCGGCGCATCGCGCCAAACCGGCGCCGAAGAAGGTCAAGGCAGCCAAGAAACCGCTCAAGAAAGTCCTTGCCAAGAAAGCCGTCGCGCCCAAAGGCAAGGCGATTGCCGGGAAAGTCCCGGCCAAACCGGCCAGGCCCGAAGACAAGAAAGGCAAACTCGCGGGCAAACCGACCGGCAAGCCGACCATCAAAAACGCGAAGGCCGCGCTCGAACTCCTCGAGGCGAACGTCGCCGCGGCCAAGGGCAAGGGCGCCAAGGGCCGGCCGGGCCGCAAGGGCAAGAAGGACGCGTGGCTGATCCCGCCGGAGCTGCCGAAGGAAGACGCCGAGACGCGCCGCACGCGCCTGAAGAACCTGATCAAGCTGGGCAAGGACCGCGGCTTCCTCACCTACGCGGAAATCAACGACCACCTGCCGGACGACCTGGTGGACGCCGAGCAGATCGAGGCGATCATCTCGACCTTCGGCGACATGGGCATCCAGGTCTACGACCAGGCGCCCGACCAAGAACAGCTGCTGATCAGCCCCGATCAGCCGGCGGCCACGCCGTCCGACGACGACGTCGAGGAGCAGGCCGAGGCCGCGCTCTCCACGGTGGACTCCGAATTCGGCCGCACCACCGACCCGGTGCGCATGTACATGCGCGAGATGGGCTCGGTGGAGCTGCTCACGCGCGAAGGCGAAATCGAGATCGCCAAGCGCATCGAGGAAGGCCTGCGCCACATGATCCAGGCGATCAGCGCCTGCCCGACCACGGTGCAGGACATCCTCGACCTCGCGGAAAAAGTCGAGAAGGACGAGTCGCGCATCGACGAGGTCGTCGACGGCCTCATCGATCCGAACGCGAAGGACAGCTTCGACCCGAAGAAGGCCGTTGCCGCCGCCGAGCCGACCGAGGAGGAAGAGGAAGAGCAGATCGAGGAGGAAGAGGGGGCGTCGGAAGAGGAAGAAAACGCCGCGCAGACCGCCAGCCTGCTCAAGCTGCGCGGCGAGGCGCTGGAGAAGTTCGCCCGCATCCGCCGCCTGTTCGAGAAGCTCAAGCGCGCCCTGGAGAACAAGGGCTCGCGCGACAAGGATTACCTGAAGGTGCGCGACCAGATCGGCACCGAGCTGATGACCATCCGCTTCACCGCGCGGACGGTGGAGCGCCTGTGCGACAGCGTGCGCAGCCTGGTCGAGGAGATCCGCTCCCACGAGCGCCAGATCCAGGACATCCTCGTCAACAAGGCGCAGATGCCGCGCCAGCACTTCATCAAGGTCTACTCCGGCGCCGAAGGCTCCAAGCGCTGGCTGACGGCCGAGATCAATGCCGGCCATCCCTGGACCGAGGCGCTGGTGCGCCTCGAGCCGGCGGTGCTCGAGCTGCTGGGCAAGATGCAGGGCGTGCAGCAGAAAATCGGCATTTCCATCCGCGACCTGAAGGACATCAACAAGCAGATGTCGACCGGCGAGGCGAAAGCGCGCCGCGCCAAGCGCGAGATGACCGAGGCCAACCTGCGCCTGGTGATCTCCATCGCCAAGAAGTACACCAACCGCGGCCTGCAGTTCCTCGACCTCATCCAGGAAGGCAACATCGGCCTGATGAAGGCGGTGGACAAGTTCGAATACCGCCGCGGCTACAAATTCTCGACCTACGCCACCTGGTGGATCCGCCAGGCGATCACGCGCTCGATCGCGGACCAGGCGCGCACCATCCGCATCCCTGTGCACATGATCGAGACCATCAACAAGATGAACCGCATCTCGCGCCAGATCCTGCAGGAGACGGGCTCCGAGCCCGATCCGGCGACGCTGGCGCTGAAGATGGAGATGCCCGAGGAGAAGATCCGCAAGATCCTGAAGATCTCCAAGGAGCCGATCTCCATGGAAACGCCGATCGGCGACGACGACGATTCGCACCTCGGGGACTTCATCGAGGACCAGTCGACGATGGCGCCCGCGGATGCGGCGACCTACGCCAGCTTGCGCGACGTCACCAAGGAAGTGCTGGATACGCTCACGCCGCGCGAAGCGAAAGTGCTGCGCATGCGCTTCGGCATCGAGATGAGCACCGACCATACGCTGGAAGAGGTGGGCAAGCAGTTCGACGTCACACGCGAGCGCATACGCCAGATCGAGGCCAAGGCGCTGAGGAAGCTGCGGCATCCCTCGCGCTCGGAACGGCTGAAGAGCTTCCTCGACCAGGAAGGCTAGACGCGGTTAAACGGTTTGGAGGAGTAGGGAGTGGAGGAGGGAAGGAAAGGGCCGCCGGGCCGTCAAGCCCGAGCGGCCCTTTTCATTTGCGCGGCGGGACGACAGTAATATACGTGCAGGAGGCAGCTAAGGGGGCCGGTAGCTCAGCTGGTTAGAGCAGGGGACTCATAATCCCTTGGTCGTTGGTTCGATTCCAACCCGGCCCACCAGTTCAAATGCAGCCGATGGGGATCTGGCAGCGACGCGTGCAATCGCTCTTCAATCTGGAGCGGCGGCATGCGATTGCCCTTTGCGCGGCGCTGTTCGTTGCGCTCGCAGTCGCCGACGTAGTCACCCCGCCCGCGCTGAACCTGACGTTCGCGTACATCTTCGTGATTCTTCTCGCCTGCTGGAATATCGGCACGGCCGCCGCCCTCATCTACGCAGGGCTTGCCTTCGCGATGCAGGTGTACGCGCTATGGGATCTCAGGGCGCCGCAAATCACGCCGGTTTACTGGTGGATCATCGTCGGCAACCGGCTGTTCACGTTCCTGCTGGTGGTCGTGCTGACCGCGCCGCTGCGGACCCTCTACCGGCAGCAACTGGCGAACGCGCGGCTCGATTCGCTTACCGGCGCGGTGAATCGCAGCCACTTCCTCGCGGTCCTGGCGGTCGAGATCGCCAGGAGCAAGCGGGCGCAGCAGCCGTTTACGGTGGCCTATCTCGACTGCGACGACTTCAAGCAGGTGAACGATACGCGCGGCCACGGCGAGGGCGACGTGCTGCTGCGCACCGCGGTGGAAACGCTCAAGCAGAACCTCCGGGTGATCGATACCGTCGCGCGAGTCGGCGGCGACGAATTCGTCGTGCTGCTGCCCAGCACCAGCAGCGAGGAAGCGGCCTTCACCATGGAGCGGCTGCGTGCCGACCTGAACCGCGTCATGGCGGCCAACAGCTGGGCGGCCGGCTTCAGCATCGGCGTGGGGACCTTCGAGGGCGGCGAACGGTCGCCCGACGACGTGATCGCCTGCTGCGACGCCCTGATGTATCGGGCCAAGGGCGTAAACAAGAACAGCATTGTCCGCGAGTTGTTCAGGTCGGCATGAGCCCGCGACCGGTTATTGCAGGTACTTGATCACGTTGCCGTTGCAGATCAGGGTCGGGTGCGAATCGGGAGCGATGTCCGCGTCCAGCCGGTAGCAGCCGAAGTTCATGACCGCATCGCCGCCCAGCGCGACGGCCCGGTTCCGCAACGCAGCCGCGCCTTCCTCCGTCGAGTCGAACTTCGGCACGATGCCCGCGCTTCTTCCCGAAGCCACCCAGATGCGCTTGACCAGCTTGTAGGGCCGGGGATCCAGCGGAATCGCCTCGTAGACGGCGATCTTGCCGGCTTCCTGCGGTCCAGGCAGGTTCGAGCATCCGGCGGCAAGCCCGCAAAACACGCAGAGAGTGAAGGTTGAGTTAAAGAATCGGTTCATGAACGGACTCCGGGATAAGGCTACATGTTGACAGCAAGAATCGCGCTGTGCATCCTTGAACTGCATCCGCAGGATATAAGAAAAACATTCAATTAAGCATCTAGCGACTGACCGCACTGCCAAGAAGAAACGCGAGGAGGCGTTTTGTCTTTGCATCCGGATACGCCGATCGAGGCGGCTGATCTGCTCTGGGCGCTCGCCAGCCTGTGCGGCGTGCAGCGCGTGCCGTTCGATGCGCGCATGGTGCTGCAGCAGTTCCCGCCCCCGCTCAGCATCGCGACCCTTTTTCATGCCGCCGCCGCCCTCGGGCTGCGGGTTTCACAACGCGCGATCCCGGTGCGCGATTTAAGGCATGTGGAGTTTCCGGTGCTGGCGCTGCGGCGCGATGGCGCCGGCGCACGGCTGGCGATCGTGCTTTCGGCGGATGCGGAAACAGCGCTTGTCGCCGAGCGAGACGCTGCGCCGCGCGATATTCCATTGCTCGACTTCGCCGGACGCTATGAGGACGCAGTGCTGCTGGCTGCGCCGCCCGACGAGGGCTCCGCGCGCGAGCCGGCGCTGACCGATCGTCCGTTCGGCCTGCGCTGGTTCATTCCCGAGCTCTTGCGGCACAAGACGATCTGGCGCGAGGTGCTCGCCGCCTCGCTGGTGCTGCAGCTGGTCGCGCTCCTGGTCCCCCTCTGCACCCAGGTCATCGTCGACAAGGTGGTCGTACACCAGTCGACCAGCACGCTGGCCGTCATCTTGTCGGCGCTCGCCATGTTCGTTGTCTTCAGCGCCGCGCTTTCCTACGCACGCCAGTACCTGCTGCTGCACACCGGCAATCGCATCGACGCGGTTCTCGGCATGCGCAGCTTCGAGCATCTGCTGCGCCTGCCGCCGCGCTACTTCGAGACGCGGCCGACCGGGACGCTCGTTGCCCGCCTGCATGGAGTGGAGACGATCCGCGAGTTCATTACCGGCGCGGCGGCGAGCGTGCTGCTCGATGTCCCGTTCCTGGTCGTGTTCCTGGCGGTGATGTTCTGGTACAGCGTGCCGCTGACGCTCGTCGCCGCGGCTCTGATCGGCGTGCTGGCGGCGGCAAGCCTGGCCGTGACGCCCTTGCTCCGCCGCAGGATAAACGAGCAGTTCCTGCTGGGCGCGCGCAACCAGGCTTTTGTCACCGAGCACGTGGCGGCCATGGAAACCGTCAAGGCGCTGCAGATGGAGCCGCAGGTCGCGGCGCGCTTCGGCCGCAACCTCGCCGATTATCTGCGCGCGAGCTTCGCGACGCGGCAACTGGCGAATTCCTACGGCGTACTCGCGAGCGCAATCGAGCAGACGCTTTCGCTGGCGGTGCTGGGCGTCGGCGCCTGGATGGTGATGACCCAGGACGGCTTCACCATCGGCATGCTGGTCGCTTTCCAGATGTTCGCCGGGCGCCTGGCGCAACCCGCGCTGCGACTGGCGGGGTTGTGGCAGGAATTCCAGCAGACCGCGATCGCGGTGCAGCGGCTGGGCGATCTCATGGATGCGCCGGCGGAAATCTACAGCCTCAATCCGGTCCGCGGGCGCGAACATGGAGTGGAACATGCGGCGCGAATCGAAATCGACGGCGTTTCTTTCCGTTATGCGGATGACCAGGCGCCGGTATACGAAAACTTCAGCCTGAACATCGATGCCGGCGCCTGCGTCGCGCTGACCGGCCCGTCCGGCAGCGGCAAGAGCACGCTGGCCAGGCTGCTGCAGGGTTTCTACCTCCCCGCCGCGGGCGCGGTGCGCATCGACGGCCGCGACACGCGGCACCTGCCGGCGAACGAGCTGCGGCTGAACTTCGGCGTCGTGCCGCAGGAGACCCGCCTGTTCTCCGGCACCCTGTTCGAGAACCTGATCGCGGCACAGCCGCACGCGAGCCTCGCGGAAGTCGCCGACGCCTGCCGGCAGGCCGAAATCCACGATTTCATCGAGAGCCTGCCGGAGGGCTATCGCAGCCGGGTCGGCGAGAACGGAGTGGGGTTGTCCGGCGGACAGAAGCAGCGCATCGCCATCGCGCGCGCGCTGCTGCGCCGACCGCGCATCCTGATCTTCGACGAGGCGACGGCCAGCCTCGACCGCGATACCGCGGAGGCCTTCGCGCGCACGGTCAGCCGCCTGCGGGGCAGCGCGACCGTGCTGTTCATCGCGCATCATGTGCCCGAGAGCCTTGCGGTGGATTTGGTTGCGCGGGTCGAGACCCGCGTCTCCGCGATCGACAGTCTCGATGCGCGCCAGCAGAGGACCGGCGCATGAAACTTCCGGCGCGTCCGTTCGCGAAGCCCCCCGCGGTCGCGCGGCGGTCCGAATTTTTGCCGGCGATCCTGCAACTCGAGGAGGAGGCGCCCTCGCCGCTGCCGCGCGCGGTGCTGCGGATCGTACTGGCGCTGATCTGCGCCCTCGCCGTCTGGGCGGGTTTCGGCAAGCTCGACGTGGTAGCGGTCGCCGAGGGGCGCCTGGTGCCGAAATCCCAGCTGCGCATCGTGCAGCCGGCGGAGGGCGGGGTCATGCGCGAGCTGCTGGTCGGGGAAGGCGAGCGCGTGCGCGCCGGCCAGGTGCTGGCGCGCATGGACGTCCGTTCGGCCGAGGCCGACGCCGCGACGGCGCAGAACGAGATCGCCGTGCGCCGGCTCCAGCTGAGGCGGATCGACGCGGAACTGAACGGCACGCGGCTGGCGATGCTGGCGGAAGATCCGCCGCGCCTGCACGCGCAAGTCGAGGCTCAGCGCGAGGCTCGGGTGCTCGCCCAGGAGGCGGGACTTGCCGAGCAGCGCACGGTGATTGCCCGCGCACGGCGCGACATGCTGGCCGCGCAGGAAACGCTGGGCAAGCTCGCCGGCGCGCTGCCGGTGCTCGTCGAGCAGGAACGGGCGTTCGAGCGCCTGGCGCGCGATGGTTATGCGGGCAGGCTGATGCTGGCGCAGCGCAGCCGGGAGCGCCTCGAGATGGAGCAGGACTTGCGCGCGCAGGAGCATCGCGTCGAGGGTGCACGGGCGGCGATCGACCAGGGCGAGCGGCGCGTCGCGCAGATCGCGGCGGGCTACCGCGCGCAGCTGCATGGCGAGCGCATCGAGGCGGAAACGCAGCTCGCGCGCCTGGTGCAGGAGCTGGAGAAACTGCTCCATCGCCAGCAGCTTGCGGAACTCCGCTCCCCGGCGGACGGCGTGGTGAAGGATCTGGCGACGCAAACCCCGGGGGCGGTGCTTTCGCCCGGCACCGTGCTGATGACGCTGGTGCCGGACGGCGAAGCGCTGGTCGCGGAAGTCTGGCTCGCCAACCAGGACGCCGGCTTTGTCACCGAGGGTCAAAACGCCAAGCTGAAACTGGCGAGTTTCCCGTTCCAGCGCTATGGCATGCTCGATGCCAGGGTGGCCCGCGTGTCGGCCGATTCCACGGAGCGCGGCGGCGAAACCGCAAAGACTGCCGGCGCGGACGGGACGCGCCCCTCAGGGGTCGCGTATGCCTACCGCGCGCAGCTGGAGCCGTTGACGCAGGAGTTGCGCGTCGGCGAGGCGTATTTCGCGTTGCTGCCGGGAATGCAGCTCACCGCGGAGATCAAGCTCGCCGAGCGCACTGTGCTCGAGTACGTGCTGTCGCCCGTGCAGAAAATCGCGGCCGAGGCCGGTAGAGAAAGGTAAGCGGGTCCCCGCCTTCGCGAGGACGACAAATCCTCAGGCCGTCTTCGCCGCCTTGCGGTCGATGAGCCTGGCGAAGTTCTCGAGAGACAGCAGGTGCGCGTAGGTGCGCGACAGGATGCCTTTCTTGACGAGGTTCTTGAGCTGGCTCGCGTTCAAGTGCTCGATCCTGGCCTCCACGATCCGGTGCATCCCGGTCAGGTTCATCGGATCGCCGCCCTTGTTCAGCTTTGCCTGCATGGTGAAGGGTTCGAGCAGGCCATAATCGGCCAGGATGCCGCACATTTCACGGCTGCGCTCCAGGTCGACTTCGTATTCGGTGAGCAGGCGCTCGATTTCCTTCCACTTTTCGAGCGGCTGGCCCTTGGCGTCGAACATCGCCTCGCCCGCTTTTTCGTCCAGGTAAGCCTTCTCGACGCAGATGAGGCGGTTCTGCTGCTCGACCTTGTCGAGCGTCACCCTGGTCATGCAGAACGGGAAGCGCCGCGCGTAGGCCGGGACGTAGACGTTGCCGGCCCAGGCGCCGCCGTTGTTGTACAGGTTTTCGCCGGTGCCGACCCCCAGCACCGCAACAGGCATGAAAACCTGGGTGCCGGCGGCGGCGGTGAAGACGATCGGATATTCGCGCGCCACCAGCGCGAATTCGGTGTAGCTGATCGGGATCGCATTGAGGTTGCGCGCGAACTCGGGCATCTCGCCCGGCTTGAGCAGCCGCACTTTCTGGTTGCGGTTGAGCGGGACGATGTCCTGGTAGCCGAACGGGGGAGTGATATCCATGGATGTTCCTTTCGACCGGGAATGATATCGGGCGCGGTCCCGCTTGTCCCGGAATTGCCTAACTAATGTAGAATTCCGCCCCTTCCGTGGGGTGGTAGCTCAGTTGGGAGAGCGCCGCGTTCGCAATGCGGAGGTCGAGGGTTCGATCCCCTTCCACTCCACCAGATCCCGCAAATCCGGGTGTTCAGCTCAGGTCGACGGCGTGCCGCTTGAGGTCCGCCAGCGCGACGATCGCCAGCGTCTCTTCGTGCGTCGCCGCCAGCACTACCTGCGGCGCGGCGCCGGCGTCGAGCGCTTCCTTCCAGCGTCCCGCGCACAGGCACCACTGGTCGCCGGGCCTGAGGCCGGGGAAGCCGAAGTCCGGCATCGGCGTGCTCAGATCGTTGCCGCGTTGTTTCGAGAACGCGAGAAATTTCGCGGTCACCCGCACGCACACGGTGTGAATGCCGGTGTCGTCGTACCCGGTGTTGCAGCAGCCGTCGCGGTAGAAGCCGGTCAGCGGATCGAGGCTGCAGGGTTCCAGCGGCTGGCCGAACACGTTCAGCGCCCGGTCTGTCTTCGCCTGTTGTTTCATCCGGCGATTTTCCTCTCGATGCGGCGCGCGAACACGGTCATTTCCTTTTCCGCCTGCTTGTCGCCCTTTTTCTGCGCCGCCGCGATGCCGCTGCGATAGGCCCCCAGCGCCTCGGCCGCCCGTCCGGTGGATTCGAGGGTCTTGCCGAGCGCGCGCCAGGCGGCGGAATAGCCCGGGTCCCTGGCGACGGCTTCGTGAAGAAACGCCGCTGCTTTTTCGGTGCTTTCGATTCTCAGATATTCCAGGCCCAGCGAGAACCGCAGCAGCGCTCCATCGCGCGGCGTGCCGAGCAGCTTCTCCAGGCGCTCGATGGAGGGCGATGTGGGATACGTCATTGGGCTAACATACCTCTTTATGAAGATCCCGATCCAGACAACCGAGGCGCCTGCCGCAATCGGCACCTATTCGCAGGCAGTGCGCGCTGGAGATACGGTCTATGTCTCCGGCCAGATCGGCTTCGACCCGGCGAGCATGCAACTGGCGGAGGGTATCGATGCGCAAATCCACCGCGTGTTCAGGAACCTCGCCGCGATCGCTCAGGCCGCCGGGCTGGGGCTGGACCGCGCGGTGCGCATGACTGTTTACCTTACGGATCTCGGCCACTTCGCCAAGGTCAACGAGATCATGGCGCAGTACGTCGGCCAGCCTTATCCGTCGCGCGCGGCGATCGGCGTGGCCAGCCTGCCGCGCGGCGCGCTGGTGGAGATCGACTGCATCCTGTACGCCGGTTGAAGAGAGAACCAAAACAGGAACGCCCGACCGCGATCGCGCAAAAGCTCGCCAAGCTCGGCCTGCGTTCAGCCGACGACCTGGCCCTGCACCTTCCTCACCGGTACGAGGATGAAACCCGCCTCACATCCGCCGAAGCGGCGCCGGCCGGCACGCCCGTGCTGGTCGAGGCGAAGGTGCTCAATGCCGAGGTCAAATACCGCCCCAAGCGCCAACTCGTGGTTCACGCCGAGAACCTGGTGCTGCGCTTCCTAAATTTCTATGGCAGCCAGCTGAAGCAATTCCAGCGTGCGGCGGACGAAGGACTCTTCGTGCGCGCTTATGGCGAAGTGCGTCCCGGCTTCTTCGGCGCCGAAATGGTCCATCCGCGCTACCGCATCGTTTCGCCGGACGAGCCGTTGGCGCAGGCGCTGACGCCGGTCTATCCGACCACCGCCGGCCTTTCTCAATACGCGCTGCGCAAACTCGTCCTCGGTGCGCTCGACGAGGTGGAGCTGGACGACAGCTTGCCGGAAGCCATGCGCCGGCGCTACGGGCTCAACGGCATCGCCGAGAGCGTGCGGTCTTTGCATCATCCCTCCCCAGATGCGCTCGTCGCCGAACTCACCGGGCGCGCGAGCGCCGAATGGCGGCGCGTCAAGTTCGACGAGCTGCTCGCGCAGCAATTGTCGATGCGCATCGCGTACAGGGCCAGGCGCGCGCGGGATGCACTGCCGCTGCCTTCGAACGGCCCGCTGCTGAAGCGCTTCCTCGGCAAGCTGCCGTTCCGTCTGACGCGCGCGCAGCGGCGCGCGATGGCGGAAATCCTGCGCGACCTGGGCCAGCCGCATCCGATGCAGCGGCTGCTGCAGGGCGATGTCGGCAGCGGCAAGACCATCGTCGCGGCGATCGCCTGCCTTGCCGCGCTGGACGCGGGCTGCCAGGCGGCGGTGATGGCGCCCACCGAAATCCTCGCCGAACAGCACTTGCGCAAGTTTTCGGAATGGCTGGCGCCGCTGGGAGTGCCGATTGCCTGGCTGCACGGCGGGCTTTCGGCCGCGGAAAAGAACGCGGTGGTGAAAAGGCTGCGGGAACCGGCGCCCCTCGTCGCCATCGGCACGCACGCGCTGTTCCAGAAGAAAGTCGGTTTCGCGCGCCTCGCGCTTGCCGTCGTGGACGAACAGCACCGTTTCGGCGTGCAGCAGCGGCTCGCGCTGAAGAAAAAGGCCGAGGCGGGTCTCGCGCCCCACCAGTTGATGATGAGCGCGACGCCGATACCGCGCACGCTGTCGATGAGCTACTACGCGGACCTGGACATCTCGACCATCGACGAGCTGCCGCCGGGGCGCCGCAGCGTGGCGACGCGCCTGGTGGCGAGCGGCCGGCGCGCGGAGGTGCTGAAGCGCATCCGCGCGGCCTGCGCCGAAGGCCAGCAAGCGTATTGGGTGTGCCCCGTGATCGAGGAATCGAAGGACGGAGACCTGCAGACGGCGGTCGATACGTTCGAGGCGCTTCGAAGTGAACTGAGGAACCTGCGGGTGGGGTTGCTGCACGGCCGCCTGCCGGCGGATAAAAAAGCTTCCGTCATGAGGGCTTTCGCGACGGGCAAACTGAACCTCCTGGTTGCGACGACGGTCATCGAGGTTGGCGTGGACGTGCCGAATGCCTCGCTGATGGTGATCGAGCACGCCGAGCGCTTCGGCCTCGCGCAGCTGCACCAGCTGCGCGGGCGCATCGGTCGTGCATCAGGTACAACTGCACGCGAAAGCGTCTGCGTCCTGCTGTACGCCGCGCCGCTTTCCGGGACGGCGCTGGCGCGCCTCAAGGTGATTTTCGAGGAGAGCGACGGTTTCGAGATCGCGCGCCGGGATCTCGAGCTGCGCGGCCCGGGCGAATATCTCGGCGAGCGCCAGAGCGGCATGCCGCTGCTGCGCTATGCCGACCTGGAGAAAGACGGGCCCCTGGCGGGAGAAGCGCGCGAGGCGGCGGAAATGCTGCTGGAGAACGATCCCCGGGCGGCCCGGCGTCACGTCGAACGCTGGCTTGCTTCCCGGAACGAATTCTCGCGCGCTTGATGCGCGTCCTTTCTCCCGCCTGATATCCTCGACCGGACTCGCATGGACTTCGCAACCGCAGCCAGGCGCATCGACGCCTACGAGCGGCTGATCCGGCTCGACAAGCCGGTCGGCGCGCTGCTGCTGCTGTGGCCCACGCTATGGGCGGTATGGATCGCCGCGCGCGGCCATCCGCGGCTCGACGTGCTGATGATCTTCGTCGCCGGCACCATCCTCATGCGTTCGGCGGGCTGCGCCGTCAACGACTGGGCCGACCGCCATTTTGACGGCCGTGTCGAGCGCACGCGCGAGCGGCCGCTCGCATCCGGCGAGATCGCGCCCAGGGAAGCGCTGGCGCTCGGCGCCGTGCTCGCCGCGGCCTCGTTCTGCCTGGTGTTGTTCCTGAACCGGTACGCCATCCTGCTTTCGCTGGCGGCACTGGCAATCGCCTGCAGCTACCCGTTCGCCAAGCGCTTCTTCCCGCTGCCGCAGCTTTGCCTGGGGATCGCTTTCGGCTTCGGCATTCCGATGGCTTTCGCCGCGACCCGCAACCAGCTTCCCTGGGAGTGCTGGGCGCTGCTCGCGGCGAACGTGTTTTACGCCTTCGCCTACGATACCGAATACGCCATGGTGGACCGCGACGACGACCTGAAGATCGGCATCCGCACTTCGGCGATCACGCTGGGTCGCTACGACGTCGCCGCGGTGATGGCGAGTTACGTCCTCATGCTCGCGATCCTCGCCTGGATCGGCTTCCTGCTGCGCTTCGACTGGCCCTATTACACCGGGCTTGCCATGGCGGCCGGCATGATGCTCTACCATTACACGTTGATCCGCGACCGCTCGCGAGAGGGCTGCTTCCGGGCGTTCCGGCACAACAACTGGGTCGGCCTCGCCATATTCACCGGGATCGCGCTTTCCTACCTGTTGTGACTGCCGATACTCCCCTCGCCGAATTCGAAATCGCCTCCGGCCTCCAGCGCGGCTCGCGCCTGACGCTATATGCGAACCGCCTCGTGCATCACGGCGGCGACTCCATGGAGGCGGTACCGCTCGTGCAGCTGGCGGCCGTGCGCGTGGCCTTCGAGCGCGATGTACGCAAGCTGAACTGGGCGGTCGCGCTGCTGGTCTGCGCGCTGATTCTTGGCGCGGTCTCCGGGCCGTTGCAGACGTGGATGTCCGAGCTCGCCTCGAAAGTCGGTTCGGGCGCGGGGCGCGAGTCGCTGGACGCGGTATTGGTCGCCGGGTTCACGGCGCTTGGTCATCTCGCCAGGCTGCTGTTCCCAGCCGCGATGACGATGGCGGCGGGAGCGGCCGCGCTGCTCGTCTTCTTCTGGCTGGGCCGCACGACGCTGACGCTCAGTTTCGCGGCAGTCGAGCGGGATTACGCAGTGCGCGGGCGCAATGCCTTCATGGTCCAGTTCGCCGAATTGGTGGCCGCGCAGATGGCTGCCCGTAAAGGCTAGCCTTGCACTACTCCGACCTTCGCGATTTTCTGAGCCAGCTCGAACGCCTGGGCGAATTGAAGCGCGTTGGGACCGAAGTTTCGCCGCGCCTGGAGATGACCGAGATCTGCGACCGCGTGCTGCGCCAGGGAGGTCCCGCGCTGCTGTTCGAGCGTCCGTCCGGGCATTCGATCCCGGTGCTCGGCAATCTGTTCGGCACGGTGAGGCGCGTTTGCCTGGCGATGGGCGTCGAGGACGTCGCTGCATTGCGGGAAATCGGAAGACTGCTGGCTGCTCTGCGCGAACCGGAGCCGCCGAAAGGTTTGCGCGACGCCTGGGACAAGTTGCCGCTCCTGAAGCGCGTGATGGACATGCAGCCGAAGGAATTGTCGTCGGCGCCCTGCCAGGAAATCGTCTGGGAAGGGAAAGACGTCGATTTGTCGCGGCTGCCGGTGCAGACCTGCTGGCCAGAGGACGCGGGGCCGCTCATAACCTGGGGGCTCACGGTCACGCGCGGGCCGCACAAGGCGCGCCAGAACCTGGGCATCTACCGGCAGCAGGTGATCGCGCCGAACCGCGTCATCATGCGCTGGCTCGCGCATCGCGGCGGCGCGCTCGATTTCCGTGACCACGCGCTGGCGCATCCGGGCCGGCCGTTTCCGGTCGCGGTGGCGCTGGGCGCGGATCCCGCGACCATCCTCGGCGCGGTGACGCCGGTGCCCGATACGCTGGGCGAATACCAGTTCGCTGGCCTGTTGCGCGGCGCCCGCACCGAGCTGGTGAAATGTCTCGGCAGCGACCTGCAGGTGCCGGCCTCCGCCGAGATCATCCTCGAGGGCGTCATCGAGCCGGACGACGTCGCGCTCGAGGGGCCGCACGGCGACCACACCGGCTACTACAACGAGGCGGAGAAATTTCCGGTGCTTACCGTCAAGCGCATCACCATGCGCCGCTCGCCGATCTATCACAGCACCTACACCGGCAAGCCGCCCGACGAGCCGGCCATGCTGGGCGTCGCGCTGAACGAAGTTTTCGTGCCTTTGATACAAAAACAATTCCCGGAAATCGCTGACTTCTACCTGCCCCCCGAAGGCTGCTCCTACCGCATGGCGGTGGTGAGCATGAAAAAACAGTATCCGGGCCACGCCAAGCGGGTCATGTTCGGCGTCTGGAGCTACCTGCGCCAGTTCATGTACACCAAGTTCATCGTCGTGGTGGACGACGACATCGACGCGCGTAACTGGAAGGAAGTGGTCTGGGCGATCACCACGCGTGTCGATCCGGCGCGCGATACCCTGATCGCAGAGAACACGCCCATCGATTACCTCGATTTCGCCAGCCCGGTGGCGGGCCTGGGCTCGAAGATGGGAATCGACGCCACCCACAAGTGGCCGGGCGAGACCTCGCGCACCTGGGGCCGGCCGATCGCCATGGACGCGGAAGTGAAGCGCCGCGTCGACGAACTGTGGAAGGACCTGAAGCTCTAGCGCTCGTAGACCCAGCGCAGCAGCGCATCCATCGCCGGTTGCGCTTCACGGGCGTTCGGGTGGTTCACCAGCATGACGACGACCTGCCGGCGGCCGCTGCGGTCGAGCACGAAGCCTGCTATCGCGCGCGTATCCGACAGAAATCCGGTCTTGATGTGCGCCTGCCCGGCGACGCCTTCGCCGCGCAGGCGCTTGCGCATGGTTCCGTCGACTGCGGCTACCGGCAGCGAAGAGATGAGCTCCGGCATCATCGGGCTGCGCCACGCAGACTGCAGCAGGGCGGCGAGGCTCGCGGCGCTGATGCGCCCGGCGCGCGACAAGCCGGAGCCGTTCTCCATGACCAGCTCCGGAGCGGCGATTCCCTTGCGTGCCAGCCAGTTCCTGATCGCTGAAAAAGCCTTCTGGCTGTTTGCCGGAGCGCCGGCGTCCTCGGCGCCCAGCGTGAGGAAGATGTGACGCGCCATGATGTTGTTGGAGAATTTGTTGGTGTCGCGCACGATTTCGGCGAGCGTAGGCGATTCCTGGGTGTGCAGCAGGCGGGCGTCCGGCGGCGTGGATCCTTCGCGTACGGCGCCGCTCCAGGCGCCGCCCATCTCGGGCCACAGCTGGCGCATCATCCCCGCCACGTGGTCATTGGGCTCGAGCAGGGCGACGTTCAGGTCCTTTTCGCCGCAACTCGCCGGATACTGCCCGGTGAACGTGGCCCGCGGGCGCGCCGGCTCGAAGCTGAACTTCAGCATTTCGCGGAACGCCGATCCTTCGGGGCAGGCGCCCCCGGCGAGGCGCAGCGTGTTCACCACCTCCAGCGCAGGGGGCCGCGGTTCGACATAAAGGCGCACCGTGCCGTGCTCCGGTTCCGGCGCGAAGGCGAATCGCAGCGATTTGTAGTTCACCAGCAGGGCATCGGGCAGCACGTTGTAGGGCCGGAACGCGTCCCCGTCGAAGCGCCCGGGGTCGCCCTGTGCATGCTCGAAATAACTGCGGTCGAGCACCAGGTCGCCGCGGATTTCGCGCAGCCCCTTGCCGCGCAGCGAACGCAGCAGCATCCAGAACGCTTCCAGGTCGAGTTTCGGATCGCCCCCGCCCTTCAGCACCAGGTCGCCCTCAAGCAGGCCGTCGCGCAGGGGGCCGCCGGCCCAGGCTTCCGTTTTCCAGCGGTACGCCGGACCGAGCAATTCGAGCGCCGCATAGGTGGTCACCAGCTTCATCACGGAAGCTGGATTCATCGGCGCCGCGGCATTGACGCTGAGCGTTGCGCGCGCTACGCCGGCTTCCTGCACCACCGCCGCGACGCTGCCGGAGGGAATCCGCGCGGCTGCGAGCGCCTGCGCAACCGTCGGCGGCAACTGCGCCTGCGCAAGGAACGCGGGCAGGCTCAGTACGAACAGGGCGAGGCAACGCAGGGTGGGCACGGCTGGATTCTAGTGAACACTTGAAAACAGGTTGGCTAGGGACTATCATTAGCACTCGTCCTGATTGAGTGCTAGCAGGACTTCTGCTCCACAACCGAATTAATATAGTAACCCTTTGTATTTGATAATTATTCTATTTGGAGACCCTGTATGAAGATCCGTCCATTGCATGACCGAGTCATCGTCAAGCGCATCGAAGAAGAGCGCAAGACCGCCAGCGGCATCGTCATTCCCGACACTGCGGCCGAAAAGCCCGACCAGGGCGAAATCGTCGCCGTCGGCAAGGGCAAGCGGGACGACAGCGGCAAGGTGATCGCGCTCGACGTCAAGCCCGGCGACAAGGTGCTGTTCGGCAAGTATTCCGGCCAGACCGTGAAGGTGAAGGGCGATGAGCTCCTCGTCATGCGCGAGGAAGACATCATGGGCGTGATCGAAGGCCATTGATCGCGCCGGTCCCGAATTTCTCAACACGAATCACGAATCACACGAATTGAATTGAATCCGCACACAGGAGAGATTTAAATGCCAGCCAAAGAGGTACGTTTTCACGAGGGCGCGCGCGCCAAGATGGTTCATGGACTGAACATCCTGGCCGACGCCGTCAAAGTCACGCTCGGCCCCAAGGGCCGCAACGTGGTGCTCGAGCGTTCGTTCGGCGCGCCGACCGTCACCAAGGACGGAGTCTCGGTCGCCAAGGAAATCGAACTGAAGGACAAGTTCGAGAACATGGGCGCGCAGATGGTAAAGGAAGTCGCTTCCAAGACTTCCGATGTCGCCGGTGACGGCACCACCACGGCCACAGTGCTTGCCCAGGCCATCGTCCGCGAAGGCATGAAGTACGTCGCCTCCGGCATGAACCCGATGGATCTGAAGCGCGGCATCGACAAGGCGGTCATCTCGGTGGTCGAAGAGCTGAAGAAAATCTCGCAGCCCTGCAAGACCTCCAAGGAAATCGCCCAGGTCGGCTCCATCTCGGCCAACTCGGACAGCGACATCGGCAAGATCATCGCCGACGCGATGGACAAGGTCGGCAAGGAAGGCGTGATCACCGTGGAAGACGGCAAGAGCCTGCAGAACGAGCTCGACGTCGTCGAAGGCATGCAGTTCGATCGCGGCTACCTCTCGCCCTACTTCATCAACAATGCCGAGAAGCAGATCGCGGTGCTGGACGATCCGTACATTCTCCTCCACGACAAGAAAATCAGCTCGATCCGCGAGCTGCTGCCGCTGCTGGAACAGGTGGCGAAGTCGGGCAAGCCGCTGCTGATCATCGCCGAGGAAGTCGAGGGCGAAGCGCTCGCGACCCTGGTGGTGAACAACATCCGCGGCATCCTGAAAACCGTCGCCGTCAAGGCGCCGGGCTTCGGCGACCGCAGGAAGGCGATGCTGGAAGACATGGCGACGCTGACCGGCGCGGAAGTCATCAGCGAGGAACTCGGCCACAAGCTCGAGAACGTGACGCTGAAGCAGCTCGGCCGCGCCAAGAAGATCGAGTCTGGCAAGGAGAACACCACCATCATCGACGGCGCCGGCGTGAAGAAGGACATCGAGAACCGCGTCAAGATGATCCGCGTGCAGATCGAGGAAGCGACCAGCGACTACGACCGCGAGAAGCTCCAGGAGCGCGTGGCGAAGCTGGCCGGCGGCGTGGCGCTGATCAAGGTGGGCGCTGCAACCGAAGTCGAGATGAAAGAGAAGAAGGCGCGCGTCGAAGACGCCCTGCACGCGACCCGTGCAGCGGTGGAAGAAGGCGTGGTTCCCGGCGGCGGCGTGGCGTTCCTGCGCGCACGCAGGGCGCTCGAGGGCAAGATCAAGGTCTCCAACGACGACCAGCAAGCGGGCATCAAGATCGTGATGCGCGCCCTGGAAGAGCCGATGCGCCAGATCGTGGCCAACTCCGGCGCCGAGCCCTCGGTGGTCCTGAACAAGGTCGCCGAAGGCAAGGGCGTGAACTACGGCTTCAACGCGCAGACCGACGAGTACGGCGATCTGGTCGAGATGGGCGTGATCGATCCGACCAAGGTGACTCGCACGGCGCTGCAGAACGCGGCGTCGGTTGCCGGCCTGATGCTCACCACCGACGCGATGGTCGCGGAACTGGTGGAGGAGAAGAAGGGCGGTGCCGGCGGCGGCCATGACCACGGCGGCATGGGTGGCATGGGCGGCATGGGCGGTATGGACATGTAATTCGGCGTCAGCCGATTCATGTGAAGAGGGGCCCGCAAGGGCCCCTCTTCTTTTGTATTTCCTTCACCGCGATATAATCTGCCCCCTGCAAACCGCGCCCGATTCCGGGGTGCGTTCCAAAGGCCAAGTAGCTCAGTTGGTAGAGCAGCGGACTGAAAATCCGCGTGTCGCTGGTTCGATTCCGGCCTTGGCCACCACTCAGCCGAGTCAGGCGTTGGAGAAAACGCGCTAAGCGCGCTGGGCGACCAGCGCCACGTTCGAGCCGCCGAAGGCGAACGAGTTCGACATCACTGCCGCCGGGACCGCGCCGCGCTCGGCCTCGCGCGCGACATGGCGCACGGCACAGGCCGGATCCGGCTGCTCGAGGTTCGCGGTGGGCGGAATCAGGCCTTCCTTGAACGGCATCAGCGCGGCGGCCATTTCGATGGCGCCGGCGCCGCCGAGCAGGTGGCCGTGCATGGATTTCGTGGAACTCACCGGTATGCGCGCCGCCGCGCCGCCGAACACCGCGTTGATCGCCTCGCACTCGACGACATCGCCGACGAGGGTCGCGGTGCCGTGGGCGTTGATGTAGCCGATCGCCTCGGGCGCGAGGCCTGATTCCGCGAGCGCCTGCTTCATCGCGCGCACCTGGCCGTCGCGGTCGGGCTTGGACATGTGCGTCGCGTCGCAGGAATTTCCATACCCGCTGATGAACGCAAGAATGCGCGCGCCGCGCGCGCGCGCCTGCGACTCATCCTCGAGCACCAGCGCCGCCGCGCCTTCGCCGAGGACCAGGCCGCCGCGGCGTTTGTCGAAAGGCTTGCAGCTTGCCGCCGGGTCGCCCGGGTCGGCGGGCGAAAGCGTGCGCAGCGCCTGCCAGGCGGCGAGCATTCCCGGTGTCAGCAGCGCTTCGGCGCCGCCCGCGATCACCGTGTCGGCGCGCCCGGACCGGATGGCGTGCATCGCCTCGCCGATCGCCATCGCGGACGAGGAGCAGGCGGTGGAGAAGTTGGCGAACGGCCCGCGCAGGCCCCAGCGCACCGCGACGTTCGAGCCCGCGGCGTTGTTCATCGCCATCACCACGGAGAGCGGCCGCAGGCGGAAATCGTTCCTGCCATAGACGGATCTGTACGCGCCCTCGAGCGTATTTGCGCCGCCCATCCCGGTGCCCCAGTAGACGCCGACGCGGTCGCGGTCCGTCGCCGCCAGGTCGAGGCCGCTCGCCGCGAGCGCCTGCCCGGCGGCGGAGAGCGCGAACTGCGCCACGCGATCGAGCGCGGCGGCTTCCGGCCCCTTGAAATGGGCGGCTGGATCCCAGGCGGCGAGCGCGCCAACCTGAACGCCGGAACCGAGCGTTATTTCCTCGGGAAGGCGCCGCACCCCCGAACGTCCGACGGCGAGCGAGCGGTAGAACTCTTCCAGATCGTTGCCGAGGGCGGAAACCACGCCGATACCGGTAACCGCGACGCGGCGCACTGGCACCGCGGTTCCCGCACGCACCGCGGTTCCTGCATCCATCGCGGGCCCCGGGGTCAGGCCTTGCCGGCGGCCTGAAGCGACGCGGCGACGTGGCGCTCCAGGTCGGCGAGGCACTTGATATTGCGCAAATCCTCGTCGGAGACCTTCACGCCGAACTCGTCCTCGACCTTGAACATGAACTCGATGAAAGTGAGCGAATCCACGCCGAGGTCGGCGAGCGGGGCATTTGCGTCGAGCTTGCCCGGATCGAGCGAAAGTTCCTTGATGGCGAGGTTCTTGATGCGGTCCAGGGTTTCCATGCGGCGTTCCCAGCTTAAGAACGGGATTATAGACGCTGGCCGACGCGGTCCCGTCCCCGCGATTTAACCTACGCTGACAATCCCCGGCGATTCAGGTGTGGACGGAACCGCGCCGTTGACCCATCCTTTCCCGATGCCCACTCGCCTTCTGAAACCTGGCGGTACCGCGCGCGGTGCGGAACCGTCGCAGATCTACCAGCAGATGGCGGATGCGCTCCCGCACATGCTCTGGACCGCGCTGCCGGACGGTACCCTGGAGTACGTCAATGCGCGGATTCTGAGCTACACGGGGATACCGGCAAAGGAACTCCTGGCGGGGCGCTGGAAGCCCGTCTATCACCCCGAGGAGTTCGAACTCTGCGTCAGGCGCTGGAGACGCGCGCTGGCGAGCGGCCGGAGCTTCGAGGCCGAATATCGCCTGCGCCGCGCCGATGGCGAATACCGCTGGCACGCGCACTCGGTCCTGGCGCTGCGCGATGCCAATGGGCAGATCGTCAAGTGGTTCGGCACCTGCACCGATATCGACGACCTGAAGAAGGCGGCGCAGCGGCTCGAGCGCGCGCGGCGGGCCCTCGAGGCGATGGTGATGGCGCGCGGCGATCTCGTGGACGCCGGCAAGAGCAGTCCGTTCGACCAGTTGAGCGAGCGCGAGCAGCAGGTGCTGCAGCTGATCGTCGATGGCCGCACCAGCGCCGAGGTTGGTGAGCGCCTCGGTTTGTCGCCCAAGAGCATCGATACCTATCGCAGCCGGCTGATGGCCAAGCTCGGCATCGAGGACCTGCCTACGCTGGTCAAGTTCGCGATTCGCCACGGCCTTACGACAATCGGCTGAGAAATTGTCCAAAAAGATAAAAAATTCCCCGTTTTTTGCAAACTATTTCACGGTTTTCCGGGCATCTCAGGGCGTATTCAAGAATCCCTGACAGGCTGCTGACGGGCGCAGGCCTAGAATGCCTGCGATAGGGGCCGGTCGCAGGGAATGAAAAAGATCTTGTAGAAATAGAGGGTTGCAGCGACAGCGCATGATGTGTCTGTCGCTCCGGCGACGCGAGCCCCGACATGAGACGCCCATGTCGTCGGACGCGATATTGATGCGATCTGCCGGTGCTCGCGTGCCACGCGATGTCGCGGTTGAGCGCCAGCCGGTCCTCTCGACGCTGCCCGCGGCGTCGGGCGAAAGCCGCCTAGCGCTTGTCGTTGTCCTGGTATCCGCCGTGCTTTTCGCCATCGCGGTGCCGTTCGCAAAAGTTCCGCTCGCGCAGGTCTGGGCTTTCATTCCGGTCTACCAGTCGGCGCTCGTGGTCAACGATGTCGTCACGGCGGTATTGCTGTTCGGCCAGTTCGGCATCTCGCGGTCGAACGCGTTGCTGGTCCTGGCCAGCGGCTTTCTGTTTACCGCCTTCATGGCGGTGGCCCACGCATTGAGTTTTCCGGGGCTGTTCTCGCAGGCTGGCCTGCTCGGCGGAGGCGGACAGACGACGGCCTGGCTGTACTTCTTCTGGCACGGAGCATTTCCGCTGCTCGTGCTTGCCTACGTTCTGCTCAAGGATGGCGCGGGGGTCACGGATCGCCTGCGGACCGGTGCCGGCGTCCTTTACGGGATCGGCGCGGCTTTTGCCGTTGCCTGCGGGTTCACGCTGCTTGCCGCTGCGGGGCAAGATTCCCTCCCGGTCATCATGAGCGGCAACGGCGATTTGCCCGCGAAATATGTCGTCGCCTGGGGTACGTGCCTGCTGTGCCTGGCCCCCGTGTTCGCCCTGTGGCGCCGCAAGCCGCACTCGGTTCTCGATTTATGGCTCATGGTCGTCATGTGCGCCTGGGTTTTCGACGTTGCTCTGTCGTCGGTCTTCAATGCGGGCCGGTTCTCTCTCGGCTTTTATGCCGGTCGGATCTATGGGCTGCTGGCGGCAAGCTTCGTCCTCATCGTGCTTCTGCTCGAGAACGGCAAGCTGTACGCGCAGCTGCTCGAGGCCCGCAAGGGCGAACGCGCGCAGGCGCGCGAAGCTCTCGCCAGGCAGGCCGAGCGGCTGAGGATCCTGCACGAGATCGATCGCGCGATCATCGCCGAGCAGGCGCCCGAGGCGGTCGCGGCGGCGGCGATCCAGCCGCTGCGCGAGCTGCTCGGCGTGCCGCGCGCCATCGTCAATCTCTTCGACCTGGGCGCCGGCGAAGTGGAGTGGCTCGCCGCGGCCGGCCGGCATCGCACGCACATCGGCCCGGGCGTGCGCTATTCGATACGCCTGATGGGCGACGTGGAGGCGCTTAAACGCGGCGAGCCGCAGGTGATCGACACGCATGCGTTGCCGCCGGGCCCGGAAGTCGATGCGCTGCTGGCCTCCGGCGTGGACGCGTACATGGCGATCCCGATGATCGCCGGCGGGGAGCTGATCGGCGCGCTCAGCTTCGGCGGCGAACAGGCGGCGTTTCCCCCCGAGCAGATAAAAATAGCGACCGAGGCTGCGGCGCAGATCGCCATTGCCATCACCCAGGCCCGGCTTTCCGCCCGCGTCAGGCGCCAGGCCGAAGATCTCGAGCTGAGGGTGCGCGAGCGAACCGCCGAGCTGCAGGCCGCCAACCAGGAGCTGGAGGCGTTTTCCTACTCGGTTTCCCACGATCTGCGCTCGCCGCTGCGCGCCATCGACGGCTACGCGGCCATGATCGAAGAGGACTACTCGGCGCGGCTGGACGCAGAAGGGCATCGCCTTATCAAGGTGGTGCGGAGAGAAGCCAGCCGGATGGGGCAACTGATCGACGACCTGCTGGCGTTCTCCAGGGTAGGCCGGAAACCGGTCGCCAAGGCGCCGCTCGACATGGCTGTGCTGGTGCGCGAGGTGGCGGGCGAACTGGCGCCGCAGTATCCCGCCGTCAGGCTCAGCGTCGGCGCGCTGCCGTCCGCCGCCGGGGATCGCTCGCTGCTGAGGCAGGTCTGGGCGAACCTCGTCGGCAACGCGCTCAAATACAGCTCGAAGCGGGAAGCGGCCAGGGTCGAGATCGGCGGCCGCGCCGACGATGGGGAAGCGATTTATTGGGTGAGGGACAACGGGGCGGGATTCGACATGTCCTTTGCGGACAAGCTTTTTCGCGTGTTCCACCGGCTGCACAAGGAAGAGGAATTTTCCGGCACCGGCGTCGGGCTGGCGATCGTACAGAGGGTCGTGTCCCGTCACGGCGGACGCGTCTGGGGGGAGGGCAAAGTGGGCGAAGGCGCGTGCTTCTACTTCGCGCTGCCCGGGGGGGCCGGCCAATGAAAAAACAGATGCGGGCCATCGCCGGCGTGCTGCTGGCGCTCGCCTCGTCGCCCGGGTACGCGGAGGATGCAAAGGCGAAGGAGCTGGCCGATCTTTCCCTCGAGGAGCTGGGGAATATCGAGGTCACATCGGTATCGCGACGCCCAGAGCGGCTCTCCGACGCCGCGGCGTCCATCTTCGTAATCACCGGGGAGGACATCCGGCGTTCCGGGGCGACCAGCCTGCCGGAGGCGCTCAGGCTCGCGCCGAATCTCCAGGTGGCGCGCGTAGATGCCAAGACCTACGCGATCACCGCGCGCGGCTTCAACAATGCGATCGGCAACAAGCTGCTGGTGGTCATCGATGGCCGCACGGTCTATTCGCCGCTTTTTTCCGGCGTGTTCTGGGATCAGCAGGACGTGATGCTAGAGGACGTCGAGCGCATCGAAGTCGTCAGCGGGCCGGGCGCCGCGCAGTGGGGCGCAAACGCCGTCAACGGCGTCATCAATGTCATCACGCGCCATGCGGGGGATACGCAGGGGGCGCTCGCTACCATAACGAGCGGCAATACCGAGGGCGACCGGGCGCTGCGCTACGGCGGCAAGCTCGGGGAAGACGGGGCTTACCGCGTTTACGGCAAGTTCGCCGACCGCAACCGGACCGCGCTCGCCTCCGGCGCCCCTGTCTTCGACGGCTGGAGCACCACGCAGGCCGGCTTTCGCGCCGATTGGGCCCATGCCGGCGATAGCTTCACGGTGCAGGGGGATGCCAACAAGGGGAGTTCCGACCAGACGGCGCTCGGGGTTCCCAACTTCTCCGGGGCGAACCTGCTGGCGCGCTGGAGCAGGAAATACGACGACGGATCGGACCTGCGCTTGCAGGCCTACCTGGATCATGCCGATCGCGATGACCTGGTCCAGTTCCGCGACAGGATGCAGACGTTCGATATCGATGCGCAGTACGGAATGGTCATCGGGGATCACAAGCTGCTTTTGGGGGGCGGCAATCGCGTGGCGCACGACCGCACCATCAGGAGCCTCTTGGTCGATTTCATTCCCGGTTCGCGCAGCCTGCGCTGGACCAACCTGTTCGTGCAGGACGAGGTCAAGCTGAACCAGCACCTGCAGTTCACCGCGGGAGCAAAGCTGGAGAGCAACGTTTACACCGGATGGGAATTCCTGCCGACCGCCCGGCTGGCGTGGAAGCCGGACGACCGGCAACTGGTCTGGACCGCGTTTTCCCGCGCCGTGCGCGCGCCGGCGCGGCTGGATACGGATTTCTTCTTTCCGGGATCTCCCGTCCTTGCCGGCAACCTGAAGTTCCTCATCAACGGCGGGCCAGGCTTCGAATCGGAAATCTCGAACGTCATCGAACTCGGCTACCGCGCCCAGCCGACAAGCTCATCGTCCTACTCGGTGACCTTGTTCCGCAACATGTACGACAAGCTGCGCAGCGGACAGCCGCCGCCGGCGGTGATCCAGAACATGATCGACGGCAATGCGACCGGGCTCGAGATGTGGGGCTCCTATCAAGTCACGCAGGATTGGCGTTTGACGGGCGGGATCACTACCCTGACGCAACGTCTTCAGGTGGAACCCGGCAGCAGGGACCCTACGGGGCCGAGCGCGCTCGGCAACGATCCCGACTATCAGTGGATGCTGCGCTCGCTGTGGAATGTGTCCGCGCGCGTCGAATTCGACGTCATGGTGCGCCGCGTCGCCGCGCTGCCCAACCCGGTCGTACCCGCGTACAACGCAGTGGACGCGCGGCTCGGTTGGCGGGTCAACCGGGAAACGGACATTTCCTTGATCGTGCGGAACGGATTTGACCCGAGCCACCCGGAATTCGCCGCGGCGCCCGGGCGAAGCGAAATCCCGCGCAGTGCGATGCTGAGGCTGACTTGGAAGCAGTGACCTTCCTCTTCGGACGGCGGCGGAATCTGCCGGCGCGGACGCTGAGAACGGCGATCTTCGCCGCCCTGTCGATCTTCATCTGCCTGGAGCAATGCGCGGCGCAGGACGACGCGCAGGCGGTCGAACATCAGGTCAAGGCGGCGTTCCTGTACAAATTCGCCGGCTATGTGAAATGGCCCGATTCGGCGGACGCGCGGCCCGACGCGCCGTTCACGATCGGCGTCATCGGCGCCGACGCGATCGCCGCGGAACTGGTCGAGGCCGTGGCCGGCCGCAAGCTGGAGGACCGGAACATCGCGGTAAAGCGGCTCAAGGCCGGCGAACCGCTTGCCGGAATTCAAATCCTGTTCGTCGGCAGGTCGGAGGCGGCGCGCCTGAACCAGCTATTGCAGGCGGCGCAGCCGCGGTCGATCCTGGTCGTCACGGAATCCGAGGGGGCGCTGGCGCAGGGCAGCGTGATCAACTTCGTCATGGCGGACCGCCGCGTCCGCTTCGAGATTTCGCTCGACTCCGCGGAGAAGAGCAGGCTCAAGCTCAGTTCGCGGCTGCTGGCGGTCGCCCAGCAGGTGCGCACGGGGACGCCCTGAATGTTCAAGGCGATCGCCCGCTCCGTCCGATACAAGCTCGCCCTGGTGGTGCTGGCGGCGACCTTCGTCGCGCTGCTGGTCGCGGGCACGGCGCTGGTTTTGTACGACCTGCGCAACTACCAGCGGCAGCTGGAGAACGACCTGGTCACGCAGGCGGAAATCCTCGGGCGCGCGAGCGCGCCCGCGCTCGCGTTCGAGGATCCCAAGTCCGCGAACGAGAACCTGGCCCTGCTCGGGGTCAGGCCCAACATCTATGCGGCCGGTATCTACAACGCGAAAGGCAAGCTCTTCGCGAGCTACGAAGGCCGGGACGCGCCCAGGGCGGCGTTTCCGAGCCTGCCCGAGGCGGATGGTTCCCGCGTCGCTGGAAACGAGTTGCTGCTGTTCAAGAGGATCGTGGAGAACGGCGAAATCGTCGGCACGGCGTACCTGAGAGCGGGTTACGAACCGTTCGAGCGGTTGAAGGATTACCTGGGCATTCTCGGCGGGGTGATGGCGCTGAGCCTGCTGGCCGCCGCCCTGATGTCGGTCTGGCTCCAGGCGGCGGTGACCAAGCCGATCCTCGAGGTCACGGACGTGGCGCGCCAGGTGATGGAACGCAGGGATTTCTCCCTGCGCGCGCGCAAGACGACCCAGGACGAGATCGGCTACCTGGTGGATGCCTTCAACGACATGCTGGCCGAGGTGGGGCGGCGGGCCGAAGCGCTGGAGGCCTCCAATCGCTCGCTCGAGCACGAGGTGGCGGAGCGGCAACGCGCCGACGAGGATCGCCGCAAGCTGAATGCCGAACTGGAGCAGCGCGTGTCCGAGCGTACCTCGCAGCTGGAAGCGGCCAACAAGGAGCTGGAGGGTTTCAGCTACTCGGTCTCGCACGATTTGCGCGCCCCCCTGCGCGGCATCATCGGCTTTGCCGACGCGCTGATGGAGGACCACGGCCCCGCTCTCGACGAGGAAGCGAAGCGCAAGATCGCCATCGTGCAGGACGAGGGGCGCCGCATGGGCGTGCTGATCGACGATCTGCTCGCTTTTTCCCGCCTCGGACGCAAGGCGCTGCAAATCGTCGATCTCGACATGAGCAAGCTCGCGCGCACGACGCTCGACGGACTGCATGCGCAGCACAACGGCCAGGGGGTCGACCTGCAGCTCGGCACCCTGCCGCAGACGAAGGGCGACCGGGTATTACTCGGCCAGGTGTGGGCGAACCTGCTGTCCAATGCGCTGAAATTCAGTTCCAAGAACGGCAAGCCGCAGATCGTCGTCAGCGCCGTCACCGACGAGAAGGAGCACATCTACTTCGTCCGGGACAACGGGGCCGGCTTCGATCCGCGCTACCAGTCCAAGCTGTTCGGGGTATTCCAGCGGCTGCACGACTCCAGCGAATTCCCCGGGACCGGGGTCGGGCTCGCGCTGGTGCAGCGCATCGTCAACCGTCACGGCGGACGCGTGTGGGCTGAAGGCAAGCCGAACCAGGGTGCGACGTTCTATTTCACTTTGCCGAAGGAGAGGATCGATGGAACAGTTTGAGCAGATCGAAATCCTTCTGGTGGAAGACAACGGGCGCGATGCCGAACTCACCATGCGGGCCCTGCAAAAGGGCGGCCTGGCGAACAAGCTCCTGTGGGTGAAGGACGGCGAGCAGGCGCTCGACTATCTATTCAGGCGCGGCGCCTACGCGCAGCGGGAGGACATCGTCCCGCGCCTGGTGCTGCTCGACCTGAAGATGCCGCGGGTCGACGGCATCGAGGTGCTGAAAGCGGTCAAGGCCGACGAGCGCACGCGCCGCATACCGGTGGTCGTCATGACTTCCTCTCAGGAGGAGAAGGACCTGGCGCAGACCTACGACCTCGGGGTCAATAGCTACGTGGTGAAACCCGTGGATTTCGCCGCGGTGGCCGACATCGTGCGGCAGGCAGGTTTCTACTGGCTCGCCATCAACCGGACGCCATCGGGGTGACAATGGACGCTGCTCAAATCAAGCCGAATGGCGCGCCGCCGGTCCGCGTCCTCATGGTGGAGGACGTGGCGACCGACGCCGAACTCGAAATACGCGAACTCAAACGCGCCGGGCTGCGCGTCGTGCACCGTCTCGTCGACGACGAGGCGGCATTCCTGCGCGCGCTGACGGAGTTCGATCCCAACATCATCATTTCCGATTTCTCGATGCCGCACTTCGACGGCATGGCCGCGCTGGCGCTGGCGCGCGATGCCGCCCCCGAAGTTCCGTTCATATTCGTATCCGGCACCATCGGCGAGGAATACGCGATTCGCGCTCTGAGGAACGGCGCGACCGACTACGTGCTGAAGAACAACCTGGTGCGCCTGCCGGCGGCGATCGAGCGCGCGCTGCATGACGCCCGCGACCGCCGCGCGCGCCGCAAGGCCGAGAAGAAGCTCGCCGAGGCTCGCGAACGCCTGGAAAGCATCTACGAGGCGATGCCGGACATGCTGTGGTCCGTGGAACTGCCGAGCGAACGCCTTGCATACGTGAGCCCGGCGGCAAACGCAATTTTCGGACAGACGGCGGAGGCGTTTCTTTCCGATCCGGACTTCTGGATCAACGTGGTCCACGCGGAGGACAGGCCCGCCGTTCTGGAGGCGTGGCAGCAACTGCAAAAAGGCGCGCCGTTCGACATCGAGTACCGGGCGGTACGGCCGGATGGTTCCACCACCTGGATCCACGACCGTGGGCGCGTGATACGGGACGCCGCGGGCGCCGCGGTGCGCATCGACGGCCTGGCGCGCGACATCTCCGAAGCGGTGCGCCAGCGCGAGCGCCTGGCGCGCCTGGGAAGGATCCGCGACCTGCTCAGCGCCGCGAATTCGGCGTTCATGCGGATACGGGAGCGGCGCCCGCTGTTCGAGGAGTTCTGCCGCATCGCGGTCGCACGCGGCGGCTTCGTGCTGGCCCGCGTCGTGGAGCTGGACCCCGCCGGCAAGCTGTCGGTCGGCGCGACCACGGAAGAGTCGCCAGGCGCCTTCCAGCTGATCGTCGACGGATACAACCGCGACCCGCAGCGCGCGCAAAGCCTGCTCGCGCAAGCGGTGCGCAGCCGGCAGGTGACAGTGTCGAACGACATGCGCAACGACAAGCGCGTCGAGAGTCGCGGAAAGTTGACGGAGGAAAACAATTATTCGCTGGTAATCCTGCCGGTGCGCGCGGAGAACGCGGTCGTTGCGGCGGCGATCCTGCGCGCGCGCGAGCCGAATTTCTTCGACCAGGAGGAACTGGCGCTGCTCTCGGAAATGGTCGCCAACCTGGAATTCGCGCTGGAACTGCAGGCGAAGCAGGAGAAATTGAACTACCTGGCGCTGTACGACCCGCTCACCGAACTGCCCAACCGGACGCTGTTCCAGGACCGGCTGACCCAGGCGATCGAGGCGTCGCGCCGCAGCGGCACCATGCTCTCGCTGACGGTGTTCGATATCGAACGCTTCAAGGCGATCAACGACACCTTCGGGCAGCATGCGGGCGACGAGGTGCTGCGCGCCCTCGCGCGCCGCCTGCATGGCGCCGTCGGCGATCTCAACCGCGTGGCGCGGCTGGGCGGCAACATGTTCGCCGTCATGCGGCCAGCGATCCAGGACGCGGCGGATGCCGCCCGGATCCTCGACGAGTCGGCCGCCGAGATCGTCGGCCGGGCGGTGGAGGTCGAGGGGCGCGAGATCCAGGTAACGGCGAAGGCCGGCATCGCGCTGTTCCCCGACGACGGCACCGACGCGGATGCGCTGTTCCGCAACGCGGAGGCTTCGCTCAAGCGGGCCAAGGAAACCGGGGACAAATTCCTGTTCTACGCGCCGCACATCAATGCGCGCGTTGCCGAGCAGGTGGAGCTGGAAGGGCGCCTGCGCCGCGCGGTCGAGCAGCGCGAGCTGTTCCTCCACTACCAGCCCAAGGTCGACATGGTCTCCAAGCGCATCGTCGGGCTGGAAGCGCTGATGCGCTGGCGCGGTCCGGACAACCTTCTGATGTCGCCGGCGCGCTTCGTGCCGGTGCTGGAGGAAACGGGCCTCATCCAGGAGGCCGGCCGGCAGGCGCTCGAGATCGCCGCGACGATATACCGCGAATGGAAAGCGCAGGGTCTGCAACCGCCCCGCATCGCGGTCAACGTCTCGGCGCTGCAGCTGCGTCAGCGCAGCTTCGTGGACGACGTCAGGGACGCGCTGGGCGGGCCGGACAACGGCGTCGATCTGGAGGTCACGGAAAGCCTGCTGATGCAGGACATCGAGGAGAGCATCCGCAAGCTGCGCAGCCTGCGCGAGCAGGGCGCCAATATCTCGCTCGACGATTTCGGCACGGGCCACTCGTCGCTTGCCTACCTGAGCCGCCTGCCGATCGACACGGTGAAGATCGACCGCAGTTTCGTCCACGCCATGACCAGCAGCGCGGACGCGACCAGCATCGTGTCGACCATCATTTCCCTCGCGCAGGCGCTGCGGCTCAAGGTGGTGGCCGAGGGTGTCGAAACCGAGGAGCAGGCGCAGCTGCTGCGCCTCCTGCGCTGCGACCAGATGCAGGGCTACCTGTTCAGCCCGCCGCAGCCTAGAGAAAAGATCGAGGAGCTGCTGCGCAACGCCGCGGCCTGAGGCGGCCCGGGCATCCGTGCCGGCCTCGACGGGCGGGAGGCGGTAAAATGGCGCTCTAACCAAGCGCCGGCATTTTCCGCTTCATGACCGTCTTCGCCCTCGGACTGAATCACCAGACTGCGCCGCTCGCCGTGCGCGAGCGGGTGGTATTCGATGTCGAGCGCTTGAGCGAGGCGCTCGGCGAGGCGAAGCGCGTCCTCGCGCCCGAGGCGGCAATCCTGTCGACCTGCAACCGCACCGAGCTCTACCTGTCGGGCGAGCCGTCGCAGGCCGCGGCGCAGTGGCTGGCGAAGTACCACCGCGTCGATCCGGACGAACTTGCGCCCTACCTGTACACCCTGCCGCGCGAGCAGGCCGTGCGGCACGCGTTCCGCGTCGCCTCGGGACTGGATTCGATGGTGCTCGGCGAGCCGGAAATCCTTGGCCAGATGAAGAACGCGGCGCGCTCGGCCGAGGCGGCGGGCACGCTCGGCACGGTGCTGAACAAGCTTTTCCAGCGCTCCTTCGCGGTGGCGAAGGAGGTGCGCACGACCACGCAGGTCGGCGCGAACAGCGTGTCCATGGCGGCCGCGGCGGTGAAGCTGGCGGCGCGGATCTTCCCCTCCCTCAAGGACCAGAAAGTGCTGTTCATCGGCGCCGGCGAGATGATCGAGCTGTGCGCCACGCACTTCGCGGCGCAGGCGCCGGCGCGCATCGCGGTCGCCAATCGCACCCTGGAGCGCGCGCAGGCGCTCGCGCACCGGTTCAATGCGCGCGCGATCGAGCTGCGCGAGCTGGCGGCGCACCTGCACGAGTACGACGTGGTGGTGTCGTGCACGGCGAGTTCTCTGCCGATCCTCGGCAAGGGGCTGGCCGAGCGCGCGCTGAAAGCACGGCGCCACCTGCCGATGTTCATGGTCGACCTGGCGGTGCCGCGCGACATCGAGCCCGAGGTCGGGGAACTGGACGACGTGTTCCTCTACACCATCGACGATCTGCAGGGCATCGTGCAGGGGAACCTGGATGCGCGCCGCTCGGCGGTAGAGCAGGCCGAGGCGATCATCGATACGCAGGTCGGCCAGTTCATGCACTGGATGCAGGTGCGGGAATCCGTGCCGCTGATCCGCGCGCTGCGCGACCAGGCCGAGGACGCGCGCAAGAGCGAGGTCGAGCGCGCACTGAAGCTCCTCGCCCGCGGCGAGGATCCGAGACAGGTGCTGGAGACCTTGTCGCAGGGCCTCACCAACAAGCTGATGCACGCGCCGACGCAGGCGCTGAACGAGGCGACCGGCGAGGAGCGGCGTACGCTCGCCGGCACGCTCGCGCGCCTGTTCCGTATTCGTCCTTGAAGCTGCGGCCTTGAAACCTTCGCTGCGTGCGAAGCTCGACAGCCAGGCGAGACGGCTGGAGGAGCTGAATCGGTTGCTGTCGGCCGAGAAGGCGGCGCGCGACATGGACGAGTTCCGCAAGCTGTCGCGGGAGCACTCCGAACTCACGGCGCTGGCCGGACTCTACGGGCGCTATCAGGACGCGGAACGGGATGCCGCCGCCGCGCGCGACATGGCTTCCGACCCGTCGATGAAGGGTTTCGCCGACGAGGAGATGAAGACCGCCCAGGCGGCGATGGGCCGGCTGGAAGCCGAGCTGCAGGCGGCGCTGCTGCCGCGCGACCCGAACGACGACCGGAACATCTTCCTCGAGGTGCGCGCCGGCACCGGCGGCGACGAGTCCGGGCTGTTCGCCGGCGACCTGTTCCGCATGTACACGCGCTACGCCGAGCGCCAGGGCTGGAAGGTGGAGCTGATCTCGGAAAGCCCCTCCGAACTGGGCGGCTTCAAGGAAGTGGTCGCGCGCATCGCCGGGCAAGGCGCGTACTCGAAGCTGAAATTCGAATCCGGCGGCCATCGCGTGCAGCGCGTGCCCGAGACCGAAACGCAGGGGCGGATTCATACGTCGGCCTGCACGGTCGCGGTCCTGCCGGAGGCCGACGCGGTAGGCGAGGTGGTGCTGAATCCCGCCGAGCTGCGCATCGACACCTACCGTGCCTCGGGCGCCGGCGGCCAGCACGTCAACAAGACCGATTCGGCGATCCGCATCACGCACCTGCCGACCGGCATCGTGGTCGAGTGCCAGGATTCGCGCTCGCAGCACAAGAACCGGGAAAGGGCGCTGTCGGTGCTCTCGGCGCGCATCAAGGACAAGCAGGAGAAGGAGCTGGCGGCGAAGACCGCCTCGACGCGCAAATCGCTGATCGGCTCGGGCGACCGCTCCGAGCGCATCCGCACCTACAACTTCCCGCAGGGCCGCGTCACCGACCACCGCATCAACCTGACCCTGTACAAGATCGAGCGCATCATGGACGGCGAACTGGACGACATCGTCAGCGCGCTGGCGGCGGAGCACCAGACCGAGCTGCTGGCGCAGCTCGCCGAAAAAGCCGCTTGACGGTTTCTGAAGCGATAAGGGCATCGGGTATCGATCCGCGCGAGGCGAGGCTGCTGCTGGCGGAGGCTTGCGGTTTCTCCCAGGCCAGCCTGGCAGCTTCCCCCGAGCAGGAAATACCCTTCGAAGTCGAGAACGCGTTTTTTGATTTCGCCGAACGAAGAAAAAGAGGCGAACCGGTCGCCTACATCCTCGGCCGCAAGGAGTTCTACGGGCTCGAGCTCGCGGTCAATCCGTCGGTACTCATCCCGCGGCCGGAGACGGAGCTGCTGGTCGATTTCGCGCTGGAAAGAAAACCGGGATCGATGCTGGACCTTGGCACGGGCTCCGGAGCAATTGCAATCGCCGCCAAATCCAAGAGTCCCCAAACCAGGGTCGTCGCGGTGGAATCCGACCTGTCGGCCCTCGCGACCGCCAAGCGCAATGCCGCCAAATTCAATCTCGATGTCGATTTCCGCCACGGCCGCTGGTTCACGCCGGTCGCGGGGGAACGCTTCGACCTCGTGGTGTCCAACCCGCCGTACATCGCGGCCGGCGATCCACATCTCGATGCGCTGCGCTTCGAACCGCTCGGAGCGCTGGCAGGCGGAGCGGATGGCCTTGACTCCATCAGGGACATTGCGCGGGGTGCACCGGCACACCTCGTCGCGGGGGGCTGGCTCCTGCTGGAACACGGTTTGGGACAGGAAAGAGCGGTCAGGGACCTGCTCGCGGCGGCGGGACTTGAATCCATCACAACCTGGCCCGATCTGGCGGGCATTGCCCGCGTCTCGGGTGGAAAGCTAAAATGACGACCATGGACACTCAAGAAAAGATCAAACAGCAGGTTGCCGGCAACCCCGTGGTGCTCTACATGAAAGGCACGCCGCAGTTTCCGCAATGCGGCTTCTCGGCGCTCGCGGTGCAGGCGCTCAACGCCTGCGGCGTGAATGAATTCTTCAGCGTGAACGTGCTGGAGAACCCGGACATCCGCCAGGGCATCAAGGATTTCGCCAACTGGCCGACGATTCCCCAGCTCTACGTGAACGGCGAGTTCGTCGGCGGCGCGGACATCATCAAAGAGATGTACCAGTCAGGCGAACTGCAGAAGCTGTTCCAGGGGTCGGCGCAGCAGGCCTAGATCGCGGCGCGCGCCCGCGCGCCAGTCTGGATCGTCGGTGGCGCCTGGTTGAGGTTTTCGATCGCAAAGCCCGCGGCGGCCTTGTACGCCGCCATGAACTCGTTGCGTTCCTTCGACGGGATCACGTCGTCGATGTTGTCGAACGTGCCGCCGCACCGTTCGTCGACGAGATTGAGAAGTCCGAACGGCCCGGCGCCGCGATTGCGCAGGACGAGCTGCGAAACGGGGCCGCATAGTTTGGCGTCGTAGGCGGCGAGCGCCTCCTGCGTGGCCCCGTGCTCGACCATGGCGGCTCCCAGGACGCGGGCATCGACGATGGCCTGGCTGCCGCCGTTGGAACCGGTCGGATACATGGCATGAGCGGCATCGCCGAGCAGCGCCACCGGGCCGTCTTGCCAGGTGGGCACCGGATCGCGGTCGATCATCGGGTTTTCGAAGGCGGTGTCCGCCTGCCGGATCAGGGCCGGCACATCGAGCCAGTCCCAGATCCAGTCCTTGAAATGATGGACGAATTCTCCGGTGCCGACCTGCCGGAACCAGCCGCTTTGCTTCCATCCCTCGTTGTTGTCCATCGTGACCTCCGCGATCCAGTTGATCATCGACAGGTCCGTCTTCGGATCGGGATGGGAGATCGGATAGAAGACCATCCGCTGGCGATGCGTGCCCAGGCCGACGAAGGAGGCGCCGGTGCGTATCGGTTTCGCCCAGGTGGTGCCGCGCCACATCACCGCGCCGCCCCAGTGGATCGGCGGCTGGCCGGGGTGCATCTGCGCCCTGACCGCCGAATGGATGCCGTCGGCGCCGATGAGCAGCCGACCAGTCGCTTCGAAGGCCGGGCCGTCGGCTCGTTCCACGATCGCGGTGACGCCTCCGTCCGGATTCTTCCGGTACCCGGTCACGCGGTGACCGAGCCTTACCGCTTCCGGACCGGCCCGTTCCACGAGTTTTTCATGCAGCAGCACGTGAAACCGGCCGCGATGAACCGCGTATTGCGGCCATTGGTATCCGGCGAGGCGTCCGCGCGGCTCTGAATAGATGTCATTGCCGTTGAGCCCGACCAGCGCCCATTCCCTGGCGGGCAATCCCGCGCGGTCGAGATCATCCTCGGTGATGCCGAGATCCTGGAGTTCCCGCACCGCGTTGGGTTGCAGGTTGATGCCGACACCGAGCGGACGCATGTCCCGGACAGACTCGAAGACAACGCAGGGCACGCCGATCTGGTGCAGCGTCAAGGCGGTCGCCAGCCCGCCAATGCCGCCGCCGGCAATGATGACGGAATCGCCCGCCACGCAGTCAGACGCCCGACAGACGGACGTTGGCCATCGTCAGCCGCTCGACCAGGATCTCCATGAAGGCGCGGTCGAACTTGTGCCGGCAGGCGTCGGATGCCTGCGCCAGCTTCTCGGTCGGCACCGAGACGATCTTGCAGTCGCTCATCACCGTCACGTCGGCGCCGCGCACGTGCGCGCCTTTCTGCAGGTAGGCCATCTCGCCGAAGCACTCGCCCGCGCGCAGCACGTTCAGCAGCTTGTTGCGCTTGGTCACCTTCACCTGGCCGTCGGCCAGCAGGCAGAAGTAGTCGCCCTGTTCGCCTTCCTTCATGATCACGTCGCCCGTGTGCGCATGGCGCCACGCGGAGATGCGCGCGACCTCCCAGATCTCGGCGTCCGAGAAGTTCTCGAAGAACGGCAGGGCGCGCAGCGTCTCGAACTTGTCCGAATCGGCGAACTGCTGGTCGCCGGCGGACGGGCTGCGGCTGGCCGGCTCGCCGCGGAACACCGCGGCGAGATCGAGCGAGAACTCCTCCCATTCGGCGTAGCGGTTCTCCAGGTCCTTGGCCATTGCGCGCCGCACGATGGCGTCGATCGCCTGCGGGATCTCGGGCCGGTAGGAGGAGGGCGGCAGCGGCTCGACGCTGGTGATCTGGTAGATCAGGCTGAAATTGTTCGATGCCTGGAACGGCAGCCTGCCGGCCAGCAGGTGGTACATCACCACGCCCATCGAATAGATGTCGGTGCGGTGATCGAGCGGGTGCTCCTTGACCTGCTGCGGCGACATGTAGGAGGGCGAGCCGATGGCGGAGATCTGGGTCGAGTCGCCGCTGGCGATCAGCGCCGCGCCGAAGTCGGAGATCTTCACGTCGGTCTCGCCGGCGTAGAGGATGTTGGCCGGCTTGATGTCGCGGTGGGTGATGCCCATCTCGTGCGCGAATTCCAGGGCGCGCGTGCACTTGAAGACGATCTCCACCGCCTTGTCGACCGGCAGCAGGTGGTCGGGGACGCAGAATTTCTCGAGGGTCCCGCCGTCCACGTATTCCATCACGATGTAGTGCAGGTCTTCGTCCGCCACCGCGTCGTAGATCTGGCAGATGTGCGGGTGCTTGAGCTTGCCGGCGAGCGAGGCCTCGGTAACGAACAGCTTCTTGTAGAGCTTGCCGCGCTCCGGGTCGTTGAACAGCGCGGTGGAGACCAGCTTCACCGCGACGCTGCGCTTGGCGAAGGTGTCGTGGCAGAGGTAGACCTCGGAGGTCGCCCCCGAGCCGAGGTGGCGCTCGACCGGGTATTTTCCGATCTGCCGGAGTTCGAGCGGATCGGCCATGACCGATGTCCTAGCGCCGGCGCTTTCGAGCGCTGGCCGACAACGATCGCGCCAGCGGCAACCTGGATCGCGCCAGCGGCAATCTGGATCGCGCCAGCGCGATGGCTGCTTTTACCTGCGCGGGCGCGGTGCCGCCGGCATGGTTGCGGCTTGCGACGGATCCTTCGAGCGTGAGCGACTTGAACACGTCGGCGCCGATGGCGAATGAAAAGCGCTTCAGGGTCTTCAGCGGCAGTTCGGCGAGGTCGCAGCCCGCGGCGTCCGCCGCGCGCACCGCGCGCGCCACCGCCTCGTGCGCATCCCGGAACGGCACGCCCTTGCGCGCGAGGTAATCCGCCAGGTCGGTGGCGGTGGCGTGGCCCTCGAGCGCGGCCGCGCGCATCGCCTTCGCCTGCGGCTGCAGGCCGGCGGCGAGGGCGGCGAACACTTCCAGCGAATCCTTGAGCGTGTCCACGGTATCGAACAGCGGCTCCTTGTCCTCCTGGTTGTCCTTGTTGTACGCGAGCGGCTGGCCTTTCATCAGCGTGAGCAGCGCGACCAGGTGGCCGAAGACGCGGCCGCTCTTGCCGCGCACCAGCTCGGGCACGTCCGGATTCTTCTTCTGCGGCATGATTGAGCTGCCGGTGCAGAAGCGGTCGGGGATCCTGACGAAGCCGAAGCGCGGACTCATCCAGAGGACCAGCTCCTCGGCAAAGCGCGACAGGTGCACCATCGCGAGGGCGGCGCAGGCGGCGAATTCGATGGCGAAGTCGCGGTCCGAAACGGCGTCCATCGAATTCCCGGCCACGCCGTCGAAGCCCAGCTCGCGTGCGACTTTTTCGCGGTCGATGGGGAAGGTGGTGCCGGCCAGCGCCGCCGCACCCAGCGGCAGCACGTTGACGCGCCTGCGGCAGTCGGCGAGCCGCGCCCGGTCGCGTTCGAGCATCGCCGCGTAGGCGAGCAGGTGGTGGCCGAAGGTCACCGGCTGCGCGACCTGCAGGTGCGTGAACCCGGGCATCACCAGCGAGGCATGGCGCGCCGCCTGCGCGAGCAGCGCTTCTTCAAGCGCGGCGAGCCGCTTGGCGATTTCGTCGATTTCGTCGCGCAGCCACAGCCGCAGGTCTGTAGCCACCTGGTCGTTCCTGGAGCGCGCGGTGTGCAGCCGCTTGCCGGCGCTGCCGGCGAGCTCGGTCAGGCGCCGCTCGATGCTCGAATGCACGTCCTCGTCGGCGATCGACCAGGCGAACTTCCCCGCCCGGATCTCGGCGCGGACCTTCGCCAGCCCGCCCTCGATCGCCTTCAGGTCCGCGCGCCCGATCACCCCGCAGGCCGCGAGCATGCGCGCGTGCGCGAGCGAGCCCTTGATGTCGTGCGTCGCCAGCCGCCGGTCGAACGAGATCGAGGCCGTGAAGCGCTGCACCAGCTGGTCGACGGGTTCGGAAAATCTTCCGGACCACGTCTTCGCTTTTATGCTCTTGCTGCTGCTGGGCCGGCGCTTGGGCACTGGAGGAGCCATACAGAATAGAATGCGGTTGAACACCGCTCGCTAACAATGGCCAGTATAAGGCAAAACCCGCAGGCCGACGCCCTTCCCGATTTTCGCAACCTCGGGGTCACGGCGCGCGTGCTGATCGTCGTGAATCTGCTCGCGGCGGTGGCGGCGCTGCTCGCCGAGCGCGACTGGACGAGGACGCTTGCCGTTTTTGTCGGCAACGCCGCGTTGCTCGAGCCGCCCCTGGTCGCGAGCCTGGTCGTGCTCTATGCCGCGTCGCCGCGGCTGGTGCGCATGCCCTACTGGCAGGGTTCGGCGGTGGTGATCGCGCTCGTGCTGGCGCTCGCCGCGGGAACGCATGCGCTCTTCGCCGAATTCGCCGCCGCCAGCCTGTTGCGGACACTGGTGCTTGCCGGGACCTGTGCCGCCGTGGTGCTGATCTACCTGCGGCTGCACATGAAGGCTTATTCGCCGGCGCTTGCCGAGGCGCGCCTGCAGGCGCTGCAGGCGCGCATCCGCCCGCACTTCCTGTTCAACAGCCTGAACGCGGTGCTGGGCCTGATCCGGCGCGATCCCAAGCGCGCCGAGCAGACGCTGGAAGATCTGTCGGACCTGTTTCGCGCCCTGATGTCCGACGGGCGCAGCCTGGTGCGGCTCGCCGACGAGATCGCGCTGATCGAGCGCTACGCCGCCATCGAGCAGCTGCGCCTGGGCGAGCGGCTGCGCATGTCCTGGGAGCTGGACAACGCGCCGATGGACGCGATGCTGCCGCCGCTGGTGCTGCAGCCGCTGGTGGAAAACGCGATCTACCACGGCGTGGAGCCGGGCACCGGCATCGGCGACGTGATGGTGCGCATCGAACGCCGCGGCGACCGGGTGCTGGCGGCAATCGAGAATCCCTGGCATGCGGCGGGCGCCGGCGGCCGGGCGGGCAACCACATGGCGCTCGACAACATCCGCGAGCGCCTGATGCTGTTCTTCGACGACGAGGCGCGCCTGGATTCCCGTGTCGAGGGCGCGCGCTACCGGGTCGAGATCGAGATTCCGTACAGGGGCCGCGGATGAGCGAACTGCGCATCTTCATCGCCGACGACGAGGCCCTGGCGCGCGGGCGGCTGAAGGAACTGCTCGCCGATATCCGCGGCGAGCTCCCTTGCGCGGTGGTGGGCGAGGCGGCCGGCGGACTCGAAGTGATCGACCGGCTGCCGGGGAGCGGGGCGCAGGTGCTGCTGCTCGATATCCAGATGCCCGGCATGGGCGGCATCGAGCTGGCGCGCCACCTCTGCGCGCTGGAGAACGCGCCGGCGATCATTTTCGTCACTGCGCACGACCGCCACGCGGTCGAAGCCTTCGAGCTGAACGCGCTCGACTACCTGATGAAGCCGGTGCGCGCCGAGCGGCTGGCCGCCGCTCTCAAGAAGGCGCTCGCCGCAGTCCCGGCCGCGGGCCGCGAGCGGATCGAGCAGCTGGAGCGCGCCGCGACGGGTGCGCGCGAGTTCTTTTCGGTGGCGGAGAGGAACCGCATCGTCCTGGTGCCGGTGGGCGAGGTGCTGTTCCTGAAGGCGGAGCTCAAATACGTGACCCTGCGCACCAAGGCGGGCGAGCATCTGATCGAAGAGCCGCTGGTCGCCATCGAACGCGAGTTCGCCGAGCGCTTCATTCGCGTGCACCGCAACTGCCTGGTGGCGCGCGCGGCAATCCGCGGCTTCGAGCGCGCTGCGGGCAGCGGCGAGGAGGAGCCGCACTGGAACGTGGTGCTGGAGGGAACGCCCGAGCGGCTGCCGGTGAGCCGGCGCCAATGGCCGGCAGTGAAAAGCGTGCTGCCGGAAGCAAGGGAATGACCGGCGCCCCGGGGCAGGTCAGGATCGCCACGCGCCGCAGCCGGCTCGCGCTGTGGCAGGCGGAGCACGTGAAGGAGCGCCTAGAGGCGCTGTACCGCGCGCCTGACGCGCTGCACGGCGGCCTGCGTGTGTCGCTGGTCCCGCTGTCCACGCGCGGCGACGAGCTGCTGGAAGTCTCCCTCGCCAAGGAGGGCGGCAAGGGACTCTTCGTCAAGGAGCTGGAGACCGCGCTTGCCGAGGGGCGCGCCGAGATTGCCGTGCATTCGATGAAGGACGTGCCGGCGGACCTGCCGCCGGGCTTCGCCCTTGCGGCGATCCTCGAGCGCGAGGACCCGCGCGATGCCTTCGTCTCGCCGGCCTATCAAAACCTCGCCGCGCTGCCCGCGCGAGCGGTGGTCGGCACCTCCAGCCTGCGCCGGCAGGCACAGATCGCGGCGCGCCATCCGGGGCTCGAAATACGGCCGCTGCGCGGCAACGTCGATACGCGCATCGCCAAGCTCGACCGCGGGGAGTACGTGGCGATCGTGCTGGCCGCGGCGGGCCTGAAGCGCCTCGGGCTTGCCGGCCGCATCCGCAGCCACCTCTCGGTCGAGGAAAGCCTGCCCGCCGCGGGGCAGGCGGCGCTCGGCGTCGAATGCCTCGCGGCGCGCGCGGACCTGCTGAAGATTCTCGCTCCCTTGAACGACGCCAATTCCAGCGCCTGCGTGCTCGCCGAGCGCGAGGTGAACCGCGCGCTCGGCGGCAGCTGCACGATCCCGCTGGGCGCGTACGCCGAAATCGCCGACGGCAGGATGCGGCTGCGCGCGCTGGTGGCATCACCCGACGGCAAGCGCAGCGCGCGCGCGGAAGGCGAGGGCGATCCGCGTGCCGCCGAGGCGCTCGGCCTGCGCGTGGCGGACCTCTTGCGCGAACGGGGCGCCGCGGAAATTCTTGCCGCGCTGGCGCAATGAAGCCGCTGACCGCGCCTCTTTCCGGCCGACGCGTGGTGGTAACGCGCCCCCAGGCGCAGGCGGAAGGGCTCGCGCGCCTGATCCGCGAGGCGGGCGGCGAAGCGCTGCGCATTCCCGTGATTGAAATCCGGGATCTCGAGGATCCGGCGCCCTTCTTCGCGATCGCCGACAGGCTCGATGATTTCGACATCGCCATCTTTGTCAGCAGGAATGCGGTGCGAAAAGCATTGGCGCTGCTTGGCGACAGGCCCTGGCCGGCGCGCCTCGCCGTTGCCACGGTGGGCCAGGGCAGCCGGGAGGAACTGCAGGCGGGGGGATTCGCGCAGGTGATCGCGCCGCCGTCGCAATCCGACAGCGAGGCGCTGCTGGCGCTGCCCGGATTCGCCGCGATGCGGGGCAAGCGGGTGGTGATTTTCCGCGGCGACGGCGGACGCCAGATGCTCGGCGATACGCTCGCGGCGCGCGGTGCGGGCGTCGAGTACGCACCCTGCTACAGGCGGGTGCGGCCCGACGCGGGCGAGGCGCTGCGCGGCGCCTGGGCGACCGGCGTCGACGCGGTCACCCTGTCCTCGGCCGAGGGACTGGCGAACTTCGTCGAGATGCTGGGCGACGGGGCGGCCGCGCGCCTGTCGGCAATCCCCCTCTTCGTCCCGCATGCCCGCGTGGCGGACGAGGCGGCGCGCCGCGGCTGGGGACGGCCGATTGTCGCCGGGCCGCGCGACGCGGAGATGGCGGCGGCGCTGGTTGCATACTTCGGCGGCGCGGGATAAAACTCGGCGTATGGACCCGGTTCCGGCGAATACCTCCGTTTCGCGCGCGCGGCAGCGCATATTCGCCGTCGCGCTGGTGGTGCTTGCAGTCATCGTTGCCGCGCTCTGGTTCGATACCCGCGGCCGCATCGGCGCGACGCAGGAGGAGCTCGCAAAGCGCCTGCACGACATCGAAGGCGAGAGCCGCGAGGCGCGCACGCTGGGGCGCCAGGCGATGGAATCGCTGCGCGACGCGCAGGCGAAGATCGGCGCGCTGGAGAACCGACTCGCCGACTCGCAGAACCAGCAGGTCGCGCTGGAGGCGCTCTACCAGGAACTGGCGCGCAACCGCGACGAATGGCAGCTGGCGGAAATCGAGCAGGTGCTGGCGATCGCCCAGCAGCAGCTGCAGCTCTCGGGCAACGTGCGCGCGGCGCTGCTCGCCCTGCAGCTGGCGGAGAGCCGCCTGTCGCGCGTCGACCGGCCGCAGTTCCTGCCGGTGCGCCGGGCGCTCGTCCGGGATATCGACCGCCTGAAGTCGCTGCCGGCGCTGGACGTGCCCGGCCTGTCGCTGGCGCTCGACCGCCTGGTGTCTTCGGTGGACGCGCTGCCGCTGGCCTTCGACGAGCGCGTCGAGCGCCCCGCCGCCGGAAAGGCGGCGATGTCCGCACCGCCGCCCGAGGACGGTTTTTTCGCGCGCCTGGGCGGCGAAGTCTGGAAGGAATTGCGCCAGCTCGTCGTGGTGCGCAGGGTCGATGCGCCCGAGCCGCCGCTGCTGCCGCCGCAGCAGGCCTGGTTCCTGCGCGAAAATCTCAAGCTGCGGCTGCTGAATGCCCGCCTCGCGCTGCTGACGCGCGACGAGGCGGGCTACCGCGAGGACCTGCGCGTCGCGCAAAACTGGATACAGCGCTACTTCGACGCCCGCGCGAGGGGCTCGCAGAGCGCGCTGGCGCAGTTGAAGCAGCTCTCCTCCGCCTCGATCAGCTTCGAGCCGCCGTCGATCACCGACAGTCTCGAAGCGGTGCGCAGCTTCAAGGCGCGCCGCGAGCGCAGCGGGTCGTGAGAAGCGCGTGATGCGAGCGCTGTCGGGAAGCGCGTGATGCGAGCGCTGTTCTGGCTGGTGGCGGTGTTCGCCGCGGCGGTCGCGCTCGCGCTCGCCGGGCGCGTCGGCGACGGCTACGTCCTGTTCATCTATCCGCCGTGGCGGATCGAGGCCTCGCTGCTGCTGTTCGTACTGTCGCTGGCGGCGGCGTTCGCCGTCGCCTACTTCGCGGCGCGGCTGGTCGGCCACACGCTGGCGCTGCCGGCGCAGGTGCGGGCATTCCGGGAGCGGCGCAAGCGCGAGCACGCGCAGAGCGCGCTGACGGCGGCGCTGCAATGCCACTTCGAGGGGCGTTTTGCGCGCGCCGAGAAGGAAGCCGCGCTTGCCTGGGAGGCGGGCGCCGCGCCCGGTCTGGCGGCGCTCATCGCGGCGCGCGCCGCGCACCAGCTGCGCGAGTTCGAGCGCCGCGACCAGTGGCTAGAGCGCGCCGGCGCCGCGGGCGAGACGCTGCACGCGGCACGCCTGCTGACGCAGGCGGAGCTGCTGCTCGAGGAGCGCGATTTCGTCGGCGCGCGCAATGCATTGAGGAGCCTGCACGGCACCGGGCCGAGGCACATCGCCGCCGCGCGCATGCAGCTGCGCGCCGAGCGTGGGGCGCAGAACTGGGAGGAGGTTCTCAGGCTTGCCGCTCTGCTCGCCAAGCGCGGCGCGATCCCGCCGGCGATCGCCGAGGAGCACCGCGTGCAGGCCTACATCGAACTGCTGGCGCGCGACTCGGGCGACCGCGGCTCGCTGGAAGCGCGCCTGCGGCGCATCCCCGCGGCCGACCAGGCGCACCCGCGCGTCGCGGCGGCGGCGGCGCGGCGCGCGCTGGCGCTGGGCGAGGCGGCCCTCGCCCGCGAGCTGATCGAGCGCAGCCTCGCCGAGGAATGGAACGGCGCGCTGGTGCTTCTCTACGGCGATGTGCGCAAGCTGGACAGCCGGAAAACGCAGGACGAGGCGCGCGCCCGCATCGAGCGGGCGGAGCGCTGGCTGCGCGAGCACGCGGAGGATCCGCAGCTGCTCGCCACGCTAGGAACGCTATGCGTGGCGGCGGAACTCTGGGGCAAGGCGCAGAATTACCTGGAAGCCAGCCTGTCGTTCGGCCCGTCGCGCGTGGCGCACCTCGAGTTGGCCCGGCTCGCCGAGCGCGAAGGGCGCACGGCCGAGGCGCAAAAGCACTTCCGCCGCGCAGGGGAATTGCCTTGAGGGATTTTCTTCTCCGCCTGCTGGCCGTTTTTCTTCTCTCGTCCTCCGTATTCGCGCAAACCTATCCGGCAAAGCCCATCCGGATCATCGTTCCGTTTCCGGTCGGCGGCATTGCCGACCTCTATGCGCGGCTGATCGGCAGCCGCTGGACCGAGGCCTGGGGCCAGCCGGTGCTGGTCGAGAACCGTACCGGCGCGGGCGGCAACATCGCCGCGGAGATGGTGGCGAAATCGGCGCCGGACGGCTACACGCTGGTGATGGGCAGCATCGGCACGCACGCGGTCAATGTCAGCCTGTTTTCGAAGCTGCCCTACGACCCGCTGCGCGACTTCGCGCCGATCGCGCTCGCCCTCGATGCCGAAGGCCTGCTCGCCGTGCACCCGTCGGTTCCGGTACAGAACGTCGCCGAGCTGATCGCCTATGCGCGCACGAAGCCCGGCGAACTTACCTACGCCTCCGCCGGCGCGGGTACCGCGAGCCACCTTGCCGGAGAATTGTTCAAGACGATGGCGAAGGTGGACATGGTGCACGTGCCCTACAAAGGCAACGTGCCCGCGATCACCGACCTGCTGGCCGGGCAGACCACGCTCATCTTCGCCACCATGCCGACGGTCCTGCCGTACACCAAGTCGGGAAAACTGCGCGCCCTCGCCACGACTGGAACCGCGCGTGCCGCCGCCACGCCCGAACTGCCCACCGTCGCCGAAACTCTGCCGGGCTTTGTCGTCAACAACTGGGTCGGCCTCTTCGCCCCCGCAGGGACGCCGTCCGACATCGTCAACCGTCTGAACGCCGAGACGCGGAATTTCATGCAATCGAAGGAAATCACCGCGCGCCTCACATCGGAGGGCGCACGCTTCATCCCGATGACGCCCGAGCAGTTCGGCGCCTTCGTGAAAAGCGAAATCGCCAAGTGGGCGCCCGTGGTGAAGGCGTCAGGCGCGAAGGCGGATTGACCGTCAAACCCAGTCGCGCGGTTTCAGGAAATCCGTGTAGAGCTTCGCCTCGGGCGAGCCGGGGGCGGGCGTCCAGCCGTAGCGCCAGGTGACGGCGGGCGGCATCGACATCAGGATCGACTCGGTGCGGCCGCCGGATTGCAGGCCGAACAGGGTGCCGCGGTCGTAGACCAGATTGAATTCCACGTAGCGCCCGCGCCGGTAGGCCTGGAAGGCGCGCTCGGCGCCGCCGTACGGTACGGCGCGGCGGCGCTCGACGATGGGCGCGTAGGCGGTGATGAAGTGGTCGCCCACCGAGCGGACCAGTGCGAACGCGGTCTCGAAATCGGGTTCAGCCAGATCGTCGAAGAAGATGCCGCCGACGCCGCGCGCTTCGTTGCGGTGCTTGAGGAAAAAATACTCGTCGCACCACTTCTTGTAGCGCGCGTACAGGTCAACCCCGCGGTCCGCGCCGTAAGGCTCCAGCGCGCGTTTGCAGGCGGCGTGGAAGTGCTTCGCGTCTTCCTCGAAGCCGTAGCATGGCGTCAGGTCCATGCCGCCGCCGAACCACCAGGTCTCGCCGGAGGAAAAGAAGCGCACGTTCAGGTGGACGGTGGGGCAGTAGGGATTGCGCGGATGCAGGACCACCGAGACGCCCATGGCCTCGTAGCGCTGCCCGGCGAGCTGCGGACGCGAGGCCGAGGCGCTGGGCGGCAGCTTGCTGCCGGACACATGCGAGAAGCCGACGCCGCCGCGCTCGAAGAGCTTGCCTTCTTCCAGGTAGCAGGTCGAGCCGCCGCCGCCCTCGGCGCGCTCCCAGCGGTCGGCGGAGAAGGGCATGCCGTCGAGCAGTTCGAGCGCGGCGACGATGCGCGCCTGCAGCGCGGTGAGGTAGTCGCGGACGGGACGGGTATCCAGGCGCTCAGCCCTTTTTCAGCGCGCGATGGCCGATGTCTTTTCTCAGTTGCATGCCCTCGAAGCGGATGGCGTCGGCCGCTTCGTAGGCCCGCACGCGCGCCATCTTCAGCGAATCGCCGAGCGCAGTGACGCAGAGCACCCGTCCGCCGTTGGTGAGAACGCGTTTGCCCTCCAGCCTTGTGCCGGCGTGGAACACGCGGCAATCATCCGTCGCCTTGGGCAGTCCGGTGATGTCGTCGCCCTTGCGCGGTTCGTCGGGGTAGCCGCCGGCCGCCAGCACCACGCCCAGCGCCGAGCGGCGGTCCCAGTCGACCGAGGCGCGGTCCAGCGTGCCTTCGAGCGCGTGTTCGACCAGCCCGAGCAGGTCGGATTTCATGCGCAGGATGATCGGCTGCGTCTCGGGGTCGCCCAGGCGGCAATTGAATTCCAGCGTTTTCGGGTTGCCCGCCTTGTCGATCATCAGGCCTGCATAAAGGAACCCGACGTAGGGCGTGCCGTCCTTCGCCATGCCGGCGATCGCCGGCTGGATGATCTCGCGCATCACGCGCGCGTGCAGCTGCGGCGTCACCACCGGCGCCGGAGAGTAGGCGCCCATGCCGCCGGTGTTCGGGCCCTGGTCGCCATCCTTCAGGCGCTTGTGGTCCTGGCTGGTGGCGAGCGGCAGCGCGTGCGCACCGTCCGCCATGACGATGAAGCTCGCCTCCTCGCCTTCCAGGAATTCCTCCACTACGACGCGCCCGCCCGCGTCGCCGAGCTTGTTCTGCACCAGCATCAGGTCGATCGCGGTTTTTGCCTCCTCCGCCGTCGATGCCACGACCACGCCCTTGCCGGCGGCGAGGCCATCGGCCTTGATGACGATCGGCGCGCCCTGCCTGTCGACATAGGCCTTGGCTTGCACGGCGTCCGTGAACGTCGCGTGCCTGGCCGTCGGCAGGCCGTGGCGGACCATGAACTGCTTGGCGTAATCCTTCGAGGCCTCGAGCTGCGCCGCGGCGCGCAGCGGGCCGAAAATCTTCAGGCCGGCTTCCTGGAAAGCGTCGACGATGCCGGCGGCAAGCGGGGCCTCGGGGCCGACCACCGTCAGGTAGATCTGTTCTTTTTTCGCAAAGGCGATCAATTCCGCAACGGAAGCAATACCCACGTTCTCCAGACCGTTCTCGGTGCCGGTCCCGCCGTTGCCCGGCGCGACGAACACTTTCTGCACCTTCGGGCTTTGCGCCAGCTTCCACGCCATGGCGTGTTCGCGTCCGCCGGAACCGATGACCAGTAATTTCATTGCCCGTTCCGGAGTTCAGCGCCGTGCGAGCACGGTGCGAGGTATGTAAGCGTGCATTTTCAATGGCGGAAGTGCCGTACGCCGGTGAATACCATGGCGATGCCGCGCTCGTCGGCGGCGGCAATCACTTCGTCGTCGCGCACGCTGCCGCCGGGCTGGATCACCGCCGCGGCGCCGGCATCGATCACCGCGTCCAGGCCGTCGCGGAACGGAAAAAAAGCGTCCGAGGCGACGACCGCGTTCTTCAGTTCAAGGCCGGCGTTCTGCGCCTTGATCACGGCGATGCGCGCGCTGTCGATGCGGCTCATCTGGCCGGCGCCGACACCGACCGTGGCGCCGTCCCTGCAGAACACGATGGCGTTCGACTTGACGTACTTCGCGACCTTCCAGGCGAACAGCAGGTCGTCGAGCTGCGCCGCCGTCGGCTGTTTCTTCGTCGCGACCTTCGGTTCGCCGCGCGCGAGTTCGCGGTTGTCGGCGCTCTGGATCAGCAGGCCGGAGCCGACGCGTTTCGCGTCGTGCGCGTTGCGGCCGCGATCCCATGCAGTCCCGCCATCGCGCTTCACGCCGTCGAGCGGAATCTGCAGCACGCGCGTGTTGGCCTTCGCGGCGAAGATCTCGAGCGCCTCGTCGCTGTAGGCTGGCGCGAGCAGCACTTCGACGAACTGCTTCACCACCTGTCGCGCCGCCGCGCCGTCGACCGCGGTATTGAAGGCGATGATGCCACCGTAGGCGGAGGTAGGGTCGGTCTTGAAGGCTTTCGCATAGGCCTCGGCCGCGCTGCCGGCAACCGCCGCGCCGCAGGGATTGGCGTGCTTGACGATCACGCAGGCGGGAACCTCGAAGCTCTTCACGCATTCCCAGGCGGCGTCGGCATCCGCGATATTGTTGTACGAGAGCTCCTTGCCCTGCAGCTGCTTCGCCGTGACCAGCGAGCCGGGCGCGGGGTACAGGTCCCGGTAGAACGCGGCGTTCTGGTGCGGATTCTCGCCATAGCGCAGATCCTGCAGCTTGACGAAGCGGCCGTTGCTCTGCGCCGGGAACTCGCTGCGGCTGCCGTCCGGCTGCAGGGACGAAAGGTAGTCGCTGATCGCGGCGTCATAGCTGCTGATGCGGTTGAAGGCCGCTACCGCCAGGGAAAAGCGCGTCGCCTCGCCAATCTTGCCGTCGCGCTTCAATTCCCCCATCACTCCTGCGTATTGCGAGGCGTCGGTGAGCACCGCCACGTCCTTCCAGTTCTTCGCCGCGGAACGCACCATAGCCGGCCCGCCGATGTCGATGTTCTCGATCGCTTCCTCCAACGTGCAGCCCGGCTTCGCCACCGTGGCTTCGAACGGATAGAGATTCACCACCAGCAGGTCGATGGGGGCGATGCCGTGTTCCTTCAGCGAAGCCATGTGCGCCGGAAGGCCGCGCCGCGCCAGCAGGCCACCGTGGATTTTCGGGTGCAGGGTTTTCACCCGGCCGTCGAGCATCTCCGGGAAACCGGTGTGCGCCGACACCTCGGTGACGCGGATGCCGTCCTTTTCGAGGAGTTTGGCGGTGCCGCCGGTGGAAAGGATCTGCACGCCGAGCGCGGCGAGGGCGCGCGCGAGTTCCAACACCCCCGACTTGTCCGAGACGCTGATGAGCGCCCGTACGACTTTCACGCCTTGATCCGCAGCTGCTGGATTTTCTTGCGCAGGGTGTTGCGATCGATGCCGAGCATGGCGGCGGCGGCGCTCTGGTTGCCCGCCGCCTTGCCGAGCACCGTCTCGATCAGCGGCCGTTCGATGTTCTTCAGCACCATGTCGTAGATGGCGGTCGGCTGCTCGCCGTCCATGTCCCTGAAATAGCGCTCCAGGGAGCGCTTCACCGCGTCGGCGAGTTCGGTGTTGCGGCTCATCTGTGGAGGGACGACAGGGTCCCTGCCTCGTCGTTGAGCCCGTCAAAGAAACGGCCGACAGCGGCGAACTGCGCAGCAGCGGATTCGATCGCGTTTGCCTCGCGGCGGAAGGCTTCGCCGCCAGGCAGGCTGCGCGTATACCAGCCGATGTGCTTGCGCGCGATGCGCAGGCCGAGTTCTTCGCCGTACAGCGAATAGATGCCTTCGAGATGCTCGAGCACCACCGACCGCATTTCTGGCGCCGCCGGGGGCGGAAGTTTTTTTCCTTCATTTAAAAAATATAAAAATTCCCTGAAAATCCAGGGACGGCCATGTGCCGCGCGGCCGATCATGATGCCATCGGCGCGGGTGAGCGCGAGCACGCGCCTCGCCTCTTCGGGCGTGGCGATGTCGCCATTGGCGATTACCGGGATGCGCACGCCGGCTTTTACCTCGGCCACCGTCTCGAACTCGGCTTCGCCGCGGAAACCGCAGGCGCGGGTGCGGCCGTGGACCGCGAGCAGCCGCACGCCCGATGCCTCGGCGATCCTCGCGATGCGCAGCGCGTTCTTCGACTCAGGGCTGGGGCCGGTGCGGATCTTCAGCGTAACGGGGACGTCCACCGCAGCGACCACGGCTTCCAGAATCCGCGCCACCAGCAGCTCGTCGGACAGCAGCGCCGAGCCGGCGGCGACATTGCAGACCTTCTTCGCCGGGCAGCCCATGTTGATATCGATGATCTGGGCGCCCTCGGCCGCATTGAAGCGGGCCGCGTCCGCCATCATCGCCGGGTCGGCGCCGGCGATCTGCACCGAAACGGGGCTCGCCTCGCCGCGATGCTCCAGGCGCAGGCGGGATTTGCGGGTACTGCGCAGTTCCGGCCGCGAGGACACCATCTCGGAGACGGCGAGGCCGGCACCGAAGCGCCGGCAGAGCGTGCGGAAGGGTTGGTCGGTGACGCCCGCCATCGGGGCAACGAACAGGCCGTTGCGCAGCACATGCGCACCAATGCGCATTTGTAAATCCTGCGCGCCGAGTTGCATCAGTACGGGTGTGTGGAGGTTATGCGAGGGGAGCGAATTCTAGCGCGTTCCGCCGTGGAAAAACATCGGCCCTGTTGCATTTTTCAAACACCATTGCACATCGCGAATCGCGCCGCAATTCTCAGGGCAGGGCCGAGGTCCCGTAAATCATGCGGCGCGCAAAAAAGCGCCGTACCGGCAAGCAAGTGTCCAAGGCAGTTAATCCAATTCCTCGCATCAATCCGGCGAGCGGGTTCGCGCCGAGAAAAGCGCCCGCGAGAAAATCCGTCACCCGCACGGTCGCCATGGCGTCGAGCCGGCGCATCGCCGCAAAGCGCGCCAGCACTCCGGCTTCGCCCGGGTCTTGCGCGTCGCGCAAGACTTGCGCCAGATCCCAGGCGTCGCGCAAGCCGAGATTCAATCCCTGGCCGGCGACCGGGTGCAGGGTTTGCGCGGCGTTGCCGACGTAGGCCTCGCGCACGCCGACCCGCGAAGGCCGCACGCGCAGCCCGAGCGGCGCACGGCTGCGCTCGCCGGCCGCGGTAAATTCCCCGGCGCGCCGCCCGAAGGCACGCGCGAGCGCGGCGAGGAAATCCGCTTCTGGCGCATCGCACAGTTCCTGCGCCCGCCCGGGCGCCATGCCCCACACCACGCAGTAGCGTCCCCCGAGCGGCAGCAGCGCGAGCGGCCCCTCCGGGGTGAAGCGCTCCCAGGCCGTGCCCGCGGCCGCCGGCCTGCTGGTGACGAGCGCAACGATCGCTTCCTGGCGGTAGCTCTTTTCCTGCAGCTCGCTCGCCGTTCCTTCGGAGTGGACGACGAGCGGCGCTGCCGCCGGTTCCTGCCGGATTCGAATTCCGGAAATGTCGAGCCGGGCGAGAAGGGCGTTCAGCAGGGACTCGTAGTCCACGACATACCCGAGGGCCGGGACGCCGGCGTCGGCGGCACTCAGGCGGGTACGGCCGAAAGCGCCCTGCTGCGAAATATGGATCGTCTCGATCGGCGTCGGCGCGAGCCTCCGCCACGCGCCGACGCGCTCGAGGATCAGGCGGCTGGCATGGGAAAGGGCGATGGGCCTCAACGGAAGAGGAAGGTTTTCCGCATTCGTTCTCCTTCCCTGTACGGCGACGGATTTTCCGGATTCCAGCAAGGCAAGCGCAAGTACGCAGCCTACCGGCCCGGCTCCCCGGACAAGGACATCGACCGGCAGGCCCTCAACCGGCATCGCGCTTGAGCGCCTCGATGTCGGCGATGCTCTTGGGAGTGGCGGCGGTGAGCACCTCGCAGCCCTTCTCGGTGACGAGCACATCGTCCTCGATGCGCACGCCGATGCCGCGCAGACGCTCGGGCACGTCGTCCGCCGCGCGGATGTACAGGCCGGGCTCGACCGTGAGCACCATCCCCGGCGCGAGCGTGCGCCACTTGCCGGCGCGCTTGTAGTCGCCGGCGTCGTGCACGTCCAGGCCCAGCCAGTGGCCGGTGCGGTGCATGTAGAAGCGCTTGTAGGATTCCTTCTCCAGCACTTCGTCGAGATTTCCGGAGAGCAGCTTGAGATCGAGCATGCCCTGCGCGAGCACGCGCACCGCCGCGTCGTGCGGTTCGTTCCAGGCGGTGCCCGCGCGCACCTTGGCGATCGCCGCGGCCTGCGCCGCGAGCACCAGTTCATAGACCTCGCGCTGCGCGGCGGAGAAGCGCGCGCCCACCGGAAAACAGCGCGTGATGTCCGAAGCATAGCCGGCGAGCTCGCAGCCGGCGTCGATCAGCACCAGGTCGCCGTCGCGCAGCACGGCGTCGTTCGACACGTAGTGCAACACGCAGGCGTTGGCGCCGCCCGCGACGATCGGCCAGTAAGCCGGGAATTCGGCGCCGCTGCGGCGGAATTCGTGCAGCAGTTCGGCTTCCAGCTCGTACTCGTAGCGTCCCGGGCGCGCGGCCCTGACCGCGCGCTGGTGCGCGACGGCCGATATCGCCGCCGCCCGCCGCATGACGTTCAGCTCATGCGCATCCTTCACCAGCCGCATTTCATCCACCAGGGCGCGCACGTCCTGCACGCGCTCGGGCGCGCCGACGCCGGCGCGCGCGTTGGCGCGTACCGCGTTCAGCCAGCCCATGGCGCGCGCGTCCCACTCCGCGTCCGCGCCAACCGGGTAGTAGAGCGCCGGCTGGTCGCCGAGCAGCGCGGCGACTTTCGCATCCAGTTCCGAGATCGGGTAGGCCTCGTCGAAGCCGAAGCGCTCGCGCGCGCCCTGCGGCCCGAAGCGGAAGCCGTCCCAGGTCTCACGCTCTTCGTTTTTCTCGCGGCAGAAGAGCAGGCTGCGCGGCTGCGGGCCGGCGACGATCAGCAGCACGGCCTCGGGCTCCGGAAAACCGCTGAGGTAATAGAAATGGCTGTCGAAGCGGTAGGGGTAGTGCGTGTCGCGGTTGCGGATGCGCTCGGGCGCGGTCGGCAGTACCGCGATGCCGCCCTGCATCGCCTGCGCGAGGCGGGCGCGGCGTGCGCCGTGGAGAATCGGATCGAGATCGTTCGGTTTCATGGTTTTTTCAGCCGTGCTTCCAGCGCAGAAAGGCGCTCCGGGGTGCCGACGTCGCTCCATTGCCCTTCATGCAGTTCACCCGTGACTTCGCCGCGTTCCGCGGCCGCGCGCCATAGCGGCGCCAGCTGCGCCTTGCGGCCGTCGGCGACGCCGGCGACCAGTTGCGGCGATATCACCGCAATGCCCGCATAAGTGTAGCGCGGCGGCGGGCCGTTGCCGACGACGCCGTCCGCCAGAGAAAAGTCGCCGGCCGGGTGCTGCGGCGGATTCGGCACCAGAACCAGGTGTGAAAGGCGCGCACCCAGCGCGAAGTTCCTCAATCTCGACAGATCGTAGTCGCACCAGATGTCGGCGTTCACCAGCAGGAAGGGGTCCGGGCCGAGCAGCGCGCGCGCCAGGGCGATGCCGCCGGCGGTCTCCAGCGCCTCGGCTTCGCGCGACCATTCGATTTTCAGCCCCGCCTGCGAGCCGTCGCCGAAGCGGGCGATGATTTTTTCCGCCAGGTGCGAAACGTTGATCACCGTTTCGCGGAAGCCGGCGCACGCGAGATTTTCCAGGTGACGCCCGAGCAGCGTCCGGCCGGCGACCTCGACCAGCGGCTTCGGGATCGAATCGGTGAGCGGGCGCAGCCGCTCGCCCCGGCCGGCGGCGAGGATCATGGCTTTCATGGCGAGGCCAGTGTATCGAGCAGCTGCGCGAGCGGGGCCAGTTCGCGGTAGCGCCGGCAGGTGGCGAGCAGGTAGCCCAGGACGCGCGGAATGTCGGCCAGGTAGCGCCGCTTGCCGTCGCGATGGCACAGGCGCGCGAAGATGCCGACCACCTTGAGCTGGCGCTGCGCGCCCATCCACTCGAAATCGCGATAGAACTCGGCGAAATCCGCGCGCACCGGAAGGCCCGCCTTGCGCGCCTTGTCCCAGTAGCGGACGGCCCAGTCGAGCACCTGCGCCTCCTCCCAGCCGACGTAGGCGTCGCGCAGCAGGGACACCAGGTCGTAGGTGACCGGGCCGTAGACGGCATCCTGGAAGTCGAGGATCCCCGGCAGCGGCTCGCAAACCATCAGGTTGCGGGAATGGTAGTCGCGGTGCACGAAGACCTTCGGCTGCGCGAGGTTGTTGGCAAGGAGCGCCGCGAACGCCGCCTCCAGCACTGCCTGCTCGCGCGGGGCCAGGCCGCGCCCCAGCTCCCGGGCGATGTACCAGTCCGGAAACAGCCGCAGCTCGCGCTCCAGCAGCGCGCGATCGTATTCGGGGAGGACGCCGGGCCGGCTCGCTTGTTGGATGCGGATCAGGGCATCCGTGGCCGCAGCGTAGGGGCCCTGCGGGTCGTTTTCCCCGAAAAAATCAAGAAAAGTCGTATTGCCGAGGTCTTCCAGCAGCAGGAACCCGCTTGCCGCGTCCTGCGCGCGGATCGCGGGAACATGCACGCCTGCCGCCGCAAATACCCCCGCGACGTGGATGAACGGCCCGCAATTTTCCTTTTCGGGCGGCGCGTCCATGGCGATGAAATGGCGCCCGTCGGCGAGCCCGGCGCGGAAATAGCGCCGGAAACTCGCGTCCTCCGATGCCGGGGCCAGCGTGAAGGGGACGTCCGGGAAGTGTGCGCCGATCCAACGTTCGAGCGCGGCAAGCCTGAAATCCATTGCTTAGTGCGCGGAATTATGACACTTTTCATTCTCAAAAAACGCGCCTAAATGCTCTCTCCCATGCATCACCGTCCGGCGCGACTCGCCACGCTGCTGTTCCTGCTGTCCGGCGCGCAGTTCGCCTGGGCGCAGGCACCCGTGCCCGCGCCAAAGCCGAAGGGGCCGACCACCATCGACGCCCAGAGCATGGAGGGCGTCACCGAGCTCGAGGTCACCGCGCGCGGCCAGGTCGAATTCCACCGCGAGGACCTGACGGTCTACGCCGAATACCTGCGTTACAACCAGGAATTCGGCCGCATCGAGGCCCGCGACGGCGTGCGGATGCTGCGCGGGGTTGATCGCTTCTTCGGCCCGCGCCTGCGCTACAACACGCAGGAAGACACCGGCGTGTTCGAGGGCGCGAATTTCACCCTGCCGGGGGAGACCTCGACGACGCACGGCACGGCCGAACGCCTCGAATTCCTCGGCAAGGACAAATTGCGGATGGTGAACGGCACCTTCACCACCTGCGAGCCGGGCAAGGAGGACTGGCGCTTCGAGGCGAAGCAATTCGATCTCGACAACGACAAGCAGGAATGGACCGTGCGCGGCGGCAAGCTCAAGTTCTTCGATACCACGATCCTGCCGATTCCCTACGGGTCGGCCTCACTCGACAACCAGCGCAAATCCGGGTTCGTCGCGCCGTACTACGCCCACAACTCGCTGCGCGGCATCGAGGTGTCAACGCCGTATTACTGGAACATCGCCCCGGAGCAGGACCTGCTGGTCACGCCGGACTACATGTCGAAGCGGGGAGAGCAGATCAGGAGCGACTACCGCTTGATGGGGCCGACGTACCGGGGCGAGCTGCGCTACGACTTCATGCCGCACGACAAGGTGTTCGGCGCCGAGCGCAGCGCCTTCTCGCTGCAGCACGACCAGCAGATCACGCCGGCGCTCCGCGTCATCGCCGACATCAACAAGGTTTCGGACGCCCGCTACTTTGTCGACTTGAGTTCGCAGGTGCGCCAGGTCTCGACGGGTATTCTTCCCCAGCAGGTAAGTTTGAACTACAACAGCGGGTTCGCCGGCCTGCCCTACTATTTCAACAGCACGGTGCAGCGCTTCCAAACGCTGCAGGATCCCCTGGCGCCGATCGTTCCACCGTATGCCCGCCTGCCGCAAATCAATTTCGGCACCTGGAAGAACGACATCGCCGGACGGTTCGACCTGACATTGCCGGCCGAGTATGTGCGTTTCACGCACCCGACCCTTACGGACGGCACGCGCGTCCAGTTCAATCCGACGGTGGCGGCGCCTTTTCTGGCACCGGGGTATTTCCTGACGCCGAGGCTCGGGGTGCATTACGCCGATTACAACCTGACACAGACCGTCGCCGGGCAGCCCGCGAAGCAGACTTCGACCATACCCTGGATGAGCCTGGACGCCGGCATGATCTTCGACCGCGATGCGCGCTGGTTCGGCCAGAGCCTCACCCAGACCTTCGAGCCGCGCCTGTTCTACGTCTATGCGCCGTTCCGCGACCAGAGCCAGATTCCGGTGTTCGACACGGCGCTGTCGGATTTCAACTACTCGTCGATTTTCACGGAGAACCGCTTTGCTGGCGGCGACCGCTTCGGCGACGCGAACCAGCTCACCGTGGCGGCGACCTCGCGCATGCTTACGGCCTCCGGCGTCGAGCTGTTTCGCGCGACGCTCGGGGAGCGCTACTACTTCAGTGACCAGCGGGTCGGCTTGCTGCCGACCGACGTGCTGAATAGCAAGGGCCAGTCCGACATCCTGGCGTCGATCGGCGGCCGCCTGGCGCAGAGCCTGACCTTCGACAACACGGTGGAATACAACCCGCACCAGTCGCAGATCCAGCGCGCGTCGGCCTCGGTCCGCTATGCCCCCGAGATCGCCAAGGTCATCAGCGCAAGCTACCGCTACAATCGCGACCCCACGCAGCCGATACGGCAGGTGGATATTTCCGGCCAGTGGCCGGTCAAACCCGGATGGTATGCCATCGGGCGCTACAACTACTCGTTCCAGGACAAGCTGCTGCTGGAGGGGATCGCGGGGCTGGAATACAACGCCGGCTGCTGGGTGTTCCGCGGCGCCTTCCAGCGGCTGCAGGCAGCGACGAATACCGTGTCGACCGGGATTTTCTTCCAGTTGGAGTTCAACGGCTTCGGCGGCCTGGGTTCGGACGAGATCCAGACGATGTTCCGGCGCAGCGTCCCGGGCTACGCGGTGACCAATCCGACGCAGGGAAGCCTGGTGCCGCCGAGCCTGCAGCCGCGCTTGCCGTTCGGGCAGGTTTTCTAGCCGATCTGACGATGAGAATACTGGCGGCCGCCGCAGCCCTGTGCATGGGCGTCGCTGCGCAAGCGCAAGCGCCCGCACCGGCCGCCGTGCAAACGCAGGGCCAGGTACCGACGCCGCGGGTGGCTACCCGGCAGCCGCAGCGCATCGTGCTGGTCGACCGCATCGTCGCCGTTGTCGGCAACGAGGTGGTGACCGCATCCGAACTCGCCGAACGCCGGGCCTTCGCCGAGCGGCAGTTGCAGAAGCAGGGCACGCCGTTGCCGGAGCGCAGCGTCCTCGATCGCCAGATCCTCGAGCGGCTGATCCTCGACAAGGCGCAGCTGCAGCAGGCGAAGGACAGCGGCATCCGGGTCGAGGAAATCCAGCTCGACCGGGCGATGGAGCGCGTCGCCGAGAACAACAACATGACGCTGTCGGCGTTCCGGGTGGCGCTGGAGAAGGACGGCTTGACGTTCGAGAAATTCCGCGACGACGTGCGCCAGCAGATCATGCTGCAGCGCCTGCGCGAGCGCGAAGTCGACGACCGCATCGAGGTAAGCGACAGCGAAATCGACCAGTACCTCGCCGAAGCGAAGGGCAGCAGCGGCTCGCGCAGCGAATACAACTTGGCGCACATCCTGGTGCGGGTGCCGGACCAGGCGAGCCCGGAGCAGCTCGACCAGGCGCGCAAGAAAGTCGACAAGGCGCGCGCCGAGATCGCTGCGGGCGCGGATTTCGCCAAGGTCGCCGCCGGCTACTCGGACGCGCCCGACGCCCTGCAGGGCGGCACGATGGGCTGGCGCGCCGAGGATCGCCTGCCGGAGATCTTCGCCGGCGCCGTGAAAGGCATGAAAGTCGGCGAGACGAGCGCGGTGTTGCGCAGCCCCGGCGGGTTCCACCTCATCAAGCTGGTCGAGCGCCGTGGCGTAGACGAGGGGGCGCCCGTCGAGCAGACCCACGCGCGGCATATCCTGATACGCACCAACGAGGTCGTCTCCGAGGCCGACGCGCGCCGCCGGCTCGCCGACCTGCGCGAGCGCATCGTCACCGGCGGCGCCGATTTTGCCGAACTGGCGCGGCTGCATTCGGTGGACGGCAGCGCCTCGCGCGGCGGCGACCTGGATTGGCTGCTGCCGGGGGATACGATCCCCGAGTTCGAGCGCGTCATGAATTCGCTCAAGCCGGGCGAGATCAGCCAGCCGGTGAAGACGCCCTTCGGCTGGCACCTGATCCAGGTGCTCGAGCGCCGCACCGGGGGACTGACGCAGGACCGCCGGCGCATCCAGGCGCGCCTGGCGCTGAAGGAACGCAAGGCGGACGAGGCCTACCAGGAGTGGCTGCGCCAGCTGCGCGACCGCACCTACGTCGATGTGCGTCTCGAGGACAGGTGAAGATCCGCAAAAGATTCGGCCAGCACTTCCTGCACGACCAAGGGGTATTGAAGAGAATCGTCGATGCCGTCAATCCGGCGGCCGGCGAAGCCATTGTCGAGATCGGCCCCGGCGAAGGCGCGCTCACGCGCCTGCTGCTCGATCGCCTGGATCGTCTGGACGCGATCGAGATCGACCGCGACCTTGCGCGCCGCCTCGGGGAAGAATTTCCCGAAGAGCGGTTGAAAATAATCTGCGCCGACGTCCTCGATCACGATTTTTCCTCGTTTCCGGCAGGCGTGCGGATCGTCGGCAACCTTCCCTACAACATCTCGACGCCGATCCTGTTCCATCTCTCGCGGCATGCCGACCGCGTGCGCGACATGCACTTCATGCTGCAGCTCGAAGTGGTCGAGCGGATGGTGGCGAAGCCTTCGACGGCGGAATACGGCCGGCTGTCGGTGATGCTGCAGACGCGCTTCGACATGAAGAAGCTGTTCAGGGTCGCGCCCGGCGCTTTCCGCCCGCCGCCCAAGGTGGACTCCGCGGTGGTGCGGCTCGTGCCCCTGCGGGAGAAACCCGCCTGCGATGAAGCGGTGCTTGAGAAAGTGGTTCGCGAGGCTTTTAGTGCAAGGCGAAAAACCCTGCGCAACGCTTTACCCCTGACCGCTCAAGATTTTTCCGCCCTGCAGATTGATTCCCAGCTCAGGCCTGAAAACCTCTCGCCGGCGGACTACGTCAGGATCAGCGCCCGGTTCAGCGTTCCAGTATCGCGGTGACGCCCATGCCGCCGGCGGTGCAGATGGAGACGAGGCCACGGCCGCCGCCCCGTTGCTCGAGTTCCTTCGCCAGCGTGGCCACGATGCGCGTGCCGGTGGCGGCGAAGGGGTGGCCGAGCGCAACGCTGCTGCCCACGGGATTCATTTTCGCGCGGTCGATCGAACCCAGCGCCGCTTTTCGTCCGAGCTTCGTGCGGCAGTAATCCTCCGACTCCCAGGCCTTCAGCGTGCAGAGCACCTGCGCCGCGAAGGCCTCGTGGATTTCGTAGATGTCGAAGTCCTGCAGCCTGATCCCGTTCCGGTCGAGCATCTGCGGCACGGCGTAGGTCGGCGCCATCAGCAGGCCTTCGCGCGGCCCCTTCGTGCCGACGTAATCCACGGCGGCGACCGCGTAGTCGACGAAGCGCGCCTGGACCGGCAGGCCGCGCGCTTTCGCCCAGTCCTCCGACGCCAGCAGCACGCAGGAGGCGCCGTCGGTGAGAGGCGTGCTATTGGCGGCGGTGAGGGTGCCGGCGGGGCTGCGATCGTACGCGGGCTTCAGCTTCGCCATCGCTTCCAGGTTCGCATCGTCGCGCAGGTTGTTGTCGCGCTTCAGGCCGCCGAAGGGAACGACCAGATCGTCGTAGAAGCCCGCCTTCCAGGCGGCGGAACCCTTGCGGTGGCTGGCGAGCGCGATTTCATCCTGCGCTTGCCGGCTGATGCCCCATTCCTTGGCCATGAGCTCGGTGTGCTCGCCCATGGACATGCCGGTACGCGGCTCCGCGACGCCCGGCGTCACGGGCTTGAAATGACGCGGCCGCAGCCCCAGCCAGGGCGACAGGCGTGCGCCGAAGGACCGGGCGCGCGCGCTGGCGAGCAGGATCTGCTGCAGGCCGTCGCTGTACACGATCGGCACGTCGCTGGCGGTGTCGACGCCGCCGGCGATGGCGCAATCGATCTCACCCAGCGCGATGCGTTGCGCGAGCTGCGCCGTGGTGGTGAGGCTGGTGCCGCAGGCGCGCTGCAGGTCGTAGGCGGGCGTGTGCGGATCGAGCCCGCTGCCGAGTGCCGCCTCGCGCGCGAGGTTCCAGTCGCGCGGATGCTTGATCACCGCGCCTGCCGCCACCTCGCCCAGGACCTCGCCGCGCAGGCCGAACTTCTCCACCAGCGCCTTGATCGAGGCGGTGAGCATCTCCTGGTTGCCGATCTTCGCGTACGCGGTGCTGCTGCGCGCGAAGGGGATCCGGATACCCCCGACGATGACCGCGTTGCGCACGGTCTTGTTCACGGGTTTAAGCCCCCCGCCGCTCGATGAACTCGATCTTGTAGCCGTCCGGGTCCTGCACGAAGGCGATGACGGTGGCGCCGCCTTTGACCGGACCGGCCTCGCGGGTAACCGTGCCGCCCTTGCTGCGCACGGCTTCGCAGGCTTTCGCCACGTCGGGAAATTCGAGGGCGATGTGGCCGAAGCCGGCGCCCAGGTCGTACTTGTCGACGCCGTAGTTGTAGGTGAGTTCCAGCACCGAGTTCTTGTCCTCGCCGCCGTAGCCGACGAAGGCGAGCGAATATTTCTGGTCGGGGCGGTCGGTGGTGCGCAGCAGTTTCATGCCGAGCACTTCGGTATAGAACTTGATGGAGCGCTCCAGGTTGCCGACCCGGAGCATGGTGTGCAGTAGTCTCATCGCGATCCTCAGATTCTTGGAATGGTTGCGGCGTCGTGTTCGATGCGCTCGCGCGCTTCGCGCCAGTGAGGATACAACCATTCGACGAGCGCCCAGAAGCGCTCCGAATGGTTCAGTTCCACCAGGTGCGCGACCTCGTGCGCGACCACGTAGTCCGCCAGTTCGGGGTCGAGGTGCACCAGCCGCCAGGATAGCCGGATGCGGCCGCTGGACATGCACACGCCCCACTGGGTGCGGGCATTGGAGAGCTTGAGCGGCGGCGGCGGCAGGCTGACGCGCGCTGCGTAGTGCGCCACGCGCGGCGCCAGCATGTCCAGCGCCCGGGCCTTCAGCCAGCCCAGCAGTTGCTTGCGTACTGCGCCGCGGCGATGCGGCTGTGGATGGCTCAGGTGCAACTCAGTGTCTTTCAGCGCTGTGGCGCGCCGTCCTTGCGCAACGGTGAGAACGACTTCGCGCCCGAAAAAGGGCAGGGACTCGCCGCTCTCGCCGAAAATCACCAGCGGCTTGCCCGCGGCGGCGCGCGCCGCCAGCTTGTCGAGGATCCAGCGCGACTTCTCGTGCAGGAAGCCCTCGATCTCGCGCCAGGGCGCGCGCATGGGCGCCGCGACCGACAGCCCATGCTCGTTGATCCTGATGCCGATGGTGCGCCGGTGCCGGCGCTCGAAGCGGAATTCGACCGGCTGCCCGGCGAGCAGCACGTGGCGCAGCGGCGCCGCACCGGCCGGCGCCGGTTCGTCGAACAGCGCTAGCTGTCCTGACGCCGCTAGTTGTCCAGCGTCTTTTGCTGCGTCTCGATCCACTTTTCCGCCATCGCGTTGATCGTCTCCGGATCGCGCCCCGTGCTGTCGATCGGCGGCCCGATGCGCACCTTCACCTCGCCCGGGTACTTGAGGAAGGAGTTGCGCGGCCAGACCCGCCCCGCATTGTGCGCCACCGGCACGACCGCCGCACCGGCGTGCGCGGCGAGCCAGGCGCCGCCCTGCTGGTACCTGCGCGTCTTGCCGGGCGCGACGCGCGTGCCCTCCGGAAACACCACCACCCAGAAACCCTGTTCCAGCCGCTCCTTGCCGCGGCGCGCCATCTGCCGCAGCGCCGCCAGGCCGCGGCCGCGGTTGATGGCGATCGGGCTCATCAACGCCAGACCCCAGCCGAAGAACGGGATCCACAGCAGCTCGCGCTTGAGCACGTGCACCTGCGGGGGAAAGATTTCCTGGAAGGCGAGCGTCTCCCAGGCCGACTGGTGCTTGGAGAGGATCACCGACGGCACGCGCGGCAGGTGTTCGCGCCCTTCGACGCTCCAGCGGATGCCGCACAGGCCGCGCAGCAGGTGCAGCATCATCCGCGACCAGCCCGAGATGACGCGGTAGCGCGCCATGCGCGGCAGCGGCACGCTGGCGAGGGCAAGGAGGGCGTAGGGCGGAGTGAGTATCAGCAGCGCGAGCCAGAAGAGCGTCGAGCGCAGGAGAATCACTGCGGTGTTACGGCGCGAGCCGCGCGGCGATGGCGGCGAGATCGGCGAAAATCTCCGTCTGCTTCGGCAGCCCGCCGGCGTCGCGCGTCTTTTTCCCCTTGCCGGTGAGCACCAGGTAGGGCTTGGCGCCGACCGCGGCGGCGGCCTCCACGTCGCGCAGCGAATCGCCGATCATCGGCACGCCTTGCAGTTCCGTATCGAAGCGCGCGCCGATCTCCCGCAGCAGGCCCGGCTTGGGCTTGCGGCACTCGCAGTTCGAGTCGGCCGCGTGCGGGCAGAAGAAGATGGCGTCGATCCGCCCGCCCGCCTGGCCGACCGCGCGGTGCATTTCCGCGTGGATCGCGTTCAGCGTCGCCATGTCGAACAGCCCGCGCGCGATGCCCGACTGGTTGGTCGCCACCACGCAGCGCCAGCCGCCCTGCGTCAGCCGCGCGATCGCCTCCAGGCTGCCCGGGATCGGCTTCCACTCCAGCGGCGACTTGATGTACTGGTCGCTGTCCTGGTTGATGGTGCCGTCGCGGTCGAGGATGACGAGCTTCATGCCGCCAGCTTAGAGAGGTCGGCGATGCGGTTCATCGATTCGCGCAGGTCGCGCAGCAGCGCCAGGCGGCTGCTGCGCAGCGCCTTGTCCTCGACCATGACCATGACCTTGTCGAAGAACGTGTCGACCGGCGCCTTGAGGACGGCGAAGCTCTTCAGGTAGCCGGTGTAGTCGCCTTTCTCGTAGAGGGATTTCGCGGCCGCACTGGCCTTGCCGATCGCTTCATGCAAGGCGAGTTCTTCCGGTTCCTTGAGTTCGCCGGCCTTGAAAACCTCGCCCTTCGCTTCGGCCTGCTTGAGGATGTTGGCGACGCGCTTGTTGGCGGCCGCGAGGCTTTCGGCTTCCGGCAGGGCCTGGAAGACCTTTACCGCTTCCAGCTGCAGCGGCACCACGCCGAGGTTGACCGGCATCTTGCTCAGTACCGCCTCCACTTGCAGCGTGGAGTAGCCCAGCTCCTTCAGGTAGCTGCCGAAACGGTCGAAGAGGAAATCGCGCAGCTGCGTGTGCGGCTTCTCGGCGAAAGGTTCGAATGCGGCATGGATCAGGTCCTTGAGCGACAGAGGAAGCTTGCGCTCGACCAGGATGCGCACCACGCCCAGCGCGGCGCGCCGCAGGCCGAAGGGATCCTTGTCGCCGGTCGGCTGCTGGCCGACGTTGAACAGCCCCGCGATGGCGTCGAGCTTGTCGGCGAGCGCGACCGCGCAGGCGATCGGGCCCTCGGGAAGTTTGTCGCCGGCGAAGCGCGGCCGGTAGTGCGCCTCGATCGCCTCCGCGACGGCAGCCGGCTCCTTGTCGTGCAGGGCGTAGTAGCGTCCCATGACGCCCTGCAATTCCGGGAATTCGCCGACCATGTCGGTGAGCAGGTCCGCCTTGGCGAGTTCGGCGGCGCGCTCCGCTTGCGCTGCGTCGGCATTCAATATGCGCGCAATTTTCCCGGCGAGCAGCTTGATGCGCTGCACGCGGTCGAGCTGGCTGCCGAGCTTGTTGTGGTAGACGACCTTGGCGAGCAGCGGAATGCGCTCCTCCAGCCGCTGCTTGCGGTCCTGGTTGTAGAAGAAGCGTGCATCCTCCAACCTCGGCCGCACCACGCGCTGGTTGCCGCCGATGATGTAGCGGGGATCGGCGACTTTCATGTTCGACACGATGAGGAATTTCGGCAGCAACTTGCCGGCGGTGTCGAACAGAGGGAAGTACCTCTGGTGCTGCTGCATGGTGAGGATCAGGCACTCCTGCGGCACTTCCAGGAAAGTCTTGTCGAACTCGCCCGTGTAGACGGTCGGGTGTTCGACTAGAGCCGTGACCTCGTCGAGCAGGTCTTGGTATTCGCCGAGCGAACCCTTCTGCTCTTTCGCCTTTGCTTGCAGTTGCTTTTCGATCTCGGACTTCCTCTTCCCGAACGAGGCAACAACGCTGCCTTCGAGCAGACGCTGCTCATACTCATCGGCATTGGCGAGGACGATTTCGCCCTTATCCATGAACCGGTGACCACGGGTCTTGTTGCCCGATTTGAGTCCTAGCACTTCACCGGCGGCGACCTTCGCGCCATGCAGCATCACCAGCCCGTGCACCGGCCGCACGAATTGCGCCTCGCCCGCGCCCCAGCGCATGACTTTCGGAATCGGCAGCGCCTTCAGCGCCGCTTCCACCTTGCTGGCAAGAACGCTGTCCAGCGCCTGTCCTTTCATGGATACATGGGCGACGTAGATCTCGCCCTTGGGTCCCTGCTGTTTCTTCAGCGCTTCGACCGCGATGCCGTTCTTTTTCGCGAATCCCGCGATGGCCGGAGCCGCGGCTGTTACCGGAGGGCCTTGCACATTGCGTTCGGTGTCGGGCGAGCGATCTTTCACGCCAGCCAGAAGAACGGCCAGACGGCGAGGCGTGGCAAACACGCCGGTCTCGGCACCGCCGGCAAGGAAGCCGTCCTTCTGCAAATCGGCGGACAGCGCCGACGCAAAAACTTCACTCAGGTTTTTGAGCGACTTGGGCGGCAGTTCCTCGGTGAGCAGTTCGACGAGCAGCGTGGCTTCCATCTACTTCGCCTTGACCATCGGGAAGCCGAGCCGCTCGCGCGATTCGTAGTAGGCCTGGGCCACGGCGCGGGCGAGGGTGCGGACGCGGCCGATGTAGGCGGCGCGTTCAGTCACCGAGATGGCGCCGCGCGCATCGAGCAGGTTGAAGGTATGCGAGCTCCTGAGGACCATTTCGTAGGCGGGGAGCACGCATTGCGCCTCAATGAGTCTTTTTGCCTCTTGTTCAAAGTTTTTAAACAAATCAAAAAGAAGATCGACATTCGACAACTCGAAGTTGTAGCGCGACTGTTCGACTTCGTTCTGGTGATAGACGTCGCCGTAGGTCACGCCGGGCGTCCAGACCAGGTCGTAGATCGACTCCTTGCCCTGCAGGTACATGGCGAGGCGCTCGAGGCCGTAGGTGATTTCGCCGAGCACCGGTTTGCAGGGGAGTGAGCCAACTTCCTGGAAATAGGTGAACTGGGTGATTTCCATCCCGTCCAGCCAGACTTCCCAGCCCAGGCCCCAGGCGCCCAGCGTCGGCGACTCCCAGTTGTCTTCGACGAAACGGATGTCGTGCTCCTGAGGATTGATGTCGAGCGCGACCAGTGATTCCAGATAGACGTCCTGGATGTCCGCGGGCGAAGGCTTCAGCGATACCTGGTACTGGTAGAAATGCTGCAGGCGGTTCGGGTTGTCGCCGTAGCGGCCATCCTTGGGGCGGCGCGAGGGCTGCACATAGGCGGCTTTCCAGGGTTCCGGGCCTATGGCGCGCAGGAAGGTCGCGGTGTGGAAGGTGCCCGCGCCCATTTCCATGTCGTAGGGCTGCAGCAGCACGCAGCCGCGCTTGTCCCAGAAATCGTTTAGCCGGAGGATGAGTTGCTGGAAGGTGAGCATGCGCCGGCGAATTTTACCGGCTGCGCCCGCGCAGTGCGACGAACGCCAGCATCAGCAGCGCGAGCAGGACCGCGGGCCAGTCGCCGAAGCGCACGTAGGGCGTGGCGCCGCTGTAGCCGGCGGCGAATACCTCGCTCTTGCCGCGGGTGAACTGCAGCATCTGCAGGCGCACCGACGCGTCGGGCGCGATCGCAGCGGTGATGCCGGTATTGGCTGCGGTGAGGTACACGCGGCCGGTCTCCAGCGCGCGCATGCGGGCGATCTGCAGGTGCTGGGCTGGCGCGATCGAATCGCCGAACCAAGCGACGTTGGAGATGTTGACCAGCAGCGTCGCCTCGGGCAGCTGGCGGATGATCTCGGCGCCGTAGGCATCCTCGTAGCAGATGTTCACCGCCACGCGCTGGCCGGCAATCGCCATCGGCCGCTGGTTCGCGGGGCCGCGCGAGAAATCCGCGAGCGGGATGGCAAGCATGCTGACGATCCAGCCGAAGCCGGGCGGCACGAACTCGCCGAAGGGTACGAGGTGCGCCTTGTCGTACCTGGCCGCGGGCGAGACGCCCAGGCTGATGGCGCTGTTCAGGTAGGTTCCAGGCCCCGTGCGCACCGGAACACCGAGCAGCAGGTCGCCCTTGTTGCGCACGGCTGCGGCCTTCATGCGTTCGAGAAAGGCCGGTTCCACCTGGTCCAGGAATCGGGGTACCGCCGTTTCGGGCAGCACGATCAGACTCGCCTGGCTCTCCTCCGCGAGCCGCGCGTAGATATCCAGGGTGCGTTGGTAGCGCTCCGGGTCGAATTTCATTTCCTGCGGCACGTTGCCCTGCAGGAGGGCCACGCGAAGCGGCGTGCCCACGGGCGTGGTCCAGGCCTTGGCGCGCAGCCCGTAGCCGCAGGCGAGCAGCAGCGCGAGCGCGCCGGCGGCAACCCAGCGCGCATGGCCGAGCGCGGCGCACCAGACCAGGCCCGCCGCCACGGCCATCGCCAGCGTGACGGCGTACACGCCGCCCACCGGCGCGAAACCCGAGAGCACGTCGTCGATCGCCGTGTAGCCGAACGCGAGCCAGGGGAACCCGGTGAGGAACCAGCTGAGCGTCCACTCGACCAGCGTCCACGCCGCGGGGATCAGCAGCACCGCGCGCAGCGCGACGGGCGCGGCGCTGTCGCGGGCGACGCGCGCCTGCAGCCAGCCGGCGAGCGCGGGAAAGAGCGCGAGGAAGGCGCACCAGCCCAGCGTCGCCGCCGCGGCGAGCGGCAGCGGCATGGCGCCGAAGCGGTGCAGGCTGACATAGACCCAGGACGCGCCGGCGCCGTACAGGCCGAGGCCGAAGCAGAAGCCGACCTTGCAGGCGGCGCGCGGCGTGGGTGCGTCGATCCACAGGTGGATCAGGATCGCCAGCGCCCCCAGCGCCGCCGGGAAGTGGTTGAACGGCGCGAAGCCCAGCACCGCCGTCGCGCCGGCAAGCAACGCGACAACGGACGGCAATCCCTTCACGCCCGGGGTTTTTCCACGATCAGCGTATAGACCCGCCGGCTGTCGGCGCGCAGCACCTGGAACTTGAGTCCGGCGATGGCGAGCGATTCGCCGCGCCTGGGCAGGCGCCCGAGGTGCGCGATGACCAGCCCAGCCACAGTATCGTGCTCCTCGTCCGAGAAGTCGGTGCCGAAGGCGGCGTTGAAATCGGCGATCTGGGTGAGCGCCTTGACGCGGAAGCGCCCGCCCGGCTCGGGCAGGATATTGTCGCTCGCTTCGTCGAAATCGTATTCGTCCTCGATGTCGCCGACGATCTGCTCGAGCACGTCCTCGATGGTCACCAGGCCGGCGACGCCGCCGTACTCGTCGACCACGATCGCCATGTGGTTGCGGCTCGCGCGGAATTCGCGCAGCAGCACGTTCAGGCGCTTGGATTCGGGCACGAAGATGGCGGGCCTGAGCATCTCGCGCACGTTGAACTGTTCCTCGCCGGCGTAATGCCGCAGCAGGTCCTTGGCGAGCAGCACGCCGATCACGTCGTCGCGGTTCTGGCCGATCACCGGAAAGCGGGAGTGCGCCGAACCGATCACCTGCGGCATAAACTTGTCCACCGCCTCGTTGATGTCGATCACGTCCATCTGCGCGCGCGGGATCATGATGTCGCGCACCTGCATCTCCGAGACGGCGAGCGCGCCCTCGGCGATCGACAGGGCGTCCGCATCGAGCAGGTTGCGCTGGTAGGCCGAGCGCAGCAGCTGCACCAGGCTGACCCGGTCGGCGGGTTCGCGCAGGATCAGCGCGGAGAGGCGCTCTAGCAGGCTGGGTCGGGCGGGATCGGTCATTGCAGGCTGGAGCGCCTATTTTACAGGGGCGTCGGCGGCGTACGGATCGCCGAAGCCGAGCCGCCGCAGGATGCGGATCTCCGCGCGCTCCATGCGTGCCGCATCGCTCCTGCTCATGTGGTCGTGGCCGTGCAGGTGCAGGATGCCGTGCACCACGAGATGCGCGTAATGCGCGCGCAGCGTCTTTCCCTGCTCGCGTGCCTCTCTGGCAATGACGGGGTGGCACAGCACGACGTCGCCGCTGCCGCGCCCATAGGGAAAGGAGAGGACATTGGTGGCGTAGTTCTTTCCCCTGAATTTCCCGTTCAATCTTTTTCCTTCCGCGGCGCCCGCGATGCGCAAGGTGACTGCCGCGCGAGCGGGCGCGGCCGCGAGCGCGAATCGCCTGAGCAGGTCAGCCGGGGGTGCGCCGGAGCCCGCGCGCTGCACCGTCACGCTACCTCGGGGGCGGCGTTTTTTCGGCGTCTTTTTCCGCATCTTGCTCATACGCATCGATGATCCGCGCCACGAGCGGGTGGCGCACGACGTCGGCGGCGGTGAAGTCGGTGAAGGCGATGCCGCGCACGCCAGCGAGGATGCGGCGCGCCTCGATCAAGCCGCTTTTTGCCCCGCGGGCGAGGTCGATCTGTGTGACGTCGCCGGTGACTACCGCCTTGGCGCCGAAACCGATGCGCGTGAGGAACATCTTCATCTGCTCGGGCGTGGTGTTCTGCGCCTCGTCCAGGATGACGAACGCGTGGTTCAGCGTGCGCCCGCGCATGTAGGCGAGCGGCGCCAGTTCGATGGTGCCGCGCTCGAGCAGCTTGGCCGTCTTGTCGAAGCCGGCCAGGTCGTAGAGCGCGTCGTACAGCGGCCGCAGGTAGGGGTCGACCTTCTGCGCGAGGTCGCCGGGAAGAAAACCGAGCCGCTCGCCGGCCTCGACCGCGGGCCGCACCAGCACGATGCGCTTCACCTGGTCCCGTTCGAGCGCGTCCACCGCGCAGGCGACCGCCAGGTAGGTCTTGCCGGTGCCGGCCGGGCCGATGCCCAGCGTGATGTCGTGCGCGAGAATGCTCTCGATGTACTGCACCTGGTGCGGCGTGCGGCCGTGCAGTTCGCT
>DATBQR010000076.1:0-11671 GCA_036560705.1 Burkholderiales bacterium | reverse complement strand
ACCGACAGGCAGGCCGCACCGCCGGCCTCGTAACTTTTCGCGATCGCCGCCGGCTCGAAATCCTCCCGCAGCACGCCCTTGGAGGGGCTCGCCTTCTTGATCTCGGCGATGACCGCCGGCCGGCCGGCGGAAATTTTCGCGTGGATCGCCGCCACGAAATCGCGCGGCGGCGGCGCGGCTTGCGCGCGCGCCTCGAGCTGCGCCAGCGGCACGGCAGCGCGCGCCGCATCGAGCTCTTCGCGCTTGCGCGCGAGGATTTTCCTGAGAATGTCCGACATCGGGACTCAGCTCGCGCCGGCGGGCTTCCTCGTGAAGGCGATGAAATCGTCCAGCTTCTGCCTCGCCTCCCCTTTGGCGATCGCCTTGCGCGCCCGCTCGATCCCGTTCTCCAGGGACTTTGCGACGCCCGCAACATAAAGGGCGGCGCCGGCATTCAGCACCACGATGTTGAGCGCGGGCCCGGGCTGGTTCTCCAGCACCGCCAGGACCATCTGCTTCGATTCCTCGACGGAATTCACCTGGATCGCGCGCCGGTCGTAGACTTCGAGGCCGAACTGCGACGGGTGCAGCTCGTATTCGCGGATCTCGCCTTTCACCAGCTCGCCGACCAGGGTCTCGCCCGAGATCGAGATTTCGTCCAGTCCGTCGCGGCCGTGCACCACCATCACGTGCTTGGCGCCCAGCCGCTGCAGCACCCGCGTCTGGATGCCGACCAGGTCGACATGGAATACGCCCATCAGCTGGCTCTGCGCGCCGGCGGGATTGGTGAGCGGCCCCAGGATGTTGAAGATGGTGCGCACGCCGAGCTCCTTGCGCACCGCCGCGGCATGCTTCATCGCCGGGTGATGGTTGGGAGCGAACATGAAGCCGACGCCGAGGGTCTCGACCGAGCGCGCGATCTGCTCGGGCGCGAGATCGAGCTTTGCGCCCAGCGCCTCGAGCACGTCGGCGCTGCCGCTGCGCGAAGACACCGAACGGTTGCCGTGCTTCGCCACTTTCGCGCCCGCGGCGGCGGCGACGAAGGTGGCCGCCGTCGAGATGTTGAAAGTGTGCGCGCCATCGCCCCCCGTGCCGACGACGTCCACCACGTGCTGGTGGTCCTTGAGCGGGACCAGCGTGGCGAACTCGCGCATCACCTGCGCGGCGGCGGCGATCTCGCCGACGGATTCCTTTTTCACCCGCAGGCCGATGATGAAGCCGGCGATCTGCGCCGGCGTGAGCTCGCCGCGCATGATCTGGCGCATGACGTGCAGCATTTCGTCGTGGAAGATCTCGCGGTGCTCGACCGTGCGCTGGATCGCTTCTGCGATGCCGATTTTCATAGCATTCCCCCGTTCATGGCGTTCTTCCCTCAAGAAAGTTTTTCAGCATGGCATGCCCGTGCTCGGTAAGCATGGCCTCGGGGTGGAACTGCACCCCCTCGACCGGCAGCGTCCTGTGGCGCAGGCCCATGATTTCCCCTTCCTCCGATTCCGCGGTCACCTCCAGGCAGGCGGGCAGCGAATCCCGCTCGACCGCCAGCGAGTGATAGCGCGTCGCGGCGAAACCCTCCGGTATCCCCGCGAATACGCCCTTGCCGTCGTGGCGGACGGCGGAGACCTTGCCGTGCATGACCCGTTTCGCGCGCACCACTTTACCGCCGAATGCCTGGCCGATCGCCTGGTGGCCCAGGCAAACTCCCAATACCGGGATGGCGCCGGCAAACCTGGCGATGGCGGCGAGCGAAATGCCGGCCTCGCTCGGCGTGCAGGGCCCGGGTGAAACGACGATCTGCGCGGGTTTCAGCCGCTCCACCCCGTCCACGGAAATTTGGTCGTTGCGGACGACCTTCACATCCGCGCCCAGTTCGCCGAAATACTGCACCAGGTTGAAAGTGAACGAATCGTAATTGTCGATCATGAGGAGCATGCAACCTCCGCTGCCCGAAGTATCGCCCTCGTCTTGTGCTGGGTTTCCCGCCATTCCGCCTGCGGATCGGAATCGGCCACGATTCCCGCCGCGGCCTGCACGTGCAGCCTGCCGTCCTTGAGCACCGCGGTGCGGATGGCGATCGCCACGTCCATGTCGCCGTTGAAGCCGAGGTAGCCGACCGCGCCGCTGTAGACGCCGCGCTTCACGGGCTCGAGTTCGTCGATGATCTGCATCGCGCGCACCTTGGGCGCGCCGGTCACGGTGCCGGCGGGAAAACTCGCCTTGAAGACGTCGATCGCGTCCAGCCCCGGCGCCACCCGGCCCTCGACGTTCGACACGATGTGCATGACGTGCGAATAGCGCTCGATCGCCATCTTCTCGGTAACCCGCACCGTGCCGGTCTGCGCGACGCGCCCGACATCGTTCCGGCCGAGGTCGATCAGCATGACATGTTCGGCACGCTCCTTGGGATCGGCCAGCAACTCTTCCGCGGTCCTCGCGTCCTCCTCGGGCGTCCTGCCGCGCGGGCGCGTGCCGGCGATCGGACGCAGCGTGACCGCGCCGCCCGACAGCCGCACCATGATCTCGGGCGAGGCGCCGACAACGTGGTGGTCGCCGAAATCGAAGTAGTACATGTAGGGCGATGGATTGACGCCGCGCAGGGCGCGGTAGAGTTCGAGCGGCGATGCATCGAAAGCGCGCGAAGTGCGCTGGGAGATCTGCACCTGCATGCAGTCGCCGGCGAATATGTATTCCTTGCAGCGCCGGACAGCGGCAAGAAACTGCTCCTCGGTGAAGCTGCATTCGAGATCTGCCGGACGGACGGCCCCGTTTCCGTCGTTCAAGCCGGAAGACATTTCCTCCGCGATCGGCGACGCAAGCCGCGAGCGGAGGCGCCCGAGCCGATCGTGCGCCGCGCGCCAGGCGCCGGGCTCGCGCGGGTCGGCGTAGACCACCAGGTAGAGTTTGCCGAGCACGTTGTCCATCACTGCGAGCTCGTCGGATACGAGCAGCAGCATGTCCGGGGTTTCCAGCGCGTCGGGCTTGCCGCCTTTCAGCGCCTTGGGCTCGACGTGCCGGACGGATTCGTAGCCGAAGTAGCCGACCAGTCCGCCGCCGAACCGCAGCGCCTCGGGGACCGGCGCCACCTTCTGGCGCGCGAGGTAGCCGCGCAGGTATTCGAAAGGGTCGGCGCCCGCGTTTTCCGAGCCGACCCTCTCGATGACGACATCCGTGCCGCGCGCGTCGCGCAGCAGCCGGCGCACGTTGCCGCCGCGCACCTCGATCCGCTCCGAGCAGGCAAGGCCGATGAACGAATAGCGGCCGAAGCGTTCGCCGCCGACCACCGATTCGAGCAGATAGGTAAAGGGGCCGCCGCCGGCACCGCCCGCCAGCTTCAGGTACACCGCCAGCGGCGTGTAGAGGTCGGCGCGCGCCTCGACGACTACCGGCACGCGGGTGTAGCCCTGCTTGGCGAGGCTCTGAAAATCGAGCTCAGTCATGAAAAACTCCAACGATCCAACAAATTACCGGGGTATTGCTCGGGTACTGCGGGGGTGCGGGACGAACCGTCCCGCGGCACAACGGACTAGCTGCGCCAAGGACGCCAGCGGCGCCAGGAGAGGACTGCGGAAGTGGTGGAGCGTTGTCGCATGACCGGAAAACTATACCACGGCAAGGCGCGCGCGCATGTCGCGGATCGTCGCGGCGTAGTTCTTGGAGCCGAAAATCGCGGAGCCGGCGACGAAGGTGTCGGCGCCCGCCGCTGCGATCTCGGCGATGTTGTCGACCTTGACGCCGCCGTCGACTTCGAGCCAGACGTTGCGCCCAGAGGCCTTGATCCTCCTGCGCACTTCGGCGATCTTGGGCAGCACGGACGGGATGAACTGCTGGCCGCCAAATCCCGGGTTGACGGACATCAGCAGCACCAGGTCGAGCTTGTCCAGCGTGTAGTCGAGATACGAGAGCGGGGTCGCCGGATTGAACACCAGCCCCGCCTTGCAGCCGGATTCCTTGATGAGCGCGATCGTGCGGTCGACATGCCGCGAAGCTTCAGGATGAAAACTGATGATGTCCGCGCCAGCCTTCGCGAAGTCGGGAACGATGCGGTCGACCGGCTTCACCATCAGGTGCACGTCGATCAGCATCTTCGTGCGCGGCCGCAGCGACGCGCATACCAGCGGCCCGATCGTCAGGTTGGGCACGTAATGGTTGTCCATGACGTCGAAATGCAGCAGGTCGGCGCCGGCCGCCTCGACCGCGGCCACCTCTTCGCCGAGCCGCGCGAAATCCGCGGAAAGAATCGACGGAGCGATGCGACAGGCAGCGGCACTCGGCATGGCGGCGGCCATTCTATCCCGCGGCCGTGCCGTACCCCAATTCGCGCCCTACAATGCGCGCATGGCTCAGGAAAAACGCCACGAGATTTCCGTCAGCGCCTCGGTGCAATACCTGTCCGACCAGTCCGACGAAAAAGCCGGGCGCTACGTCTTCGCCTACACCATCAACATCCGCAACACCGGCAATTCGACCGCGCAACTGATCAGCCGACACTGGATCATCACCGATTCGCAGGGACTGGTGCAGGAGGTGCGCGGCCTGGGCGTCGTCGGCGCCCAGCCGGTGCTGCGGCCCGGCGACCATCACGAATATTCCAGCGGCACGGCGATCGCGACCCCGGTGGGCACGATGCGCGGCAGCTACCAGATGGTCGCCGAGGACGGTACGCGCTTCGAGGCCGCGATCCCCGAATTCACGCTGTCGGTGCCGCGGGTGCTGCACTAGGAAGATGGCGATGGCGAATTGGTCGGTAACGCCCGTCATCGACTGGCTGATGCACAAGGGCCGGCACCTCGCGACGCGCGAGGAGGTCGTTGGCGGCATCTGCGAACGGGTGCGCGCCGCAGGAATGCCGATCGACCGGGTCGCATTTTTCTTCTGGATGCTGCACCCGCAGTACGCCGGCGTGGCCCTGTTCTGGGACGGCGAAAAGGTGACGCTCAACCGCGGCGAGCACGGGTTCCGGCGCACCGAGCAATACCTGAGCAGCCCGGCGGCGCGCATTACGGCGGGCGAACGCGTGATCCGGCGCCGCCTCGAGGATCGCGACTGCGCGCTCGACTTTCCCGTGCTGCGGGACCTGCGCGAGCAGGGCATGACCGACTACGTGATTGCCGAGGTCCTCTTCAGCGGCGGCGTGCGCAATTCCGTGAGCCTCACCACCCGGCGGCCCGGCGGCTTCATCGACCACGACATCGCCGAGATCCAGCGCCTGCTGCATCCGTTCGCGCTCATCATGGAAAACTTCAACGGCCGCGATCTGGCGAAGACGCTGCTGGAGACCTACCTGGGCCGTATTTCGGGCGCCAAGGTGCTCGATGGCCAGATCAAGCGCGGCGACGGCGAGGAGCTGGATGCGGTGATCTGGTTTTCCGACCTGCGCGACTCGACGCCGCTGTCGCGCACGCTCGGCGAGCGGCGCTTTCTCGAGCTGCTGAACGACTATTTCGAATCCACCGCAGGCGCCGTCCTCGAGCACGGTGGCGAGGTTCTGCGGTTCATCGGCGACGCCTCGCTCGCGGTATTCCCCACTGCGGGAGAACCGCCGCGCGCCGCATGCCTGCGCGCGGTGGCCGCAGCGCGCTCGGCGCGTACGCGCGTGCGCGCCGCCAATGCCAGGCGGCTGGCGGCGGGACTTCCGGAATTCGCCTCCGGGATCGGGCTGCATCTCGGGCGCGTCCTGTACGGCAACATCGGCACCCCCGAACGGCTCGAATTCTCGGTGATCGGCGCGGCAGCGAACGAAGCTGCACGTATCGAGGCGCTCTGCAAAGAAACGGGAACCGACATCGTCCTCTCGCAGACTGTTGCCGCGGCGCTTGAAGAAAAATTGTCCAGCCTGGGCCGGTTCGAACTGCGCGGAGTAGCGCAGCCGATGGCAGTCTACGCCCTGCCCTAGCGGGTTTCGGCCGCCATGCGGCGCAGCTGCGCGGTGGTCTTGGCAAGGCGATCCGCGAGAATGCGCACCAGCGCGATGGCGGCGTCCGGATTGCCGCGGATCACGTTGACGAACACGTCGCGCGAGATGCGCAGCACCTCCACGCGCGTGCGCGCGACGGCAGTTGCCGTGCGGGGGACGTCGCCGAAAATACCGATTTCGCCGATGACGTCGTTGCGCGTAAGGGTGTTCACCAGCAGCGGCCCTTTGGGTGTCGGCACCGTGATGTCCACCTCGCCCTCCATGACGATATAGGCGCTGTCGGGAGGGTCGCCGGCACTGAACATGAGCTGGCCCTCCTCGTAGGTCAGGCGATCGCTGCTGAAGGCGAGCAATTTCTGCATCGAAGGGTCGGTGGTGCTGAAAATCGGCACCCGCCGGATCAACTCGAATTCCTGTTCCAAGCTCATGGCTGCCTTCCTTTGCCGGTTCTAGCCGGCGTTCAAGAGTTTGTGCAGCGCGCCGCCGCTGCTTTTCAGATCCGCGAAGCGGCCCTGCTCGGCAAGCCGGCCGCGCTCCATCACCAGCGAGTGGCCGAAACGTTCGGCCAGGTCGGTGCGTTGCAGGGCCCAGAACACGCAGCGCCCCTTGCGGGCTTCGAGAAGATTGGCCACGATCCGGTTCTGCGATCCGGCATCCAGGCCTGCCGCCGCCTGGTCGAGGACCAGCACCGCGGGGCGCTTGAGCAGCGCGCGCGCAATCGCCACCTTCTGCCGGTCGGAGGTCGACAGGCGCGCGCCGCCGACCCCGACCTGGTAACCCAGGCCGATCGCCGCCACCTGCGGCCGCAGCTTCAGCTCTTCGAGAACTTCGTGCAGCATCGCGGCGATGCGGGTGCCTGCCTGCGCCTGCCCGGTGGCGACTTTGCCGAAGAGGATGTTGTCCTGCAGCGTCGCCGCCCCGATGTAGCGCGCGGCGTCGAAGAACTCGATGCCCTCGCGCATGTCGGCGGGAAGGTGTTCTGCAAAGTAACGGCGCGCCTGCAGGATGCGCGCCTCGAAGGCCTCGTCCACGAGGCCGAGGCGGTGCCGGGCGGAAATCATCTTGAACGGCAGCGCCATCAGCAGTTCGCTGTCGGCGGCACTGATCTTTTCCAGCCCGGCGTCGGCCACGCGCGCCAGCACCGCCTTTACTTCCGGCAGATCGTCCTGCCGGATGAAGCTGAAGCGCTCGAAGAATTCATGCCCCGGCGGCAGGCCGCTGAACAGCTCGACCATCGTTTCGGCAAGCTTGTGCCCGGTCTTCAACAGGTCGTCGGCAAGTCCCGTTTCACGCAGCACGCGGCGCACGTATTCGTTGCCCGCCAGGTTCTCGATGTCGAAGGTCTTCTTGCCGATGGGCGTGCCGAACAGCAGGTTCTCCGCCAGCGTCGCGTTCCGGTTGTAGCGCCCCGCGTCGAACTGCTCGACCAGTCCCTGCATGCCCGGCGCGGCAAGCCGCACGCGTATCGCCTCGCGGGCGCGCAGCACATTTTCGGCGAGGCCGCGGTGCTGCGCTGCGTCCACGGAGCTCCTCAGACCGAGTTCGAAGATGGTTTCCTCGAGTTCGACGGTCTTCAGCACCTCGAAAATGCGCGCATCGATGTCTTCCGGCCCGGACGCGCCCGCCGCCTCGTAGTCCGTCCAGTCGGCGCTGGAATCGAGCAGGCTGCTGCCGGTGCGCTTCGCCTCCTTCATCTGAAAATCGTATTCCTCGAGCTCCCTGCCCTCGTACGCCCGCTCGCGCAGCGGGTAGTGCCGGAGCCCGTAGAGCAGGTTGTCGCGCACGCTGACCGGAAAGAGGTACGCCGCCGGGCCGACGTACGCCGTGGCGCGGCCCGCGATCGATTCCGGCGCCTTGGTGATGTCGATGCCGCCGACTTCGATCCGGCCGCTGCTCGGAACCACCAGGCGCGCGAGCATCTGCGTCAGCTCGGCCACGCCGGCCGCGTGCGAGCCCAGTATCGCCACATGTTGATCCATGCCGACTTCGAATGAAACACCGTCGATGAGCTTGGTGCCCGCCTCCCCGGTCAGCGTGAGGTTGGATGCGCGCACCGCGCCGGCCTTGGGCAACTCCGGCTCCTTCACCGGCAGCTGCATCTCCGCCGGCATCATGTCGTCCACGGTGAATTGTTCCACCACCTGGGTGTACTTGATCTGCACGTCGAGGCGCTGCTGGTCCCAGTCGATCAGTTCCTTGATCGGGCTGGGCAGGTCCTTGTACGCCGCGATCACCGCCACCAGCGTGCCGATGTCAAGGCGGCCCGCGATCACCAGGTAGCCGCCGACCAGGTAGAACAGGAACGGCCCGACCTGGGACAGGACGTTGTTGAGAAACTTGATCATGAACTTGCGCTGGTAAAACTCGAAGCGGATGCGGAATATCCCGCCGAGGCGGGATGAAATCTCCGCGCGCTCGTAGTTCGAGGTGTCGTGGGCGTGAACCTCGGTCACGCCGTCGGCGACCTCGGCGATCCGGCCGGCGAGCTGGCGCGCGCCAAGCTGGCGCTGCCTGGCAAGCACCAGCAGCTGGCGGCGGGCTCTCGGGATGATGACTGCCTGCGCGGCCACCACGCCCAGCGCCACCATGCCGAGATAGAGGTGCTGGAAGAGGATGAAGAACAGCGCCGTAAGCGCTTCGCCGGCGAGGGACAGGGGCGTGATCAGCGACTCGCCCACGAAACCGCCCAGGGGTTCGACCTCGTCCTTGATCATGGTGGCGAGCTCGGCCGACTTGGTGCGGCGGAAGCGCGCCAGCGGAAACCGCAGGATCCGGTCGAACAGCGCGTAGCGCAGGCGCCGCAGCATGCGCTCGCCCAGCCAGCCTTTCATTGTGTTGATCTGGAGCCTCAGGCCGCCGTTGACGATGATCAGCGAGAGAAAGGCGAAGGTCAGGGCGAACAGGTAAGGCAGCTGGTGCAGCGGGAATCCGTCGAACAGCCGGATCGTCTCGCCGCCGAGGAAGTGCGGCAGGGTGAAATGAATCTTGAGAAAAGCCACCGTGGCATCGGGCACCGGAAAGCGCTTGCCCTGGATCGCCTCGTTGATGATCGCCTTGGGCAGGTCGAGCATCGAGTAGTAGATCAGCATCGAGGCGCCGACCAGCGGGACGATCAGCAGCTGTTCGCGCTTGCTGTAGCGGATGATGAAACCGAACAGGGACCGTTCCACGGGCGGAATCATAGTGCAAGCCGCGCGGGTTCGTGCCACAGTATCGGCCGTGAGCGAGGGGAAAACCGCGGGGGGTGCCTTTCAGGTCCGGTTCTGGGGCGTGCGCGGCAGCATCGCCACGCCCGGACCCGGCACGGCCCGCTATGGCGGCAACACCTCCTCGATCGAGGTGCGCTGCGGCAAGCGCCTGATCCTGCTCGACGCGGGCACGGGCCTGCGCTACCTGGGCAATCTGCTGGTCGCCGAAGCGCCGCTCGACACGGACATCTTCTTCACGCACACGCATTTCGACCATGTCTGCGGGCTCCCTTTCTTCAAGCCGTTCTTCCAGGCGCAGAACAGCTTCCGGCTGTGGGCCGGGCATCTGGGGACTGGCATGACGCTGCACCGCGTGCTGCGCGAATTCATGATGGCGCCGCTGTTTCCGGTGCCGCCGGAAGTTTTCAAGGCGAAGATGGAATACCGCGACTTCAAGGGCGGCGACACGCTGACGCCGGCATCGGGAATCGTCGTGCGCACGGCGGTGCTGAACCATCCGGACGGCGCGACCGGCTACCGCATCGAGTTCGGCGGAAAATCCGTCTGCTACGTCACCGACACCGAGCACGTGCCGGGGATCCCCGACAAGAACGTGCTTGGCTTGATTGCCGGCGCCGACATCGTCATCTACGACTGCATGTACACCGACGAGGAATACGCCAAGTCGTATGTCGGCTGGGGCCACTCGACCTGGCAGGAAGCGGTGCGCCTTTGCAAACCCGCCGGGGTGAAGAAGCTGGTGGTGTTCCACCACGATCCCGACCATGACGACGAGCGGCTGGACGCGATCGGGCGCCAGGTCGAGGCGGCCATGCCCGGCGCGGTCCTCGCGCGCGAAGGACTGGTCCTGACCCCTTAGCCGGACCGCACGGCTATTTGTACGGGTCGGCGGCGTCGCGCAGGCCGTCGCCGAAGAAATTGAAGGCCAGCACCACGATGAACACCGGCACCACCGGCAGCATCAGCCAGGGGTAGAGCGCGACGACGTTGATGTTCTGCGCTTCGTTCAGCAGCACGCCCCAGCTGGTCACCGGCGGCCGCAAGCCCAGGCCGAGGAAGGACAGCGCGGTCTCGCCCAGGATCATGCTCGGCACCGACAGCGTGAGCGAGGCGATCAGGTGGCTGGCAAAGCTCGGCAACAGATGCCGCCCGATGACGCGCGCGGGCGTCGCGCCCATCAGCACCGCGGCGGTGGCGAACTCCTCTTCGCGCAAGGCGAGCAGCTTCGAGCGCACTGCGCGCGCGAGGCCCGGCCAGTCGAGCAAGCCGAGAATGATGGTGATGCCGAAGTAGACCAGCACCGGGCTCCAGTTCACCGGCAGCGCGGCCGAGAGCGCCATCCACAGCGGCAACTCGGGGAACGAGCGCACCATTTCGATGAAACGCTGGATTACGGTATCTATCCAGCCGCCGTAATAGCCGGATATGCCGCCCAGCGTGATGCCGATCATGAAACTGACGGCGATGCCGAGCAGCCCGACCGTGAGGGAAATGCGCGTGCCGTGGATGATGCGCGAGAACACGTCGCGCCCCAGGCGGTCGGTGCCGAACAGGAAGAAAGTGCCATCCTCGGCCGGGCAGACCAGGTGCAGGTCGCCCTCGATCAGGTCCCAGAATTGATAGCTGTCGCCGTGGCAGAAAAAGCGCAGCGGCTGCACCTTGCTCCGGTCGGGCCGGAATTCGCGCCGCATCTTCTCTGTGTTCAGCTCCATGCTGAAGCCGTAGACGAACGGCCCGACGAACTTGCCCTCGTGGAACAGGTGCACCGCCTGCGGCGGCGCGTAGATGTTGCGCGTGTCGCGGCTGTGCAGGTTGTACGGCGACAGCACCTCGCTCACCAGGATCGAGGCGTAGAACAGGAGCAGGATGACGGCGGAAACGACGGCGACGCGATGGCGCCGGAATTTCCACCACATGATCGTCCACTGCGACGCACGGTAGAACCGCTCCTGCTCGGGGGTCAGCGCCTCCGTCGCCATCGGCTCGAACGGCGCCGTGGCGACATAGTGTTCGAGGCGCGATTCCCCGCTCATTTCGCCGCGCCTCCGGTCAGCCGGATGCGCGGGTCGAGCACGGCGAGCAGCAGGTCGGAGATGAACATGCCGATCACCGTGAGCAGCGCGAGGAACATCAGGAACGAGCCCGCGAGGTACTGGTCCTGGCTGCGCAGCGCCTCGAGCAGCATCGGGCCCGAGGTCTGCAGCGAAAGCACCACCGCGACGATCGCCGAGCCGGAGATGACCGAGGGCAGCAGGTTGCCGATGTCGGCGATGAACGGGTTCAACGCCATGCGCAGCGGGTACTTCACCAGCAGCCGGAACGGCGGCATGCCCTTGGCGCGGCCGGTGACCACGTACTGCTTCTGCAATTCATCGAGCAGGTTGGCGCGCAGGCGCCGGATCATCCCTGCGGTCCCCGAGGTGCCGATCACGATCACGGGAATCCACAGGTGCGTCAGCACGGAACCGAACTTCGCCCAGCTCCAGGCCTGGTCGAGATAGTCGGGCTCCATGATGCCGCCGATGGCGAGCCCGAATTCGACGTTGGCGAAATACATCAGCACCAGCGCGAG
>DATBQR010000075.1:0-74289 GCA_036560705.1 Burkholderiales bacterium | reverse complement strand
GAAGACGTCAAAGCGAACAAGTAGTCCAGCCAGACCGGGAACCGCGGCGCCGCTCCGGCGGCCGCCGCGCCCGCCGCAGAGCAGCCAGCCGTGCAGGAGGCGCCATGCCCCTGATCACCGCGGACGAAATCGACCGGGCGGTGCCGCCGGCGAGGTACGAGGACGTGGCGAAGTACGCGCCGTACCTCGAGGAAGGGCTGGAGAAGTTCGCCATCGACACGCCGGCGCGCATCGCGGCGTTCATCGCGCAGGTGGCGCACGAGTCGGGCGACTTCCTGCGCGTCGAAGAAAACCTGAATTATTCCTGGCAGGCGCTGCGCGCCACCTGGCCCGCGCGCTTCGCCAGCGACGCTCTTGCGCAGGGCTACCACCGCCAGCCGGAAAAAATCGCCGACCACGTCTACGCCGGGCGCTACGGCAACGGCGACGAGGCGAGCGGCGACGGCTGGAAATTCCGCGGCCGCGGCCTGATCCAGGTCACCTTCCGCGACAACTACGCCGCCTACGCGCAGGCGATCGGCGACGCGTCGGTGCTGGCGGACCCCTCCCAGCTCGCGCAGCCGCGCCACGCGGCGCTGTCGGCGTGCTGGTTCTGGAGCAGCAACAGGCTGAACACGCTCGCCGACCTCGGCACCGAAGTCGCCTTCAACGACATTTCCTACAAGATCAACGGCGGCTGGAACGGCAAGGCGGACCGGCTGGAAAACTGGGCGCAGGCGAAGGCGGTGCTGGAAGCCTGACTACCATTCGCGCCAGCCTTTGAGCAGCGGGAAGTAGAGGCCCCGCCGCGCGCCCTGCAGGACATCAGAGTAGGCGTCGAGTTGCGAAGCGTAGCGCTGTTGTTGCTCGTCAAGATATTTCTCTGCATCGCCTCGGTGCTCGCCAGTCTTGTAGTCCACGACCCAGTGCTTGCCGCTCTCATCTCTGAAGTAGCGATCGATCCGCAGTTTCCGGGTGGGTGTACAAACACGATACTCATTGCGTGCCATGGGGTGCGGCCCGAGCAGCCAGCGGCCGCGCTCGTCTGAAATCGCATTCTTCAGAGCGGTAACCACCAGTCCGGCGGCGCGATCCATTTCGGCGGGCACCACGCCGCGACGCTCCAAGTCGCGAAGGAAACGGGGGCGAAGCGAATCGACGCGTTTCGCATCCCAGCCGCGCAGTTCATCCTCCGCGATACGCTGGAACCAGGCATGCACGACGATCCCGGCCAGCCGCGCGGGTTCTTTGGCCCAATCGAAATCAGGTCTCTCTTCCTGGTCCCGGCCTTCGGGCAGCGCCTCCCAAGCAACGGCCGGGGGCGCCGGCGGCACGCCGTATCCGGCGGGCAGGCGCTGCAGGAATTGCGGCGGCGGCGCAGGTTCGACCACCACGGTGTTCGCATCCGGGATAGAAGCGGGGAATTGATGCTCGGCCTCGAACCAGGCCTTGTACAGGAGCGAGCGTTTGCTCGGCGCTTTCGGCCCTCCCGCCTCGCCCGGCTTCGCGCAGGCGAGCAGGTGCAGGCGGCTGCGCGCGCGGGTGGCGGCGACGTAGAACAGGCGCCCGGCCTCGATGTCCTCGGCTTCCTTGTTCAGGTTGCGCACGTATTCGTAGAGCGGATCGCCGTCGGAGCCGGCCTCATTGATCGGCGCGAGCAGCAGCCTGTTTTCAGCCAGGGATTTGAAATCGAAGAGCTTGCGTTCCCCTGAGCGCGGAGCGCGGTCGAGGCCGGGAACGATGACGGTGTCCCACTCGAGGCCCTTGGCCTTGTGAACGGTCATGATTTCAACCGCGCCGGGGCCGGCCTCGACGTCGGGCAGCGCCCAGAGCTTCTCCAGCTTGTCGGCCAGCACTGCCAGGTCCGGCAGGCCGCCCGCTTCCTCCAGCTTCTCCAGTTCGTCGAGGAAGATGCCGGCGTCCTCCAGGTCGGTCTCACCCTGCACGCAGGCCGGGCCGCCGAGCGCCAGCCAAACGCCCTCGACGCGCGCGCGCAGGCTGCCGCGCATGCGGTCGGCGATCGCGGGGGAGAGGACTTTGCGCAAGCGCGTGAGGGAGGGAAAATCACGGAACGGAGCTTCTTGAATCAGTTCCCAGATTGTTTGGTCTCTTTTGCTTTCGAATAGAAAACTCAATGCGGATAAATCCAGGCCAATCCACGGCGCCCGCAATATCGCCAGCCAGGCCACGCGGTCCGCCGGATGCAGCAGGGCGCGGGTGAGCGCGTAGAGGTCCTGCACCACCTGCTTCTCGCCCAGCGTCTCGATCTCCACCGCGCGGTAGCGCACGCCGGCGGCCTTCAGCGCGGGCACGATCTCGGCGAGCGCGGTGCGGTTGCGCACGAGGACGGCGGCGCTGCCCTTCGCCGCCTTGATGAGCTGGACGGTTTTTTCCGCCTCGGCGGCGCGCTCGAAGAAACAATGCCACTCGACCGCCGGGCCCGGCTCGGCCGGCTTGTGCAGGGTCGACGGCGAATAGGGGACGGCGCCCGAGGCCTCGTCCGCATGCGCGGGCAGGACGGACGGAAAGAAAGCGTTGACCCAGTTCACCACGCCCGCCTGCGAGCGGAAATTGGTGGTGAGGGTGAGCGGCTCGAGCGCGATGCCGCCGAGGCCTTCGTGCCAGGCGCGCAGGAAGAGCCCCACCTCGGCCTCGCGGAAGCGGTAGATGGACTGCATCGGATCGCCGACGAGGAATACCGTGCGGCCGTCGCCCTCCTCCCAGCCGGCTGTCAAGCGCTCGAGCAGCGCCCACTGCGGCACGGAAGTGTCCTGGAATTCGTCGACGAGGATATGGGAGATGCGCGCGTCCAGCGACAGCAGCAGCTCGCTCGGATCGTCAGCGGAGCCGAGCGCGGTGAGCGCGCCATGCGATATCTGCGTGAAGTCGACGCGGTTCTTTTCCGAGAAGGCGGCGACCAGCTGCTTCACCGCCGGGATCAGCAGCGCGAGGATCGCCTCCAGCGCCTCCCACTGCGCCTCGCCGTATTTCCCGGGAGGCAACTTGAGCAGGGAGATGAGCGCCTTGCGCAGAGGTTCGTTGCCGACAATGTCGGCGGGCGCGGGCCTGGGTTTTTTTCTCCATTCGCCTTTTAACGTCAAAACCGCCTTGGCAAATTCCTCTGAAGAACGCGGGTCGATTTTCCTCGCATGACCCAGCAGCCTCTCCCTTTCAGAAAGCAGCACGGCTTCCAGTTCCGCGCGCGTGGGCGGATTGCCGGCGTTGCGCAGCCACTGGTCGCGCCGGGCGAGCAGGGCGGCGAGCAGCCCGGCGGCGGCGGCGAGGTCGTTGTCGAGGTGGGCGAGGATACGCGCCACGTTCGGGTCGCGGAAATCGCCGAGGGTGCGGAACGCCGCGTCGAGATACAGGCCGGAAGCGTCCTCCACGGTCTCCGGCTGCGCGCCGAAGCGCGCCAGCACCGGCACCTGCCGGGTGAGCGAGGCGCAGAAGGCGTCCATGGTCAGGATGCGCAGGCGGTGCGCGATCTCTCCCGGGTTCGGCAGCTCCTTCAAAACCCGCTTGCGCATTTCCGCCGCCGCCTTGCGCGTGAAGGTGATGGCGAGGACCTCCTCCGGATTCTTGGCGAGGTACAGCAGCTTGAGGTAGCGCTGCACCAGCAGCTCGGTCTTGCCCGAGCCGGCCGGCGCCTGCACGATGAACGAATCCGTGTGCGCGAGCGCGCGTTCGCGCACGGAGGCGTCGGCGATCGCGGACCGCGCGGCGCTACTCACGGTCTTCCTCTTCGCCTTCATCGAGCGCGTTGAGCCGCTCGTGCACGCGGCACAGCGGCTGCAGGTCGCAGTGGCGGCAGGTGGCGAAACCCTTCTTCGGGTCGACGCGGGCATCGCCCTGCGCGAAACCCGCGGCCAGGCTTTCCAGCTCGCGCGTCCAGCTCGCCATCAGCCCGCCCCAGGACTTGGCCTGCCTGACGCCGGGGATTTCCTTCTCGTGCATCGACAGGCCGGCGAATTTCATGTCGCCCGTCTTGAGCTTGGCGAACGCCACCACCGAGACGTTCTCCTCCGCCGTGACGGCGTAGAGCGGCAGCTGCGGCTCGTCGGGCCGCTCGCGCAGCCAGTCGTTCGGCGTCACGCGGCTGCCGGTCTTGTAGTCGATGAGCGCGTGGGTGCCTGCACTTTCTCCTTCCAGCAGTTTGTCCATGCGGTCGATGCGCCCGTCGAACGACAGTCCGCCGATGGCGATCGGGCGCTTCTGCTCTATCTGCACGACCTCGAAAGGCTTGCGCCCGCGCTCGATCTCCAGCCACTCGCCGGCCAGGCGCACGAGGCGCTGCTTTTCAAGTTCGGCGAAGCGTCCTTCAATTTTCAGTTCATGGATTGCTTTTTCGGCTGAACGGGAAATCACAAGAGAGAGATCTCCGTCCAAACCCTCTTTCGTCTTCACTTCCTTCCAGATTCCCGCCATCAGCTTGTGCAGCAGGTTGCCGCGCTGCAGGGCATCCAGTCCTTCGGCCGGCGCATCCAGCCCCTCGGCGCCGAGGCGGTGGTGGGCGAAGGCGCGGAACGGGCAGGCGGCCTGGTCGGCGAGCACCCGGGTTCCGCCCTTGACGGTTTTCGAATGCAATCCGGGCGCTTTGCCGTCGGCGATGGTTTCCGTTGCTCCCGAATGGAAAATCAAATCGCGCCAGGAAGGCAGCCCCTCCATTTCTGTTTTTCCCTCCGGTATGTGCGCGATGAGCGGGCTGGGCAGCAGGTCGCGGTCCTTTTCCTTCGCCGCGCGCGAGAACACCACCTCGGCGGCGGCGCCCAGCCAGCCTTCGGTGATGCGCCGGTCGAGCGCGAGCGAGGTTTCCGCCGCGGCCTCCGGGATGCCGGCCTTCTTCTGCAGCGCGACCGGCAGGAAGGGGTTGGCGCGCGCCGGCAGCGGCCAGGCGTCCTCGGTGAGGCCGCTCACCCACAGGCAATCGAATTCCAGGCCCGCCGATTCGAGGATGCCGCCCACCTGGATGGGCGCAGCGGGCGTCTCCGGCTGGAACAGCGTCTCCGCGCAGATCCTGCGCAGCTGCGCGAGCGCCGCGCCGAAAGACATTTTCCCCGAGACCAGTCCGAGGCGTGCAAACTCGGCGAGCGCCTCGTTGAACTTGGCGCGCGCCTGGAATTCGCCGGAATCCAGCTCGCGGCCGCCCGGAAAACCGGCCGCCGCCAGCAGCGCGGTGAAATGCTGCGCCCAGAAGTGCGGAAAATTTTCCTTGGCGTCTTTGCCGAGATTGAAAATATTTTCGAGCAAAGAGCGCAACAGCGGACAAGCCTGCACCGCGCCGACCAGCTTCGGCAGCGTCAGGCGCGGCGGCAGTTCCCCGCGCAGTTCCGCGTCGAGCAGCGCGCGCGCGGCAAACTCCGCCTCCGCGCCGCCGATGAACGGGGAACGGATGAGTTTGCTTGCCGTGGCGAATTCGAATTCCTGGAAACTCAGCTCCAGAATGCCCAAGGCAATGTCGACGATCGCGAATCCGTCCAAAGGCTCGCCGATGGAGATGTCGAAAGGCATCGCCTTCTTCTCCGCGCCCGGCAGGTTCCAGCCGGGACACAGCACATCGGAGAACACGCGCGCCACTTCCTTGCGCCGCAGCTGCAGGTCGGGCACGACGACGCCGATCCGCGGCGACTTTCCTGCCGCGATCCCGCCCTCCAGCCGCGCCCTCGCCCACTGCGCGGCGGCTTCGAGTTCATGGCGGGCGGAGGGAAACGAGGTTTTCAGCGCCTTCGAGGTTTTTTTCGCCGGCCCGCAGGAAACCGTCTCGAAATTCGCCAGAAAATCCCTAGTCTGCGGCGGCAGGATGTCGAAGCCGTAAGCGACCAGCAGTTTTGGCTTTTTTATTTGATGAATGAAAGAAGCGTCAAACAAAAGCGGGGCATCGATGAACCGCTCTTTGCAGCGTTTCCCGTATTCGCGCGCCCAGCCCGCGAAGGCCCGCGTGTCCTCGTTGCCGGCGAACTTCTCCAGCACGCCGTCGATGCGCCAGGCGTGCGCGAGACGCCAGGCCTCGGCGCAGTTTGCCGCGGCCTGCGACACCGACAGCAGGGGCGCATCGGCGAGCACCGACTCCCAGAGCGCGCGTTCCTGCGCCGGGGAAAGCAGCTGGGGGAGGTCCGCAACGCCGCCGGCCGGGCCTGCCGGATACAGCGCGTCCTCGTAGAGGCGCTGGATGAACGCGCCCACCGGCAGGATGTCGGCGTCTTCCCACGAGGGAAGATTCCTGCCGGCCTGCAAGGCGTCGAATTCCGCCTTCAGCACCTGCGCCAGGCGGCGGTTGGGCGTGACCACCGTGATGCCGGCGGCGTGGCCCGCGGCCAGGCGGGTGAAAAGGTCCTGCCGCGTAATATCGCCCGCCGCCATGCGTCGAGTTTAGACCGGAAAGCAATCGGGCTCTGACCCCGATTGTTTCAATCTGTTAGGCTGCGCGCCCTATGATTCAGGAAACCCGGGAGAGGCCGCGGCGCGCCATCGCCGCGGCGGTGCAGCTGGCCGGCGTGAGCGACGCGGAGTTCGATGCGTCGCTGGGCGAGCTGCGCCAGCTCGCCAAGACGCTGGGCTTCCAGGTTACCGGCACGTTCACGCAAAAGCGCGACAAGTTCGACCAGACGGCGTATTTCGGCACCGGCAAGCGCGAGGAGCTGCGCAGCCTGGCCGAGGACGCGGACCTCATCCTGGTCGACCACGAGATCTCCCCCTCGCAGGCGCGCAACCTGGAGAAGGAAACCGGCCGCGAGGTGATGGACCGCACCATGGTGATCCTCGAGATCTTCCACCGCCACGCGCGCTCGCGCGCGGCGCGCGCGCAGGTGGAGATCGCCCGCCTCGGCTACATGGCGCCGCGCATGCGCGAGGCGGCCAAGCTGGCCGGGCCGCAGGGCCGCGGCCGCAGCGGCGTCGGCGGCCGCGGCGCCAGCGAATCGCGCACCGAGCTCGACCGGCGCAAGATCCGCGACCGCATCGCCGAGTTGCAGCAGGAGCTCGCCGCCATGGGCGCCGAGCGCAAGACGCAGCGCGCGCGGCGGCAGGAGCGCCCGGGCCTCGCGCGCGTGGCGCTGGTCGGCTACACCAACGCGGGCAAGTCCACCCTGATGCGCGCGCTCACCGGCAGCGAGGTGCTGGTCGCCAACAAGCTGTTCGCCACGCTCGACACCACGGTGCGGGCGCTGCACCCCGACGCCGTGCCGCGCGTGCTGGTGAGCGACACGGTCGGCTTCATCAAGAACCTGCCGCACGGCCTGGTCGCTTCGTTCAAGTCGACGCTGGACGAGGCGCTCGAGGCCTCGCTGCTGCTGCACGTCGTCGACGCGGGCGATGCGGGCTTCGAACGGCAGCTGGCGGTCACCGAGGACGTGCTGCGGGAGATCGGCGCCGGCGAGGTGCCGCGCCTCCTCGTCTTCAACAAGATCGACAGCGCGGGCGGCGAGGCGGCGCAGCGCGAGCGCGCGGCGGCGCTGCGCTCGCTGTATCCCAAATGCATCGTCATGAGCGCGCGCAGCGTTGGAGACGTCGCCAAGCTGCGCGAGACGATCCGCGCGCACTTCCGGCGGCACCTCGCCGAGGCCGAGCTGTTCCTGCCCTGGTCGGCGCAGAAGCTGCGCGGCGAGATTTTCGCCAGCTGCGAAGTGCTGGAGGAGCGCGCCGCCGCCGACGGCACGCACTTCAGGGTGCGCGGCGAGCGCGAGGCGGTGCAGCGCCTGCGCGACAAACTCGGCGCGCCCCCAAAACCGCGCCGGAAATAAGGTTCGCCGCCGCCGAGGGCGTCAGACGGGCCCCTCTCGTTTCCGCGGCAGGACGATGCGGAACAGGCTTCCCTCCCCTTCCTCGCTCTCGAGTTCGATGCTTCCGCCATTGGCCTTCACCGCCCAGAGCGCGATGGGAAGCCCGAGCCCGAGGCCGCCCGCGTCCCTCGATCGCCCTTCGTCCACGCGGTAAAAGCGCTCGAAAATCCGCGCGCGATGCTCCGGCGGAATGCCCGGGCCCGTGTCGTGTATTTCGATCGAGGCAAGGGAAGCGGAAGGGCTGCCGACGACGACCCGGATTTCGCCCCGGGCGGGCGTGTATTTGATGGCGTTGTGCAATAGATTGGTGAGGCCCTGCCGGAGAATCCCCGCATCGCAATCGGCAAACACCGGCTCCCCGGGCTCCACGCGCAACCGCTGTTCCTTCTCGTCGGCAAGCACGTCAAGGTGATCGGCGACATCCGCCGCCAGGGCGCGCAGGTCCACGGACTCGCTCTGCAGCCGTATCGCGCCCGCTTCGGCCCGCGTGAGCGTGAGCAGGCTCTCGACGAGCCGCGTGAGGCGCTCCACTTCCTCCAGCATGCTGCCGATCGCGTCCCGGCAGGCCGCGGGATCGAGGGATTTCTGCAGCGCCACCTCTCCGACGCTGCGCATCGCGGTCAGCGGCGTGCGCAGTTCGTGCGATGCGTCCGCCGTGAACCGGCGCAGCTGCTCGAACGAGCCCTGCACGCGCGACAGCGCATCGTTGAACACGGTCGCGAGGCGCCCGAATTCGTCCCGCGGATCGCCGACCGGCAGGCGCTCCCCCAGGGAATCCGCCGTGATCCTGCGCGCACGGTCCGCCATGGCGCCGATCGGTTCGAGCACGCGGCCCGCGAGGAAATATCCCCCCGCAAGCGCCAGGCCGATGGCGATCGGCACGCCGATCGAGAGACCCATCGCCAGGGTCCTCAGCGTCCCCCGGAGGAAAGTCTCGCGCCGCGCGACCACCGCATGGACGGACGGGCCCGGCATGCCGGCCACGCGGTACCAGCGCCCCTCCGGCGATTTCCATGAACGCGGCGCCGGCGTCAAGCCTGCGGCCCCAAGCCCGCTGCGCGCCCAATCGGCGGTCCGGTGCAGCAATTTGCCGTCCTGCGTCACTTCGAAGAACGCGAACCCCACCTGGGTTTCGAGCTCGCGCAATTCCTCGACGCTCTCGCGCTGGGCCGCCGCGACCGCGGTGAGCTCGCTGCCCAGCTGGCGGTCCAGGTCGCGGTACAGCCATTCCTGCACGAAGAAGAACATGCCCGCCGAGAACGCGACGATGATGAGCGCCAGGGTGCCCGCGTGCCAGAGCGCGAGGCGTACGCGCACGCTGGGCGCGACGGGATTCAATTCGGCTCCTTTCCCAGGATGTAGCCGACGCCGCGCACGGTGTGCAGCAGCTTTCTGACGAACGGGCCGTCGATCTTCCGCCGCAGCCGGCCCATCGTCACGTCGATCACGTTGTCGAGCGGCGTGGCGCGCTCGGCGACCCTCCAGACGTCGCGCGCGAGCATTTCGCGCGAAACCACGCTGCCCTGGTGGACCAGCAGGTACTCGACGATGTCGAATTCCCTGGCGGTCAGGCTGACGGTCTTCTCGCCTCTCGACACCCTGTGCGCGAGGACGTCCATTTCGAGATCTTCGTGGCGCATGGACGTGGCGGGGATCAGGTGATTGCGGCGCAGCAGGGCGCGGATCCTCGCCAGCAGTTCCGCGAACGCGAAGGGCTTGATCAGGTAGTCGTCGGCGCCGAAATCGAGCGCGCGCACCCGGTCTTCGATGGTGTCCTTTGCGGTGAGCACCAGCACGGGCACCCTGGTTCCGCGCGTTCTCAGCGTGGAAAGAACCTCGATGCCGCCGCGGCCCGGCAGCATCAGGTCGAGAACCACCAGGTCGAAAAATTCCCGGCTGGCGAGGGCAAAACCCTGCTCGCCGGTAGGCGCCGTGCGCACCTCGAACCGCGCCGCCTCCAGCCCTTCGCGCAGCGCGTGGGCGACTTTCCTCTCATCCTCGATTACCAGGATTCGCACGCCGCGCTCCGCATTCGGTGCCGGTTCCTCGCGACAGTATAAGCAGCTTTGCCGCCGCCTGACGCCCGTCAGACCAGCGTCAGCAACTTTTCAGTTTCCGGAAAAATCCGCGCCGTATGCTTTCCCCCATGCGCGAGCTCGCGGCACGCGGGACGGGGAAGCTGGTCTGCGCGGCGCTTGCCGTGCTGCTTCACGGCGCGGCCTGGGCGGGCGGCGGCCCGCTGGGCATCGATTCCACAGTGACGCTGGACGACAAGGGAATCTGGAAGCGCAGCACGCAGACCGCCGTGCTCGGCGTGGTCGTGACCGGAACCATCGCCGCCGCTTTCTGGGAAGGCGGCGATTCGCGGCTGGGAAAAACGCTGTGGCAATCCGTCGACTCGCTGGTGCTCACGACGGCGGCCACGACGGCGGGAAAATACGCCTTCACGCGCGCCCGGCCCAGCCAGACCAGCGATCCGAACCTGTGGTTCCAGGGCGGCCACCACTACAGCTTCCCGAGCGGCGAGGTGGGCGCCATGAGCGCCGTCGTCACGCCCCTCATCCTCGAGTACCGGAACGATCACCCCTGGATCTGGGCGCTCGAACTGCTGCCGGCCTACGATGCGGTGGCGCGCGTCAAGGTGCACGCCCACTGGCAGACCGACGTGCTTGCCGGATTCGCGATCGGGACCGGCATCGGCTACTACGCGCATAGCCGCGACAGTCCATGGGTGCTCGGGCTGCTGCCGCACGGAGCATCCGTCGGCTTCCACAAACAGTGGTAGGCGCAGACCGGGCCTGGCAAGCCCGCCGCGGCCTCGCTCTATGTGTGCTGACACACTGTCCCTTCGCCCTTGCACGCCTAAGGTGATCTGTCGTGCAACCGGAGATATTCATGGAAACGCAGCAAAAGAGCAGGATCCATCCCCTGGCCGCCGGAGCGGCGGTCGCGGTGATCATCGCGTCGGCGGTCGGCGTGGCGGCGATGACCGGCCACTTGCCGGGTTCCAGCGCGGAACCCGCCGCAGCGCAGGTTGCCGCCGCACCTCCACCCCCGGCGCCCGCCGTGCCGGCCGAGACCGCGGAACACCGCGCGGCACGCGAGCAGGGAGCGCGCGAACAGATTGCGCGTGAACAGGCGGCGCGCGACCGCGCACGCCACCAGCAGCTCGCGGAGGCCTCGCAGCAGCCCCGTTGCGCCAGTTGCGGCGTCGTCGAATCGGTCAACGCGGTCCAGCAGAAGGGCCAGGGCGGCGCGGTCGGCATGGTCGGCGGCGGCGTGGCCGGCGCCCTGGTAGGCAGCCAGATCGGCCACGGCGGCGGTAAGACCGTAGCCGAACTCGCGGGCGCCGCAGGCGGGGCGTTCCTCGGCAACGAAATCCAGAAGAAGGTGACCACGACCACCCGCTACGACGTGGTGGTGCGCCTGGAAGGCGGCGGCGCGCAGACCGTTTCCTACGCGGCGCAGCCGGGATTCAGCGTCGGCAGCCGGGTACGCGTGGAAAACGGCGCCCTGGTACAGAACTAGCCGCGAGCAAGAATTACGGCTTCGCTTCCCAGCCGCCGCCGAGCGCCTTGACCAGCAGCACGCTGGCGGCCATGCGCCGGCCGAGGATCGTCGCTTCCGACTGCTGGGCGGAAAACGCGGCGGTCGCGGCGACCACCACCTGCAGGTAGGTGACGATGCCCGCCTTGTACTGGTTGAGCGTGAGATCGAGCGACTGGTTGGCGGCCTTCACGGCTTCGGCCTGCACGGCGGCCTCCTGCTCGAGGATGCGCAGCGCCGCGAGGTTGTCCTCGACGTCGGCGAAGGCCTGCAGCACGGTGCCGCGGTAATTGGCGACGGTCTGGTCGTAGCCCGCGCGCGCCTGCGCCGAGACCGCGTCGCGCCGGCCGCCGTCGAACAGCGTGAAGGCGAGCGCCGGGCCCACCGACCAGAACAGGCTCGGGTGCGTGAGCCAGAGCGCGGGCGTGGCGGTCTGGTAGCCGTAGGTGGCGCCCAGCGTGGCGGTGGGGAAGAACGCGGCCTTGGCGACGCCGATCTGCGCGTTGGCCGCCTCGACGCGCCGCTCGGCGGCCGCGACGTCCGGCCGGCGCTCGAGCAGGTCGGCGGGCAGGCCCGCGGCAGGCACCGGCGGCGGCGTCGCCGCGAGCGGCGCGAAAGCGAGCGAAAAATCGGCGGCCGGCTTGCCGATCAGCACCGCGATGGCGTGCTCGAGCGGCGCGCGCTGCGCGCCGAGGTCGAGCGCCTGCGCGCGCGCCGACAGCAGCTGCGCCTGGGCCGCCACCACGTCGGCCTGCGCGGCGACGCCGACGGCGTAGCGGTTGCGGGTGAGCTGCAGGGACTTCTCGAGGGCCGCGACGGTTTCGTCGGCCAGTTTTTTCTGCGCGTCCAGCGTGCGCAGCTGGAAGTAGCTCTGCGCCAGCGCCGCCTGCGCCGACAGGCGCGCAGCCAGCAGGTCGGCCGCGCTCGCCTTGGTGGTGGCGTCGCCCTCCTCCACCAGGCGGCGGATGCGGCCCCAGACGTCCGCTTCCCAGGAAGCGCTGAGCGGCAGCGAATCGATGATGCGCTTGGAGGTCGGGTTGCCGACCACCGGGCCGGTGGTCGACGAGGGCTTGGATTCCGTGCGCTGCACCGAACCGGTGAGCGTCGGCCACCACTGCGCGCGCGACTGGTCGGCGAGCGCCGCCGAGATGCGCACCTGCGCCTCGGCCGCGGCGACGGTCTGGTTGGAAAGATCCACCTGCGGCATCAGCGCGTCCAGCTGCGCGTCGCCAAAAACCTCCCACCACTTGCCGCGCGCCGCGGCGTCGCGCGGCTCGGCCGGCTTCCAGTCGCCGGCGGCCGCGCCGTTCTCCGCGCGGTTCTCCGCGCGGTTCTCCTTGTACGCGGCGGGCACCTCGACTTTCGGGCGCACGTAGTCCGGGCCGACGGTGCAGCCGGCGAGCAGCAACAGCAGGAGCGGGAGTCGGTTCATGAGGTTTTCAGTTGCAATGCCCTTTTACCCCGGAATTTGCCGAGCCAGCGTCCGAAGGTTTCCAGGTAGAGATAGATCACCGGCGTGGAAAACAGCGTCAGCAGCTGGCTGACGATCAGGCCGCCGACGATGGCGATGCCGAGCGGCCGGCGCAGCTCGGCGCCCTCGCCGAAGCCGATGGCGAGCGGCACCGCGGACAGCAGCGCCGCCATGGTGGTCATCATGATCGGCCGGAAGCGCACCAGGCAGGCCTCGAAGATCGCCTTTTCCGGGGCGAGGCCGCGGCTGCGCTGCGCGTCGATGGCGAAGTCGATCATCATGATGGCGTTCTTCTTGACGATGCCGATCAGCAGGATCACGCCGATCAGCGAAATGATGTCCAGCTCCGAGCCGAACACGATCAGCGCGAGGATCGCGCCGACGCCCGCCGAGGGCAGCGTGGAGAGGATGGTGATCGGGTGCACGATGCTCTCGTAGAGCATGCCCAGCACCAGGTAGACGGCGATCAGCGCCGCGAGGATCAGCAGCGGCTGGCTGTCGAGCGAGGCCTGGAAGGCGCGCGCAGTGCCCTGGAAAGTGCCGTGGATGCCGGTCGGCACCGCCAGGCGGTCGACCGCGGCGTTCACCGCGTCGGTCGCCGCCGACAGCGGCACATCGGGCGGCAGGTTGAAGGAGATGGTGGCGGCGGGGAACTGGCTCTGGTGGGCGATCGAGAGCGGCGTGTTGGTGATCTCGTAGCGGCTGAAGGCCGACAGGGGCACCTGCACGCTCGTCGCCGCGCTGACCGTGGGGATGGCGGCGGCGGTGCCCGGGGCGGCCGTGCTGTTGACGGCGGCGTTGACGCTGGTGGAAATCGGCGCGGTGTTGCCGGTGACGTAGACGCTCTTCAGCGCCTCCGGATTCTGCCAGTACTGCGGCGCCGCCTCCATCACCACCCGGTACTGGTTTAGCGGGTTGTAGATCGTCGAGACGAGCCGCTGGCCGAACACGTCGTTCAGCGTGGCGTCGACCGCACCCGGCGCGATGCCGAATTTCGAGGCGGTGTCGCGGTCGATGACCAGCGAAGTCTGCAGGCCCTTGTCCTGGCGGTCGGAGTTCACGTCGGCCAGTTCGGGCAGCTCGGCCAGCGCGGCGCGGATGCGCGGCTCCCAGGTGCGCAGCTCCTCCAGCTCGTCGGCCAGCAGCGTGAACTGGTACTGCGCGTTCGACTGGCGGCCGCCGATGCGGATGTCCTGCACCGGGAACAGGAACAGGTTCGCGCCGGGCTCCTTGGAGAGCGCGATGCGCAGGCGCGCGATCACCCGGTCCACGGAGAGCTTGCGCACCGGCAGCGGCTTGAGCGAAACGAACATCGCGCCGGTGTTGCGCCCGCCGAAGCCGCCGCCGCCGGAGAAGCCGACCACGTTTTCCACCGCCGGGTCCTTGCGCACGATGTCGATGAAGTCGGCGAGCTTGCCGCGCATCGCCTGGAAGGAGATGCCCTGGTCGGCCTGGATCGCGCCGATCAGCCGCCCGGTGTCCTGCTGCGGGAAGAAGCCCTTCGGCACGACGACGTACAGCCACACGTTGACGCAGATGGTGGCGAACAGGATCAGGATCGTCAGCGGCTTGTGGCGCAGCGCCCAGGCGAGCGCGACCTCGTAGCGGCCCAGCACGAAGTTGAAGGCGCCTTCGCTCCAGCGGTAGAGTTTTCCGGGCTCGCGCGCGGGCTTGTTCTTCAGCAGCAGGGCGCACATCATCGGCGTCGTCGTCAGCGACACCACCAGCGAGATGAGGATCGCCACCGACAGCACCACCGCGAACTCGCGGAACAGGCGGCCGACGATGCCGCCCATCAGCAGGATCGGGATGAACACCGCGATCAGCGACAGGCTCATCGACAGCACGGTGAAGCCGACGTCCTTGGCGCCGTTGAGCGCCGCCTGGCGCGGCGGCTCGCCGTGCTCCATGCGCCGCGCGATGTTCTCCAGCACCACGATGGCGTCGTCCACCACGAAGCCGGTGGCGATGATGAGCGCCATCAGCGACAGGTTGTTCAGGCTGTACTTGCACAGGTACATCACGCCGAAGGTGCCGATCAGCGACACCGGCACCGCCACGCTAGGGATCAGCGTCGCGCGCCAGTCGCGCAGGAAGGCGAACACCACCAGGATCACCAGCGCGATGGCGATCAGCAGCGTGCGCTCGGTGTCGCGCAGGGAGCCGCGGATGGTCGGCGTGCGGTCGATCACCAGGTCCAGGTCGACGCTCGCCGGGATCGAGGCGCCCAGCACCGGCAGCAGGCTCTTCACGCGGTCCACGGTCTCGATGATGTTGGCGTTCGGCTGGCGGTAGATGATGAGCAGCACCGAGGGCTTGCCGTTGGAGGAACCCGCGTTGCGCAGGTCCTGCACCGAGTCCACCACCTCCGCGACGTCGGCAAGGCGCACGGCGGCGCCGTTGCCGGCCGCGTCCTTCCGGTAGGCGACGACGACCGGCATGTAGTCGGCGGCTTTTTTCGCCTGGTCGTTGGCGAGGATCTGCCAGTGCCGGTCGCCCTCCTCCAGCGAGCCCTTCGGGCGGTTGACGTTGGTGGAGGCGATCGCCGCGCGCACGTTCTCCGGCCCGATGCCGTACTTGTAGAGCGCCTGGGGATTGAGCTCCACGCGCACGGCGGGCAGCGAGCTGCCGCCTACGGTCACCTGGCCGACGCCCTGCACCTGCGAGAGCTTCTGCGCGAGGATCGTCGAGCCGATGTCGTACATCTGGCCCTGCGTCATCGTCTCGGAGGTCATCGCCAGGATCATGATCGGCGCGTCCGCCGGGTTCACCTTGCGGTAGGTCGGGTTGCTGGTCAGGCCGGTCGGCAGCAGCGTGCGCGCCGCGTTGATCGCCGCCTGCGTGTCGCGCGCCGCGCCGTCGATGTCGCGGGAGAGGTCGAACTGCAGCACGATGCGCGTCGAGCCGAGCGAGCTGTTGGAAGTGATCTCGGTGACCCCGGCGATGGTCCCCAGCGCGCGCTCCAGCGGCGTGGCGACGGTGGCCGCCATGGTCTCCGGGCTCGCCCCGGCCTGCGCGGCGCTCACCGAGATGGTGGGGAAATCCACCTGCGGCAGCGGCGACACCGGCAGCGTGCGGAAGGCCACCGCGCCCGCCAGCACCACCGCGATGGTCAGCAGCGTGGTGGCGACGGGGCGCCGGATGAACGGGGCGGAAATATTCATTTCGCGTCTTCTACGGGATTTTCTTTTTCAAAACCCCTCGACCACCGGTCAAACCACAGGTAAATCACCGGCGTGGTGAACAGCGTCAGCGCCTGGCTGAGCAGCAGGCCGCCCACCATGGCGACGCCGAGCGGGTGGCGCAGCTCCGAGCCGACGCCGGTGCCGAGCATGAGCGGCAGCGCCGCGAGCAGCGCCGCCATGGTCGTCATGAGGATCGGCCGGAAGCGCAGCAGGCAGGCCTGGCGGATCGCCTCGCGCGGGTTCTTGCCCTCGTTCCTCTCGGCGTGCAGCGCGAAGTCGATCATCATGATGGCGTTCTTCTTGACGATGCCGATCAGCAGGATGATGCCGATGATGGCGATGATGTCGAGGTCGTGGCCCGAAATGATCAACGCCAGCAGCGCGCCGACGCCGGCCGAGGGCAGCGTCGAGAGGATCGTCACCGGGTGGATGTAGCTCTCGTAGAGCACGCCCAGCACGATGTACATGGTGACGATCGCGGCGAGGATCAGCAGCAGCGTGTTGGTGAGCGAGGCCTGGAAGGCGAGCGCCGCGCCCTGGAAGCGCAGCTGCGCGCTGATCGGCAGCTTGATCTCCGCCGCCGCCGCGCTGATCTGCTCCACCGCGTCGCCGAGCGAGGCGCCCGCATTTCCCTTCCGGCCGAGGTTGAAGGAGACGGTCGCCGCGGGGAACTGGCCCAGGTGGTTGACCACCAGCGGAGTGAATTTCTCGGTCACCTTCGCCACCGCGTTCAGCCGCACCAGCCCGCTGGTGGTCGAATCGACGTACAGGTCGTCGAGCGCCGCCGGCCCCTTCTGGTCCTCGGGCGGGACTTCCAGCACCACGCGGTACTGGCTGGTCTGCGTGAAGATGGTCGAAATGAGCCGCTGGCCGAAGGCGTTGTAGAGCGCGTTGTCGATCGCGCCGGTGGTGACCCCGAGGCGCGCCGCGGTGTCGCGGTCGATGTCGACGTAGGCCTGCAGGCCCTGGTCCTGCAGGTCGCTGGCGACGTCCGCCAGCTGCGGCAGCTGGCGCAGGCGCTCGACCAGCTTGGGCACCCACAGCGAGAGCTCGTCCGGATTGGCGTCCTCGACGGTGAACTGGTACTGCGTGCGGCTGACGCGGTCCTCGATGGTCAGGTCCTGCACCGGCTGCATGTAGAGCGTGATGCCCTCGACCTTGGCGATGCTCGCCTGCAGGCGCCGGATCACGCCGAGCGCGTTGGTGTCGCGCTGCTCCAGCGGCTTCAGGTTGATCAGCATGCGGCCGCTGTTCAACGTGGTGTTGACGCCGTCGACGCCGATGTAGGAAGACAGGCTGTCCACCGCGGGATCCTGCAGCACGATGCGCGCGAGCGCCTGCTGGCGCTCGGCCATCGCCGCGTAGGAGATCGACTGCGGCGCCTCCGAGATGCCCTGGATCAGGCCGGTGTCCTGCACCGGGAAAAAGCCCTTGGGGATGAAGATGTAGAGCAGCGCGGTGAGCGCCATGGTGCCGAGCGCCACCCACAGCGTGGCGCGCTGGCGCTCGAGCACCCAGTCGAGCATCACGCCGTAGCGCGCGATCACGCTCTCGAAGAAGGCGCCGGTGGCGCGGAAGAAGCGCCCCTGCTTTTCCTCCGGGGTGTGGTGCAGGAAGCGCGCGCACATCATCGGCGTGAGCGTGAGCGACACCAGCGCCGAAATGAGGATGGCGACCGCCAGCGTGATGGCGAACTCGCGGAACAGGCGCCCCACCACCTCGCCCATGAAGAGGAGCGGGATCAGCACGGCTATCAATGACACCGTCAGCGAGATGATGGTGAAGCCGATCTGCTCGGAGCCCTTCAGCGCCGCTTCCAGCGGCGGATCGCCCTGCTCGATGTAGCGCGCGATGTTCTCGATCACCACGATGGCGTCGTCCACCACGAAGCCGGTGGCGATGGTGAGCGCCATCAGGGTCAGGTTGTTGATGGAAAAGCCGGCCAGGTACATGACGCCGAAGGTGCCCACCAGCGACAGCGGCACCGCCACGCTCGGGATCGCGGTCGCCGCCGCGTTGCGCAGGAAAAGGAAGATCACCATCACCACCAGCGCGATGGCGATCGCCAGCTCGATCTTGACGTCGCGCACCGAGGCGCGGATGGTGTTGGTGCGGTCCGAGAGCAGGCTCAGTTCCGCCGAGCCGGGCAGCGAAGCGCGCAGCTGCGGCAGCAGCTTCTGGATGCGGTCGACGACCTCGATCACGTTGGAGCCGGGCTGGCGCTGGATGTTGACCAGCACCGCGGCCGATTGGTTGGCCCAGGCCGCGAGGCGCACGTTCTCGGCGTCGTCCACCGCCACCGCCACGTCGGTCAGGCGGATCGGCCGGCCGGCCTTGTAGGCGATGATCAGGTTGCGGTACTCGTCGGCCGACTTCAGCTGGTCGTTGGCGTCGATGGTGGAGGCGCGCGCCGGACCGTCGAAGCTCCCCTTGGCCTGGTTGACGTTGGCGGCGCCGATGGCGACGCGCAAATCGTCGAGCGACAGGCCGTAGGCGGCCAGCGCCTTCGGGTTCGCCCGGATGCGCACCGCGGGCCGCTGGCCGCCGGCGATCGCCACCAGGCCGACGCCCGGCAGCTGCGAAATTTTCTGCGCCACGCGCGTGTCCACGAGGTTCTGCAGCTTGGGCAGCGGCATCGTCTTCGACATCACCGCCAGCGTGAGGATGGGCGCGTCCGCCGGGTTCACCTTGTTGTAGATCGGCGGCACCGGCAGGTCGGAGGGCAGGAAGGAGCCCGAGGCGTTGATCGCCGCCTGCACCTCCTGTTCGGCGACATCCAGGCTCAGCTCGAGCGAGAACTGCAGGGTGATCACCGACGCCCCGCCGGAACTGGTCGAGGACATCTGGTTCAGCCCGGGCATCTGGCCGAACTGGCGCTCCAGCGGCGCGGTGACCGAAGAGGTCATCACGTCGGGGCTCGCGCCCGGGTACAGCGTCACCACCTGGATGGTCGGGTAATCCACCTCCGGCAGCGCGGAGATCGGCAACAGGCGATACGCGACGATGCCCGACAGCAGGATGGCGAGCATGAACAGCGATGTCGCCACCGGCCGGAGGATGAACGGGCGGGAAGGATTCACTTGGGCGTCGCTGCGGCGAGGCTGCTGCGGCCGGTTACTGCTGCTTCTGCTTGCGCAGTTCCCGCATGCGCTGCTTGCGCTCTTCCTCGGGGAGCTTTTTTATCTCTTCCCCGAATTCGCCCTTGTCGATGCGCGCATTCAGCTCCTGCCAGCGCTTCAGCCGCTCTTCGGGGGTCCCCGCGTCGGCACCCTTGTCGGCACCCTTGTCGGCGCCCTTGCGGCGGCCCACGTCCTTCGGCGGGGAGGTGTCGCGCACCACCATTTCGACCAGCGCGCCTTCGCGCAGCTTGTCGGCGCCGTCCACCACCACCAGCGTGCCGGGCGCAATGCCGCTCTCGATGGAAGTCATTTCGCCCTGCGCCGGTCCCAGCTTCACCTTGCGCACGCTGACCGCCTTGGTCGCCGGGTCCACCGCGTAGACGAAGGTTCCCGGCGTGCCGCGCTGCACGGCGGCGGACGGCACCACGGTCGCGCCCGCCTTGGTGTCGACGAGCATGCGCACGTTGACGAACTGGCTGGGGAACAGGGCGAGGTCGTCGTTGCTGAACTGCGCCTTCAGCTTGACCGTGCCGGTGGTCGGGTCGATCTGGTTGTCCACGGTGAGCAGCGAACCGGCGGCGACCTGGGTCTTGCCGGAGCGGTCGAAGGCGGTGACCGGCAGCTTCTCGCCCGCCTGAAGTTTCTTCATCACCGGCGGCAGGCTGTCCTCGGGGATGGTGAAGATCACCGTGATCGGCTGCAGCTGCGTGATCACCACCAGGCCGTTGGCGTCGCCCGCGTGCACGATGTTGCCGAGGTCCACCTGGCGCAGGCCGAGGCGCCCGCCGACCGGCGCGGTGATGCGGCTGTAGGTGAGCTGCAGGCGGGCGGTGTCGGCGGCCGCGCGGTCCATCTGCACCGTCGCTTCGGTCTGGCGCACCAGCGATTCCTGCGTGTCGAGCTGCTGCTTGGCGACCGAGTCCTGCTGGAACAGGGTCTTGTAGCGCTCGAGATCCAGCTGCGCGTTCTTCAGCAGCGCGGTATCGCGCGCGTGCTGCGCCTCGGCCTGCGCGAGCGCCGCCGCGTAGGGGCGGGGGTCGAGCTCGGCGAGCAGGTCCCCGGCGCGCACGATCTGGCCCTCGCGAAACAGGATCTTCACCAGTTCGCCGTCGACGCGGCTGCGCACGGTGACCGTGGCGACCGGCGTCACCGAGCCGAGGCCGTCGAGCAGCACGGGCACGTCGGCGGTGGTCGCCGCGGCCGCCACCACGGGCACGTTGGCGCCGCCCTTGCCGAAGCCGCCTTTGCCCGGCTTGGCCTGCGCCTCCGCAGCGCGAGGCAGGTAGATGTAGTAGTAGGCCGCTCCCGCCGCGGCGGCGGCGACAGCTAGCGCAAGGATCCAGGTAAGTGCCGGCTTCATGGTCGATTTCCGCTCCCCGATACCCTGTTTATAACCTGTAAGGCGCAGGGGCGAAAATCCAGCATGTAAGCGGATGTTACGGAAACATCAGATCCTCGGCACGAGGACGCGGAAACGCTCGCGCACCACTTCCTTGCCCTCCAGCAGCTCCTCGGCCTGCAGGCGCTCTTCATTGAACACCACCGCCGCCAGACGCTGCAGATTGGCGCGGGTTTCGTCGATGGTCTGGCCCTGCGCGTTGACGCCGGGCAGCTCTTCGACGAAGCCGGTATAGCCGTGCTTGCCCTTGAGGAACACGGCGGTGAAGGCGAGTTCGGGCTTGTCCATCGGAGCAGCTTAGAACAGCGAAATGACGCCGGAGTTACCGGTGTTTCACTATTTTTTCGCCGCCGCCACGACGCGCAGATCCGACTTCACGCCGCGCACGCCGTTCAAGGCGCGGATTTTCTGCAGCGCAACGCCCGCTTCCTGTCGCGAGCGGGCGACACCCATCAGCACCACGCGGCCGCCGGTGGCGCTCCAGCGCATGTTGACCGAGGCGACGCCTTGCGCCGCGGTCAGCGCGGCGTTGATCTGCGCTTCCAGCGCGGTATCCCTCACGAAGTTGCCGCCGTCGCCGACCAGCAGCTCATTTTTCAGCGAGCGGATGCGCTTGTCGCGCAGCACGGCCTCCTCCACGCGTTTTTTCACCTCCGCGGATTTGACCGCGCCGGCGAGCACCACGTGCTGCGCGAACACCAGCACCGAGACGCCGGCCCATTCGGCCTGCCTGTCGTCCAGCAGCCGCCTGGACGCTCCGGCGCCGATCTCCGCGTCGGCCGTGACTTCGGCCTTGGTGCGGACGTCCATGGAAGTCGTGACGACCTTGCCGAGGACGCTCAGGGGATTTGCCTGGGCGGAACAGCTTCCGATGAGGAAAAAAGAGAAGAAGATCCCGAGGAACGGCCGCATCAGCGCTCCAGCAGGCTCTTTTTTTCCTTGACCTTCGCCCAGGCGTCGGCGTCGGGGGGCCCGGGCTTGCGCTCGATGATCGGCCTCCATAGCGCCGCCAGTTCCTTGTTGAGGGGGATCCATTCGCGCTGGGCGTCCGGCACGTCGTCCTCGGCGAAAATGGCTTCGACCGGGCATTCGGCCACGCACAGGGTGCAGTCGATGCATTCCTCGGGGTCGATGACCAGCATGTTGGGACCCTCCCGGAAGCAATCCACCGGGCAGACATCGACGCAGTCGGTGTACTTGCACTTAATGCAGGACTCGGTGACGATGTAGGCCATTGTTACTATAAGTTTATTTGAATCAACAGTTTAGCATAGGCATGCCTGCAAGGCTGCTGCAAGCCTCATAATACGGGCTCCTGCATTACCCCCCCCCGAAAAAGAGGTGCCATGAGCGGTCCAGGTATTCAGCATGTGACGGACGACAGTTTCGAGCCGGAGGTCCTGAAGTCGGATGTGCCGGTGCTGGTGGATTACTGGGCCGAATGGTGCGGCCCCTGCAAGTCGATCGCCCCCATCCTCGAGGCGGTGGCCCAGGAATACGGCGGCCGCCTGAAGATCGCCAAAATCAACGTCGACGAAAACCAGACCACGCCGGCCAAGTTCGGCATCCGCGGCATCCCTACCCTGATGCTGTTCAAGAACGGCAACGTCGAGGCCACCAAAGTCGGCGCGCTTTCCAAATCCCAGCTCACCGCGTTCCTTGACAGCAATATCTAAACGCCCTACCCTTTGAGCCGTAACCGCGCCGGATTGGACGACGGCGCGGCGAAGTTGAAGTCATAACTTCTCACCCCGGCGCAGGGTCAAGCGCATCTTCCTCCCAGAAGAATACGGCAGCAGTACAGGCCGCATTCCATTTACGCATCAATCAACACCTCGCAGCAAAGCCGACCACATGCAACTCTCAGAACTCAAGAACCTCCACGTATCCGAACTGCTCGAGACGGCGACCACCGCCGGCGTCGAAGGCGCCAACCGGATGCGCAAGCAGGACCTCATTTTCGCCATGCTCAAGAACCAGGCGAAGAAGGGCGAATCCATCTTCGGCGACGGCACCCTGGAAGTGCTGCCCGACGGCTTCGGCTTCCTGCGCTCGCCCGACACCTCCTACCTGGCGAGCACCGACGACATCTACGTCAGCCCTTCCCAAATTCGACGCTTCAACCTGCACACCGGCGACACCATCGAAGGCGAAATCCGCACGCCGAAGGACGGCGAGCGCTACTTCGCCCTCGTCAAGGTGGACAAGGTCAACGGCGAGGCGCCCGACGCGGTCAAGCACAAGATCCTGTTCGAGAACCTCACCCCGCTGCACCCGGACAAGGCGTTCAAGCTGGAGCGGGAGCTCAAGGCCGAGGAAAACCTCACCGGCCGCATCATCGACATCATCGCGCCGATCGGCAAGGGCCAGCGCGGCCTGATCGTCTCGCCCCCGAAGGCCGGCAAGACGGTGATGCTGCAGCACATCGCGCACGCCATCGTCGCCAATCACCCCGAGGTGGCGCTGATCGTGCTGCTGATCGACGAGCGGCCCGAGGAAGTGACCGAGATGTCGCGCTCGGTGCGCGGCGAAGTGGTCGCCTCCACCTTCGACGAGCCGGCCTCGCGCCACGTGCAGGTCGCCGAGATGGTGATCGAGAAGGCCAAGCGCCTGGTCGAGCACAAGAAGGACGTCGTCATCCTGCTGGATTCCATCACCCGCCTCGCGCGCGCCTACAACGCCGTGCAGCCGGCCTCCGGCAAGGTGCTCACGGGCGGCGTGGACGCGAACGCCCTGCAGAAGCCCAAGCGCTTCTTCGGCGCGGCGCGGAACGTCGAGGAAGGCGGCTCGCTCACCATCATCGCCACCGCGCTGATCGACACCGGCAGCCGCATGGACGACGTGATCTACGAGGAATTCAAGGGCACCGGCAACCTCGAGATCCACCTCGACCGGCGCATGCACGAGAAGCGCATCTTCCCGGCGATCAACGTCAACCGCTCCGGCACCCGGCGCGAGGAACTGCTGATCCCCAAGGAACTGCTGCAGAAAATCTGGGTGCTGAGGAAGCTGCTCTACCCCATGGACGAGCTGGAGGCGGCCGAATTCCTCATCGACAAGGTGCGCGCCACCAAGTCGAACGCCGAATTCTTCGACTCCATGACCTCACGCCGTGGCTAATTTTGATGTATAATCAATAGCTTTCCTACAGAAAACGCGAACAATATGAAACCCGGAATCCACCCCGACTATCAGCCGGTGATCTTCCATGACACCGCTGCCAACCATTCCTTTCTCACCCGCGCCGTCATCGACACCAAGGGCCGCGAGAAGATGAAGTGGACCGACGGCAAGGAATATCCGGTCGTCAAGGTCGAGATCTCCTCCGAGTCCCACCCGCACTACACCGGCAAGCAGAAGATCATGGACACCGCCGGCCGGGTCGAGAAGTTCAAGCGCCGCTACACCAAGAAAACGCCCGCGTAAGAGGTCCGGGGCAGTACGCCCCGGGGGCCCGGGACCATGCTGCCCCGCCTTGCTTTACCGCCCACGCATGCCGTTTTAGTCCTCATCGCCCTGGCGTTCGTCGCGCCGGGCCTGGTCGGGCACGACCCCTGGCGCGCGTTCGACGTGATCGCCATCGAGATCGTCAACCAGATGCACCTCTCGGGCGACTGGGTGGTGCCGCGCATCGCCGGCGAGGCTTACCTCGAAGATCCGCCGCTGTTCCACTGGCTCGCCCTCGCCTTCGTCAAGCTACTGGGCTGGGCGCTCAGCCTGCACAACGCGGTGCGCCTGGCGAGCGGCGTGTCGATGATGGCCGCGCTCTGGTTCATCTACCTGGCCGCGCGGCATACGGCGCCGGACAAGCCGCGGGCGGCGGGCGCGAGCGCGACGCTGCTGCTCATCGGCTCGGTCGGCCTGATGATCCATGCGCACGAGGCGGTGCCCGACCTCGCTTCGCTTGCGGCGCTGTGCGCGTCGCTGAATTTCCTGATTCATGCCGAACGCAGGCCGCTCAAGGCGGGCCTCGGCTTCGGCGCGGCGCTCGGCTGCGCGTTTCTCGCGAACGGGCCCCTGGTGCCGGCGGTGCTGGGCGCGGTCGCCGTCCTCGCGCACGCGGTCTGCGACAAGTGGCGCACGCCGAAAGCGCCGCTGTTCCTCGGCGTCGCTGCCGTCGTGTTCGCGCTCTTCGCCCTGTCCTGGCCGCTCGTGCTGTGGCTGCGCTCACCCGAGCTGGCGCAGGCCTGGTGGCTGGAGGCGACGCGCCCGCGCGGCGGGTTCGGCGAAAACCTGCGCTACTACCTGTCCACCGCCAGCTGGTTCGCCTGGCCCGCCTGGCCGGTCGCGGCCTGGTCGGCGTGGACCCTGCGCCGCGAATGGCGGACGCCGCGCGTGTTCGTGCCGCTCGCCGCGGCGCTGTTCGGCCTGCTCGCCATCGCCTGGCTCGGGCCGCAGCAGGACATCAACGTCATCGTGCTGCTCGCGCCGCTCGCGCTGCTGGGCGCGCACGGGGTGGCGCGCCTGCGGCGCGGCGCGGCCAACGCGCTCGACTGGTTCGGCGTCATGACCTTTTCCTTCTTCGCCGGCCTGATCTGGCTGGGCTACGCGGCGATGGTGACCGGCGTGCCGCCGAAGATCGCCAACAACTTCGCCAAGACTTCGCCCGGCTACCTGCCGCAGTTCGAGCCGCTGCATTTCGCCGTCGCGCTCGCGCTGACCGCGGGCTGGCTCTACCTGGCGTTCTTCTCGGCGCCCTCGCCTACGCGCGGCGTGACGCGCTGGGCCGCCGGCACCGCCCTGCTGTGGGGCTGCTTCGCCACGCTGTGGATGCCGTGGGCGGACCACATCAAGAGCTACCGCGGCGTGGCCCTGCATCTGAAGGCCGCGCTGCCGGCCGCGCCCGGCTGCATCGCGCAGAGCGAACTCGCCGCGCCGCAGCGCGCCGCGCTCAGCTACCACGCCGGCATCGTGACGACACCTTGGCGAGCGAAGTCGCCAGCCGCGGCGTCAGGCGCTGCGGCTCCTGCCTGCCGTTACCTGATCGTTCAGGGCAGCCCGAAAGAAGAGCATTCGCCGGGACCTGGCTGGCGCAAAGTGGCCGAGGCCAACCGTCCCGCCGACCGCGGCGAGCGCTATCGCCTGTATCGTTACGGGCCCGGATGAACACCATCCCGCCCACTGCCTGTCCCGCGTGGAAGAAGCTCGAGGCGCACGCCGAGAACTGGCGCGGCGCGCGGCTGGTTGAGATTTTCGCCAACGACCCCGCGCGCGCCACCGCCTTCGCAACGGCGATGCCCGGCGTTCGCCTGGACTATTCGCGCCAGCGCGTCGGCGCGCTGACGCTGACGCTGCTGGCGCAACTCGCCGCCGAGCGCGGCTTCGAGGCCTGGCGCGCGGCGCTTTTCGCCGGCGAGAAGATCAATGCGACCGAGGGCCGCGCTGCCGGACATGCCGCGCTGCGCGCGGGCGACGCCGCTCCCGCCGAAGTAAGGGACACGCTCCGGAGGATGAAAGAACTTTCGGAAAAAATAATTTCCGGGAAAAAGTTCGACCGCATCATCAATCTCGGCACCGGCGGCTCGGACCTCGGGCCGCGCCTGGTCGCCGATGCACTGGCATGCGTGAAAGGTGCGGGCGCGCCCGACGTGCGCTTCGTCGCCGGCGTCGACCCGCGGGAACTCGAGCGCGCGCTCGCGGGAGCGCGATCCGATTCGACATTGTTCGTCGTTGTTTCAAAGACCTTCGATACGCAGGAAACGATCTCGAACGCAAAAATTGCAAAGGAATTTCTGAAAGGAAAAGCCAATCTTTACGCGGTCACCGCCAACCAGGAAGCCGCGAGGCAGTTCGGCGCGAGCGAGATCCTGCCGATGTGGGACTGGGTCGGCGGCCGCTACTCGGTCTGGTCCGCCGCGGGGTTCAGCGCGATGTGCGCGATCGGCTCCGCCGCCTTCACGGAATTCCTGGCGGGCGCGCGCGAGGTCGACGCGCATTTTCTGAGTGAACCCCCGGAACGGAACATTCCGGCGTTGATGGCGCTGCTGGGAATCTGGAACGTCAATTTCCTCGGCGCCGCCACGCAGGCGGTGCTGCCCTACGCCCACGGGCTGCGGCTGCTGCCGGCGTACCTGCAGCAGCTCGAGATGGAATCGAACGGCAAGCGCGTGGACCGCGAGGGGCGCGAGACCGGCTACGCCACCGCGCCGGTGCTGTGGGGCGCCGAGGGCACGGCGAGCCAGCATTCCTTCCACCAACTGCTGCACCAGGGCACGCAGATCGTGCCGGTGGACTTCGTGGTGGCTGGGATAGATCCGCTGCTGGACGCCAACGCCGAGGCCCAGTCGCGCGCGCTCGCCTTCGGGACGGCGGGACAGGCGCTGCCGCCCTACCGCCAATACCCCGGCAACCGTCCTTCCAGCACCCTCTGCCTCGAGGGGTTGAATGCAAGGAATCTCGGCCGGCTGATTGCGGCGTACGAGCACAAGGTGTTCACCCAGGGTGTACTCTGGAACATCAACAGCTTCGACCAGTGGGGCGTCGAGCTGGGCAAGCAGCTGGCGCAGGACATACTCAAGCAAAAGGCATAAGCCATGGACCAGGAATCCTTCAACCTGAGCATCCGCAAATTCCTCAAGACGGTAGGCATCAACTCGCAGCGCGAGATCGAGCAGGCGGTGCAGAAGGCGCTCGAATCACAACGCCTCAAAGGCGAGGAAACCATCGCCGCCAAGGTCACGCTTGAGATCCCGTCCTTGGGGCTCAGGGTGCCTTTCGACGGCGAAATCAAGCTGAAATGACGCGCTAAAATAGCTCCGTGAACAAGGCCCGCGAATTCGATCAGTCGGTCGTGTCGGAGCTGAAGGCCCTGCTCGGCGACCGCGTCTCCACCTCACAGGCGGTGCGCGAGCACCATGGCAAGGACGAGTCCTATTTTCCTTACGCGCTTCCCGATGTCGTCGTCTTTCTAAGAACGACTGAAGAAGTCAGGGACGTGGTCAACATTTGCCGCGCGCACCGCGTGCCGATGATCCCCTACGGCGTCGGCACTTCGCTGGAAGGCCACATCCTCGCGGTGAAAGGCGGCGTCTGCATCGACCTCTCGCAGATGAACAAGGTGCTCGAGATCCACGAATCGGACCTCGACGCAGTGGTGCAGGCGGGCGTGACGCGCAAGCAGCTGAACGAACACATCAAGCACACCGGCCTGTTCTTCCCGGTGGACCCGGGCGCGGATGCGACGCTGGGAGGCATGGCGGCGACGCGCGCCTCCGGCACGAACGCGGTGCGCTACGGCACCATGCGCGAGAACGTGCTGTCGCTCAAGGTGGTGCTGGCCGACGGTCGCGTCATCCAGACCTCGCGCCGCTCCAAGAAATCCGCGGCGGGCTACGACCTGACGCGCCTGTTCGTCGGTTCCGAGGGCACGCTGGGCATCATCACCGAGGTGACGGTGCGCCTGTATCCGGTGCAGGAGGCCATGTCGGCGGCGGTCTGCGCCTTCGAATCGGTGGACGGCTGCACCAACACCGTGATCCAGACCATCCAGTCGGGCGTGCCGATCGCGCGCTGCGACATCGTCTGCGAGAAGACCGTGGACGCGATCAACAAGTACAAGAAAACGAACTACCGCGTCGCGCCCACCGTTTTTTTTGAATTTCACGGAACAAAAACATCCGTCGTGGAACAGGCTGAAACGGTCCAGGCGATCGCCAGGGAGCACGGCGGCATGGATTTCATCTGGGCGACCAAGCCCGAGGAGCGCAGCGCGCTCTGGCAGGCGCGCCACGACGCTTACTTCGCCTGCCTGCAGATCAAGCCCGGCGCGCGCGCCGTGTCGACCGACGTCTGCGTGCCGATCTCGCGCCTCGCCGAGTGCGTGCACGAGACCATGGAGGACGTGAAGAACTACATCAACCCGGTGCCGCTGCTGGGCCACATCGGCGACGGCAACTTCCACCTCATGCTGCTGGTGGACCCGGACAAGCCGGAGCAGACCGAGCTGGCCAAGAAGTTCAACAAGCGCCTGGTCGAGCGCGCCCTGAAGATGGAGGGCACCTGCACCGGCGAGCACGGCGTCGGCATGGGCAAGATGGACTCGATGCGCCTGGAGCTCGGCGACGACATGATGGACCTGATGCGCGACGTCAAGAAAGTCTTCGACCCCGAAGGCCTGATGAATCCGGGGAAAGTCGTTCCGCTGCAGTGAGCGCGGAGAAGCGCCTCAAGGAACTGGGCATCACCCTCACGCCCGTAACACCGCCAATGGCGAACTATGTCAACGCGGTCCGCACCGGCAATCTGCTTTTTCTGGCAGGCAAAGGTCCCGGGCCGGTGAAAGGCAAACTTGGGCTCGAATTCTCCGTGGACCAGGGCTACCAGCACGCGCGCGCCGCGGGGCTCGCCCTGCTCGCGGTCATGAAAAGCGAACTCGGCAGCCTCGACAAGGTAAAGCGCGTGGTGAAGGTGCTCGGCATGGTGAACGCGGTGCCGGAATTCACCGATCACCCGAAGGTGATCAACGGCTGCTCGGACCTGTTCGTCGAGGTGTTCGGCGATGCCGGCAGGCACGCGCGCTCGGCGGTCGGCATGGGCTCCCTCCCCATGGGAATCCCCGTCGAGATCGAAGCGATCGTCGAGGTGACGTGAAACCTGGATCCCCGCTTTCGCGGGGATGACGGCGGTCCGCCGTCAGATCGTCATTACCGCCTTGCGGTAGTACTTCAGCTCCTCGATCGACTCGTAGATGTCGGCGAGCGCCTCGTGCTTGCCTTCCTTTTTCAGCCCCTTGACGATTTCCGGCTTCCAGCGCTTCACCAGTTCCTTCAGCGTCGAGACGTCCAGGTTGCGGTAGAGGAAATGCGCTTCCAGTCTCGGCATCCAGCGCGCAAGGAAGCGGCGGTCCTGGCAGATCGAATTGCCGCACATGGGCGACACCCCGGCGGGCACGTGCCGGGCGAGGAATTCGAGGGCCTGGCGCTCGGCCGTCGCCTCGTCGAGCCGCGAAGCCTTGACCTTCTCCACCAGGCCGGACTTGCCGTGCACCGAGCGGTTCCAGGAGTCCATCGCGGCGAGCACTTCGTCGGGCTGGTGCACCACCAGCACCGGGCCCTCGGCGACGAGATTGAGCTGCGAATCGGTGATGATCACCGCGATCTCGATGATCCGGTCGGTGTCGGGCACCAGGCCGGTCATTTCCATGTCGATCCAGATCAGGTTGTTTGAATCGGCAGCCATGACGTATTCTCTCATGGCGTGAACGGCACTTTCACCCTCGTATTCCTCGCGGCGCTCGCCCTGGCGACCGCCATGCGCATCTGGCTGGCGATCCGGCAAGCGCGGTACGTGAGGGCGCACCGTGACGTAGTTCCTGAATCCTTCGCCGGCAGCATCCCGCTCGAGGCGCATCAGAAGGCCGCCGACTACACCGTGGTCAAGACCCGGCTGACGATTGCCGACATCTGCGTCTCGACCGCGCTGGTGCTCGCGCTTACTTTCGGCGGCGCGCTGCAGTGGCTGTCGGAAACCTGGGCGGGAGCTTTCGAGGCCGGCGGCATCGCGCACGGCGTCGCGCTCATCGTCTCGGTCGTCGCGCTGCTCTCGGCGCTCGAACTGCCGCTCACGCTCTACCGCACTTTCGTGGTGGAGGCGCGCTTCGGCTTCAACCGCATGACGCCGAAGCTGTTCGTCGTCGACCTCGTCAAGCAGATGCTCATCTCCGCCGTGCTCGGCATCCCGCTGCTGACCCTGGTGCTGTGGCTGATGGCGAAAATGGGCGGCCTGTGGTGGATCTGGGTCTGGCTCGCCTGGGCCGCTTTCAACCTGCTGGTGCTGCTCATCTACCCCACCTTCATCGCGCCTCTGTTCAACAAGTTCATCCCGCTCGCCGACCAGGCGCTGGCGGCGCGCATCGAATCCCTGCTCGCGCGCTGCGGCTTCCGTTCCAGCGGCCTGTATGTCATGGACGGCTCGAAGCGCTCGAGCCACGGCAACGCCTACTTCACCGGCTTCGGCGCCGCCAAGCGCATCGTGTTCTTCGATACCCTGCTGTCGCGCCTCGCGCCGGGCGAGGTCGAGGCGGTGCTCGCGCACGAGCTCGGCCATTTCAAGCGCCACCACGTGTGGAAGCGGATCGCGGTACTGTTTGCCGCTTCCCTCGCGCTGCTCTGGGGGCTCGGCCAGCTGATCGGCCGGGACTGGTTCTACGCCGGGCTGAACGTGACGACGCAGAGCACCGCGACCGCGCTGCTGCTGTTCGTGCTGGTGACGCCGGTGTTCACCTTCTTCCTGCAGCCGCTGACCAGCCTGCACTCGCGCCGCCACGAATTCGAGGCCGACGCCTATGCCGCCTCCCATGCCAGCGCCGCCGAACTGGTGCAGGCGCTGGTCAAGCTCTACCAGGACAATGCATCGACGCTGACGCCGGACCCGCTGCATTCGGCGTTCTACGACTCCCACCCTCCCGCGGCAACGCGGATCGCCAGGCTGAGGCCCGCATGACAACAGATCTCGTGAACAAGAATTGCAAGCCCTGCGAAGGCGGCACGGTCCCCTACAACGCGCAGCAGGCGAAGGAAATGCTCGGGCTGCTCAAGGGCTGGATCGTCGAGGACGGCAAGCTGGTCAAGCTCTACCCGTTCAGGAACTACTACGAGACGATGGCCTTCGTGAACGCGCTCGCCTGGATCTCGCACCGCGAGGACCATCACCCCGACCTGCTGGTGGGCTACAACAAGTGCCGCGTGGAATATTCGACGCACGCCATCGGCGGCCTGTCGGAGAACGACTTCATCTGCGCCGCCAAGGCGGACGCGCTGTTCAAGCTGTGATGAAGCGGGTTTTTTCTTCCCACAACCTCGTCCTCGTCCACCATTCGCGCAACCTCCTCGAGGCCGAAGGCATCGAGACGGCGGTGAGGAACCAGATGCTGTCCTCTGCGATGGGCGAACTGCCGCCGGCCGAATGCCAGGCGGAGGTCTGGGTCCTGAACGACGAGGATGCGGCGCGCGCGTTCGGCGTGCTGCGCCGGCCGCCGCCGGCCGGGCCGGACTGGAACTGCGGCGCCTGCGGCGAAGTCTCCGGACCGCAGTTCACCCAGTGCTGGAAGTGCGGCGCGCTTAGAGCACCCCGCGCTTAGAGCACCTCGCAGTTACAGCACTCTCGCCAGGCTGATCACCATCAGCACGAACACCCACAGCACCAGCGCCCGCCACAGCAGGCCGACAGTGCTGTCGAGAAAGGGCGCATCGGCCGTTTCGCCCAGGCCGAGTTCCGGGCGCGCCCGCAGGCCGTCGAACTCGGCGAGCGGCATGCCGAGCTTGACGCCCAGCGCGCCCGCGCCCGCGGCCAGCACGATGCCGAGGTTCGGCTCGGGCCAGGCGCCGGCCTGCGTGCGCCAGCAGTAGACCGCGTCCTCGAAATCGCCGACCACGGCGAAAGCCGCGGCCGTCAGGCGCACCGCCGGCCACTCCATGAAATAGATCGCGCGGGCGGCAAAGCGGCCGAACTCGCCCTTGCCGCCCCAGCGCCGGCCGAGGAACGCCGCCATGCGGTAGAGGATCGCGCCGCTCGGGCCCGGCAGCAGCACGAACCAGAACAGCACCGCGAAGACGTGCCGGTGGGAGGCGGCCATCGCCTCCTCGATCGACAGGCGGATCACCTCCTCGCGGCTGAGGTGCGCCGCGGATTCGCCGCGCCAGACGCCGATCAGCTCGCGTGCGCGGTCAACCTCGCCGTCGCGGATCGCCGACTGGATGTCGGTGAAGAAATGGCTGAACTGCCGGAAACCGAGGGTGAGATAGAGCGCGGCGATGTTCAGCAGCAGCGCGGCGAGCGGGCTGACCCAGTTGAGCAGTGCATAGAGCGCGAGCGCGCCGAGCGCCGGCGCGAGCCCCGCCAGCAGCCAGGCGATCGCGCCGTGGCGCGATTCGCCGGCGTTGAACGTGCGCTCGAGCCAGTCGGTCCAGCCCTGCAGCGCGAGCAGCACCGCCTTTCGGTCGCCGAGCGGGCGCCACTGCTCCAGCACGAGCGCGGCGACGATGGCGATGACTCCCATGATCTCCGGAGTCTACCCTGCGAAAGACGACAAATAATGCGACAAATTCACCAGCATGCCGGCGGTGGCGCCCCAGATGTAGCGGCCCTCGTAGGGAATGGCGAAGAACCAGCGCGTCGCGCCCTGCCACTCGCGCGACTGGCGCTGGTGGTTGGCCGGATCGAGCAGGAACGCGAGCGGCACCTCGAAGATCTCGTCCACCTCGCGGGCGTCTGCCCGCAGATCGAGCGGCGGCGCGACCACGCCGACCACCGGGGTGATGAGGTAGCCGGTGCGCGTGCGGTACTCGGCCATGCGGCCGAGCAGTTCGACGCGGGCCGGATCCAGGCCGATCTCCTCGCGCGATTCCCTGAGCGCGGTGGCCTCGGGCGAGGCGTCGCCCTGCGCGGCGCGCCCGCCCGGAAAGCTGATCTGCCCCGAATGGTCCTTCAGATGCGCCGCGCGCTGCGTGAAGATGACCGTGAGCTCGGGTGCGCGCGCCACGACCGGGATGAGCACCGAAGCCGCGGTCAGCGCCTCGGGGCCCGGCCTCACGCCTTCGTCGCCGTAGAGAGTTTCGGGTGGCGGCGCGGCGCCGGCAAAGCGGCGCCGCAATTCCTCGAGCGTCAACGTCGGCTTCAAGACCTCGCTTGGCCTCTAGGGCGTGAGGATCACCGAACCGGTGGTCTTGCGCGACTCCAAGTCGCGATGCGCCTGGGCTGCGTCGGCCAGCTTGTACTTCGCCGTGGTCTCGATCTTCACCTTGCCGGACTTGACGACATCGAACAGCGCATTGGAGCGCTCGACCAGGTCGGCGCGCGCGGCAATGTAGGTCGCCAGCGTCGGCCGCGTGACGTAGAGCGAACCCTTGGCCGAGAGCACGCCGAGGTTGACCGGCGGCACCGGGCCCGAGGCGTTGCCGAAGGTCACCATCAGGCCGCGCGGCCGCAGGCAATCGAGGGAGCCGTCCCAGGTGGTCTTGCCGACCGAGTCGTACACCACCGGCACGCCCTTGCCGCCGGTGATGGCCTTGACGCGGTCGACGAACTTCTCGGTCGTGTAGTTGACGACGTGCTCGGCGCCGTGCGACCTGGCGAGCGCGGTCTTTTCATCCGAGCCCGCCGTGGCGATGGTGGTGACGCCGAGCGCCTTCAGCCACTGGCAGGCGATCAGGCCGACGCCGCCGGCGGCGGCGTGCCACAGCACCGTTTCGCCCTTCTTCACCGCGTAAGTGGAGAAAATCAGGTAGTGGACCGTGAGCCCCTTCAGCAGCATCGAGGCCGCCTGCTCCTCGCTGATGCCCTGCGGCAGCTTCACCACGCGGTCGGCCGGCACGAGGCGCTGCTCGCAGTACGAACCCGGCAGGCCGGTGTAGCAGATCCGGTCGCCCGCCTTCAGGTCGGTCACGCCCGCGCCGACCGCTTCCACCACGCCCGCGCCCTCGTTGCCGGCCGTCGCGGGAGTTTGCATGGGATAGAGCCCCGAGCGCTGGTAGGTGTCGACGAAGTTGACGCCGATCGCGGTGTGCCGGATGCGGACCTGTCCCTGCGCCGGATCGCCCACCTGGACGTCGTCGAGCTGCAGGACTTCCGGGCCGCCTTGCTTGTGATATCGAACTGCCTTGGCCATCTGTTCGTCTCCTGGTTACGGTTTTTTATTCGGATCCTGCGGCAGGGTCAGGTTCATCGCCTGCTGCATCGCGGCGAGTCCCGCCTTCTGCATCTCCAGTCCCTGGATCGCGCCGCGCAGCATGTTCAGGTTCATCGACAGCCATACCTCCACCGACTTCAGCTCCTGGATGCGCTTGTCGATCTCCTGCGGGTCGAGCGTCGGCATGGTCATGCCAGGCACCGGCACGCCCAGCGGCCCCCACAGCCGGCGGAACATTTCGAACGGGTCCTGCGGGTTCTGGTCGGCCACGGCTTATTCCTCGGAATCGTCGAAAAAGGCCTTCACTTCCTTTTCCCTGCTGGCGGTGTCCTGGTAGCCGAGGTCGATCAGGGTACGGCAGAACGACTCCTCGAACAGGAGGTAGCTCACCAGGTTGGAGCCGGAGCGGTTGAGCGCCCCGGTGGGCCGCAGGATGAAGCGGATGGTCCCCGGCAGCTCGTGCACGAAGCGCGCCGCGATCCGCTCCAGCGGCTGCGACGGCGAAATGAACAGCACCTTCACCGGGCGCAGCGGCAGGTTCGCCTCCGTCAGCTTCTCCGCCGGGATCAGCTTGAGCGTGCGGTTGATGCGCTCCAGGCGTTCCAGGTCGACCGACAGTCCGTCGAGGAAGATCGAGTTGAGCGCGTGGCCGGCAATCTGCGCCACCGACGGGTAGATGTTGGAGCGCGCGCGCGCCTGGTCCGGCGTCTGCCGCCCGGTGCCGACCACCAGCACGCGGTCCGCGCCCAGGTGCAGCGCCGGGCTGATGGGCGCGATCTGGCGCACCGAGCCGTCGCCGAAGTATTCGCGGTGCACCTTGACCGCCGGGAAAATGAACGGCAGCGCGCTGGAGGCGAGCAGGTAATCGAGCTTGAGCGACACCGCCGCGCCGATGCGCTGGTTGCGCTCCCAGCCTTCCAGCCCCGAGCCGCCCTGGAAGAACGACACGCTCTGGCCCGTCGTATAGCCCGAGGCGGTGACGCTGACCGCGTAGAGGGCGCCCGAGTCGATGTGGTCCTGGATGCGCTCGAACTGCAGGGTGCGCTCCAGCATGTCCTTCAGCGGGGCGCTGTCGAGCAGCGACACCGGGTTTTGGCGCGACAGCAGCAGCATCGCGCCCAGCCAGCGCGCGCCGCTGCGCAGGATGTGCCCGGGATCGGTGCGGTAGATGTGGTGGCAATGCATGTTCTCCCACACCTCCAGCAAATTGCCCACCCCGCGGCTGAAATCGTCGGCGAACACCGCCAGCGTGGTGGCGTTGATCGCCCCCGCCGAGGTGCCGCACAGGATCGGAAACGGATTCTTGACGGGATTGCCGAGGATGTCGCGCACGGCCTTCACCACGCCGACCTGGTAGGCCGCGCGGGCGCCGCCCCCCGTCAAAACCAGTCCGGCCCTTGCTTTCATCAGAACAACGTCTGCTCTTGGCCGCGCGGCGCGTTGGCGTCGGCGACGATGAGCGCGGTCATGTTGACGATGCGGCGCACCGTCGCCGAGGGCGTGAGGATGTGCACGGGGCGCGCCGCGCCGAGCAGGATCGGGCCGATGGTGACGTTTTCCGAGGAAGCGACCTTGAGCAGGTTGAACGAGATGTTCGCGGCATCCAGCGTCGGCATCACCAGCAGGTTGGCCTCGCCCCGCAGGCGCGAGTGCGGGAACACTTTCTGGCGGATCTCGTCCGAGAGCGCGGTGTCGCCGTGCATTTCGCCTTCGACTTCCAGTTCCGGCGCGCGTTCGGCGAGGATCGCCAGCGCCTGCTGCATTTTACGCGCCGAAGGCAGGTCCACCGAGCCGAAGTTGGAGGCCGACAGCAGCGCCACCTTCGGCGCGACGCCGAAGCGGCGGATCTCCTCGGCGCCGAGGATTGTCATCTCCGCGATGTGCTCGGCGTCCGGGTCGGGCGTCACGTAGGTGTCGCAGATGAACACGGTGCGGTTGGGCAGGATCAGCGCGTTCATCGCCGCGTAGTGCTTCACGCCGGGCCGCAGCCCGATCACCTGCTCGATGTAATGCAGGTGCAGCGAGTGCGTGCCGAAGGTGCCGCAGAGCATGCCGTCGGCCTCGCCCTTGCGCATCATCATCGCGCCGATCAGCGTGTTCCGGCGCCGCATCTCGACGCGCGCGTACTCGGGGGACACGCCTTTGCGCTCGGTAAGCCTGTGGTAGGCCTTCCAGTAGTCGCGGTAGCGCGGGTCGAGCTCGGGATTGGTAAGCACGAAGTCCCGCCCCGCCCGCACGCGCAGGCCGAGGCGTTCGATGCGCTGCTCGATCACCTGCGGGCGGCCGACCAGCGTCGGCCGGGCGAGGCCCTCGTCGACGACGATCTGCATCGCGCGCAGCACGCGCTCGTCCTCGCCCTCGGCATAGACGATGCGCTTGGGCGAAACCTTGGCCGCCGAGAACAGCGGCTTCATGATCAGCCCCGAGTGGTAGACGAACTGGGTGAGCGAGGCGCGGTAGGCCTCCAGGTCCGCGATCGGCCGCGTCGCCACGCCCGACTCCATCGCCGCCTTGGCCACCGCGGGCGCGATCTTGGCGATCAGGCGCGGGTCGAAAGGCCGCGGGATCAGGTACTCCGGCCCGAACTTCAGGTCCTGTCCGCCATAGGCCATCGCCACGACATCGGAGGCCTCGGCCTGCGCGAGTTCGGCGATTGCGCGCACCGCCGCCAGTTCCATCTCGGTGGTGATGGTGGTGGCCCCGACGTCCAGCGCGCCGCGGAAGATGAACGGAAAGCACAGGACGTTGTTCACCTGGTTCGGATAATCCGTGCGCCCGGTGGCGATGACGCAATCCGGGCGCGCCTCCTTGGCCAGCTCGGGGCGGATTTCCGGCTCCGGGTTGGCGAGCGCGAGGATCAGCGGCCGCTCGGCCATTTTCTTCACCGAGGCGGGCTTCAGCACGCCCCCCGCCGAGAGGCCGAGGAACACGTCGGCGCCGGCCATCACCTCGTCGAGCGTGCGCGCCCTGGTGTCGACGGCGAAGCGCTCCTTGTCCGGGTCCATCTCCTCCTTGCGGCCCTTCCACACCACGCCCTTGACGTCGGTGACGGTGATGTGCTCGCGCGGCAGGCCCATTTTCACCAGCAGCTCGAGGCAGGCCAGCGCCGCCGCGCCCGCACCGGAGACGACCAGCTTTATTTCATTTATTTTTTTTCCAACGACTTTCAAACCATTCAGAAACGCGGCCCCCACGATGATGGCGGTGCCGTGCTGGTCGTCGTGGAACACCGGGATCTTCATGCGCGCGCGCAGTTTCCGCTCCACGATGAAGCATTCCGGCGCCTTGATGTCCTCCAGGTTGATGCCGCCGAAGGTCGGCTCGAGGCTGGCGATGATCTCCACCAGCCTGTCCGGGTCGCGCTCGTCGATCTCGATGTCGAAGCAGTCGATGCCGGCGAACTTCTTGAACAGCACCGCCTTGCCCTCCATCACCGGCTTGGCGGCCAGCGGTCCGATGGCGCCCAGGCCGAGGACGGCGGTGCCGTTGGTGATCACGGCGATCAGGTTGGCGCGCGCGGTGAGATTGACCGCTTCCGCCGGGTCGCGGCGGATTTCCTCGCAGGCGATGGCGACGCCGGGGGAATAGGCGAGCGCGAGGTCGCGCTGGTTGGTGAGCTGCTTGGTGGCGAGGATCGATATCTTGCCGGGACGCGGCAAGCGGTGGTACTCGAGGGCGCTTTTCCTCAATTCCTCGTCCACATTCCGCTCCTAAAATCGGGGGAAAATTATATCCGTATAATCCTCACATTCCCCGCTTCTCCTCTTGAAGACCGCTTCCCGCCTGCTCGCCGCCAGCCGCGCGGCAGAAATCCAGCCTTTCGCGGTGATGGACGTGCTGTCGCGCGCGCACCGGCTCGAGGCCGCGGGCCGGCGCGTGATCCACATGGAAATCGGCGAACCCGACTTTACCGCGACGCCGCAGGTGGTCGAAGCGGCCGTGCGGGCGCTGCGGGACGGCCTCACTGCTTATACTGCCACCCTCGGTCTGCCCTCGCTCAGGGAAGCGCTCGCCGCGCACTATGGCAGCCGCTTCTCGAAGAAACTGAGCCCCAGCCGGATCGCCGTCACCTCAGGCGCTTCCGGAGGCCTGCTGCTGACGCTGGCGCTGTACGTGAATCCCGGCGACGAGATCCTGGTGCCCGATCCGGGCTACCCCGGCTATCGCCACATGGTGCGCGCCTTCGAAGGAGTCGCCCGGCCCTTGAAGGTCCTGGGGGGCACCGGGTTTCAGCCGACGCTGGAAATGGTGCGTGCGGCCTGGGGGCGCCGCACCAGGGGACTGCTGCTCGGCTCGCCCTCGAACCCGACCGGGACCGTCATCCCAAAAGCCGAGCTGAGGAAAATCGCGGAATTCATCGCGGCGCGCGGCGGCGTGCTGATCGTCGACGAGATCTACCAGGGACTGGTCTACGGCGAACCGGCCTCCACCGCCCTCGGCCTGCCCGGCGAAGTCGTCGTCGTCAACAGCTTTTCCAAGTATTTCTGCATGACGGGCTGGCGGCTGGGCTGGGTCGTGCTGCCCGAAAAAAGGCTGCGCGATTTCGAAAAACTCGCGCAGCACCTGTTCATCTGCGCGCCGTCGGTGGCGCAGCACGCGGCGTTGGCCTGTTTTTCTTCCGATAGCCTGAAAATTCTTGAAAACCGCCGGCTCGAATTCCAGCGCAGGCGGGATTTCCTGCTGCCGGCGCTGGCGCGCGCGGGATTGACGATCCCGGCGCAACCGACCGGCGCGTTTTACCTGTATGCGCACTGCCCGGCGGTACGGCACGCGGCGCCGTGGGACGGCCGGCGCTTCGCTTTCGAGCTGCTCGAGCGCGAAGGCGTCGCCGCGACGCCGGGAATCGATTTTGGCGCGAACGAAACCAAGCGCTACGTGCGCTTCGCCTATACGCGCGGGATGGCCGACCTCGAAGAGGCCGCCGAACGTCTCAGAAGGTTTTGCCTGCGGAAAGTCAGGTCGCGGTCCGGCGCAGCTGCTTGAGCATCTGCTCCAGGCGCGCGCGCTCGGCGAGCACCTTGAACGCGTAGCCGGAACTCGGCTCGTCGAAGGCGCCGGCGTACATCTGCAGCGCGGTCTCGGTCTCGCCGTAGCGCTGCAGGTACTCGCGCAGGATTTGCGCGCCGACCTGGATGTTGACGTGCGGATCCAGCAAGGCGGTCTCGCCGCCGTGCTCCAGCAGCTTCTCGCCGTGGAACTTCGGGATCACCTGCATCAGGCCCTTGGCGCCCATCTGGCTCTCGGCGACCGGGTTATAACGCGACTCCACCGCCATCACCGCGAGGATCAGCAGCGGGTCCACCTTCCACTCGGTGCCCGCACGGTAGGCCGTGGCGACAAAGCCGGAGATGGCATCCTGCGCCACGCGGTAGCGTTTCGAGATGAATTCGCTGACCGCCCGCTGTTCGCGCATCGAGCCCGCCTCCGAACCGGGCTGGATCGTGCCGGCAGTCGTGTTGCCGGCATCGCCTTCCCAGGCGTCCGTCCAGACGGCGACCTGGCGCAGAGCGAACTCGCGCGGCGCCGGCAACACCGCCGCCAGCACCACCGCCAATCCGACGAGGGCGAGGACCGTGCGTGCCGCCGAGTAGAGGCGTACGGCACCGGCGAAACCTGGCAACCTGACAGCATCCGTTGTTTCCATTTTCAACCTCCAAACCTTCTGCGCCGGTTGCACGCCCTCCCCGACCAGCCGCAATCGCCTCGCTGGGGGATTGGACAATCTGGGTGGGGGGGTAGTGCGCGGGCGGCCCGGAGAGAGTTGGGCGCTCCGCTTGCTCAGGTCGCCGGGGCTTCCCTGGCGACGCTGCCGAATCCTTGGATTCAGCGGCAGATGTTGCGGCGCAACAGATCGAATCATAGCGTAAAAGTTTCTTTAATGTCAATCACTTCGCTGCTCCCCGACGAAATGAAGACGCCGGCCGAAACCTTTGTTTTGGCGAAGGTTTCCTGGCCCGATACGCGACTGTGAAGATGCGTAAAATTGCGGCCTCATCGGGAATCGGCAGCGAGAAGGCCGACCCGGTGGAGAAGCCTCGCGGACCGGCCTCGGACTCCCAGTTATGCTGGATGGCCAAGGCGGTCCGGAGCGCTTCAAAGGCCGGCGGAGGGCTTGCGCCCCCCGCCACATTCCCGATCGGTTCCCGGTTACGGCCGGGACCCGGTCGGAAACGGCCACGCGGCCGCTGGATTCAGCGCGGTTCTCGCGCCGTGACTCGCAGCGGCGGACGGCAATCTTGCTGGCGCCGTCATCGCAGTGCTGGCCTTGGGTCTTGCGGGTTTGCTTGCCGCCTTCTTTTTCTTTTTAGACTTCTTTTTCGCGGCCTTCTTTTTTTTGCCCGCTACCCTTCTTGATGCCTTCTTCTTGGACGATTTCTTTTTACCTGATGCTTTCTTCTTCTTCTTTTTCTTGCCGCCTTTTTTCGCTTTTTTCTTCGCCATAACAATCTCCTTAGAGGTAGTTGCGAAAGAAAGCCCGGCCGCACTGGCCCGGACTATTCAAACGCCGGGCGGATGCCCGGCGCATTGAATTCTTGGAACGGCTCACCGTCCGTTCTTCCCTGCGAGGTCCTGGTACAGGATTTCCGGGTCGAGCCGGATGCCTCCCTCCCAGGTCACGGTGGCGGATTCCGGATCCACGCTCACCTTCTCGAACTCGCGCACATCGCGCCACAGCTTGAAGGCGCCGATCTCGAGCAGATTGCCGAGGAACACGCTGCCTTCCAGCCCGTCGTCGAAGCGGATCCAGAGCTTGTAGTCGTCTTCGGCCTTGCATGCGGTTACACGGTGCATGTGGGTGTCCTAGGTAGCCTCATTCCCAGTTCAGGGCGCCGCCGGTCTGGTATTCGATGACCCGCGTCTCGAAGAAATTGCGCTCCTTCTTCAGGTCGATCATCTCGCTCATCCACGGGAACGGGTTGCTGGCTCCCGGGAACATCACTTCCAGGCCGATCTGCTGGCAGCGGCGGTTGCAGATGAAGCGCAGGTATTCCTTGAACATCGGCGCGTTCAGCCCGAGCACGCCGCGCGGCATGGTGTCCTCGGCGTAGGCGTATTCGAGGTCGACCGCCTTGCGGAAGATCGCCGTCAGTTCCTCGCGGAACTCCGGCGTCCACAGGTGCGGATTCTCCAGCTTGATCTGGTTCACGAGGTCGATGCCGAAATTGCAGTGCATGGACTCGTCGCGCAGGATGTACATGTACTGCTCGGCAGCGCCGGTCATCTTGTTCTGCCGGCCGAGCGCCAGGATCTGGGTGAAGCCGACGTAGAAGAACAGCCCTTCCATCAGGCAGGAGAACACGATCAGGCTCTTCAGCAGCTTCTGGTCGGCGTCCGGCGTACCCGTCTTGAAGGCCGGGTCGGTCAGCGTGTCGATGAACGGGATGAGGAATTCGTCCTTGTCGCGGATCGAGGCGACCTCGTGGTAGGCGTTGAACAGCGCGCCCTCGTCCAGGTCCAGGCTCTCGGCGATGTACTGGTAGGCGTGGGTGTGGATCGCCTCCTCGAAGGCCTGGCGCAGCAGGTACTGGCGGCACTCCGGCGCCGTGATGTGGCGGTAGGTGCCGAGCACGATGTTGTTCGCCGCCAGCGAATCCGCGGTGACGAAGAAGCCGAGATTGCGAATCACCAGCCGCCGCTCGTCATCCGTAAGCCCGTTCGGATCCTTCCAGAGCTGGATGTCGCGGCTCATGTTCACTTCCTGCGGCATCCAGTGGTTGGCGCAGGCGGCGATGTACTTCTCCCAGGCCCACTTGTACTTGAACGGCACCAGCTGGTTAACGTCGGCCTTGGAATTGATGATGCTCTTGTCTTCGACCTTGATGCGGCGGAACGCGTTGCCGACGCTGAAGCCCTTGTCGGCTTCGCCTGTCGAGCCGCCGGCGGGCGGAACGAAGCCGGCGTTCGGCTGGATCGCCAGCCCGGCGATCGGGTTGCTCTTGCCCTCTTCCTCGAAGGTCAGCATTACTGGCAGGCCTCGTCTGTTATTGGCATGCTTCGCATTCGGGGTTGTCGATGGAGCAGAACTTCGGCTCCGCGTCGGAGGAAGCAGGCGCCGTCGATGCGGCGCCCGAGGCGGCCATGCCGCCGTCGGAAGGAACCGCGTTCAGGGCGCCCGCCTTGCTGGTGGACTTCTCGGCGTGGGTCGCGCCCATCGCCCGCAGGTAGTACGTCGTCTTCAGGCCGCGGATCCATGCCAGCTTGTAGGTCTCGTCGAGCTTCTTGCCGGAGGCGCCTGCCATGTAGATGTTGAGCGACTGCGACTGGTCGATCCACTTCTGCCGCCGCGCGCCCGCCTCGACCAGCCATTTCGGCTCGACCTCGAAGGCGGTGGCGTACAGGCGCCGCAGCTCCGCCGGCGCCCGGTCGATGCGCGCGAGATTGCCGTCGAAGTACTTCAGGTCGGAGATCATCACCTCGTCCCACAGCCCCGCGCGCTTGAGGTCCGATACCAGGTATTCGTTGGTGACGGTGAACTCGCCCGAGAGGTTCGATTTCACGTACAGATTCTGATAGGTGGGCTCCAGCGAAGCCGAGACGCCGATGATGTTGGCGATGGTCGCGGTCGGCGCGATGGCGATGCAGTTGGAATTGCGCATGCCGTGCTGCTTGATGCGCTTGCGCAGCGGCTCCCAGTCGAGCGCCGAGGAGCGGTCCACCTCCACGTAGCCGCCGCGCTCCGCGGCCAGCAGGTCGAGCGTGTCCTGCGGCAGGATGCCGCGGTCCCACAGCGATCCCCGGAAAGTCGGGTACTGCCCGCGCTCTTCGGCCAGCTCGGTGGAAGCCCAGTAGGCGCAGTAGGACACCATTTCCATCGAGCGGTCGGCGAATTCCACCGCCTCTTCGGAAGCGTAGGGAATGCGCAGCATGTGCAGGCAGTCCTGGAACCCCATGATGCCCATGCCCACCGGGCGGTGCCGGAGATTGGAATTGCGCGCCTTGTCAACCGCGTAGTAGTTGATGTCGATGACGTTGTCGAGCATGCGCATCGCGGTATGCACCGTCTTGCGGATCTTGTCGAAGTCCAGCGCGACCTTGCCGTCGCCCCTGGTCGTCATGTGCGCGACCAGGTTGACCGAGCCGAGGTTGCAGACCGCGATTTCGTCGTCGGAGGTGTTGAGCGTGATCTCGGTGCAGAGGTTCGAGCTGTGCACCACGCCCACGTGCTGCTGCGGGCTCCTCAGGTTGCAGGGATCCTTGAAGGTGATCCAGGGATGCCCGGTTTCGAAGAGCATCGACAGCATCTTGCGCCACAGGTGCACCGCCGGCACCTTCTTGAACAGCTTCAGTTCGCCGCGCGCCGCCTTGTCCTCATAGCGCAGATAGGCCGCCTCGAAGGCGCGGCCGACCGTGTCGTGCAGTTCCGGCGCGTCGGAGGGGGAAAACAGCGTCCACTCCGCGTTTTCCATCACGCGCTTCATGAACAGGTCCGGGATCCAGTTGGCCGTGTTCATGTCGTGGGTACGGCGGCGGTCGTCGCCGGTGTTCTTGCGCAGCTCGAGGAATTCCTCGATGTCGAGGTGCCAGGTCTCCAGGTACGAGCAGACCGCGCCCTTGCGCTTGCCGCCCTGGTTGACCGCGACCGCGGTGTCGTTCACCACCTTGAGGAAGGGCACCACGCCCTGCGACTTGCCGTTGGTGCCCTTGATGTGGGAACCCAGCGCGCGCACCGGCGTCCAGTCGTTGCCCAGGCCGCCGGCATACTTCGCCAGCAGCGCGTTTTCCTTGATGGCGTCGTAGATGCCGGTGAGATCGTCGGCCACCGTGGTCAGGTAGCAGGACGAGAGCTGCGAGCGCAGCGTGCCCGAATTGAACAGGGTCGGGGTCGAGCTCATGAAGTCGAACGTCGACAGCACGTCGTAGAACTCGATCGCGCGCTCCTCGCGCCGCTTCTCGTTCAGCGCCAGGCCCATCGCCACGCGCATGAAGAAGGCCTGCGGCAGCTCGATGCGCTCGCCGCGCTCATGCAGGAAATAGCGGTCGTACAGCGTCTGCAGCCCGAGGTAGCCGAACTGCAGGTCACGCTCCGGCTTGAGGGCGCCGCCCAGGCGCGCGAGATCGAACTTCGCCAGCGCCGGGTCGAGCAGTTCCGCGCCGATGCCGCGCGCGATGAATTGCGGAAAATAGCTGGCGTACCGCGTCGCCATCTCCGCCTGGCCCACTTCCTCGCCGAGCACTTCGCGCCGGATGGTGTGCAGCAGCAGCCGCGCCGTGACGTAGCCGTAGGCCGGATCCTTTTCGATCAGCGCGCGCGCGGCAAGGATCGAGGATTTGCGCACCTCTTCCATCGGCACGCCGTCGTACAGGTCGCGCAGGGTGCTTTCGCGGATCGCCGCCGGCGAGGCGCCGGGCTCCAGGCCCGCGCAGGCCGAGGCCAGCAGGCGGTCCAGCGCCGCCAGGTCGAGCGGCTTGCGTGCGCCGTTTTCGACGACTTGCAGCGCCGGCGCGGCGTTGACCGCCTCCTTGGCGGCCTTCTCCTGCGCGCGGGCGCGGGCGCGCTCCTCGCGGTAAAGCACGTAGGAGCGCGCGACATCGTGCTGGCTCGCGCGCATCAGTGCGAGCTCGACCTGGTCCTGGATGTCCTCGATGTGAAAGGTGCCGCCCTGGGGCTGGCGCCGCACCAGCGCGTTCACCACGCTTTCGGTCAGTTCCGCGACCAGTTCGCGGATGCGCGCCGAGGCGGCGCCCTGGCTGCCGCCCACGGCGAGGTAGGCCTTGGTCATCGCCACGGAGATCTTGGCCGGTTCGAAACCGACGACGGCGCCGTTGCGCCGGATGATCCTGTAGTCGGCGTAAGGGGATCGTCGCGTAGCGCTACTAGGTTCGGAAACGTCCACGCCGATGGCGGTGTTCGCTGCCGTGCCCTGCTGCGCGATCTGCATCTCCCGTCTCCCATGTCGCGGGTCCTGCGCGGCGTCGTTGCTGCTTGCCCGGGGAATGACAGCCCCGTTACGACCTAGCGCAAAACCACAATATCTAGTGCTGAAGTATTGATTGGCAACTACTTGTTGTGGGGGCACTCTAACATGTGGATAAGAATTTGCAAGCGTGAAAAATTTTGCGCGCCGCAATATGTAGTGCCCATATGCGGTGCATACCCTACGGGTAGGGGTACTGCAGCGGGGAGACCGGGGGAAGACCTAGGACGCGCGGGCCAGCACCGACAGAAACCGCGGCCAGTCGAAGTGCGCGCCGGGGTCGGTCTTGCGGTCGGGCGCTACATCGCTGTGCGCGGCGAACTCGCGCAGTGGCAGGCTCGATTGCAGTTTGTTTACCAGCCGCGCAAGGCAGGCATATTGCGCCGGGGCGAAGGCGCTGTCGTCCGTGCCCTCGAGTTCGATGCCGACGGCGTAATCGTTGCAACGCTCGCGGCCACGCCAGCGCGATACGCCGGCGTGCCAGGCGCGCGCCTGCAGCGGCACGAACTGCAGCAGCTCGCCGCCGCGCCGCACCAGGAAATGGGACGAGACGCGCACGCCAGCCAGATCGGCGAACGACGGATGAGCGGCGGGATCGAGCTGGTTGGTGAACAGCCGCTCGATGGCGTCGCCGCCGTAGACGCCACGCGGCAGGCTGATCGAATGCAGCACGACTAGGGAGATTTCGGCGCCCGCCGGCCGGCTGTCGCAGTTCGGCGACAGTATCCGCCGCGCTCCCGCGACCCAGCCGCCTTCAGCGGCCATCGCCTTGAACGGCCAGAATCACCGGCCGTCCTGCCCTAGCCAGAATCACCGGCCGTCCTGTTCCGGTTCGCGGATCCCCAGCCGTTGCATGCGGTAGCGCAGGGTACGGAAGGTGAGACCGAGCAGCTTCGCCGCCGCGGTGCGGTTGAAGCCGGTCTTTGCCAGCGCGTCGAGGATCGCCTCGCGCTCGATGCGGTCGAGATATTCCGGCAGCGGCGAGCCGGCGCGGGCACCGGCCTGCGTCGCGTCGCCGGCAAGCGGCCGCAGCCGCAGCGCATCGGCGGTGATCTCCTCGGCGCCCGACAGCGCGGTGGCGCGCTCGAGGATATTCTCGAGCTCGCGGATATTGCCGGGGAAATCGTAGGCCTGCAGTTCCTGCAGCGCCGCGGCGGAGAGGCGCGCCACCGGCGTCCCGGCCTGCCCCGCCAGGCGCGCGAGAATCGCGGCCGCGATCGTCACGATATCCTCGCGCGACTCGCGCAGCGGCGGCATCTTCAGTTCGATCACGTTCAGGCGGTAGTAAAGGTCCTGCCGGAAGCTGCCCGCCTCGACCCGCGCGGCAAGATCCTGGTGCGTGGCGCTGATGACGCGCACGTCGACCGGATCTTCCTGCGTGGCGCCCACCTTGCGCACGCGCTTCTCCTGGATCGCGCGCAGCAGCTTCACCTGCATCAGCAGGGGCAGCTCGGCGACCTCGTCGAGAAACAGCGTGCCGCCGTCGGCCGCCTGGAAAAAGCCGTCGCGGTCTTCCTGCGCACCGGTAAATGCGCCCTTGCGGTAGCCGAAGAACTCGCTCTCCATCAGGCTCTCGGGGATCGCGCCGCAGTTGACCGGCACGAAGGCCCCGTCGCGGCGTGCGCCGAGCAGGTGGATCTGGCGCGCGGCCAGCTCCTTGCCGCTGCCCGACTCGCCGGAAACATGCGCCGGCGCCTGGGTGCGGGCTAGCTTCGCGATCATGTCGCGCACCTCGCGCATCGGCGCGCTGTCGCCGAGCAGCTGCGGACCCGGGGGCGCGGCATCGCCGCGCCCGGGCAGCGACAGCGCGGACTTCACCAGCGTGCGCAACTGCTCGAGGCCGACCGGCTTGGAGACGTAGTCGAAGGCGCCCGCCTTCAGCGCGGCGACCGCGTTCTCGGCGCTGCCGTGCGCGGTGATCACCGCCACCGGCAGGTCGCCGGCAAGTCCCGCGATGTGCCGCACCAGTTCGAGGCCTTCGCCGTCCGACAGGCGCATGTCGGTGAGACAGAGCTGGTAGCGCGCATCGCGCAGGCGTTCCTTCGCTTCGGCGATGCTGCCGGCCGAATCGACGCCCAGACCCATCTTGGTGAGCGTCAGTTCCAGCAGTTCGCGGATGTCGGGCTCGTCGTCGACCACCAATACGCGGTGGTCACGCCCGCCGCCGCGCCGCTCGTTTTTCCTCATGCGAGTCTCATACCGTCGACGCCTCCCGGCAAAGAATCCTGAAGTGCGCTCCCGGCATGTCGTCCACGTATTCCAGCGCCGCGCGGTTCGCGGCGCACAGCTCGCGGGCAAGATAGAGCCCCAGGCCCGTTCCCTTGCTCTCGGTGGTGAAGAACGGCTCGAACAGCTGGCCCTGGATCGCCCGCGCGACGCCGGGGCCGTTGTCGATCACGTTGAATTCTACTTGATCGCCGTAGGTGTTCAGCACGATGCGCACGCTGTCGGGCTCCTGCCTGGCGTGCCGCACCGCGTTGCGCAACAGATTCCACAGCACCTGGCGCAGGTGCTCGCGGTCGAACTCGACCGTCACTTCACGCGCAGTCTCCAGACCGATGCGTGCCGCGGGAATCGACTCGTTGGCGGCGAAGTCGTCGACGAACGAGACCAGCCAGGGATTCAGCGCGACGCGATCGACGGCGGCGCGATCGCGGCGATTCAGCTGCAGCACGTCCGACACCAGGCGCTCCAGGCGCAGCGTGTTGTCGTGGATGATGCGCGTGAGCCGTTCCCGGTCGCGCCCGCGGTGCTCCTCGTCCAGCAGCTCGGCCGCGTGGCTGATCGCCGAAAGCGGATTGCGGATCTCGTGCGCGATGTTGGCGGTCAGGCGGCCGAGCGCGGCGAGCTTCAACTGCTGCGCCTCCTCGCGCGAGCGCGTCGTGTCCTCGACGAACAGCACGGCGAGGTCCTCGGGGGCCCCGGTCTCCATCAGCCGCAGGCGCAGGCCGCGGCCCCGCAGGTCGAGCTCGGCGCGCGCCGCGGCGGCATCGCCGGCGCGCCAGGCCTGCCAGCGTTCGCCGAAACCGGGCAGCAGGCGGGCGAGCTCCACGCCCAGCAGCGATCCTGCGCCGAGCAGGCGCTGCGCCTGCGGGTTGTACTGCGCCACCCGGCCGTCGCGGTCGAGCACCAGCACGCCATCCTGCATGTCGGCGATCACCAGCTGGTTGACGCGCAGCTGCGTCTCGAGCGCGCGGCCGCGCTCGCGCGCGAGGCTTTCGTTGGCGGCCACCCGCTGCGCCAGCCAGCCGGTGACGCCCGCGCTGGCAAAGCAGCCGATCGCGAGCAGCCCGGGCTGCAGGTAGTTTGCCTCGGGCGCGTCGAACCGCAGCAGCCAGTAGCTCTGCTCGAGCAGCAGCGCGATCGCCGCAAGCGCGGCGTACAGCAGCGACAGCCTTCGCGGCGCGACGAGCGCTGCTCCCGTCAGCGCGATCAGCAGCATCACGCCCAGGCCGCTGCGGAGGCCGCCGCTCGAATACATCAGCAGCGTGATGGCGACGATGTCGACGCCGATGTGCAGGGAAAGCTGCAGGTTGAAGAGATCCCGCAGGTAGCGCAGCAGGCTGTGGAACACCACGCCCGCCATCAGGTAGGCGACGCTCACCGAGCGGAATACGTTCAGCTGGTGCGAACCGAGATTGAGCGAATCGCCGTAGAACAGCGTGATGCCGAGGAACAGCGCCGCCACCGCCATGCGGTAGATGTTGAAATACCGCAGCGAGATCCAGAACGATTCCGGCGTGCGCTCGTCGCGTCCAAACAGGCCCGCATAACGCGGCGCTGCGTCGGTGCGCGGAGCGTCCTTCGTTCGCTGCGCCATCAGCCGTCCCGCGGGCCGAGCCGCCAGTGCTCCTCGCTGCAGTAGTGGCGGCCGCCGGCGCTGCGCGCCTCGGCTTTCGGCAGGTTGACGCCGCAGTGGGCGCAGCTCACCAGGTCGCCCTTCACTTCGGCGCCGGCCGCTGCCGGGCCGCGCGCGCGCGGTCCTTCGCTTGCCCGGCGCAGCAGCCAGACGACGAGCACCACGGTCAGGACGATGAAAATCAGCCGGCCCATGGGGACATTATGAGGGAAATGGTCGGGGTGACTGGATTCGAACCAGCGACACCTGCGTCCCGAACGCAGTACTCTACCAGGCTGAGCTACACCCCGAACTAGGAACGGCGGACTACCGAGAAGGACGCCAATTCTAGCAAAGAATCCCTGTACTTCGAGGCGGGCAGTCCGCGCAGCGCGCTGCGCGCCGCCTCCGCTTCGCGCAACGCGACGCCGCGCGCATAGTCGAGCGCGCCGGTGGCGATGACCGCCTGAAGTACGCGCGGGAACTCGTCGCGGCCGCCCTCTACGATGGCGTGCCGCACCGCCGCCGCATGCTCGGCCGAGCCGCTTGCCATGGCGCGGATCAGCGGCAGCGTCGGCTTGCCCTCGGCCAGATCGTCGCCCAGGCTCTTGCCGATGGTCTCGGCGTCGCCCGAGTAGTCGAGCACGTCGTCGATCAACTGGAAGGCGGTGCCCAGGCGCATGCCGTATTCGGCCAATCCCTCCTCCAGCGCCGACGGCACGCCGCCCAGCACCGCGCCCAGGCGCGCCGCCGCCTCGAACAGCTTCGCCGTCTTGCGCTGGATGACCTCGAGGTAGCGGCCCTCGTCCACCGCCGGATCGTGGCAGTTCATCAGCTGCAGCACCTCGCCTTCGGCGATCATGTTGGTCGCGTCGGCCAGCACCTGCATGACCCGCATGCTTTCGGCGCCCAGCATCATCTGGAAAGCGCGCGAGTAGAGGAAATCCCCCACCAGCACGGCGGCCGCATTGCCGAATTCGGCGTTGGCCGTATGGCGGCCGCGCCGCAGCCGCGAGCCGTCCACCACGTCGTCGTGCAGCAGCGTTGCCGTGTGGATGAATTCGACCACCGCGGCCATTTCGTAGTGCCGCTCGCCGCCCGCCTTGCCGGGATAGCCGGCGGCGCCGGCGCAAAGCAGCACCAGGGCCGGCCGCAGGCGCTTGCCGCCGCCGCCGACGATGTATTCGGCGACCTGGCGCACCAGCGCGACATCCGAGCCGAGCCGGGCGCGGATCAGCGCGTCGACCCGCTGCATGTCGGCTGCGACCGGCGCAAGGAAGGGAAGGTTGTCCATGGGAAGGGAAATTAGCACAGCAGCCTTTGACCTGAGGCCCGTAATTCCCTTATAATTCCAAGTCTTTGCACACTATTTCAGCATAGGTTCAACCATGTACGCAGTGATCCAGACGGGCGGCAAGCAGTATCGCGTGAAATCCGGCGAGCAGGTGAAGGTCGAGCTGCTGGCGGCCGAAGTCGGCGCGACGGTGTCCTTCGACCGCGTGCTGATGCTCGGCGAGGGCGAGGGTATCAAGATCGGCGCGCCTTTCGTCGCCGGCGCCGCCGTCAAGGCGACCGTCGTGGCGCAGGGCCGTGGCGAAAAGGTGCGCATCTTCAAGCTGCGCCGCCGCAAGCATTTCGCCAAAACCCAGGGCCACCGGCAGGGCTTCACCGAAGTGCGCATCGACGAAATCGTCGGCGCCTAGGCCATAACCCGCACACGAGAGAGAAGCAACCATGGCACATAAGAAAGCAGGCGGCAGTTCGCGCAACGGACGCGACTCCAATGCCAAGCGCCTCGGCGTCAAGGCCTACGGCGGCGAATCGGTGAACGCGGGCCAGATCATCGTGCGCCAGCGCGGCACGGTGGTGCATCCCGGCGTCAATGTCGGTATTGGGCGCGACCACACGCTGTACGCGCGCGTCGCCGGCAAGGTCGAGTTCGCGGTCAAGGGTTCGGGCAACAAGAAGACCGTGAGCATCCTCCCGGCCTCGGTCGTAGCGGGAGACGCGTCTCCCGCGCCCTAGTACTTACCCGACTCCGCAAAAGCCCTATCGGAGTCGATAGGGCTTTTTTGTTTCTGGCACCCCAAACATGAAATTCATCGACGAAGCGAAGATCCAGGTGCACGCCGGCAAGGGCGGCGACGGCAGTGCCGCGTTCCGTCGCGAGAAGTACGTGCCGCGCGGCGGGCCTTCGGGCGGCGACGGCGGCCGCGGCGGCAGCGTATGGGCGGTGGCCGACCGCAACATCAACACGCTGGTGGATTACCGCTTCGCGCGCATCCACCGCGCGGAAGACGGCGACATCGGCCGCGGCGCCGACAAGTACGGGCACAAGGGCGAGGACATCGAGCTGCGCATGCCGGTCGGCACCCTGGTGAAGGACGCCGAGGATGGCGCGCTCATCGCCGACCTGGCGAAGGACGGCGCGCGCGCGCTGCTGGCGAAAGGCGGCCAGGGCGGCCTCGGCAACCTGCATTTCAAGTCGAGCATCAACCGCTCGCCGCGCCAGTTCACGCGCGGCGAACCGGGCGAAAACCGCGAGCTCGCCCTCGAACTGCGCGTGCTGGCCGACGCCGGCCTGCTCGGCCTGCCGAACGCCGGCAAGTCCACCTTCATCCGCGCCGTGTCGGCGGCGCGGCCGAAAGTCGCCGACTATCCTTTCACAACGCTCAACCCGTCGCTCGGCGTGGTGCGCGTCGAGCACGACGCGAGTTTCGTGGTGGCCGACATCCCGGGCCTGATCGAGGGCGCTGCCGAGGGCGCGGGACTGGGCCACCAGTTCCTGCGCCACCTTTCGCGCACGCGCCTGCTCCTGCACCTGGTGGACATCGTGCCGCCCGGGCCGGAGGGCGACCCGACCGGCGCCGACCTGGCGAAGGACGTGCGCGCGCTGGCCAACGAGCTGAAGAAATACGATCCCGCGCTCTACCGGAAGCCGCGCTGGCTGGTGTTCAACAAGACCGACCTCTTGTCCGACGCCGCGGCAGCGGAGGAGCGCGCGCGCGCAATCGTGCGCGCGCTGCGCTGGAAGGGGCGTTGGTTCCAGATCTCGGCGATCAGCGGCAAGGGCTGCCGCGAATTGTCCGCGCGGGCCTACGAGTTCCTCTTCAGGAACGAAAACAGGAAGGGCCGCCGTGCAGCCTAGCCCGATCGCCGGCGCCACTACGCTCGTCGTCAAGGTCGGGTCCTCGCTCGTCACCAACGGCGGCCAGGGACTGGATGCCGCGGCGATCGCGCGCTGGGCGGCGCAGATCGCGCAGCTGCGCGCGCTCGGCAAGCGCTGCGTGCTGGTTTCGAGCGGCGCCATCGCGGAGGGCCTGCAGCGGCTGGGCTGGACGCGGCGGCCGCACGCGATGCATGAATTGCAGGCGGCGGCGGCCGTGGGGCAGATGGGGCTGGCGCAGTGCTACGAGACGGGCTTTCGCGAACACGGGCTCAAGACCGCGCAGGTGCTGCTGACGCACGCAGACATGGCCGACCGGCAACGCTACCTGAATGCCCGCTCGACGCTTCGCACGCTGCTCGATCTCGGCGTCATCCCGGTCATCAACGAAAACGACACGGTGGTCACCGACGAGATCAAGTTCGGCGACAACGACACGCTGGGAGCGCTGGTCGCCAACCTGGTCGAGGCCGACGCGCTCATCATCCTCACCGACCAGGCCGGCCTCTACGACGCGGACCCGCGCAAGGTTCCGACCGCGACGTTGATCCGGGAGCGGGCAGCGGGCGATCCCGCCCTCGAGCCCATCGCCGGCGGCACGGGATCGGCGCTCGCCAGGGGCGGCATGCTCACCAAGGTGCTGGCCGCCAAGCGTGCGGCGCGCAGCGGCGCGCACACGGTGATCGCCTCGGGACGCGAAGAAGACGTGCTGCTGCGCATCGCGCGCGGCGAGCGCGTGGGCACGCTTCTCACCGCAGGCACCTTGCCGATCGCCGCAAAAAAACAGTGGCTCGCGGACCACCTGACCCTGGGCGGGCGCCTGAAGCTGGACGCGGGCGCCGTGCGGGCTCTGTCCAGCGGCGGCAAGAGCCTGCTGCCGATCGGCGTGGTGGAAGTCTCGGGCGAATTCGAGCGCGGCGCGGTGGTCGCCTGCGACGATCCGCAGGGACGCGAAATCGCGCGCGGCCTGGCGAACTACTCCGCCGCGGAGACCCGCCTCATCATGAAACGGCCCTCGAGCGAGATCGAATCGTTGCTCGGCTACGTGGACGGGCCGGAGCTGATCCACCGCGACAACCTGGTGATGCTCTAGTAGCGGCGGTTTTCCTTGACCGACGGATGGCCGCCGCTGCGCAGCGCGTCCACTCCCTCCGCCGCCTTGTAGATCGGGGCGCCCAGCGGGCAAAAATATTCGCTGCGCAATACGTTGTGCCAGAGGCGCAGCTGGCCCGTTTTCTCGATCGGCCGCCAATCGGTCTCGCTGCGCTTCCAGGCCTCGCCGCCGGCAAACGCGTACACCCTGTAGGTGTCGCTTGCGCAACGGATGCCCTCGTAGCTCACGGTCTCGGCCCCCGCAGGACTGCGCGCGACCATCGTATAGCGCACGACGCCGTCGGCGCCCACCGAGAGCGATTGCGGATCGACGAAGAACTTCATGCGGGAGGCCGCGCTGACGGAAAACTCGATCAGCGCGCCGTCCTTGGGCAAGGCGGGGAGGCTGACTTCGCCCTCCTTCCAGTCGCGTTTCTCCTGCTCCAGTTCCCAGTCGCTTTTGGGCTGGGCCAGGGCCAGCGTCGCGCAGCCGCACAGCGCCAGCAGGCCGATTCTCGTGAGCAGGGACGGCCTCAAGCGAGATCGGCCGCCAGCGACGCCCGCACTTCCCCGGCGACCGCGACGCTGGCGCGGTAGTGCGGATGGTCGACGCCGATGGCCAGGCCGGCGCCCTGCTTCAGCGCCTGGCGCATCCCGGCATCCAGCTCGAAGCGCACGAAATGCACGGCGGAAGTCTTTTCCTCGTTCTCGCGCTCCAGGTCCTCGTCGGCGATCGCGTATACGCGCGCGCAACCCTCGACTTCCACCCAGGCGCGGTCCTCGACACCCTTCAGCTCGGCCAGCCGCCGGCGCCGTTCCTCGGGCTCCGGATACTCGATCAGCATGGTCGCCTTCCAGTTGCCGCCGTCGGGAATCAGCGGGTTGTAGGCCTCCAGTTCGCCGCGGATGCCTTCCGCCTCGAAGATGCGTTCGATGCGCAGCATCTCCTGCACCTGGTAGCGGATGGTGGTTTCATCCTCGAAAATCAAGGTGACGTTCTCGCCCGCGTGCACCGTACGCAGCTTCTTGTGGGCGATCACCCGGGAGCGGTAAGCGTTGCGCTCCCGGGCATAAACCTCCAGCGAGAGGAGGCTTTCGGGCGCGATCTGCGCCATCAATCCGCTAACTGCGCACAGGATCAACCCGTCTATTCGACGAGTTGATCGAGGGCTTTCTGGAAGCGATTGGCGTGCGAGCGCTCCGCCTTGGCCAGCGTCTCGAACCAGTCGGCGATCTCGGTGAAGCCTTCGCCGCGCGCCGTCTTCGCCATCCCCGGGTACATGTCGGTGTACTCGTGCGTCTCGCCGGCAACCGCGGCCGAAAGGTTCAGCTTGGTGCGGCCGATCGGCAGGTTGGTGGCCGGGTCGCCCACCGGCTCCATATATTCGAGGTGGCCGTGCGCGTGCCCGGTCTCGCCCTCGGCGGTAGAGCGGAACAGCGCCGCGACGTCGTTCTGGCCCTCGACGTCCGCCTTGGCCGCGAAGTAGAGGTACCTGCGGTTCGCCTGCGATTCGCCGGCGAACGCCGCTTTCAGATTGTCGTGGGTCTTGGAACCTTTGAGTTGCATACAGCCTCCTTTGAAAAGGGATGGGACAAGCTACGTCCGGCGCGGTGTCCCGGCAAATCGTTTCTTGCGATGAAACCAATAGACGCGTTCTATCGCCCCAGCGCACTCTCGATTTCAGAGAAGGTGCGCGCCACCTCGCCGGCGGTCTGCAGCACGATGCCGAGCTGGCGCCCCAGCTGCGAGATCGACAGGATACCGCGGACCATGGTGCGCCTGACCGGCGCGTCGATCAAGCTCCTTGGCGGAACGACTTCGAAATCCACCACAAGCGCGTGCTGGCGCCCGGCACGGCGCAGCGTTTCGAGCACGTGGCCGACCCGCGCGCCCTCGATATCGTCGAGCGCGATGACTTCCACCTGCCGCGCCGGAGTCATGATATCGCCCACCGTCAGGTCGCCGCGCTTGACGCCGAGCTCGATCGCGACGCGCATCGACTTCTCGCCCAGCACGTCAGTTGCGGTTACCACCCCCAGCACCGCCTCGTGATCGTCCACTACCAGCAGCAGGCGAACGCCGCGCGAAATCATGAATCGGTTGGCGGCCTCGATCGGCGCCTGCGGACGGATGGTCGCCGGGCTAGTGCGGCAAAGATCGGTCATCACGTCCAGCGCCGGGGATTCGAGCGTAACCCGCAGGGCCGCCCCGGGCTGGATCGGACGGCGAAAGCGCGCGTCCTCGCCCAGTTCCCGGATCGGAAGCGATTGATACTGGCGGTCCATGAATCCCCCTTCGGTTGGTGGGGTGACGGATGCTGCGGTAGCGCGCCCCTAGCCGATGGGGGTTGCGATCTGAGCGGGTTTGGGACGGTGGCGCCGGTCGGCGTTCTGGAAACGATGCAGCTCGGTCAGCGCCTGGCGGTAAACCTCGCGCTTGAACTCGATCACCGCCTCCACCGGCACCCAGTAGTCGTGCCAGCGCCAGGCGTCGAATTCCGGCTTGCCGTTGCCGCGCAGCTTGACGTCGCAGTCGCGCCCCATCATGCGCAGCAGGTACCAGATCTGCTTCTGCCCCCGGTAGGTGCCGCGCCAGTCGCGCCGGATCCATTTCTCCGGAACTTCGTAGCGCAGCCAGTGGCGCGTGCGGCCGAGGATGCGGACGTGCTCGGGCTTGAGGCCGACCTCCTCCTCCAGCTCGCGGTACATCGCCTGCTCGGGGGATTCGCCCGCCTTGATGCCGCCCTGCGGGAACTGCCAGGCATGCTGGTTGACCCTCTTGCCCCAGAACACGTCGTTGCGCGCGTTGAGAAGGAGGATGCCTACATTTGGCCGGTAGCCGTCCCGATCGAGCATGGCTGCACCACCTAAGCTAGAATTCCACTCGCATTTTTCCACAGCCACCGCGCAATTTCAACGCGCAAAGCCGACGTACGAATGCGCACTTCCCGCCACTTCATTTCGACCATCAAAGAGGCGCCTTCGGACGCCGAGCTCGTCAGCCACAAGCTGATGATCCGCGCCGGCATGGTGCGGCGCCTCGCCGCGGGCATCTACACCTGGATGCCGGTCGGCCTGCGCGTGGTCCGCAAGATCGAGGCCATCGTGCGCGAGGAGATGAACCGCGCCGGCGCCTGCGAGCTGTCGATGCCGGTGGTGCAGCCGGCGGAGCTGTGGCAGGAGTCCGGCCGCTGGGGCGCCTACGGCCCCGAGCTGCTGCGCTTCAAGGACCGCCACGAGCGCGACTTCGTCATCCAGCCGACCTCGGAAGAGGTGATCACCGACATCGCGCGCGCCGAGCTGCGCAGCTACCGCAAGCTGCCCATGCACTTCTACCAGATCCAGACCAAGTTCCGCGACGAACGCCGGCCGCGTTTCGGCGTCATGCGCGTGCGCGAATTCGTCATGAAGGACGGCTATTCGTTCCACGTCGACTACGCAGACCTCGAGCGCGAATACCGCAACATGTACGACACCTACACCCGCATCTTCACCCGCCTGGGACTCAAATTCCGCGCCGTCGCCGCCGACACCGGCGCCATCGGCGGCACCGGCTCTCACGAATTCCAGGTACTCGCCGATTCGGGCGAGGACGCCATCGCCTGGGCGCCGGAATCCGACTACGCGGCGAACCTGGAGCTCGCGGAAGCAATGGCTCCTGCAGAACCCAGGAAAAAACCTTCGGAGGACATGAGGAAGGTTCCGACCCCCGGCAAGACGACCTGCGAAGAAGTCGCCGCGCTCCTGAACCTGAGTCTCCAACGCACTGTCAAAGCGGTTGCCGTGATGCAAGACAAGGCGTTCAACCTGCTGCTGATCCGGGGCGACCACAGCCTGAACGAAATCAAGGCCCAGAAGGTCCTCGGCACGTTTCGTTTCGCGGGCGAAGCCGAAATTCGCGGCGCCCTGGGCTGCAAGCCTGGCTACATCGGTCCGGTTGGAGCCAAAGTCCGCGTGATCGCTGACCGTACGGTCGCTGCGATGTCTGATTTCGTCTGCGGCGCCAATGAGGAAGGCTTTCACCTTGCAGGCGCCAACTGGGGCCGCGACGCGGGCGAACCCGAAGTCGCGGACATCCGCAACGTCGTCGAAGGCGACCCGAGTCCGGACGGCAAGGGCACGCTGAAAATCCTGCGCGGCATCGAGGTCGGGCACATCTTCCAGCTGCGCACGAAGTACTCAAAAGCACTGAAAGCCACCTACCTCGACGCCAAGCAGCAACCGCAATTCATGGAGATGGGCTGCTACGGCATCGGCATCACGCGCATCGCGGCGGCGGCCGTCGAGCAGAACCACGACGAACGCGGCATCGTGTTTCCCCGCCCGATCGCGCCTTTCGACGCCTGCCTGGTGCCGATCGGCTTTCACAAGAACGCCGCGGTACGCGAGGCGGCCGAGAAGCTCTACGCGGAACTGGCAGCGGCGGGCATCGACGTGTTGCTGGAAGACCGCGACGAGCGCCCCGGCGTGCTGTTCGCGGACATGGACCTGCTCGGCATTCCGCACCGCCTGGTGCTGTCGGAGCGCGGCCTCGCCGCGGGCACCATCGAATACAAGGGCCGCACGCAGGCGGCGGCGGAGAACGCGCCACTCGCCTCGGCACTGCAGTTCCTCAGGGACAAATTCGCAGCGGCATGAGAAGAGCCCTCGCGCTCTGCCTGCTGCTGCCTTCCCTGCTGGCGCCGCCGTCGGCGCTCGCCGGCAACCAGGCACAGGAGCAGCTTGCCGACAGCGTGCGCAACTCGTTGCAGGCGTCGATCGCCGACCGCGCGGTACCGGTGCTTCTTTTCAAAAGCGGGGCGCAGAACGCCTACCAGTGGCTCTCCGAGATGTCCAAGCGCCTCGAGCCGCGCATTCCCGACCGCAAGCAGCGCACCGAGCTGCTGAAAACCGTGCAGTACGAGGCGACGCGCGCCGGGCTCGATCCGCAGCTGGTGCTGGGCGTGATACAGGTGGAGTCGAACTTCCGCAAGTACGCGGTATCCATGTCGGGGGCGCGCGGCTACATGCAGGTGATGCCGTTCTGGACCAAGCTGATCGGCGAGCCGCACCACGACCTGTTCGCGCTGCGCACCAACCTGCGCTACGGCTGCGTCATCCTGCGCTACTACCTCGACGTCGAAAAAGGCGATTTCTTCCGCGCGCTCGGCCGCTACAACGGCAGCCTCGGGCGCCCCGAGTATCCGGACGCGGTGTACGCGGCCTGGCGCGGCCGCTGGAAATACGACGGCGCCACGAGCTGACGGCTGCCGTGCGGCTTCCCCTGCGGTCGAACCCGAAGCTGATGGGATGGTTCTACGGCTATGCGCCCCCGGAACGCGGCGCGATCGTGCTTGGCCACCGCCGCGTCTACATCGTGCCGAGCCGGCTCGGCCTGTTTTTCGGCGGCACGCTGGCGATCCTGCTGGTCGGTTCGATCAACTACGCGCTGTCGCTCGGCTTCGCCCTCACGTTCCTGCTCGCCGGCATGGGCATCGCGGGCATGGTGCAGACCGCGCGCAACCTCGCGCAGCTGTCGGTGCGCGCCGGGCGCTGCGACCCGGTATTCGCCGGCGACCGTGTGCAGTTCCGGCTCGGGCTGGCCAACCCGGGCAACTTCGACCGCCCGGAAATCCTCGTGCGCCAGATCGCCTCCGGCGCGCATTGCACCGTGGACCTCGGCCCGGCCTCGGCGGCGGAGGCGACGCTGGCGGTGCCGGCGCCGCGCCGCGGCTGGCTGCCGCTCGGGCGGGTGATGCTGGAGACGCGCTTTCCGCTCGGCCTGTTCCGCGCCTGGAGCTACGTCGAGCTCGACAGCCGGTGCCTGGTCTACCCGCGGCCCGAGGCGAGCGCCCTGCCTCCGGCGGCCTCCAGCGCGCAGGCGGGCGGCACGCGCGCCCACGCGCAGGGCAGCGACGATTTTTCCGGCCTGCGCGCCTACCAGCGGTCCGATTCCCCGCGCCACGTCGCCTGGAAATCCGTGGCGCGCAGCGACACCTTGCACGCACGCAGCGACGACATGCTGACCAAGCAGTTCGCCGGCGACGCGGTCGCCGAACTATGGTTCGACCTGCGGGACCTGCCCGCGCCGCTCGGCCTGGAGCAGCGGCTCGCGCGCCTCGCGGGCTGGGTGCTCGCGGCCGAGCGCGCCGGCGCACGCTACGGGCTGCGCCTGCCCGGGACCGAGCTTGCCTCCGGCAACGGCGAAGCCCAGCGCGCCGCCTGCCTGGAGGCGCTGGCGCTGTATGAGTAGCGGCGCGCCGGCCGCCCTGGATCCGGCGCAGCCGCCCGCGCCCGCCGTACGCCCCATCGGCCGGCGCGACCTGCTGGTGCTGCTCGCCGGATTGCTGATCGTGGTCGCGCCGCACGCGCTACGCGCGCCGTGGTGGCTGACGCTGCTCACGCTGGCGCTGTATGCCTGGCGCGCCGCCGCGCTGTCCAACCGCAGCCTGCTGCCCCCGGCCTGGGTGCTGCTGGGGGTGGCGGGACTCGCCTGCGCCGGCGTCTGGCTCGAGTACCGCGCCCTTTTCGGCCGCACGCCGGGAATCATGCTGCTAGTGCTGTTTTCGGGCCTGAAGCTGCTCGAATCGCGCAACCAGCGCGACGCGGCTGCGGTGGTGTTCCTCACCTGGTTCCTTGCCATCACCAATTTTCTCTCCACCCAGTCGATCCCGACGGCGATCGGCATGTGCGCCGCGGTCGCCACCAGCGTCGCGGCGCTGGTGGGCTTCGCCGCGCCGCGCCGGGAATGGCGCGCCAACCTGCGCACCGCCCGCCTGCTGCTCGCGCAGGCAGTGCCCGCGGCGCTGGCGCTGTTCCTGCTCTTTCCCCGCGTGCAGGGGCCGCTGTGGGGGCTGCCGCAGGACGCCTACGCCGGCATGAGCGGGCTCTCCGACACGATGGCGCCCGGCAGCCTATCGAAGCTGACGCTGTCGGACGCCATCGCCTTCCGCGTCGAATTCCAGGGCGCCGCGCCGCCGCGCCGCGCGCTCTACTGGCGCGGCCCGGTGATGTACGACTTCGACGGCCGCACCTGGCGCCCGGGATCGGCCGCCTTCGCCGAGCTGCCGTCGCCGCGGGGCGGCACCCGCTTCGACTACGCGGTGCTGCTCGAGCCGCACAACCGCCCCTGGCTGTTCGCGCTCGAGACCGCGGCGAGCCTGCCGGAGCGCTCGCGCTACCTGGACGATGGCCGCATCGTGGCCCTGCAGCCGGTACGCGCGCGCATGCGCTACGAAATGGCCTCGGTCGTCGATGCCGAGCCCAACCCGGCGGAGGCGGGCCGCTACCTGCGCCGCGCGTTGCGCCTGCCGCCCGGATTCAACCCGCGCGCCGCCGCCCTGGCCGAGGGCTGGCGCGCGGCCTCGGCGGACAACGCGCAGATCGTGGCGCGCGCGATCGAGTACTTCCGCGCCGAGCGCCTGCAGTACACCACCGAGCCGCCGCTGCTCGGGCGCGATTCGATCGACGAATTCCTGTTCGTCACTCGGCAGGGGTTCTGCGAACACTTTTCCTCCGCGTTCGTGTTTCTCATGCGCGCCGCGGGGGTGCCGGCGCGCATCGTCACCGGCTACCTGGGCGGCGACCGCAACCCGGTGGACGGCCAGTTCACCGTACGGCAGTCCGACGCGCATGCCTGGGCGGAAGTCTTCCTCGCCGACCGCGGCTGGCTGCGCGTCGACCCGACCGCGCTCTCGGTGCCCGGCCGGCTGGATGCCGGGCTCGCCCGCTCGGTGCCCGCCGACAACCCGCTGCCGCTGCTGATGCGCTCCGAAATAGAATGGCTGCGTACGCTGCGCTACAACTGGGAGGCGCTCGCCACGCAGTGGGACCTGCGGGTGCTCGGCTACAACCCCGACCAGCAGCGCGAACTGATGGCCTGGCTGGGAATGCCGGGCGCCGACTGGCTGGAACTTACCTCCACGCTGTTCGCGCTGCTGGGCGTCTTCGTCCTCGGCCTGTTTGCCTGGATGCTGCGGCGCCTCGCGCGCCCCGACCCGGTGCAGGCGGCATGGGATCTTTTCTGCCGCAAGCTGGGCGCCATGGGCATGGCGCGCGCGCCTCAGGAAGGACCGTTGGACTATTCCGAGCGCGCCGCGCACGGCCTGCCGTCCGCCGGCGAGCCGATCCGCCGCATCGCGGCGCTCTACATCGCGCTGCGCTACGGCAAGGAGGCTTCGCCGGGCAGCGTGGTAGAACTGCGCCGCATGGTCAGGGAACTGCAGGTCGGATGAAACCCGGCGGATGAAGCGCTTCTGCTTTTTTCTGTCGGTGCTGCTGCTCGCGTCCGCGGCGCTGGCCGCGCCGCCCTCGCCCACCCCCTACGGCAGGCGCGGCGACGTGCAGGGCTTCATCCGCGAGATGGTCGAGCGCAACGGCTTCGTCGAGCGCGAATTGAAGTTCCTCTTCTCCCGCGCGCGCCGCGAGCCGGCGATCCTCGCCGCGATCGAGCCGCCGAAGACCGCGCCGATGCGTTCCTGGCAGACCTACCGCGGCCGCTTCGTCAACGACGCACGCATCGCCGAGGGAGTCGAGTTCTGGCGCCGCAACGCCGCGGCGCTGGCGCGCGCCGCGCAGGAGCACGGCGTGCCCGAGGAAATCATCGTCGCCATCATCGGCGTGGAGACCGTCTACGGCCGCCAGATGGGCGGCTGGCGCGTCATCGACGCGCTGTCGACGCTGGCCTTCGACTACCCGCCGCGCGCCGACTTCTTCCGCGGCGAGCTGGAGCAGTACCTGCTGTTCGCGCGCGACGCCGGCATCGACGTCTTCAGCGTGCGCGGCTCCTATGCCGGCGCGATCGGCATCCCGCAGTTCATGCCCGGCAGCTACCGCCGCTTCGCGGTGGACTACGACGGCGACGGCGCGATCGACCTGCGCGCAAGCCCCAGCGACGCGGTCGGCAGCGTCGCCAATTTCCTCGCCCGGCACGGCTGGCGGCGCGGCGAGCGGATCGAACTGCCGGCGCACATGGCGGGCGGAAATACCGGGGACGCCCTCCGGGAGCTGGCATACACGGGCGCCGAACCCAAGATACCGCTGTCGGATCTCCGGCGCTTCGGCGTGGAAACGCGCAGCGACCTCCCCCTGGATACGCCGGTGGCGCTGATCGAGCTGGAGAGTCCGGGAGCTGCAACCGAGTACCGCCTTGGGCTGCGCAACTTCTTCGTGCTGACGCGCTATAACCGGAGCGTTCTCTACGCTTCGGCCGTGTACGACCTCGCGCAGGAAATCAAGGCAAGGCGCTAAAAAAACGGGGCCTGCCCCGTTTTTTCCTTCACGACGGGGGCAAGTACTTCGCCGGGTCCACCGGCTTGCCGGACTTGCGGATCTCGAAGTGCAGCATGGGCGCGTCGGCATCGGTGTCGCCGAGCTCGGCGATGCGCTGGCCGCGCGTCACGTTCTGGCCCTCTTTCACCAGGATCTCGCGGTTGTGCGCGTAGACGCTGTTGAAATTGTTGTCGTGCTTGATGACGATCAGCTTGCCGTAGCCGCGGATGCCGGTGCCGATGTACATCACCCGGCCGCTGGCCGCGGCGAGCACCGGGTCGCCCGGCTTGCCGGAGATGTCCAGTCCCTTGTTGTTCGGCTCGGCGAAGCCCGCCAGCAGCTTGCCGCGCGCGGGCCAGGCGAATTCGATCGCGTCGGGGTCGCGGTCGGGGGCGGCGACGGGAGCAGGGGCCGGCTTGGCGGCAGCGACGGGTTCCGGCCTGGTTTCCGGTTTCGGCGCCTCGGATCTCGACAGCAAGGCCAGATTCTGCTCGGAATATGGCAGCCGCAAGGCCTTGGGAGAGGTCTTCATCGCGCCGTCCTGCGCCGCCAGCGGCGGCGCACCGGGGGCAGATGCGCCAAGCGGCCGGGACTCGATTTCGCCGGCCAACGGCGCGGCGCCCACCTGCACCGCGGCGTGGTCTTCGGGCGGAGCGACGCGCAGCTCCTGGCCGACGCGGATCTTCGAAGGGTCATCGAGCTTGTTCCATTGCGCGAGTTCGCGGTAGTCAACGCCGTGCTCCAGGGCGATGGAATAGAGCGTGTCGCCGCGCTTGACGATGTAATAACCTGGGCGCGCCGCCGTGACCGATGCGCCCGGAACGGGCGTGCTCTGCGCCACCGGCGGCTTCGGCTGGGGCGCCGGCGCGGGGCGGCGATCGTCCACCGGCGCCGGCGCGCGCGAGGCGCAGCCGGCGATCAAGATTGTCAGCAAAGCGAAGCCGAATCTCATCATGCCTTTCCAGCCTGCAGCGGGACGAAGCGCACCGGGTCGAGCGGCGTCTCGGTGTAGCCCCGCGCGCCGCGCTCGATCAGAAGCAGCCGCTGCGCGTCCGCCCTGCCCTCGCGCACGGGCAATATCATTCTGCCACCCCGCGCCAGTTGCTGTAAGAGGGCCTGCGGCACCTCCGGCGCGGCCGCGGCGACGATGATCGAATCGAAGGGCGCGGCCTTTTCCATGCCCGCGGCGCCGTCACCGTGCGCCAGGCGCAGGTTCTTCAGCCGCAGCTCGCGCAGGTTGGTGCGCGCGCGCTCGAGCAGCTCCCGGATGCGCTCGACCGAATACACCTCCACGGCCAGGCTCGCCAGCACCGCGGCCTGGTAGCCGCAGCCGGTTCCAACCTCCAGGACTTTGCCGAGCTTTCTGTCCCTGACGAGAAATTCGATCATCAGCGCCACGACGAAAGGCTGCGAGATGGTCTGCCCGAAACCGATCGGCAGCGCGGTGTCCTCGTAGGCGCGGCTGGCGAGCGCCTCCTCGACGAAGAAATGGCGCGGCACGGCGGCCATCGCCTCGAGCACGCGTGCATCCGCGATGCCCTGTTCGCGCAGCCGTTCGATCATGCGCGCGCGCGTGCGCTGCGAGGTCATGCCGATGCCAGCGACATTACGAGCGACGCGCGGCGCGGTCAGGTCGCGGGTCACCTCGCCAGCCACTCCCTGATCATCGGCAACTGCGGGTGCAGGGTGAGATCGATCTGCAGCGGCGTCACCGACACCCGCCCGGCGGCGACCGCGTGAAAATCGGTTCCCGCGCCCGCGTCCTGGGCCTCGCCGGCGGCGCCGATCCAGAACGCTTCGCCGCGCGGCGTCTGCATCTTCACTACCGGCTCGGCCTTGTGGCGGCGGCCCAGGCGCGTGACTTCGGCGGCGCCCAGCTCCGCCATCGCCAGGTCCGGCACGTTCACGTTGAGCAGCACCGGCTGGCGGATCGGCGCGCGGCCAAGGCGCTCCACCATCTGCACCGCGATCGCCGCCGCGCTCTCGAAATGCCTGCCCTCCTTGCTGGCGAGCGACACCGCGAGCGACGGGATGCCGAACAGGAAACCTTCGGTCGCCGCAGCCACGGTGCCCGAGTAGATGGTGTCGTCGCCCATGTTGGCGCCGGAATTGATGCCGGAGACCACCACGTCGGGCGACGGCTGCATCAGGCCGGTGAGCGCCAAGTGCACGCAGTCGGTCGGCGTGCCGTTCACGTAGAGGAACCCGTTGGCGGCGCGGCGAACCGTCAGCGGCCGGTCGAGCGTCAGCGAATTGGAGGCGCCCGAGCGGTCGCGCTCGGGCGCGACTACGGTGACCTCGCCCAGCGCGCCCAGCCGCTGCGCCAGCAGCGCGATGCCGGGGGAAAAATAGCCGTCGTCATTCGAAACAAGGATGCGCATCGCCGGGATGGATTCTATATGACCGCTAGAATCGGCCCATGACTGCTTTCGACCGGAACGCGCAGGCGGAATCGGCGTACGCCTGGCTGCGCCTCGCGGCGTCGCTCGCGCTGATGACGATCAGCGGTGTCGGCATGTACGCGGTCGCGGTCGCGCTGCCGGCGGTGCAGGCCGAGTTCGGCGTCGCGCGCTCGGCGGCGTCGCTGCCCTACGCCGCCACCATGATGGGCTTCGGCCTGGGCGGCATCCTGATGGGGCGCCTGTCGGACCGCTTCGGCGTCATGGTGCCGGTGCTGGTCGGCGCCGCGTCCCTGGGCATCGGTTTCGTCGCTGCGGGCGCCTCCAGCGGCCTGTGGCAGTTCGCGCTCGTCCAGGGCCTGCTGATCGGCCTGCTCGGCACGTCCTCCGCGTTCGCGCCGCTGGTGGCCGACACCTCGATGTGGTTCACCCGCCGCCGGGGCATCGCGGTGGCGATCTGCGCCAGCGGCAACTACCTCGCCGGCGCGATCTGGCCGTCGATCCTGCAGCATTACTTCGACACCATCGGCTGGCGCGCGACTTTCACGGGCGTCGGCGTGTTCTGCGCCGCGACCATGGTCCCGCTCGCGTTCGCGCTGCGGCGCAGGCCTCCCGTCCTGAATTTGACCGAAACAAGCAAGACGGAAGGGCAAAAACAGATCGATATTCCGAAAAACACCCTGTTCGCGCTGCTGTGCATCGCCGGCGTGGGCTGCTGCGTGGCGATGTCGATGCCCCAGGTGCATATCGTCGCCTACTGCAGCGACCTCGGCTACGGCGCGGTGCGGGGCGCGCAGATGCTGTCGATGATGCTCGGCTTCGGCATCGTCAGCCGGCTCGCCTCCGGCTGGATCTGCGACCGCATCGGCGGCCTGCGCACGCTGCTGCTCGGCTCCGGGCTGCAGGGCGTGGCGCTGCTGATGTTCCTGCCCTTCGACGGCCTGGCGTCGCTGTACGTGGTGTCGGCGATGTTCGGCCTGTTCCAGGGCGGCATCGTGCCCTCCTACGCCATCATCGTGCGCGAGTACTTCCCGCCGCGCGAGGCGGGCTTTCGCGTCGGCGCGGTCCTGATGTGCACGCTGTTCGGCATGGCGCTGGGCGGCTGGATGACCGGCGCCATCTTCGACCTGACCGGCTCCTACCGCACCGCGTTCATCAACGGCATCGGCTGGAACCTGCTCAACCTGACGATCGCCTTTTTCCTGCTACGCAAGAGCTTTCCGGGCAATGGCGCGCAGGGGCTCGGGAAGCTGCAGGCCTAGCGCCTCGCGCTGCGCCAGCGGCGACATCTTTGCCCAGGTCTTGCGCAGGATGTCGACCAGCTTCGCCTCCCCGTGCCTGCCGGCGAACCCGGCGAACTCGTATTCCAGGAAGACGAGGCAGGCGGCGTCCTCCAGCAGCTGCGCCTCCGCGTCGTGCTTGATGCGCTCCTTCTTGATGAGCGACCGCACGCGCTTCACCGCCTCGGCGCCGTAGCCCGCCTGCGCGAGCAGATCCCCGGCGAGCGCCGCATGCGCGAGCGACTCCCGCTTGCGCCAGCTCAGGTAGCCGACCTTGCCCTCGGGAAAACTCGCGCGCGGGATCGCCCAGCGGCGCAAGTGCTGGGCGCGCGTCGCGAGGCGCAGCGATTCGGAAGCCTCGGGCGCGAGTTTTTCCAGCCACGCGCTCATGCGCCGCGCATAGAGAAGCTCCTTGGGCGTCCCCGAAATGTCCTTCTCCGGATCTTCGGCATGCACGGCGTCGATGGCCACAATCGCCCGGTCGAACGGGTTCACCAGGACTCCATCCACGGGCGCAGGTCGAGCTCGTGCGTCCAGGCGCTGCGCTGCTGCCGGTGCAGCTGCCAGTAGCTCTCGGCGATCGCCTCCGGATCGAGGATGCCGGCCTTTTCCTTCAGCGCGTAGCGCTCGGGGAAATTCTCGCGGATGAACGGCGTGTCGATCGCGCCGTCGATCACCACGTGCGCGACGTGGATGCCCTCGGGCCCGAGTTCGCGCGCCATGCTCTGCGCAAGGGCCCGCAGCGCGTGCTTGGCGCCGGCGAATGCGGCAAAACCCTTGCTGCCGCGCAGGCTGGCGGTGGCGCCGGTGAACAGGATGGTGCCGCGGCCGCGCGGCACCATCACCTTCGCCGCCTCGCGCCCGGCGAGGAAGCCGGCGAGCGCCGCCATCTCCCAGACCTTGGTATATACGCGCGCCGTCGTCTCGCGGATCGGGAAGCGCACGTTGCCGCCGACGTTGAACACGCAGACCTCGATCGGGCCGATGTCGCGCTCGATCGTGTGCACCAGTGCGACGACTTCCTCCTCCTTGCGCGCGTCGCTGCCGAAAGCGCGCGCCTTGCCGCCCGCCTTCTCGATCTGCTCGACCAGCGGTTTCAGCCGGTCGGCGTTGCGCCGGGTGACGCAGGCCGTGTAGCCCTCGCGCGCGAAGCGCCGCGCGATCGCGCCGCCGGTCGCCTCTCCGGCGCCGATGACCAGCGCCGCCTTGTTCGCTTCAGCCATGGTTCCCGCAGTTTAAACTGCCGGCATGACCGCCTACCGCTTTCACGCCTTCCTGCTGCTCGCGCTCGCCAACCTGATCTGGTCCGGCAACTGGATCGCCGGCCGGGCGCTGCGGGACGCGTTCGACCCGCTCTCGCTCAATTTCTGGCGCTGGCTGCTCGCCGCCGCGGTGCTCGCGCCCTTCGCGCTGCGCGGCCTGCGCGGCAAGGGCGCGCTGATCCGGCGCCACGCGGGCATCCTGCTGCTGCTGGCGCTCAGCGGCGTCGCCGCGTTCCACAGCCTGGTGTACCTGGGCTTGCGCAGCACCCCGGCGGTCAATGCCGTGCTGCTCAACTCATCGATCCCGCTGTTCATGATGCTGTGCTCCTGGATCATCGAAGGCGAACGCGCCGCGCCGCGGCAGATCGCCGGCATGCTGTTGTCGCTCGCCGGCATCCTGGTCATCCTGTCGCGCGGCGAGCCCGCCAGCCTGCTGCAGCTCGAGCTGCACGGCGGAGATCTCTGGATCCTCCTCGGCATGCCCATCTTCGGCATCTATTCGGTCCTGCTGAAGCGCCGTCCCGCCGGACTCGGCGGCCTGGAGTTCCTTTTCGTGATTTCGGCCCTGGGCGTGCTGATCATGGCGCCGGTGGCCGCGGCACTGGCCTGGCATACGCCGCCGCGCTGGCCGGACGCGGCCGCGGCATCGGGCGTCGTCTACATGGCGCTCGGCGCGTCGGTGCTTGCCTACATCTGCTGGAACCGAGGCGTGTCCGTCGTCGGCGCCAACGCAGCGGGGTTCACCGTGCACCTGTTGCCCGCCTTCGGCGCGCTGCTGGCGGTCCTGTTTCTGGGCGAAGCGTTCGCCGGCTACCACGCCGCCGGCATCGCGGTCATCCTCGCCGGCGTATTCGTCGCGACGCGGCCTGCTTCATAGTTGGGGCGCAAGGGCGATCCTGGAAGTAAAATGCGGCCATGAAACGCCTGCTGCTGCCCTTGTTTGCGTTGCTCCTCGTCACCTTGTGCGCTCCGGCCGCGAAAGCCCAGGCCCCGCAGAAGCCCGCGGAACCGCAGCAGCAACCCGACGCCAAGCCCGCCGCGGAGGCGGAGAAACCCAAGCCGGGCCCTGGGCAGCCGGCCGACCCGGAGATCCTCGGCAAGATCTTCGCCTGCCTGAACGAGGGTCTGCCGAAGGACTGGAAGAAAACCTGGTTCACCATCAAGGAAATCAGCCGCGCAGACGAAGACCGCAAGCGCGACTTCAGGGCGGATTTCTTCGTCGCCACGGATCTCAAGGACGGCAAGGGAAAGAAATTCTCGCCGTGCGGCGGGGAACCCGTCATGGAGGGCGTAAAAGCGCTGAACGACTACCTGCTGGAAAGCCAGCAGGGCTGGACCGGGGCGACCTTCACGTTCACCCGCGAGGGCGGCAAGTTCGAAGCGACCTACGACTACACGCCGCTCAAGCCCGCGCCCGCCAAGCCGGCACCCAAGCCGGCCGCCAAGAAGGCCGCCAAGAAAGCGGATTCAAGCTCCAAGCAGTAAGCGGGAATCAGAGCCCTCGTTCGATCGCGATCGTCCCGAAGGTCTGGGTTGGCGACGTGCTGCCCGGGACGTTGAACTCGGGACTGCGCCGGTGCAGGAGGAAGCTCAGCCGCCAGCCCTTGCCCTCGCTGCCGCCAAATTCCCATACGGCGCCGGCAGAGCCCTGCACGACGCCCATCTTCGAGCGGACGAGCGAGTCGTACGGCGCATTTTGCACGAGGCTTCCATCGATGAAGGTATTGTGCGCAACAAGCTTGCCGTCAATCCTCAGGAGGAAATACCACCTTCCATTGGGATGCCCCAGTTCGCCGAGCGTCGGACTCTCGATGGTGCCGATCGGCGCCTCCCGCAGCCTGTTTCCTATCCGCCAGGTAATCCCCGCGTTTGCATAGTCGAAGACCGTGCCCACGTTGAATCCGTGGTGAACGGTAAGGTCGGTCTCCAGTCCGGAGGCGATTTTCACGGGCATCAGCTCCCGCACCGATTTGAGATACGTGACCTGGATGCCCGCTTCGTCGCGCAGCTGGTTGCCCCATCCCTGCGGCGCCGGTGCGCCCACGAGACTGTGCACTCCCTTCTGGAAAGTCTCCGCCAGCGAGATCGGACCGACCAGGCCGTAGTCCACCTCGACGGTCTCGCTTTCCAGAAACACGCTGGTGCCGGGGGTCACCGAGTGACGTTGCACGACGGCGCCCAGGTACAGCCAGCCTCCCCAGAAGCGGTCCGTCGGCTGCGGCTGCGGCATGGTTATCGATTGCGGCGTAAACATGAGCTGCCCCAGGGCCCAGCCGAAATCGTATTTGTACTCGCGCTTTTCCGCGTGGGCCCGGTCTTCGGGGCCGAACCAGCCGAGGAGATCCGGCATCCAGCAATGGAATGCCGTCGCGGGATCCTCCGGGCCCCTGGTGTCGATCGCCTTGATGCCGTTGGTGTACCAGCGATCCGAATGGTGCAGCCCGAACCAGGTGTCTACCGTGTCGTTCTCCACGATGAGGTGGTGGCTGTGGTAGGGCTGGCTGTTTCGCTCCCGAAGCTTGTCGCCGCAGGTATTTCCGGCAATCGACGGGGCTCCCTGGCCGGCTGCGAATGCGGGCGAGGCCATGATCGACAGCGCCGCGAGCAGAAATATCCGCCATCGCCCCGGAGGCAGCACCGTCAGGAAAAAACCGGTCGCCAAAACGTCAGCGCCAAACGTGATCATAGTGCGCGTTGCGTTTTGATCTAGGATAGCTGCGTAGGTTACACAAAGCGAAGGGGGCGCCGTGATCGAAGAAAAAATCAACGAAATATTCGGTGACGAGGACCCCACCGGGTTCGGTACTGGCTGGTGGAGCGGGATCCTGTCGACCTTCTTCGGCATTCTCGCGTTCGGGGCGGTGGTGTGCATGCACTTTCCCCAGGTGCTGACGTCGCCCGAGCTGAGGGCCTACTACCCCATGCCTCTCATGCGCATGCTGGTCCAGGGCGTCATCGTTGCTGCGATCCTTTTCGGCCTCGTGTCGGGCATGCTGCGCAGGAAAAAAATCCTCGGCCTGACCGGAATGTCGCTGGCCCTTGCCGCGACCCTGCTCGGCGGCGCCAGCGTGGAGATCAACGAGCCGCTGCACGGGGGGCCGGCGATCGGCCTCGACTGGTTCCTGCTCGACATGCTGCTCATGACGCTGATCTTCTCGCCCATCGAAGTGATCTGGCCGGCGTACCCGGAGCAGAAGGTCTTCCGCAAGGAATGGCTGCTGGACATCATCTACTTCCTGTCCACGCACCTGCCGATCCAGGTCACGTCCTTCCTCATCCTGCTGCCCGCCACCCAGCTCACGACCACTCTCGGCATTCCGACCCTGATCGAGGCGACGGGCCGCCTGCCCTGGCTGCTGCAGTTCTTCCTCGCCGTGCTGGTGGCGGATCTCTGCGAATACTTCATCCACCGGGCCTTCCACACGGTACCGTTCCTGTGGCGCTTCCACGCCATCCACCATTCTTCCAAGGCGCTGGATTGGATCGCAGGCTCGCGGGCGCACCTCGTGGAGGACGTCGTGCTGCGGGGGTTGATGCTCATTCCCATGATGTTCATCTTCCCGCACGGCATCATCGTGGCCTACCTGCTCTGGGTGACCATCCACGCCACCTGGGCGCATTGCAATTTCCGCCCGAACATCGACTGGCTGGACCCTTACATCGTCCAGCCGAGGTTCCACCACTGGCACCACACGTCGCAGAAGGAATCGATTGACAAGAATTTCGCCATCCACTTTCCGTGGATCGACCGGATCTTCGGCACTCACCATCTGCCGAAGGACGGCAGCTGGCCGGCGACCTACGGACTGGACAACGAAGTGCTGCCGTCGGGCTTCTGGGCGCAGTTCTTCCACCCGTTCGCCGGCAAGAAGGCCGCCTAGCGGCCGCTAGAAATTCAGCGAGGCCAGCGGCACGTCCTTGGGCAGTTCCGCGCCCATGCCGCTCGCGCGCACGAGGCCCAGCGACTTCATGGCTTTGACGGCCATGAAGCCGAAGTCGTACTCCGAATCGTCGTGGCTCAGGCGCAGGAAGCCCGGCGCGTGATGATGGTTGTTCTGCAGGCAGGCGCTGAAGGTGATGGTGACCGGCAGCCACTCGCCGATGTTCATCGCATTGTCGTGCTCGTCGTGGTAGCGCCGGTAGCCGAACCTGCGGTCGTGGGTCCAGTAGTTCTGCACCATGTTGATCCACAGCGCGAAGACGCGGAACACGATCCACATCACTGCCGCGAAAAGCAGGTCGCCCACCATCAGCCACAGCAGCCATAGATTGAAGACGGAGGCCGCCACGGCGAACGGCCAGTTCGACACGAGGCGGAACGACCAGGACTTGAAGATCTCGTCGTTCGCCACGTTGAGCTGGCACTTGTAGGGCACGAGGCAGAGGTAAAGCGTCCGCCAGAAGCCGTCGGAGGCGAGCTTGTTGGGATCCCCGGGATGATCGGAAAACCTGTGGTGGAGCCGGTGCCGGTTCACCCATGCGACGGGATCGACATACACCCCGAAGGTATTGTTGACGACCGTGACGGCCTTGACGAACCACTCCTTGTATTCGAGCGCGCGGTGCGCAATCCCGACATGGATGATGGCGGACAAGTACAGCCCGCCGACGAACCAGGTGACGACGAAATAAGCCGCGCCGATCAGCAATCCAGCCCAGGGACCGAGATGGGGAGGGGCAAAGACCATGCAAGCCAGCGCATAGGCAAGAATGATCGCGTATCCGGCGACGTTATATATCCTCAAAGTGCCCCCCTTAGGACCCTATGAATCAACTCCAGATTACACCGGGAATTCTGGACAGAAGCAGAACGCCCTGTCGATTCCGAAGCGTAGGACGCGCGCTCTCTTAAAAGTAGCTTTCAGGAATACCTCTAATCTTGACGGATATCCACGCATTCAGCGCGCGCCTGCGCCATGCATCAGCAGGTCAGCCATCTGACCGATCTCGTACTCGTCGTTCCAAGTCGGATCGGGCTTGAGGGCGTGGCGAATGAGGAAGTAGCCCAAATTGATGCAGTGGATGGCGCGCGCCAGGCTGTCGATATCGATTTCGGCACGCACCTTGCCCTCGCCCTGCATGGAGCGCAGGCTGTCGCGCATCGGACCCCAGACGCGCTCGCGCCAGACCGTCTCGACGCCGTCGCGGAGCTCGATGTCGTTCGCAAGCTCGAGCAGGAACGTCGCGCCGAACTGCGGATTGCGCGCCGCCGACGTCAGGCGGCGCGTGGTGAACAGCGTGTACCACGCCTTGAAATCGGCGCTCGGCGTCCGCAGCAGCTCATTGAGTTCATCCCAGTGGCGCGTCAGCCCGCCGCTCAATACCGGCGGCAACAGGACGCGCCGCACCAGATCCTTCTTCGAGGGGAAGTAGCGGAACAGCGTCTTCTCGGTGACGCCAGCGCGGCGCGCAATCTCCGCCGTGGTAGCGCCGTTGACGCCTTTCTTGGCGATCAGGTCCATCGCCGCCGTCACGATCGCCCGCTCTTTTTCGGTGGCCGGCTGCATCAGCTTTCGCGCCTCCTCCTCAAAATCCTGCAAAGTCAGAGGCTTACGCTTACGCATGGCTGGGTTTCTCGTTTAGATATAGTGTCCACTTTACTTTAGCCAGGTTCAGGTATAGTGTCCACTATACAGTTAGGAAATTCGACAGCGTTATGGGGTGACAACATGCGACTCCTCCTCGCACTCAGAGCTCTCTTCTTCGTCCTGCTGCTACCCGGCACAGTGGCCGGCTACATCCCATTCAGCATCCTCCGAGCCGGAAACCTACTGCGCGTCCCAGGCCTCGGGCTCGCCTCCGTCTGCGCCGCCTTCTTCGCCATCACCGGTGCTCTTGTCCTCCTCCGGTGCGTCTGGGACTTCTTCGCCGCCGGCAAGGGCACTCTCGCCCCTATCGATCCCCCACGCTTCCTTGTTGTCCGAGGTCTGTACCGCTTCACCCGCAACCCCATGTACAACGGCCTCATCGCCCTCATCCTCGGGGAGGCTTGGTTTTTCCGGAGCATCGGCCTGGCAGAGTACGCACTTCTGGTCCTCGTCTTCTTCCACTTGTTCGTGATCGTCTACGAGGAGCCTGTCCTTGAGTCACAGTTCGGGGAGTCGTATCGCGCCTACCGGCGTGCCGTTCCCCGCTGGGGCTTCACGACTCGGCCGTTTCAAGAGAGCGCCGGGAGCGCCTCGTGCTAAACAGCCACAGCCTGGTGGCTGGACAATTTAAAAATGGGAGGCATCGTGAGAAGAATATTCATTTTGTCGATGGCTATCGCTGCGCTCTGGTCTGGCGCGATTTCGGCCAATGGCCCGAGCGTGATTTCCTTTGAGAGTGCTGGCAGCCTGCAACGTAGTGTTGCCAGCGAGCCGTTTGCATTGGTCTCGACTCCCATCTCTCTATCGGGTGAGCTTCTTTTTCCGGAGGGTGCGGGGCCTTTCCCTGCGGTGGTGCTCGCGCACGGTTGCGAAGGAAATCGCAATGTGGAGCCCGCCTGGGGGCCGTTCCTCCGTCAATCGGGCTATGCCACCTTCAACATCGACAGCCTCGGCGGGCGCAATCTCAAAGAGGTCTGCACCCAGCCCGGAGCGCTTTCTCCTTTACAGCGTGTGCCGGACGTCTATGGGGCGCTGCGCTTGCTTTCCGCACACCCCAAGGTCGACGCAAAACGCGTTGCGCTAATGGGGTTTTCGCACGGCGGCATTGTGACGATGCTGGCATCGACGGCCTGGGCCAAGGAAAAATTTGCCCCTGGCGGCCAAGCGGCATTTCGCGCTTTTTTTCCGTTCTATCCCTATTGCAACGCCATTTTCCCGGAGCGTGACCGGGTGTCGGCGTCAGTGCGCATCCATACCGGCGCCGCGGACGACTGGACGCCTGCGAAGCCCTGCGCCGATCTTGTTGCCTCGCTGAAGGCCTCTGGCGAAGATGTGGCCATCAGCGTCTACGCAGATGCCTATCACCAGTTTGACCAGGCGAGGGACACGGTCTATTTGCCA
>DATBQR010000074.1:0-4592 GCA_036560705.1 Burkholderiales bacterium | reverse complement strand
TCAGGTCGACGGTGTAGTCGTCGATCTTCTTGACCTCCTTCACGCCGGCCACGTAGATCTGCATCGTGCCCTGCGGCTGCATGATCCGGCCGTAGGAGAACACCACGTCGTCGGCGGTAAACGGCGAGCCGTCGTGGAACTTGACGTTCTTGCGCAGGTTGAAGCGCCAGACGTTCGGCGAAACTTCCTTCCAGCTCGTCGCCAGCGACGGCTCGGGCTGGAACTTCTTGTCGTAGCGCACCAGGCCCTCGTAGACGTGCTGCATGATGCCGTTGGTGGTGGCGTGGTTCTGCGAGTGCGGGTCCAGCGTGATGACGTCGTTCTGCGCAGCCCACTTGAGCGTCACGGCTTGCGCGGGAAGTACGGACAGCGCCGTCAGGGCTGCCGCCGCGGTCAGCGCGGCCAGGAATCGTTCCGGTTTCATGGGGCTTCCTCCTCAGGAGAATCTATAATACACAAGCCCCGGGAGGTCCCCCATGAAACTGTCCCAATCCCAGCTGGACGCCTTCGAACGCGACGGCTACCTGTTTTTCCCCAGCCTGTTCAGCCCGGAGGAAATCAGGGTCCTGACCGACGAGGTGCCCGCCCTCTACGCCCAGCGCCGCCCCGAGAACGTGCGCGAGAAGACCGGCGACGTGGTGCGCACCAATTTCGCCGCGCACCTGTACAGCGCGCCGTTCGCCAGGCTGGCGCGCCATCCGCGCATGGTCGAGCCGGTGAAGCAGGTGTTCGGCGAAGACGTCTACATGCACCAGTTCAAGATCAACGGCAAGCAGGCCTTCGACGGCGACGTCTGGCAGTGGCACCAGGACTACGGCACCTGGAAGAACGACGACCAGATGCCCGAGGCGCGCGCCATGAACGTGGCGATCTTCCTCGACGAGGTGAACGAGTTCAACGGCCCGCTGATGTTCATCCCCGGCAGCCACAAGGCCGGCGTGCTGGAGGCCGAGCACGACACCAGCACGACGAGCTACCCGCTCTGGAAGATCAACAACGGCAACATCCGGAAGCTGGTGCAGAACGGCGGCATCGTCGCGCCCAAGGGGCCGGCGGGCTCGATGATCCTGTTCCACGGCTGCCTGGTGCACGCCTCGACCTCCAATCTCTCCCCCTGGAACCGGGTGAGCGTGTACCTGTCGCTGTGCGCGGTCTCCAACCACATCCGCCGCTTCAAGCGGCCGGGCTACATCGCGCACCGCGACTTCGCCCCGCTGCAGACCCTGCCGGACGATTGCCTGCTGAAGCACTACGACGTGCCGCTGCCCTGGAAGGACGGCACGCCCGCGGATGAACTGAAAGGGAACCTGAAGGCGGCATGAATCTATATTCGAAGCTGAAGGAGAGGGAGGAGCAGCAGAAACCTCTCCGCGTCGGCCTGATCGGCGCAGGCAAGTTCGCGGCGATGTACCTCGCGCAGGTGCCGCGCACGCCGGGAGTTCACCTTGCGATGATCGCGGACTTGTCGCCGGCGAATGCCAGAACCAATTTGGAGCGAGTGGGTTGGGGCAGGGAGGCTTTTTCGGCGCTTTCAGTTGAAAAGGCGTTCAAGGAAAAAACCACGTATGTCTCCGACGATTGGCAGGCCCTGGTCGCCCATCCGGAGATCGACATTGTCATCGAGGCGACCGGCAATCCGGTCGCGGCCGTGGAGCACATCCTGGCCGCGTTTCGCCACGGCAAGCACGTCATCAACGTGACGGTGGAAGCGGACGCGTTCTGCGGGCCGATGCTCGCGCAGCGGGCAAAAGCGGCGGGCGTGGTCTACAGCCTGGCCTATGGCGACCAGCCGGCGATCATCTGCGACCTGGTGGACTGGGCGCGCGCGGCGGGGTTCCCGGTGGTGGCGGCGGGCCGCGGGCACAAGTGGCTGCCGCACTTCGCGCAGTCCACGCCGGAAACGGTGTGGGGCTACTACGGCCTCACGCCGGAGCAGGCGAAGCTCGGCGGCCTGAATCCGAAGATGTTCAATTCCTTCCTCGACGGCTCCAAGCCGGCGATCGAGACGAGCGCCGTGTGCAACGCCACCGGCCTGACGCCTGCACCAGATGGATTGGCTTTTCCTTCTTGTTCAATTGACCAAATCCCGGCCGTTATGAGGCCGAAAGGGGAAGGCGGAAGCCTTCACCACAAAGGCCAAGTTGAAGTCGTTTCGTCCCTGGAGGCAGATGGCACGCCGATCGACTATGACATCCGCTTCGGCGTCTGGGTGGTGTTCGAGGGCGAGAGCGAATACATCCGCCGCTGCTTCTCCGAGTACGGCGTGCAGACCGATCCGTCGGGGCGCTATGCCTGCATGTACAAGCGCTGGCACCTCATCGGCCTCGAGGTCGGCATCTCGGTCGCCTCGGTGGGCTTGCGCAACGAACCGACCGGCTGCGCCACCGGCTGGCGTGCCGACGCGGTGGCGACGGCGAAAAAGGATTTGCAGCCGGGCGAAATCCTCGATGGCGAGGGCGGCTACACGGTGGTCGGCCGGCTGATGCCGGCGGAGGCTTCGCTCGCCAAGGGCTGCCTGCCGCTCGGCCTCGCGCACGGCTGGAAGATGCTGCGGCCGGTGGCCGCGGGCCAGCCGCTCAGCTGGAGCGACGTGGCTTTCGACGCGAACGTGCCGGCCGTGAAGCTGCGCCGCGAGATGGAGAGCTCAGGCTCTTCAGGTAGCGATAAATCTCGGTATGGTCGGCCCCGGCAGGCAGCCGGCTGAGGGCGGAGCGCCAGACTTTCAGGGTTTGCTTCAAGTAGGGGGTTTCCATTTTCATGGAACGTGAAATTCCCTCTGCAATTCCCACATCCTTGGTCATCAGCGCGAGCGCGAAGCCGGAGGCGAAGGCCTTGGTGAATACCTGCTGCGGGATCTTGCGCTCGGTGGTGCTGTTCTTTCCGGTCGAAGCGTTGATCACGTCGATCAGGGTTTTCGGATCGAGGCCGAACTTCTTCCCGATCAGCAGCGCCTCCATGCCGGCGACGGTACCGGCCGCGCCGAGATAGTTGTTGAGCGCCTTGGTGGCGTGGCCGGAGCCGAGGCCGCCGGTATGGAAGATTTCCGTTCCCATCGCCGAGAGCAGCGGGCGCACGCGCTCCAGCAGCGCCGCGTCGCCGCCGACCATCAGCGCGAGCGTGCCGTCGGCCGCTTTCGCTTTCGCGCCGGAAACCGGGCTGTCCAGCATGTGGATGCCCTTCTTCTTCAGCAGGGCGCCGAGTTCGCGCGTGGTCGCCGGATCGGAAGAGCTCATGTCGATGACGATGGCGCCGCGGGCGAGGCCGGGCAGGGCGGCGAACACCGCCTGGCGCACCGCCTTGCCGTCCGGGACCATGGTGATCAGGATTTGAGAATGTTCCGCCGCCTGTTTTGCGCTTTTACAGGTTCCAGAACCATTCACGTCGAATGAAGCAACTTCAAAACCCGCTTTCACGAGATTGGCCGACATCAGGCGGCCCATCATGCCGAGACCGATGAAGCCGACTTTCACACGCCGCGTTCCTTGAATACTTCCCTGGCAGAGCGGAAGCTCTCCACGGCCGCAGGCACGCCACAGTAGATCGCCACCTGCAGGAATACCTCGCGGATTTCTTCCTTGGTGAGGCCGTTGTTCAGGGCGCCGATGACGTGCAGCTTGAGCTCGTGCGTGCGGCCCAGCGCCGACAGCATCGCCAGGTTCAGCATCGAGCGCGTCTTGCGCTCCAGCCCCGGGCGGTTCCAGACGTCGTTCCAGCAGTAGGTGTTGAGCAGCTCGGTGAAGGGGCGGTTGAAGTCGTCCGCCGCGGCCTGCGCCTTGTCGACGTACTCCGCGCCCAGTACCTCGCGGCGCGTCTTCAGGCCTGACTCATGCCGTTCCTTATGGGATCTTTTGTCCAAAGGCTTTACTCCGGGAAAAATAGAACAGGAAAAAATCAAATCAAGCCAGATCTTCGTAACGGATCCCGGCGCGGCGCAGCAGGCCGTCGAAGGCCATGCCGCCCGGCCGCGGGCCGGAGCGGAACGGCAGCGTGCGCGCCGGGGTTTCCTCCAGCACTCGCTGCGTGATCGGCAGGTTGTCGCCCGCCATGGCGTCGGTCGCCGCCTGGATTTCGCAGGCGCGCTGCAGCGTCCAGTAGGTGGTGAAGGCCTCGGGGATGCTCGGGCAGGCCACCAGCAGGCCGTGGTTGCGCAGGATGAGGACCGCTTTGTGCCCCAGGCTCTTCACCAGCCGGGACTGTTCCGCGACGTCCGTAGTGACGCCCTCGAACTCGTGGTACGCCACCTCGCCGTGCAGGATGGCGCTGTAGAAATTGTCGAAACGCAGGCCGTCCTTCTTGCACGACACCGCGCTGCCGGCGGTGGAATGCGTGTGGATGACGCAATGCGCGTTGTCGCGCGCCTCGTGGATCGCGCTGTGGATGATGAAACCGGCGCGGTTGACCGGATATTTCGAACCGTCCATGGTCTCGCCGGCGATGTTCACCTTGACCAGGTTGGAGGCGGTCACCTCGCTGTACCAGAGGCCGTAGGGATTGATCAGGTAGTGGTGCTCCGGGCCGGGAACGCGCGCGGTAAGGTGGTTGTAGATCAGCTCCGTCCAGCCCAGCCAGTCGAAGGCGCGGTAGAGGGCGGC
>DATBQR010000073.1:0-4627 GCA_036560705.1 Burkholderiales bacterium | reverse complement strand
CGACTGGCGTCGGGACGACGCCGACCGTTACCGCTACATCTTCGTGCGGTCCAAGACGCCGCCGCCGGCCAGCCTGTTCGCCGGCGCGCCGTGCCCGCCGCACGCCGTCGCGAGGAGTGGACCCTGGACCCTGTTCGAGCGCACCGACTGCGCTCGCAAAGCGACGCGCCAATGATCGCCGACGAGCGAACTGCGTCGGTTTCCACCGCACGCGGGCACACCTCCGCTGCTTGTCGCCGCGATATTTCAATTCGGCAGCGCCCGCGCCGAGTGGAGCCCTGACGGCTACGCTCGCTTCCGATCCAGTCGTCGTTCCAGCACGGCAATCGGTTTGTCGATCAGGTCCGGACGCGCCACGCCGACGAGGAGCGCCAGTCCGCCAAGCGCGGCCAGCAACAGTCCCACGGTGAGACCATCGGGCCAGAAGGCGAGAACCAGCTCGCCGCTGCTGCGGGGCGGCAGACGGACTGAGACCAGGAAGCCGGCAAGTGGATTCGCGCTGATCGACTTGCCGTTGAGGCTGGCGCGCCAGCCAGGATACCAGGCTCGCGAGAACACCAGGATGGCGGGGGTTGGCGCGTCGTTGCGAACCCTTGCCACAATCCGAGCCGGCTTCGCCGAGCGCGCCAGACCGGATGCGCCCGGCGAAGCCCAGGTCAACAGCCTCGACGGCCCGATACGATCGAACCTCCATTCACCCGCCGGGCCGCGGGTCTCGCTCCATCGGCCGCGTGCCCAGGTCCAGAAAGCGCTAGCCTGATCGGGTTGCTGGATGGCGACCTCGCCGATGGCCATCAAATCGATCAGGCCCGATGTTGTGGGCGCAATCGGCACGGTCAGGCGCGCGACTAAATCGGTGCATTCGGTCCCGAAATGATTTTCGCAAAAATACTGGCTGATTTCGGGCCGCAGAATCGGACTGTAGCCCTGGGCGCTGGCGCCCGGCTGCTCGAGCGCGGTGTTCGCAGGTGAAAAGGTGGTCCAGAATACGAGCCCGGGATCGTTGGCGCCAAAATTGCGAAATACGCTGTATCGCGTTCGGCCCTTTGCGGAATCCCGCAGGGCTGAAACCGTGGGCGGCTTCCAGTGGTTGGGCGCCAATGGATAGCCAATGGCTACAGTGCGCCACAAAGTCGTCTGGAACGCCGCCAACCCAACGAGGATCGCGAACGCTGTCCAGCGCCAGTCCCTGCGTCCGACCAGCTTGGCGCCCGCCCATGCCGCTAGAGCGAGTCCTACTCCGACAAGTACATAGAACGCTCGGAACGCCGGCTCCTCGGTCAATGCGAGCCAGACTTCGGCTCCGACGACGATCGCCGTTCTACCAAGACGCCAACCGAGGTTCGAGACCTCAGCCTGCGTCAGTGTCCATGCGGACAGGACTAAAATCGCCATTTGATAGTAGGGCAATAATCTGAACATCCAGCGGAACTGCCCAAAGCCGGGGTGCATCGCCACCACGGCCAGGAGAGCGGTGGCGAGAACCAAGGTGAGACCGCTTGGCGTCTTCACCGCTTTCGCCCAGTCTGCGTTGACCAGCGCGATCGGCGCGAACCAGGCGGCATAGACCATCGGCAGACGGGCGGTTCCGTATTCGAATGGGAGGGTCCGCCAGTGCGTGACGAAGTCGGGGATACCCATGCCTAGCAGTCCGTCGAGTCCGGCCGCCCATAGGCCGGGATCGGAAGAGTGGAACGCGTGCCTGAGGTATTGCTGGACCGGCACGATCGCCGGTGCTGCAAGCAGCGCGCCCACCAGGAGTGAGTAAAGCACGCGCAGGGTAGGACCGATCAGCCAGCGGCCGCCCCTGGCGATGCCGCCTACGCCGGCGGCCATCACCGAAATCAGCAGCGCTAGGTTGGCGAACGGCCATCCCGACACCAGCACCATGGCGACGCTAGCGGCCGCGAGCGGCACCCACGCCGCGCCGCGCCGCGCCGCCAGGACGAGCAACGCCCAGGCCCAGCTCAGCCACGCCATGCTGACCAGCGCGCCGATCCAGTTGGCCGCGCCCCAGTAGAAGATCCAGTCGGCGAGTGGGGCGAATACGCCCACCAGGACGGCGTGGCGGCGGGCGCAGCCCAGGTTGCGCGCCAAGGCGTAGGCGCCGGCGGCCAAAATGGCGATGTGGGTCAAGGAGAACACCGCCGATGCTGCCGCCAGGTCGCTGAAGCGGCTGATCAGCCAGTACAGCGCCAGGGAGACAGGGTTGAAGACGGCGAATTGGTATTCCTGAAGCAGATCGCCCCCGACCCAGATGCGATCGGTAAGCAGCGGGAACTCGCCCCGAGCCAGCATTCGCCCGATCTCGCGAAAGCCCGGCAGGAAGTAGGTGACATAGTCGTCAGTGAAGAAGAACCGAGGGGTGGCGAGCAAGGCCGTGCTCGCTATCGCTGTCGACAGCGCGGCGGCGAGGAGGCACAAGGCGGCTTCCCGGAGCGGTTGATGGCCCGCGCCGTGGCCGACCTGCGGCGCATCACCCATCAATATCTTGGTGCCCTCCCCCGCGTCGGCTACGCTGCCGCGGTCGGACCATCGCTTAGCTCAAAATTCAAAGGCGGGGCAGCATCAAAGCTTGGAATCGATAGCCATCATCGTCCCGGTGTTGAACGACTGGGGGCAGATCGAACGTCTGATCCGCGAGCTTCACCTCCTTCCAGCACTGTCTGGCCGCCAGCTGCACATGCTGATCGTTGATGATGGCTCGTTCCCGGCCATGGACGCATCGTCTTTAGCGCCGGCTTTCTCCGGCTCTGGCTCGGTCATCGGCGCGACCTCGGTGCGTCTGGCCTGCAACATGGGCCACCAGCGCGCCATCGCCGCCGGTCTGGTCGAAGTCAGCCAACGCTCTGGCCTCCGACGAGTCATTGTCATGGATGCCGATGGCGAGGACCGACCCGAGGACGTCGCCGCTTTGATCGCAGCCAGCGATACGGCCGGCGAGGCGATCATCCTCGCCCTTCGCGCCCGGCGCTCCGAGACGCGAGCGTTTCGGCTTGGCTACAGGGTCTATCGGGTCCTTTTCAGACTGCTGACCGGCAATTCGATCCGGTTTGGTAATTTTTGCCTCATCCCGTTCAAGCATCTCGAGGCGCTGACCCACAATCCAGCCACTTGGAACAACCTCGCTGCGGCTATCATGCGCTCGCGCCTGCCGCTGGTCGCCGTCCCCACCACGCGTGGTGAACGCTACGGTGGCGAATCGAAGATGAATTTTGTCAGCCTCGCCGTGCATGGCCTCTCGGCCATCTCAGTCTATGCGGATGTGACCCTGGTGCGCATCATTTGCGCGGCCCTCTCGGTCAGCGGCGTCATCGCTATCGCCCTTCTGGCGGTGATCGGCCTTAAGTTGTTCACCGGCGTGGCCATTCCGGGATGGGCCTCGTTCATGGCGGTGTTGCTCTTGGTGCTGCTGTTTCAGGCGTTGGTGTTCGCCACCATCGCCCTTTTCCAGCTGCTGAGCTTCCGATCGATGCCCGCGGTCGTACCGGTCACCTATGTGCCCCAGTATGTCGCCGAGGTGAACGAGGCCCCTTCACGCACATTGGCGGAGTGAGTGACGGAGGCGCCATCCGCATGCAGACAGATATCAGTCCGGCACCTTGGTCCCTCTGCTCGCCGAGCAGCGCCGGCTGGGGGAGCGTCCCTATCAAGATTAAGGAGCGTGATCCGATCGTCGCCGACATGATCGAATTGCTCGCAGCGAGCCGATGAATCTCGATGCGCGGGCGTATGTGGGCGGGGAACTGGCCCTGTTCGAGCGCGCCCGGAACTGGAAAGCCTACCTGGCGCGGCAGCTCGGATCCTCCATCACAGGCGAGGTGGCCGAGGTCGGAGCCGGCATCGGCGCCACGACCCGCGCCCTCTGCAGCCAGAGCGTCACCCGCTGGACTTGCCTCGAGCCAGACCCGGACATGGCCGAGGGCCTGCGCCAATCAATCGCGCTGGGCGAGTTGCCGCCGAATTGCGAAGTGATTTCTGGTGGACTGGGGGGAATTCCCGGCCACCGCCGCTTCGGCGCCATTCTCTACGTGGATGTACTTGAGCATATCGCCGACGATCGCGCGGAGTTGGCCGCGGCGGGGGAATTGCTCGCCCGCGGCGGCCGCCTGATCGTCATCGCTCCCGCGCATCAATGGCTCTTCGGCCCGTTCGATCGCGCCATCGGCCACTATCGGCGCTACAGTCTGGCGGATCTGGCGGCCCTGACTCCGCCGAATCTCAGCCTGATCAAGGCCCGCTATCTGGACAGCGTCGGCATGATCGCCTCAGCCGCCAACACGCTGGTTCTGCGTTCCGCCATGCCGAACCTTGGACAGATACTGACCTGGGACCGGGTCATGGTCCCCGTCTCCCGCCTGCTGGATCCTCTCATCGGCTACCGCCTCGGCAAGACCGCGCTGGCGATCTGGCGACACACCTAACTGGCGCGCAGAACCCCCTCGAAATATTCGATGGTGTTGGTGAGACCCTCGCGAAGCTCGACCTTCGGCGACCAGTCGAGCGCCTCGCGGGCTTTGCCGATGTTTGGCTGGCGTTGGCGGGGATCGTCAGTCGGCAGGGCCATGTGGACGATCTTGGACGCGCTGCCGGTGAGATCGAGCACCAGGGCGGCCAGCTCGAGCAT
>DATBQR010000072.1:0-5488 GCA_036560705.1 Burkholderiales bacterium | reverse complement strand
CCCCCGGCCTCCTCGCGGGTAAGCAGGTGGTGCGCCAGCGCGCGCGGCGTTTCGGGCTTGTCGGACTTCACTGTGCGCTACTCTCCGCCCTGCCGCGGTGCCCGCGGGCTTTCATCTTCCGGACGCTTGCGCGGCCGCGTGAACCATACAATGAGAACCAGCAGCGTCAGCGCCACGCCCATCTCGAGATAAATGACCCACATGGTTCGCGCCTCTCCGTCGGCCCCGCTGTTCGGGCTCATGGCGATTCTAATCGCTGCGGGCTGCGCCCCGTTGCCGCCGTCGGCGCCGGACGGCCCGGCGGCCCCGCCGGGTGCGCCTGCCGAACCCAGATACCTGCAGACGCCGTTCGCGGCAGTCCCGGGCTGGCAGAGCGCGGCGCTCGCGCCCGGCGTACGCGCCTTCGCTGCCGGATGCCCCTGGATTGCGGCGGCGCACCCGCTGCGGCGCGCCTGCGACGCGGCGCTTGCCGTGCCTGCGGACGACGAACGCGCGGCGCGGCGCTTCGTCGAGGCGACGTTCGCGGCCTGGGCGGTGGTATCGCCAGACGGCGCGGGCGGCGGCATGATCACCGGCTACTACGAACCGATCCTGCGAGGCAGCCGCACGCGCAGCGATCGCTTCCGCTATCCGCTGTACGGAGTGCCCGAGGACCTGGTGGCGGTGGATCTCGAAAGCACGAACCCGGAGCTCAAGGGGCTGCGGCTGCGCGGGCGGCTCGAAGGCAACCGCCTGATCCCCTACTGGACCCGGGCCGAAATCGAAAAATCCAGCCAGTTCCGTGCGCCGGTGCTGGCCTGGGTCGAGGACCCTGTCGAGCTCCTCTTCCTGCAGATCCAGGGTTCGGGCTGGATCGAGCTCGCCCCGGGAGAACGCCTGCATCTGGGCTACGCCGACCAGAACGGCCATCCCTACCGTTCGATCGGGCGCTTTCTCGTGGAGCGCCGCGAGATGACGCTCGAGCAGGCTTCGATGCAGGGGATCAAGGCCTGGGCTGCGGCAAATCCGCGCAAGCTGCGCGAGGCCCTGGATTTCAATCCGAGCTACGTATTCTTCCGCGAGCTGCCGCCCGTGCAGGCAACGCCGGGCGGCGCGGAGGGTCCCATCGGCGCCCTCGGTGCGCCGCTCACTGCGGGATACAGCCTTGCCGTGGATCCGCGCTGGGTGCCGCTGGGCGCGCCCGTGTTTCTCGCGACCACAATGCCTCTGTCCTCCGCGCCGCTGCTGCGGCTGATGGCGGCGCAGGACACGGGCGGCGCCATCCGCGGCGCGGCGCGCGCGGACTTCTACTGGGGAACCGGCAACGAGGCCGGTGCGCTCGCGGGGCGCATGCGCCAGCAGGGCCGGATGTGGATCCTCTGGCCGCGCGACGAGGCGCAGCCCCGGCCCTAGATCACTTTTTCTGCTGCTTCGCCACCTCGTCCAGCTTCGCGCGCAGCGCGGCGAGTTCCATGATGCCGCCCGAGCGAGCGCCGTCGGCGAAGATCAGCGTCGGCGTGCCGGTGACGTGCAGCGAGCGCCCGAGTTCGAGCAGCTTGTCGATCGGGTTGGCGCAACCTGTGCCTGCCGTCGGAACCTTCGGCTGGTCCGCGGCCGCAAGGTCCAGCCAGGCCTTGGCGCGGTCCTTGGAGCACCACACCGCGCGCGAATGATCGGCGTTCTGGGGACGAATCACCGGATACATGAATACGTAGATGGTGACGTCGTCGAGCTGCTGCAACGTCTTCTCCATTCGCCGGCAGTACGGACAATAGGGATCGGAGAACATGGCCATCACGCGCTTGCCGCCGCCGCGCTGGATCTTGACCGCCATGTCGAGCGGCAGGGAATTGAATTCGACCGCGGTGAGCTTCTGTAGCCGCTCTTCCGTGAGATTGCGGCTGCTTTTCACCTCGATGAGGTTGCCGTCGAACAGGTAGCTGGCGGTCGAGTCGGTGTAGAAAATCTGGGGACCGTCGCGGCCCTGCAGGCGCACTTCGTAGATGCCCGCCACCGGCGAGGCCTGCACGCCATCGACCTTGGCGCCGCCCAGTTTCGCCTCGATGGCCTGGCGGATCTGCGCCTCGTCGGCGAGCGCCGGCAGCGAGAAGAATACGGCGGCCAGAACAGGAAAGAAAATTCGCATCATTGGTTTCAGCCCATCGCGTGACGCATCAGTAGGTTCTTTAAGACCGGCACCCGGTCCGCAAGGTTCAATCCGGCGTTGCGCAACCGCGCAACACCCGCTCCCCTGGCATCGAACAGGCGGAACAGTCCGTGCACGGCGGTGCGCATGGCCAGTATATCCTCGGCGCGCGACCGCTCGTACCGGCGCAGCAGCCGTACGTCGCCCGGATCGCGGCCGGCAATCGCCGCGGCGAGCAGGCGGGCATCCTGCAGCCCGAGGTTGGCGCCCTGCCCGGCGAGCGGATGGATCACGTGCGCGGCGTCTCCCGCCAGCGCAACGCGCGGCGCGACCAGCCGCTGCGCCGCCAGCCGCCGCAGCGGAAAGCCGCGCTGCGGCGTGACCAGCGCCAGTTCGCCGACGGCGTGGCGCGACGCGCCGGCCACCTCCTTCGCCAGCGCGCCGGCATCGAGCGCGAGCAGGCGCGCGGCCGCCGCATCGCTGGCGGACCACACCATCGACACATGCAGCCCCTGCAGGGGCAGCAGCGCGAGAACCGCGCCGCCCTGGAACCACTGAAAGGCGACGTTGCGGTGCGGCCGGCTGCAAGCGAAATTCGCCACCACCGCGGTCTGCGCATAGCTGCGCTCTTCGAACGGGATTCCCGCCTGCGCCCGCACGAACGAGCGAGCGCCATCGGCGCCGACCACGAGTTTCGCGACCAGGCTGCGGCCGTCCTTGAGAGCGAGACTGGCCTGGGTATCCGCGAATTCCAGTCCCTCAACGGATGCATCGGCAAAAAACAACAGGCCCTCCTGGCCGTCGAGCCCGCGCCACAGCGCGTCCTGCAGCCAGCGGTCCTCGACGATCCAGGCGAGTTCGCCGCAACCGTTGCGGTAGGCATCGAACTCGATCAGCGACTCGCCGTCGTCGCCGTAGACGCGCATGACATGGACCGGGGTCTTGCGCGCCTCGGGAATCGCGCTCCAGGCGCCGAGTTGCGCAATGAACGCAGCATTCGTCGGACTGATGGCGTAGACACGCGAATCGAAACCCGGCGCGGCGGCATCGAGCCTCGCGGGCCGCGGCTCCCGCGAGATCAGTGCCACGCGCGTACCGTGCAGGCCGCAACCCAGCGCGCGCGCAGTCGCGGCGCCGATCACGGCGCCGCCGACGATCGCCACTTCGAAAGCGCTTTCAGTGCTCATGCGGGGCGCATCTCAACTGGTTGTCAACTCTTTGACTCAAAGTCATTTTTAGGCGAAAATCCGCCCCCTTCACCGGGGCGAATTAGCTCAGCTGGTTAGAGCAGCGGAATCATAATCCGTTTGTCCCCAGTTCGAATCTGGGATTCGCCACCATTTCCTTTTCGGTACACTGGCCCAATGATCCGCCGTCCCTTTGCTGCCCTCGTTTTGTCTCTGGCGGCCGCCACGGCGCTAGCGCCGTCCTTTCCGGCACAGGCCCAGTTCCGCACCATCACGCCGGAAGCCAAGCGCGGCGTGATGAGCCATGTGCAGGTGATGACGGTCCTGCTGGACGGCACGCAGGTCCAGCTGGCGCCGGGCGCGCAGATTCGCGACGACAGGAACATGCTGATCATCCCCACGGCCATGCCGCCCGGCGTGCTCGTCAAGTACCTGCTCGACGGCCAGGGCCAGGTGACGCGGGTCTGGATCCTCTCGCCGCAGGAAGCGGCGCAGCCGGATCCGAAAAACTAGTCCCCGCGGCCCGGACCGCTTTGCCATGACGGGCAAGCTCTTCATCCGCACCTTCGGCTGCCAGATGAACGAGTACGACTCGGAGAAGATCTCCGGCGTGCTCGCCGCATCCGAGGGACTCTCGCCCGCGGCGAGCGCCGAAGAGGCCGATGTCATCGTCTTCAACACCTGCTCGGTGCGCGAGAAGGCGCAGGAGAAGGTGTTCGCCGACCTGGGCCGCGTCAAGCAGCTCAAGCGCGCCAATCCCCGGCTGATGATCGCGGTCGGCGGCTGCGTCGCCAGCCAGGAGGGCGGCGCCATCGTCGAGCGCGCGCCGTACGTCGACGTGGTCTTCGGCCCGCAAACTCTGCACCGCCTGCCCGAGCTGCTGGCGCGCCGGCGCGCGACCGGCAAACCCCAGGTAGACGTCAGCTTCCCGGAAATCGAGAAGTTCGACCACCTGCCGCCGGCGAAGGTCGAGGGCGCCTCGGCTTTCGTGTCGATCATGGAAGGCTGCAGCAAGTACTGCAGCTTCTGCGTGGTGCCCTACACCCGCGGACCCGAGATTTCGCGCCCCTTCGACGACGTGATTGCCGAGATCGCCGGGCTCGCGGCGCAGGGCGTCCAGGAAGTGACGCTGCTCGGCCAGAACGTCAACGCCTGGCGCGGCGGCATCAACGGGTCGGCGCAGGATTTCGCGGAACTGTTGCGCTACGTGAATGAAATCGAGGGCATCGAGCGCATCCGCTACACCACCTCGCACCCGCGCGAATTCACGCAGCGCCTGATCGACGCGCACGCCGAGCTCCCCCGTCTCGCCGCGCACGTGCATCTTCCCGTGCAGTCGGGCTCGGACCGGATACTGTCGGCGATGAAGCGCGGCTACACCTCGCTCGAGTACCGCTCCATCATCCGCCGGCTGCGCGAGGCGAAACCCGGCATCAGCGTGTCGTCGGATTTCATCGTCGGCTTCCCGGGCGAAACCGCGGCGGACTTCGCGGCAACCCTCGCGCTCGTGCGCGACCTGCAGTTCGACGATTCCTATTCCTTCCTCTACAGCCCGCGCCCGGGAACGCCGGCCGCGGAATTGCCCGACCCGACGCCGCTCGCCGAAAAGCAGGAGCGGCTCAAGCGGCTGCAGGCGCAGATCGAAGCGCAGGCCCGCGCGGTCAGCGCGGCGATGGTCGGCACGCGGCAGCGCGTGCTCGTGGAAGGCCCCTCGCGCCGGGATCCGGCGGAACTGGCGGGACGCACCAGCAACAACCGCACGGTGAACTTTGCCGGCCGCGACGATCTGGTGCACGGCTTCGCGGACCTGAAAATCACCGCCGCGATGCACTTTTCTCTGCGCGGCGAACTGCTCGATGCGGGCTAAGGCCGCATCTCATCCGGTGGAGGTCAGGCTCGAGCCGCTGGATAACCGGCGCCTTGCGCGCCTGTGCGGCGCGCTGGACGCCAACCTGCGCCAGATCGAAACCGCACTGGATGTCGAGATCGCGCGGCGCGGCGCCCGCTTTTCGGTGCGCGGCGAACCCGGCCAGGCGCAGCGCGCGGCGCGCGCGATCGAATTGTTCTATGACAAAGCGGCGGATGAGCTCAGCATCGATGACGTGCAGCTCGGCCTGGCCGAGATTTCCCGGAAAGATCCCTCGAGCAGGGAAGAAGGAAAATCCCCGCTGCTGAC
>DATBQR010000071.1:0-7283 GCA_036560705.1 Burkholderiales bacterium | reverse complement strand
GCCCGCAACGTTGATCTCCAGATCGCCCAGCTGCGCGCTGAAATGCTTGAGTTCCGCCCCGCTCAAGGACTGACTTGGAAAGCGGAGCACGCCGTAGCGCCCGAGCGCCTGCATGACCTCTCCGAGATCTTCCGGGTTCAGGCCTTTCGAAAGATCCAGCCCTTCGACGGTCGCGCCCAGCGTTTCGCCGGTCGGCCTGACTTTCACTTCATGTTTCACCCCATAATCCCCCTCATGCATTGTAACCATCGTCCGGCTCGCAAAACCCGTGCCCCTGCCCCATAGCCTGCGGGCGTTTCGCCACCGGGATTACCGGCTGTATTTCGCCGGCCAGGGCATTTCGCAGACCGGCACCTGGCTGCAGATGATCGCCACCAGCTGGCTGATCTACCACCTGTCGGGCTCCACCTTCCTGCTGGGGCTGGCCTCGTTCATGCTCTACATTCCGATTCTGGTGCTCGGACCGTTCGCGGGCGTGTGGGTGGACCGGCGCCGCAAGCGCCAGGTGCTGATCGTCACGCAAAACGTCGCCTTCGCGCAGTCGCTGGTGATGCTGGCGCTGGTTGCCTCGGGCCAGGTGCAGGTCTGGCATCTGGTCGCCGCCAACCTGGTGCTCGGCGTCGTCAACGCCATCGATTCACCCGCGAGACAGTCCCAGCTCGTCGAACTCGTCGGCGGCAAGGAGGATCTGCCCAACGCCGTCGCCTTCAGTTCGATGCTGATGAACGGCGCGCGCTTCATCGGCCCGATGATCGGCGGCGCGGTGATCGCCGCCTTCGGCGAAGTCTGGGGCTTCGGCCTGAACAGCATCATGCGGGTCGCCGTCATCGCCGCGCTGCTGCTGATCCGCGCCGCGCCGCGGCCGGTGGAAAAGACCGACGCGCACTGGCGCGAGCAGCTGGCCGCCGGTTTCCGCTACGCCTACGGCTTCCTGCCCACGCGCAGCGCGCTGCTGCTCATATCCGCGGTGAGTTTCGCGGTGCAGCCCTATCAGTCGCTCGCGCCCTACTTCGCCCGCGACGTGTTCCACGGCAACTCGCAGACGCTCGGCTACCTGATCGGCGCCGGCGGCTTTGGCGCGGTCTCGGGGATGATCTACCTCGCCATGAAGCCTTCGGTGCGCGGGCTGCTCAGCATGATTCCGTTTACGGCGGGAACCGCGGGCGCCGCCCTGATCGTATTTTCCTTCGCGAATTCGCTCTGGCTCGCGCTGCCGATGCTGTACCTGGTCGGCATGGGCGCGATGCTGAGCGCGGCTTCGACCAACACCGTGCTGCAGACCATCGTCGAGGACCGCATGCGCGCCCGGGTGGTCTCCATCTACATGATGTCCTTTCTCGGCGTGGCGCCGCTCGGCGCCCTCTTCGCCGGGCTGCTCGCCGAGCGCATCGGCCCGCCCACCACGCTGGCGCTGGGCGGCGCGCTGGCGCTCTGCGCCGCTTTTGCGTACCGGATGAATCTTGGCAAAATCCGCCACGCCATCCGCCCGATCTACCAGAAATTGGGTATCGTTCCGCGTTCGGACGAATAGCCTCGGGGGGAGGAAAAGCATGGCGACATTCGTGGTGGCGCACGGGGCATGGTCGGCCGGCTGGGCCTGGAAGAAAATGCGGCCGCTGCTGCGCGCGCGCGGGCACGAACTCTTCACGCCCACCCATACCGGGCTGGGCGAGCGCGCGCACCTGGCGTCGCCCGCCGTCGACCTCGAGACGCACATCGCCGACATCCTCGGCATGCTGCACTGCGAGGACCTGGAAAACGTCGTTCTCATCGGCCACAGCTACGGCGGCATGGTGGCCACCGGCGTCGCCGACCGGGCGCGCGAGCGCATCGCCAGGCTCGTCTATGTCGACGCCTTCGCTCCCAAGGATGGCGACAGCATCTTCAGCCTCACGCCCGACCGGCAGGCCGCCATGGTCGAGGCCGCGCGCAACGGAGGCGACGGCTGGAAAATGCCCGCGAACCCGATGCCGCCCGACACGCCCGAAGCCGACCGGGCCTGGGCCATGCCGCGCCGCATGCCGCAGCCGATCAAGACTTTCGAGCAGAAACTGCGCCTGCTAAACGGCGAACTGACCCTGCCGCGCCACTACATCTATTGCAAGCGCTGCACGCCCGACGACCGCTTCCGCCCGTTCTACGAGCGCGCCAGGCGCGAAGGCTGGGGCCACGACGAGATCGACGCCAGCCACAACCCCCACATCACCGCACCCGAGGCGCTTGCCGCGCTGCTGCACGGCATCGCCGGATAGGGAGGAATCATGGCCGAAACGATACCCGAAGCGATCCGGCGCCACGCGCGCGAGAAGGGCGGCGACACCGTCTACTGGACACCATCCCGGACCTGGACGTTCGCCGCGCTGGACGAGGCCGCCAGCCGGATCTGCCAGGGCCTGAAAGGCCTGGGCGTCGGACCCGGCGACCGCGTCGCCTGCCTGACGAAGCACACCGCCGACTGCGTGGCGCTGGTGCTCGCCGCCAACAAGATCGGCGCGGTCTGCATGCCGGTCAATTGGCGCCTCGCGCCGCCGGAAATCGAATATATCGTCGGCAATGGGTCGGCCAAGTTTCTTTTGCTGGATATTCTTTTCAAATCCGTAGAAAAACAAATCAAGGTCCCGAGCGTAAAAACATTCGTGGTCACGGAGGAATTTTCAGCCTGGTACGGCGCGTTCGAGGCGAACGCCCCGGACTACCATCCGGACCCGCACGACACCGCCCTGCAGCTCTATTCGTCCGGCACCACCGGGCTGCCGAAAGGCGTCGAACTGACGCACCACAACCTGATGGTCAGCATGATGGAGGCGGTGCCGGCGGCGATCGACTACCACGGCGCGCCCGACGTGATGCTGAACGCGTTGCCCACGTACCACATCGCCGGCGTCGGCGTGGCGCTGCTGACGGCGTCAAAAGGCGGCGCGAGCGTGCTCTACCCGGATTTCGACCCGGCCGGGGTGATCGCCGCCATCCCCCAGCACCGCATCACCCATTCGTTCCTGGTGCCGGCGATGATCCAGTTCATGCTGCAGGTGCCGGGCGTCGAGAAGGGCGACTATTCCTCGCTGAAGGGCATCTCCTACGGCGCCTCGCCGATCACCGAGAAGGTCCTGATCGGCGCGATGCGCACCTTCAAGTGCCGCTTCATGCAGGTCTACGGCCTGACCGAGACCACCGGCGCCATCACCTGCCTGCCGCCCGAGGACCACGATCCGGAAGGGCCGAAGAAGCACCTGCTGCGCTCGGCCGGCAAGCCGATCGAGGGCGTCGAGCTGCGCGTGGTCGATCCGGCCACCGGCGCCGACTGCGCCGAGGGAGGGGTCGGCGAGGTGTGGATCCGCACCGCCCAGAACATGAAGGGCTACTGGGCCGATGCGCGCGCCACCGGCGACTCGTTCGTCGACCGGGGCGCCGACGGCATGGGCTGGTTCCGCTCGGGCGACGCCGGCTACCTGCGCGAGGGCTACATCTACATGCACGACCGGATCAAGGACATGATCGTCTCCGGCGGCGAGAACATCTACCCGGCCGAGGTGGAGAACGCGTTGATGCAGCACCCGGCGGTCGCCGACGGCGCGGTGATCGGCGTGCCGGACGAGCAGTGGGGCGAAGCGGTGAAGGCCTGCGTGGTGCTGAAACCCGGCGCCGCGGCGACGGAAAAGGAGATCGTCGGCTTCATGCGCGGCCGCATCGCGCACTTCAAATGCCCGAAGTCGGTGGATTTCGTGACGGCGATCCCGCGCAACCCGACCGGGAAAATTCTCAAGCGGGTACTGCGGGAGCCGTACTGGAAGGATCGAACCAGGCGCGTGAACTGACGGCGCCTGCGCCGAACGCCCACGGACAGCCCGAACTGCCGGGCTGTCCGCAGATGTTCAGTTAACTACTTCTTTTTTTTGCCTTTTTTCTTGGCTTTTTTCTTCGCCATTTGAGGCTCCTAGATGGTTGGAGGGCAAGTCACGCACGCCTCTTCCGAAAGAACGGGGCGAGCGATTCCGGCACCGGAGCGAACTCCGGCGCCATGAATTCGGCAAATGGAAAACGGAAAGCAGGAAACTACGGAAGGAAAACTGAACGCAACGATTGGCCTTGAACTAGGCAACGCTGCGAGATTCGGTGGTCATCACGGATACAACTAATACCTCATTATGTTGTTCCGTGCAACTTTGATGCGCGCCGTCCGGTCAGGATTTGAACAAATCGTCGATCGGTTCCGGCTTGCGCACGCCGAAACCCTGCACGAAGCCGACCTTGAGCAGCTTCAGGCTCGCCAGGATCTTCGCGTCCTCCACGCACTCGGCGATCACCTTCACCCCGGTCACCTCGCCGACGCGCAGGATCGCCTTCAGCTTCGCCGCGGCGCTGCCCGCGCGCATGATGTTGCGGATGATGGTGCCGTCCACCTTGACGTAGTCCACCCCCAGCGCCTTCAGCAGCTCGAACGACACCGAGCGGCGCGCGAAACCGTCGAGCAGCAACCCGCAGCCGATCCCCTTCATCTCGGCGGCGAAGCGCTCCGCCGCCGCGCGCCGGTCGATGGCGTCGTTCTCGTCGATTTCGACCACCAGCGCCGCCGGCTCGAGCCCCGCCAGCCGCAGCTGCACCGCGGCGAAGGCCGCGAAGCCCGGCTCCTCGACGGTCTGGCCCGAGACGTTCAGGCTGAGCCTGCCGATGCCGCCGCCCAGGCCCAGCCGCCGCAGGGCATTGCGCGCCACCCAGCGGTCCAGCTCGCCCATCATCCGGTAGTGCTCGAAGGCCGGCAGGAAGTCGCCGGGCGGCAGCATGTGCGCCTCCTCCTCCCGCAGCCGCACCAGGACCTCCGCCATCGCGATGCCCTCCGGCGCGAGCGGAACGATCGGCTGCGCGTAGAGGCGGAAATGGTCGTAGTCGAGCGCCTCGCGCAGGCGCGCGGCCGGCTCGTCCCAGCCCAGCAGCTGCCCGTCCATGCGCTGCAGGAACTGCGTCGTGTCGCCCGGGTTTTCTTTTTTCGGCATGCCCCAATTGTAATGGGCGGAATAAAATCCCCTGCATGGACAATCCGGAAATCCGCTACGAAGTCGCCGACCGCGTCGCCACGGTCACCCTCAACCGCCCCGGCAAGCTGAACGCGTTTACGCGCGTGATGCGCGACGAATTGATAAATGCTTTCGAGCGCGCCGACGCCGACGACGCGGTGCGCGCGGTCGTCGTCACCGGCGCCGGGCGGGCGTTCTGCGCCGGCGCCGATCTCTCCGGCGGCAGCGCCACGTTCGACTATGCAAAACGGGACGACGCCGGCGCGCAGGACCACCGCGACGGCGGCGGACTGGTGTCGCTGCGCATCTACGAATCGAAGAAACCCGTGATCGCGGCGGTCAACGGCCCGGCCGTGGGCGTCGGCGTCACCATGACCTTGCCGATGGACATCCGCATCGCTTCCAGCGCGGCGAGGTTCGGCTTCGTGTTCGCGCGCCGCGGCATCGTGCCGGAAGCCTGCTCGAGCTGGTTCCTGCCGAAGGTGGTCGGCATCAGCCGCGCCGCCGAGTGGCTCTACACCGGCCGCGTGTTCGGCGCGGACGAGGCGCTCGCCGGCGGCCTGGTTTCGCGGGTCGTCGCGCCGGACCAGCTGATGCCCGCGGCGCTGGCGCTGGCGCGCGAGATCGCCGACAACACCTCGGCGGTAGCGGTCGCCCTGTCGCGCCAGATGCTGTGGCGCATGGCGGGCGCCGACCATCCGATGGAAGCGCACAAGGTGGACTCGCGCGGCATCTTCGCCATGGGCGCCTCGCCGGACGTAAGGGAGGGCATCGCCGCCTTCAAGGAGAAGCGCGCGCCGCATTTCGGCATGAAGCCGAGCACCGACATGCCCTCCTTCTACCCATGGTGGGAAGAACGCCCCTTTATATGAAAATCGCCGTCCTAGGGGCCGGCACGTGAAGGTCGCCGTCCTAGGGGCCGGCGTGATCGGCGTCACCGCCGCGTGGTACCTGCGCCAGGCCGGCCACGACGTGCAGGTGCTCGATCGCCGGGCGGCGGCGGGGATGGAGACCAGCTTCGCCAACGGCGGCCAGATCTCGGCCACCCATGCCGAGCCCTGGGCGGGCCCCGGCGTGCCCTGGAAAGCCCTCAAATGGCTGATGCGCGAGGACGCGCCGCTGCTGTTCCGCCTGCGCGCCGACCCTGCGCAGTGGCGCTGGGGCCTGCAATTCCTGCGCGAATGCACGCCGGCGCGCTTTTGCGCCAACGCCGGGCAGCTGATGCGTCTCGGCCTCTACAGCCAGGCCGCGCTGCACGCGCTGCGCCAGGAGACCGGCATCCAGTACGACCAGGTCGGGCGCGGCATCCTGGTGTTCTACACCGAAGCGCACGATTTCCCGCATGGCCGCAAGACGCCCGACGAGTGCGTCGCGCTGGAGCCCGCCCTCGCCCCGGTCCGGCATCGGCTGACCGGCGGCGAATACGTCCCCGGGGACGAATCCGGCGACGCCCACAAGTTCACCGAGGAACTGGCGAAGCGGTGCGTGCAGCGGGGGGTGGGGTTCGAATTTGAAGTTGATATCAAGGGTTTTTCCACCGGGAACGGAAAAATTGCCGGCGTAAACGTTCAAAGAAAAACCGGAGCGGCAGAAATCGTCCGCGCCGACGCCTATGTACTCGCCCTGGGCAGCTACAGCCCGCTCCTCGCCCGCCCGCTCGGCATCGCACTGCCGATCTACCCGCTCAAGGGCTATTCGGTGACCATGCCGGTGAAGAACCCGGCGGCGGCATGGACCCTGTCGCTCACCGACGATGCCCACAAGCTCGTGTTCACCCGCCTCGGCGACCGCCTGCGCATCGCCGGCACCGCGGAGCTGAACGGCTACAACACGGAAATCAATCAGGTGCGCTGCCAGGCGATCGTCGCGCGCACCCTGGAATTGTTCCCCGACGCGGGAGATTCAAGCCGCGCGACGTTCTGGGCCGGGCTGCGGCCGGCGACGCCGAACAACATCCCCTGCATCGGCCGCACGAAGTACCCGAATCTCTACCTCGACACCGGCCACGGCACGCTCGGCTGGACCCATGCCTGCGGCTCCGGCCGCATCCTCGCCGATATCGTCAGCGGACGCGAGCCTGAAATGGAGATTGCGCGCTAGAGCTCCCTTACGATGCTCTCCGAAACGTATTTCGCGGCGGCGCGCCACGCCCTTTCTATCGCCTTGGCGTCGTCGCGAATCTCCTCGGCGGGGAGCCCTTCGACGGGATTGCCGAGCGGCAATACGCGATCGCCCGCGCTCCAGACGATTTTCCCGTAGGCGTCGGTCATT
>DATBQR010000070.1:0-114263 GCA_036560705.1 Burkholderiales bacterium | reverse complement strand
GATCGAGGTTCATTTGGAGGATGACCGAGGCGGCGGTGGGCACGGTGCCGTTGTTCTTCGCCAGCGTGATCACCGCAGCAGATATGAACGCGGCTTCGCCGCCCTGGACGACCGCCTGTTGCGCGCTGCCGCTCAGGCTCTGGAACTTCGGAAACGCAACCGCGGCGAGGATGCCGAGGATCACGATGACCGTTACCAATTCGATGAGGGTGAAGCCCTTTTGCACTGCGACCATTTACGTCTCCGATCTGAACGCTAACGCACGTTCGGCTGCGAAAGTCCCCCGAAAAAAAGCGGGCGCAGTGTATCAGTTTGTCCGGCGGAGCTGGCTGCGGGCCGTCCCAGACAATGTGGCAATCGTCACATATTTCACTGTTTCTGATGGATTTTCTCGGATCGATGAGCACGCTGCCCATCGTTTCACCGGTTACCGAGAGGCCGGTTAGCAACCGCCGACATCGACCATTACCGTGGGCGCAAGATTCACGGCCACGGGTTCCGTATAGGTAACGCGGCAGTTCGGCACAGTGCCGCCATTGACGTCCACGGTGACGGAATTGCCGACGAGGCCAACCGTAACCGCGTCTGCGGTCGGATTGATCTGCACCGCGAGGACGATCCCGCCCGGCGTCGTCGTCGAGATGTTCGCAGCGGGATAGCCATTCACCATGTTGATGACGGCACCCTCCATGAGGACCGAACCGCCCGTCGGGGTGCAGTTGCCGCCGACATTGGTAATGCATCCGGCGTGCGCCAACGCTCCGGCGGAGCGTATCGCGCCGAACAATGCCTGCGCTTTCGCGGCGCGCGCCTGGTTTTGCATCGCGATGAAGCGCGGCAACGCCACTGCGGCCAGTATGCCGACGATCGAAATCACCACCACCAGTTCGATCAAGGTGAAACCCCTGGCGCGGCTAGCGGCGTTTTTCATTTCCATGTGTAAACCTCCGGGGCTGCTCAAGCCCTGTTGAACCAGACATATGGCTTTACCAACTCGAAACGCGCCCACTGTGGAAGCTCGGGCTTCCCAGCGCCTCCTCGTACTAGCGTTATGTGCCATGCAACCCGTTGCTGAACACGCCCGTCAGGAACGAAATATCTCCCCAAATCAATCAAGTATACGACTTCCTTCGATGTGCTGTCGAAGTACCAATTGCCCGGTGACGCAGTGCTCCAGGACGAAGTCGCCAGGACACCGAGATAATTCGCCGGTTTGCGGGCCAGCAGATCCATCGGATTCTGGTTCGCCAGATCACTCAGTTCGGCGAAGCGGTTATTCAGCACCAGTTCGGCGACTCTGAGGTTCACGCTCGACCGGATATCCATCGCCACCTGCTCCATTGCCGATTTTTCGGCAAGTTCCCGGTAATAGAGCGCGCGGTCCAGGAACACGCCGACCAAGACGGACGCCAGCAGGAGCGAGACGACCAGTTCGATCAGGCTGAAACCGCGCAATCGATTCGAAATTTGCCCCCCTATTTGTGGAGCGCCGCCTGGCCGAGATCCCAGATCGGCAGGAATATTCCCAGCGCGAGTACCAGCACCAGACCACCGAGGCCGACAATGAGGATCGGCTCGATCTGCTGGGCGAGCGTTTTTACCTCGTATTCGACATCGCGCTCATAGAGGTCGGCGACCTCGCGCATCAGGCTGTCCAGTTCCCCCGTTTCATCGCCGACAGCGATCATCTGCAGCACCACGGTCGTGAATATCCCGGCCGACACCGCGGTGCGCAGCACGCTCTCGCCACGCTCCACACCATCGCGCATCTGTTCTATGCGCTGGCCGATGTAATCGTTGTCCACTACCAGCGCAACCGTGCTCAGCGCCTGCACCACCGGAACGCCGCTTTGCAGAGCGAGCGAAAAACTGCGCGCAAAGCGCGCGAGCGTTGCCTTCAGGAGAATCTTGCCTGCGATCGGTATCCGTAGCTTGAACCGGTCCCATTTGTATTTGCCGTTCCGGGTGGCTATCCAGGCGCGGAAGCCGAACGCCGCGCCGATCACGACCGCGATCTGCAGGGGCCAGGTCTCGACCATGAAGTTCGAGAACCCGATCAACAGCTTCGTCAAATAGGGCAACTCCGCCTTGAAGCCGGCGTAGACCTTGGCAAAAGCCGGGATGACGAACAGGTTGACGATGACGATCGCGCCCGCCATCGTGCACACCACGAAAATCGGGTAGCGGACGGCCGCTCGGATACTGTCGCGAATCTCCTTCTCGAATTCGAGGTGGTTGTACAACCGCAGGAAGACATCCTCTAGCTGCCCGGTCAGTTCGCCCACCCGCACGAGGCTGACATAGAAGAACGAGAAAACGTCTGGATGACGGCGCATGGAAGCGGACAGTTCGCGTCCGCTGTCGAGGCTGACGCGCAAGTCCTTGATCACCTCGATCATGGTCGGATTGACCGCCGCCTCCTGCAGGCCGGCAAGCGCGCGCAAAATCGGCACCCCGGCCTTGAGCAGCGTATACATCTGCCGACTGAACAGCATCAGGTCGAGCAGCGTCGCCTTGCGCCGCCCCAGCATGCGCCACCACGCGGGCACGTCGTCGCCGAGGATGCGCTGGCTCGAGCGGATGTCCACCGGCGTGATGCCGGTATTGATCAGCTGGTCGGCAATGACGCCGACATCGCTGCCCTCGAGCGTCCCGGTGATCAGCTCGCCCCTTGTATTGCGCCCCCTAAAGCTGAAATGCGGCAATCACTCCTCCTGGGCGCTCGCAACGCGGATCGCTTCCTCCAGCGTGGTCCGGCCTTCCGCCGCGAGCTTGAACGCATTGCGTCCGAGCGTTTTGCCCGCCAACTGCCGTTTGGCAATGTCGGTGAACAGGTTGGCGTCGTTCTGATTCGCCGCACGCACCAGGTCGACACCCATTTCGAGCATTTCGTAGACGCCGATCCGACCCTGGAAGCCGGTGCCATTGCAGTTCGAGCAGCCGCGGCCCCGCATAAAGCGCGGTTTTGCCGCTCCGCCCTCGTCCGTCTGAGCCGCCAACCAGCGCTGCTCGAGGTCATCCGGCACGTGCGGCTCGCCGCAGCTTTCGCAGACCAACCGCACCAGCCGCTGCGCGAGGACAGCATGCACCGAGGTCGCGACCATGTAATGCGGCGCCCCCATGTCGATCAGGCGAATCGGGGTGCTGATCGCGTCCTTGGTATGGAGCGTCGAGAGAACGAGGTGCCCGGTCAGCGCCGCGCGCAGCCCGATCTGCACTGTTTCCTCGTCGCGCATCTCGCCGACGAGGATGATGTCCGGATCCTGCCGCAAGGCAGCGCGCAGCACGCGCGAAAAACTGAGTTCTATTTTTTCGTTGATCTGGACCTGATTGATGCCCGGTAGACGGTATTCCACCGGATCCTCGACAGTGATGATCTTCTTGTCGACCGTGTTGAGCTCGGCGAGCGCGGCGTACAGGGTGGTGGTTTTGCCGCTGCCCGTCGGGCCGGTCACGAGCACCATCGCATTGGTGCGCCGGATGATCTGCCGAAAGCGCGCGAGCATGCCGGCAGGCATGCCGACATGGTCCAAACCGAGCAATCCGGATTTCTGGTTCAGCAGCCGCAACACGACCGACTCACCGTACTGCGTCGGCATCGTCGACATGCGAACATCCACCGGTTGTTCCCGTACGATGACCGCGAAGCGGCCGTCCTGCGGCAGGCGCTTCTCGGATATATCGAGACCCGCCATTAGCTTCAAGCGCAGAACCATTGCCGGACCAATTTTCACATCGGTCTCCGTTTGCGGCAGCAGTACGCCATCGATGCGAAACCGGATCTGGACGTTGTGCTCCTGCGGCTCGACATGCACGTCAGATGCATTCACCTGGGTAGCATCCTCGAACACTGTCTGGAGGAGCTTCACCACCGGGGCATCCTCGGCGCCAAGCCCGGCGCTAAGCGCGCCGAAATCGATGTAATCGCCCATGTCGCGCTCGAGTTCCCTGGCGAATCCAGAGATTTCCTCCGTTCGGCGGTAGACCCGATCGATGGTCAACATGAGCAGGCCGTCGTTCACAACCGCCGTCTCGATTTCGCTCTTCAGAATTCGCGTCAGTTCGTCGTAGGCAAACAGATCGGTCGGGTCCGACATGCCGACGATAAATTTCCGGCCCCGCTCTTCGAGCACGATGGCGCGAAACCGCCGCGCCTGGGTCTCGGGAAGCCGCCGCACGATTTCCTGACTGGCATTGAAGAACTTGAGATTCACGAAAGGGATGTTGAGCTGGCGGGCAATGCTCTCGCAGATCTGGTCCTCGGTGACGAAACCCATTTCGACCAGCACCCGGCCAAGCTTCCGGCCGCTGCGTTTATGCTGGTCCAGCGCAATGCGCAGGTCTTCCTGGGAAACGATCTTCTGACCGACCAGTATGTCGCCGAGCCTGATTTTTTCCGGACGTCCCATGACCGCTCCGTGTTCTTGGCGCGCGCTGCGCGTGGCAGCATTATCCGCCTTTAGTAACTACCGCGCTGTGGCCCAATCCCGCCGCAGCGCTTATGATTGGTTCTGCCGTGGCCAGTTTCGCCCGGTCGGACAAATTTTTGCAAGGGTCCCAGCGTCCACATGACGACTTTCACCTCTCAAGCCAGTCTCGATTCCGACAAGATCAGTTTTCAGCACCTGTCAATATGGAAGGAAATCGCATGAAGACCCCCCTTTCGTCATCCATGTTCTTCCAGCAGATTTTTTTGCAAACGATCTGCATCGTCCTGCTGCTCGGAGCGGCCATCGGTCTGATGTTCGGGATCATGCTGGTGTTCGACAGCGGAAAAGCGTTCCGTATCGGCGATCGCCTGAACGGCTGGGTATCGACCCGCGCCGCGTTGCGGCCTCTGGAGGAGCACCGGGACGTCAGCCGTCCGCTGTACCGGATGCACCGCTTGGTCGGTATATTGCTTTCAGCGGGCGCGCTTTTCTCGCTGCTCGTGCTCGGCTCAACCTACGGCGAGACGGCAATCCTGAAGTCTCTGAGCGGACTGGGGCAGGCGCGGTTTTCCTCTTGGGTTGCCGAGAGCCTGCGGATCATCCTGCTCACGGGAAACTTCGGCGCACTGATGTTCGGCTTGGTGTTCATCGTACGTCCCAGCGCCTTGCGAAGCCTGGAGACCTGGGCGAACAGGCAGATCTCCAGCCGTAAATCAACCAAGCCGATCGAAACCATGTATCTACGCCCCGATCAGTTCACCCGCGCTCATCCACGTCTTGTCGGAAGCCTAGTGATTTTCGGCAGTGTGTACGTGCTGGTAGCCCTAGGCTACGCCGTACTTAAGTAGGCTTGCGCGGCTCAGACGCGGTCCCTCTCCGCACCGCCTTGCGGCAAGTGCGGAGGGGACGAACCCTGCCGCGGAGGAGGAGGGAGGAGACCGCGGAAGGCGCGTTCTTATGTTCTGCCCACAGCCCGCACGCTGGACTCAGTGCTTGGTGCTGCGGTGCATCAAATTTACGGCTTTGCTGAAACATATACAATGGCGTACAAAAGAAAAACTCTTTTGCTTTTATAGCAAAGATTATTTGAGCCTCGATGGGCGATTCTTTGTACGAGATGTCGGTGTTCTCGAAAGTGGTTGCCGCAGGCAGCCTGTCGGCCGCCGCGCGCGACATGGGCGTTTCCACCGCGGTCGTCAGCCGCCGGCTGGCGGCGCTGGAAGCGCGGCTCGGCGTGCGGCTGGTCAATCGCACCACCCGGCGCCTGGCGTTGACCGATGAGGGCGCGAGCTATCACGAAGCCTGCGCCCGGATACTCGCCGAAATCGAGGACGCCGACGCGGCCGCGGCGGCGCAGCGCGTTGAACCGCAGGGGATCCTGAAAGTCGCGCTGCCCGCCTCCTTCGGGCACAAGCACATTGCGCCGCTGGTGCCGCTGTTTGCCGCGCGCTATCCGAAAATCCAGCTCGCGCTCAGCCTCTCGGACCGGACGGTGAACGTGATCGAGGAAGGCTACGACCTCGCCATCCGCATCGGCGAACTGGAGGACTCCTCGCTGGCCGCCCGCAAGCTCGCGCCCAACCGGCGCGTTGTCTGCGCGAGCCCGGAATACCTGAGGACGCACGATGCCCCGCGCACGCCCGACGACCTGCCGCAGCACAACTGCCTTACCACCACCGACCTGCGCATGAACTGGGAATACAAGGGACCGGACGGCAAGCGCGGCACGGTGCGCGTCACCGGGCGCTATGCCTGCGACAACTGGGAGGTGCTGCGCGAATGGGCGCTGGCCGGCCTGGGCGTCGCGCTCAAATCCACCTGGGACGTGCGCCGGCAGCTGGAAGACGGTTCCCTGGTCCGGCTGCTGCCGGGCTACGATTTCGGCACCGACGTCGCCATCTACGCGATCTATCCCCACCGCCGCCACCTGCCCGCGAAGACGCGCGTGTTCATCGACTACCTGGCCGAATCCTTCGGCCCCGAACCGTACTGGGACCAGCCGCAAAAGATGGAAAAGGCGCCGCGAACCAGGCGCCGGGTGGCCGCCTGAAGGAATATGCTAGAAGCTCGTTTCGAGGAGACTGAATCATGAACGCCCCCGTCGACGCCGCAACGCTCGCCAGAGTTTCCCTCGACGACAAATACACGCTGGACAAGGGCCGCGTGTTCCTCACCGGCACGCAGGCGTTGATACGGCTGCTCCTGCTGCAGCGCGAGCGCGACCAGCGTGCCGGCCTGAATACCGCCGGCTTCGTTTCGGGCTACCGCGGCTCGCCGCTCGGCGGCCTCGACCAGGCGCTGGGGCGCGCGCAGACCCACCTGGCGTCGCACCACGTGAAGTTCCAGCCCGGCGTCAATGAAGACCTCGCCGCCACCTCGATCTGGGGCGCGCAGCAGCTGAACATGTTCCCGGGCGCGAAATACGACGGGGTATTCGGCATGTGGTACGGCAAGGGCCCCGGCGTAGACCGCTGCGGCGATGTCTTCAAGCACGCGAATGCTGCGGGCACCTCGAAGCACGGCGGGGTGCTGGTGCTGGCGGGCGACGACCACGCCGCGAAATCCTCGACGCTCGCCAACCAGAGCGAGCATATCCTCAAGGCCTGCTGCATCCCGGTGCTCAGTCCGTCGAACGTGCAGGACTACCTGGATTTCGGCCTGCACGGCTACGCCATGAGCCGCTATTCGGGTCTCTGGATCGCCTTCAAGTGCGTCACCGACGTGGTGGAGTCGGGCGCATCGGTGATCGTGGACCCGGAGCGCGTGCAGGTAAAAATGCCGGCCGATTTCACTCTACCGAAAGAGGGTCTGAACATCCGCTGGCCGGACGGCATCCTCGACCAGGAAACGCGGCTGCTCGACTGGAAGGTCTACGCGGCGCTGGCCTACGTGCGCGCCAACGGCCTGGATCGCATCATCTGGGATTGTCCCAACCCGAAGCTGGGCATCATCACCACCGGCAAGAGTTTCGGCGACACCATGCAGGCGCTCGCGGATCTCGGCATTGACGAGAAGGCCGCGCGCGACATCGGCTTGCGCGTATACAAGGTGGCGATGTCCTGGCCGCTCGAGCCGCAGGGCGCGCGCCGCTTTGCGCAGGGACTCGAGGAAATCCTGGTGGTGGAGGAAAAACGCCAGCTGATCGAATACCAGATCAAGGAAGAGCTCTACACTTGGGAAGCCGGCAAACGCGCCCCTCGCGTGGTGGGAAAATTCGACGACAACGGCGAATGGAGCCGGGCCGAAGGCCAGCCCGCCGGAACATGGCTCTTGCCCGCGCACTACGAGCACAATCCGGCGATCGTCGCCAAGGCGATCGCCCAGCGCCTTGAAAAGCTGGGCATGACTGCTGCGCTGGGAAGCCAATTCAGGGAACGGCTCGCCTATCTGGATTTCAAGGAAAAGGCGCTCGCCAAGCCGCGCGTGACGTCGATCCGCCAGCCTTACTTCTGCTCGGGCTGCCCGCACAACACTTCGACGCGCGTGCCCGAAGGCAGCCGCGCCACTGCCGGCATCGGCTGCCATTTCATGGCGGTCTGGATGGACCGCAGCACTTCGACCTTCACGCACATGGGCGCCGAGGGCGCGTCGTGGATCGGGCAAGCGCCGTTCACCAGCGAAAGGCACATCTTTGCCAATCTTGGCGACGGCACTTACTACCACTCCGGGCTGCTGGCGATCCGGGCGGCCGTCGCAGCCAAAGTCAGGATGACCTACAAGATCCTCTACAACGACGCCGTAGCGATGACCGGCGGCCAGCACCACGACGGCCCGCTCGATCCGGCGATCATTTCGCGGCAGATCGCCGCCGAAGGCGTGGCGCCGATCATCGTCGTTACCGACGAGCCGGAAAAATACCCGGCGGGCGTCAACTGGGCCCCCGGAGTGACCATCCGCCACCGCGACGACCTCGACGCGGTGCAGCGGGAACTGCGCGAGCAGCCCGGCGTGTCGGCGCTGATCTACGACCAGACCTGCGCCTCCGAGAAGCGCCGCCGCAGGAAGCGCAACGAGTTTCCCGATCCTGCGAAGCGCGCGGTGATCAACGAGATGGTGTGCGAGGGTTGCGGCGACTGCAGCAGCAAGTCCAATTGCCTCTCGGTGGAACCGCTGGAGACCGAATACGGCAGGAAGCGCACCATCAACCAGTCCACCTGCAACAAGGACTATTCCTGCGTAAAGGGCTTCTGCCCGAGCTTCGTCACGGTCGAGGGCGGAAAACTCAGAAAGGGCCGCTCGGCAGACCCGGCGGGCGCGAAGGGCGGCGACGGCTTTGCCGATCTGCCTGAAGCCCAGATTGCGGATCTGCAGGACCAGTACGGCATTCTCGTCACCGGCATCGGCGGCACCGGCGTGATCACCATCGGCCAGATCCTCGGCATGGCGGCGCACCTCGAGGGCAAGGGGGTGTCGGTGCTCGACATGTCTGGACTGGCGCAGAAATACGGCGCGGTGATGTCGCACGTGAAAATCGCCGCCAGCCCGGATCAGGTGCACGTGGCGCGCCTGGGCACCGGTGACGCGCGCCTGGTGCTCGGCTGCGATCTCGTGGTGACCGCCAGCGGCGACGCACTCGACAAGATGCACGCGCAAAAAACGCACGCGCTGGTGAACGGCACCACCTCGCCCACCGCCGAGTTCGTCAAGAACCCGAACTGGCAGCTGCCGGGCAGCGACCTGACGCACGATATCCGCGAAGCCTGCGGCGGCAAGAACGCCGATTTCGTGCCCGCCGCCCAGCTCGCCACCGCGCTGATGGGCGACTCGATCGCCACCAACATGTTCATGCTCGGCTACGCCTGGCAGAAGGGCTGGGTGCCGCTCGGCCGCGGAGCCATCGAGCGTGCCATCGAGCTGAACGGCGTCTCGGTCGCCTTCAACCAGCAGTCCTTCGTCTGGGGCCGGCGCGCGGCAGTCGACATCGAACGGGTCCGGCGCATCGCCGCCCCGGCCGCGGTGATTCCGATCGAGCAGCACTTCTCGCGCAATCTGGAGGAGCTTGTCGAGCGGCGCGCGCAATTCCTCACCGGATATCAGGACGCGGCCTACGCGAACCGTTACAGGAGTCTCGTTGAAAAAACCCGCAAAGCGGAAAGCGCGAAAGCCGGTTCGACAAAACTGGCGGAAGCGGTCGCGCGCTATTACGCCAAACTCCTCGCCTACAAGGATGAGTACGAGGTCGCTCGCCTCTACACCGACGGCGCATTCCGCAAGAAAATCGATGCCATGTTCGAAGGCGATTACAAGCTCGTGTACCACCTCGCCCCGCCGCTGCTGGCCAAACCCGATCCGCGCACAGGAGAACCCAGGAAACTCCAGTTTGGATCCTGGGTTCTGCCCCTGTTCGGAATTCTTGCCCGGCTCAAGGGACTTCGCGGGACGGCATTCGACATCTTCGGCCGCACCGGGGAGCGCCGCATGGAACGCGCGTTGATCGCCGAGTACGAAGCGACGGTCGAAACCCTGCTGCAGGGGCTGACGCGGGACAACCATGCGCTGGCGACGGAGATCGCCTCTCTGCCGGAAACGGTGCGCGGCTACGGCCACGTCAAGGCGAAAAGCGCGGCGGCCGCGCGTGCGAAGCGCGAGGAACTGCTGGCGCGCTACCGTGCCGCGCCGGCCAGGGCCGCCGCTTGATGGCAGCGCCCCCGAGTTGCGCCCTCCTCGCCGCCCTGCTCGTCTCGGCGGCAGCGCAGGGCCAGACCGAGGAAACGCGGACGCTGGAGCTCGACGGCGGCGCGCGCATCAGCTACACGCTGCGCACCTTTCCCGCGGACTCGCACCTGCGGCAGCCCGCAACGGCGCTCGCGCCCACCAGCGCACTGAACGCGGCCAAGCTGGTCAATCTGCACCTCTCCACGGGCGACATCGAGGAGGCCGCACTGCTGTCAAATTCCCCGCGCCGGCGCTTCGAGGTGTTGCGCGACTACCGCGAATCGGTGGGTGAGGAAGAATTCAAACGCGTCTTCGCGCAATATCTCGTCCCGGAGAACAAGCTGTTTGCGGAAATCGCCATCGGGCGGCATCGCCTGCTCATCTGGGAGTTGAAGGAAGCCGGCCAGAATCAGCCGCGCCTCGCGGGCCAGTATTTTGTCGAAGTCGACGGCCGCTACCTGATGGACGACGTACCTAACAACGAGCGCACCAGTCTGCGTCAGGTGCTGGAAGCCTACCGCAGCGGGAAACTGCCGCGTTAGGCGCGGGCCTTCCTTCCCGCTAGTTCAGGCCTTCAGGCTGAACGGCGTAAAGTTCGTGTCCCGGTCGTAATAGTCTTCATTCTCCGCGCGCTTCAGGAAACCGACGACGCGATAGGTGACCGGCGTCATGACGACTTCCCAACCGGTCTTAAGCAGATACTGCACCATCGCGACCTTGACGATATCGGGCGTCGCCCAGATGCCGTAGAAGGCGATGAAGTAGAACAGCGTGGAGTCCACCAGCTCGCCGGCAACCGTCGAGCCGATGATCCGCGTCCACAGCCACTTGCCCCCGGTGAGGATCTTCATCTTCGCCAGCACGTAGCTGTTGACGAAACTGCCGCACCAGAAGGCGATCATCGATCCCAGGGCGATGCGCCAGGCGTTGCCGAACACCGCTTCCAGCGCAGGCTGGTAGCCCTTCATGTAGTCGGACGGTCCCGGCGGCAGGTTCACCACCACCCAGGACATGAACGAAGCGAAGGCGAGCGCGCCGAAGCCGGCCCAGACCACGCGGCGGTCCCGTCCGTAGCCGTAAACCTCGGTCAGGATGTCGCCGAAAATGTACGAGATCGGGAAGAACAGCACCCCGGCGCCGAAAGGAGTGACGCCGATGAACGGCAGATCGACCACGGCCTGCTTGGCGGCGCCGATGAAGTTCGAGCAGATCAGCACCGTGACGAAGGCCGCCATGACAAAGTCGTAGTAGCGGTACGTCCTCGGCGTGCCGGCAGTCATGGCGTCAAGCGAGTCTCGGCGAATGGTCGCGCACGTCGCCGTCCAGCTCCACACGCATCGCGTCGAGCATGCGCGACACCATCGCGTAGAAACCGGCCGTCAGCGAAAGTTCGACGAACTCCGCGTCGCTGAAATGCTTCTTCACCTCGGCGTGAACCTCGTCCGTGACGTTGCAAGCCATCACTGCCTCGGTCAGCGCCAGCGCCGCGCGTTCCCGCGCATCGAACTCCTTGGACGCGCGCCAGCCGGCAAGCGCCCCGATCTTCGCCTCGCCCACTCCCGCCTTGCGCGCCATCCCGAGATGATGAGCCCATTCGTACTCGGAGCGGGCGATCTGCGCCGTGCGCAGGATCATCAGTTCGCGCAGGGCGCGCGGCGTCCGGCTGTCGTGCCGCACCGCGTTGGCGAACTCGGTCCACGCGGCGGTCAGCGCCGGATGGTTGCCCAGCGCGCGGTACAGGTTGACCGGCTTGCCCCACAATTCGTCAAGGCGCCTCTGCAGAGCTGGCTCGAAAGCGGCGGATGGTACGCGTTGCATGGCGCAAGTATGCCTGAGCGCCAAGTCCAGGGGGATAATGCGGCATGGCCGATCTCTGGGAAAATCCCGCAGGCACCGACGGCTTCGAGTTCATCGAGTACGCCGCGCCCGATCCGCGGGCGATGGGCGAACTGTTCGAACGCCTCGGCTTCAAGGCGATCGCCCGGCACCGCCACAAGAACGTCATCCTGTACCGCCAGGGCGGGATCAATTACGTCGTCAACGCCGAGCCGGATTCCTTCGCGCAGCGCTTTGCGCGCCAGCACGGGCCGAGCATCTGCGCCATCGCATTCCGCGTGCGGGACGCGAAAGCCGCCTACGAGCGTGCCATCGGCCTGGGCGCCTGGGGCTACGCGGGTCATGCCGGTCCGGGTGAACTGAACATCCCGGCAATCAAGGGCATCGGCGATTCGATCATCTATCTCATCGACCGCTGGCGCGGGAAAAACGGCGCCCAGGCCGGCGATATCGGCAACATCGGCTTCTACGATGTGGATTTCGAGCCTTTGCCCGGGGCCGAACTGAACCCTGCGGGCCACGGCCTCGCCTGCATCGACCACCTGACACACAATGTGCACAAGGGCCGGATGAAGGAATGGGCGGACTTCTACGAGCGCCTGTTCAATTTCCGCGAAGTGCGCTACTTCGACATCGAAGGCCAGGTGACGGGCGTCAAGAGCAAGGCGATGACCAGCCCCTGCGGCAAGATCCGCATTCCGATCAACGAGGAAGGCACCGAGAAGGCCGGCCAGATCCAGGAATACCTAGACCTGTACCATGGCGAAGGCATCCAGCACGTTGCGCTCGGCTCGAGCGACCTCTACAGGACGGTGGATGCGCTGCGCGCGAGCGGCGTCAAGCTGCTCGACACCGTCGACACCTACTACGAGCTGGTGGACAAACGCATTCCCGGCCACGGCGAGAACCTGGCCGAACTGAAGAAACGCAAAATCCTCGTCGACGGCAAGGCCGGCGCGCTGCTGCTGCAGATTTTCTCCGAGAACCAGCTGGGGCCGATTTTCTTCGAATTCATCCAGAGGAAGGGCGATGAAGGCTTCGGCGAAGGCAACTTCAAGGCGCTGTTCGAATCGATAGAGCTCGACCAGATGCGCCGCGGCGTGCTCAAACCGACGGCGTGAACAAGGATCTGCGCGGCGACTATACCCGCGCCGGAGCGGATTACGCGGTCGAGCAGGACTGGGCCGCCTACAGCGGCGAGCAGCACGCCCTCTTTCGCCGGCTGTTCGAGCGCCAGTCGAAGCTCGTGCCGCGCTACGCCTGCCCGGAGTGGATCGAAGCCATCGCGGGCCTGGATGCGGGCAGCGGGATTCCGGAATTCGGCTCGGTGTCAAAAAAGCTCCGCGCGAAGACGGGCTGGGAGATCGTCGCGGTACCCGGCCTAATCCCGGACGAGGCTTTCTTCACCCATCTCGCCAACCGCCGCTTCCCGGTCACGGTGTGGCTGCGCACGCCCGAGGAGTTCGACTACATCGTCGAGCCCGACGTGTTTCACGATTTCTTCGGCCACGTGCCGCTGCTCTTCGATCCGGTCTACGCCGACCACCTGCATGAATACGGCAAGGGCGGCCTGAAGGCGATGCGCCTGGATGCGGTCAAGATGCTCTCGCGCCTGTACTGGTACACGATCGAATTCGGGTTGGTGAAAACGCCCGCCGGGATACGCGCCTACGGCGCCGGGTTGATCTCCTCGGGCGGCGAACTGGCCTATTGCGTGGACGATCCCGCGCCCAAGCGGTTGGACTTCAATCTGGAACAGGCCTTGCGCACCGAGTACCTGATCGACCGCTACCAGAGCAGCTACTTCGTCATCGATTCCTTCGCGCAGTTGATGCGCGAAACCGCGCCGGATTTCACGCCGATCTACGACCGGCTGCGCGCGCTGCCCGGCCTGGCGCCCTAAAGCCTGCCGTCGACTTCGATACCCTTGTAAAGCCAGTCCACTTCCCAGGGATGGTCCGGATCGCGCCCGCGCGCGAGTTCATTGCGCAATTCGCGCGCGCCGCCATCGACGTGGATGTATTCGCCGAAGAAGCGCGACGACAGCACCACGCGCGCGGTGCGGTTCATGCGCTCGCGCTGGTAGGCCAGGAAGGCGCGGTTGTAGTCCTCGCCCGCCGCGGCCACTTTTTCGGCCAGCACCACGCCATCCTCGATGGCCATCTGCGCGCCCTGCGCCAGGTACTGCAGCGTCGGGTGAGCGGCGTCGCCCAGCAGCGTGACGCGGCCGTTCGTCCAGTTGGTCGCCGGATCGCGGTCGTGCAGCACCCAGTTGCGCTCGCGCGAAACGTAGCGCAGGTTGTCGCGCACGCTCGGATGGGTGCGCGCGAAAATTTCCTCCAGTTCGTCCGGTGCACCGGGATTCGGCGCGCCGCGGCGGATGCGCCGGCTGCAGATGGTGGCGACGTTGTTCATCACCGCCCCGCCCTGCAGGCGGTACTGCACCATGTGCAGGTCCGGCCCGCCCCAGATCGTCATCGTGCCGATGCGGCTCTTGTCGACGATCTCGCCGGCCGGCACCACGCCGCGGTAGACGTAGTGCCCCGCCATGCGCGGCGCGCCGTCGCCGATCACCGCCTGGCGCGTCGGCGACCACAGGCCGTCCGCGCCGACCAGTGCGGCGCCTTCGAACTCCGCACCGTTGTCGCAGGTAACGAGGATAGCGTCCTTTTTCTCCTGAAAGGTTTTCAACCCGTGGGAAGGCGAAAGAACGATCTCTGCGCGCCGTTTGCACGCGTCGAGCAGCCCGCCAAGCAGATCGCGGCGATGGATCACGAAATAGCGGAATTTGTAGCGCGCCTGGAACGCCTTGCCGAGCGAAATGCGGCTGATCTCTTCGTTGGTGAGGGCATCCGCGAAAATCAGCGCGTCCGGGAACACCGACGCCGGTTCGAGGGACTGCAGCACCCCGAGGCGCTCCAGCATCCGGCTGACGTTCGGCCCCATCTGGATGCCGTAGCCGATCTCGCCGAACTCGGCCGCTTTCTCCAGCACGCGTACGCGGCGGCCCTTCTGCGCCAGCGCCAGCGCGGCGGCGAGGCCGCCGATGCCCCCGCCTGCGATCAGAATCTCGCGTCCGCTCATGGTTAAGCGTTATTCTCCGCCATAAGAGCGCGGAGGTGGCTCGGCGATGAAACGCAAACGGATCTCGTACCAGGCAGGTTTCGGCAACACGTTCACCAGCGAGGCGGCGAAGGGCGCGCTGCCGGTCGGCCAGAACGCGCCGCAGCGCGCGCCGCGCGGCCTCTATACCGAGGTCATCTCCGGCACCGCGTTCACCGCGCCGCGCGCCGAGAACCTCTCCAGCTGGTTGTACAAGCTGCGGCCATCGGCGATGCACGCTCCGTACAAACCGATGCCCAATGGGCTGTTGCGTTCGGGTCCGTTCGATGAAATGAAGACGCCGCCCAACCGGCTGCGCTGGAACCCGCTGCCGATTCCCTCCAGGCCGACCGATTTCATTGATGGCCTCACGACCATCGCTGGATCCGGCAATCCGGAGGCGCATGCGGGCCTGGGCGTGCATGTCTACTGCGCCAACCGTTCCATGACCGACCGTTATTTCCACAACGCGGACGGCGAGATGATGTTCGTGCCGCAACAGGCCGCGCTTTCGATTTTTTCAGAACTGGGAAAAATGGAAGCGAAGCCGGGAGAAATCGCCGTCATACCGCGCGGCATGAAATTCAAGGTCGGGTTGCCCGACGGCCCGTCTCGCGGTTACGTCTGCGAAAACTACGGCGCTCCCTTCCGCCTGCCGGAGCTCGGGCCGATCGGCTCGCAGGGCCTGGCGCAGAAGCGCGATTTCCTCGCGCCGGTCGCCGCGTTCGAAGACAAGGGCGGCAAATGCGAAGTGGTGGTGAAATTCCTCGGCAACCTGTGGGCCGCCGAATACCGCCATTCGCCCCTCGACGTGGTGGCCTGGCACGGCAACTACGCGCCCTACAAATACGACCTGGCGCGCTTCATGGTGATGAACACCGTCAGCTTCGACCATCCGGACCCGTCGATTTTCACCGTGCTCACCTCGCCCTCGGGGCAGCCCGGCGTCGCCAACGTCGATTTCGTCATCTTCCCGCCGCGCTGGCAGGTGGCCGAGCGCACGTTCCGCCCGCCCTGGTTTCACCGCAACGTGATGAGCGAGCTGATGGGTCTCGTGCACGGCGCCTACGAGTCCAAGGCGGAGGGCTTCCTGCCGGGCGGCGTGTCGATCCACAACTGCCTGCAGGGCCACGGCCCGGACGTGCCGACTTTCGAGAAGGCGAGCGCCGCCGAACTCAAGCCGCACAAGCTGGAGAACTCGCTCGCCTTCATGTGGGAGTCCAGGTACGTCTTCCGCCCGACGAAGTTCGCGCTGGGCGCGCCGCAATTGCAAAAGGGCTACGACGACGCCTGGGGCGGCTTCAAGAAGCGCTTCAAGTGACGCTGGACGACACGCACGATCCGAAGCTGGAAAGCTGGGTAGAGTCAGCGAATGCTGCGGGCTGCGATTTTCCGATCCAGAACCTGCCCTTCGGCATCTTCAGGAAAAAGGGCGGCAAGGAACGCCCGCGCGGCGGCGTGGCGATCGGCGACCAGATCCTCGACCTCAATGCGGTGGGTCTGAATACCGGGCCGACGCTCAACATCCTCGCCGCGGCGGGACGCCCGACCTGGAAGGCGCTGCGCGGGCTGCTGTCGGACGTGCTGTCGGATCCGAAGAACCGCAGGGCATTCTCGAAATACCTGCTGCCGATGAAGAAAGCGGAACTGTTTTTGCCGGTAGCAATCGGCGACTACAGCGACTTCTACACCGGCATCCATCATGCGACCACGGTCGGAAAAATCTTCCGCCCGGACAATCCGCTGCTGCCGAACTACTCCTGGGTACCGATCGGCTATCACGGGCGCAGCTCCTCGATCGTCGTCAGCGGCACGCCCATCGTTCGCCCCAATGGTCAAACCCGTGGCCAAACGAGCGCGCCCGACGCCCCGCCCGAATTCGGTCCGAGCAAGCGGCTGGATTTCGAACTCGAACTCGGCTTCGTCATCGGGCCGGGCAATCCGCTCGGCAAGCCGGTGCCCATTTCCAGGGCGATGGACCACGTGTTCGGCGTCGTGCTGTTCAACGACTGGTCGGCGCGCGACATCCAGGCCTGGGAATACCAGCCGCTCGGGCCGTTCCTCGCCAAGAGCTTCGCCTCCACCGTGTCGCCGTGGATCATCACCATGGAGGCGCTGGAACCGTTCCGCTGCGCCGCCTTCGACCGCGCGCCCGGCGGCCAGCCCGCGCCGCTGCCCTACCTCATGAATGAGGCCGACCAGCGCGAAGGCGGCTACGCCATCGACATGGAGATGCATCTCCGCAGCGCGAAGATGCGCGCGCGGAAAATGCCTGTGCAGCGCCTGACGCGCAGCAATTTCCACCATTCGTTCTGGACCGCGGCGCAGATCGTCACGCACCAGGCCTCGAACGGCTGCAACCTGACGCCCGGCGACCTGCTCGGCTCGGGCACCATTTCAGGCCCCACGCCGGATTCGCTCGGTTCGATGCTGGAACTCTCGCAGGCCGGCAAGGCGCCGATCGCGCTGCCGACCGGCGAGACACGCGCGTTTCTCGAGGACGGCGACGAGGTGATCCAGCGCTCGCGCTGCGCGCGCAAAGGTTACGCGACGATCGGTTTCGGCGAGGCTGCAGGCTTGATCAAGCCTGCGCCGAAGTAACTACCAGTTCGGCTTGCGCTTCTCGAGGAAGGAGCGGATCCCCTCGCGCGCTTCCGCTCCCGTGCGCACGTCGGCCAGCACCGCGGCGGTCTCTTCGGCGAGCCTGGGCGTGATCGCCGCCCTGGCGACCTTCGCCAGCAACTTCTTCGAGCGCGCCAACGCCTGCGGACCTGCCTGCGAGAGCTGCGCGGCGAATTTCTCCACCCGTGCATCCAGTTCGGCAGCGGCAACGCATTCGTGCACGAAACCGATGCGCTGCGCTTCGCGCGCGGCAAGGCGCTCGCCGGTCAACATGTAGCGGCGCGCGTGCTGCTCGCCCAGGGCGCGCACGATGTAGGGACCGATCATCGCCGGCACCAGGCCGATCCTCACCTCGGGCAGGCAGAACTCGGCCTCTTCCGCCGCCACCACCAGGTCGCAGGCGGCGACGAGGCCCATGCCGCCGGCGAAGGCCGCGCCGTGCACGCGCGCGATCAGCGGTTTCGGGAAGGTGTGCATGCGGTGGAGCAGCCTGGCGAAACGTCCGGCTTCGCGCCTCGACTTCGTCTTCGTCATTTTCGCCGCCTGCTCCATGCGGGACAGGTCGCCGCCCGCGCAGAACGCCTGGCCGCGGCCGGCAAGGACGACAACGCGGACATTCCTTTCGATTTCCGCTTCTTTAAAAGCTTTGTATAAAAGATCCTGCAAGCCGCCATCGAGAGCGTTGCGCACTTCCGGGCGGTTCAGCCAGAACCACGCCGCGGTGCCGCGCCGCTCGATCTCCAGCACTTCCATCAGTTGATCTGCAGCCTCTGCCGGGCGGCGAGGTATTCGGCAGCCAGCTGGTCGACCACCTGCGCCACCGGCGCGACCGAATCGATCTGGCCCACGCCCTGCCCGGCGCTCCAGATATCGCGCCAGACTTTCTTCTCGGCGCCGCCGGCGGTACCGAAATTCATCTTGGCGGGATCGGATCTGGGCAGGTTGAGCGGATCGAAGCCCGCGGCCACCACGCTGTGCTTCAGGTAGTTGCCGGATACGCCCGAGAAAAGGTCGGTGTAGACGATGTCGGCGGCGGCCGAACGCAGGATCTCCTGCTTGTAGCCGTCCGGCACGCTCGCCTCGGGCGTGGCGAGGAAGCGCGTGCCAATGTAGGCGAGGTCCGCACCGGCCGCCTGCGCGGCGAGGATGGATGCGCCGCTCGAGATCGCGCCCGACAGCACGATCGGCCCGTCGAAGAAGCGCCGCACCTCGCCGATCAGCGCGAAGGGCGACAGCGTCCCGGCATGGCCGCCGGCGCCGGCGCACACCAGGATCAGGCCGTCCACCCCCGCCTCGAGCGCCTTCTCCGCGTGGCGCACGCTGATCACGTCGTGCAGCACGATGCCGCCGTAGGCATGGATTTTCGCCACCACGTCGTTCGGCGCCCTCAGGCTGGTGATAATGATCGGCACCTTGTGCCGGATGCAGGCCTCGACGTCATGTTCGAGGCGGTCGTTCGACTTGTGCACGATCTGGTTGACCGCGAAGGGCGCGGCCTTCGGCTGCCCCCCGAGCGCGCTCTCGATGTCGGTCAGCCACTGGTCCAGCGCCTCCTTCGGCCGCGCGTTCAGCGCCGGAAAGGAGCCGACGATGCCGGCCTTGCACTGCTCGATGACCAGCCGCGGATTGCCGGCGATGAACATCGGCGCGCCGATCACCGGGATGCGGAGCTTCTGCAGAACGGCGGGCAGCGGCATGCCGGCTATCTTCTCACAGGCTCAGAGCGCCTCGCCCCTGGCCGCCTTGTCGCGCAGCAGCTTCGGCGGCGCGAAGCGCTCGCCGAATTTCTTCGCCAGTTCGTCGGCGCGCGCAACGAACTTCGCGACGCCGACATAGTTGATGAACTGCAGCGCGCCGCCGGTCCAGGCCGGAAAGCCGATGCCGAAGATCGAGCCGATGTTGCCGTCGTGCGTGGTGGTGAGCACGCCCTCTTCCAGGCAGCGCGCCGTTTCGATCGCCTGCCGGCAAAGGATGCGGTCCTTCAGCTCCTCGATGTCCCACTTGAGGTTCTTGCCGTTGAATATCCGGCCAAGCTCGGGCCAGAGGAATTTCCTGCCGTCCTTCGGATATTCGTAGAAACCGCCGCCGGCAGCGCGGCCAGGGCGATTCAATTCCTTGACCATCTTCACGATCACCTTTTGCCCCGGGTGCTCCGGCGGCAGCGGCTTGCCTTCGGCCTTTAGGTCGGCGATGGTTTGCTCCATGACATGCATCGACAGCGACATGGAAGTCTGGTCGATCACTTCCAGCGGACCGACCGGCATGCCGGCCTGGCGCGCGGCGTTCTCGATCGCCGCCGCGGGGATACCCTCGGCGAGCATCGCGCAGCCTTCCTGCACGAAGGTGCCGAAGGTGCGGCTGGTATAGAAACCTCGGGAGTCGTTCACCACGATCGGCGTCTTGCCGATCTGCAGCACGTAGTCGTAGGCCCTGGCCAGCGTCTCCGGCGATGTCTTCGCGCCCTTGATGATCTCCACCAGCTCCATGCGGTCCACCGGCGAGAAGAAATGCAGGCCGATGAATTTCTCCGGACTTGCGGAAGCCTGCGCGAGGCCGGTGATGGGCAGCGTGGACGTGTTCGAGGCGAAGATGCCGCCGGCGGCGAGCAGCGGTTCGGCCTCCTTCGTCACCTGCGCCTTCAGTTCGCGCTTCTCGAACACCGCCTCGATAATGAGATCGCAGCCTTCCAAGACTTCCGTTCTGGAAGTCGCAGTGATCAGTTCCAGCGGTTTTAAATCTTTCTTTCGTTTTTCAAGAATTTTTGCGGAATAGGCTTTTCCCGCATCCGCTTTCTCCTGAGAAACATCTTTCAGTACACAAGCAACCCCCCTGACGGCATTCGCATACGCGATGCCGCCCCCCATCATGCCGGCGCCGAGGATGCCGACCTTCGTCGCCTTCCATTTCGGAACGTCTTTGGGACGCGAAGCCCCCGAGCGGATGGCGGTGCGGTTGAAGAAGAGCGAAATCAGGTTCTTCGCCACGCCACCGACGGCAAGCCTGGCGAGGTAGCGCGATTCGATGCGCAGCGCGGTGTCGAAGTCGACGTACGCGCCTTCCACCATCGCCGACAGGATCGCCTCGGGCGCCGGATAGAGACCGCGCGTCTTTTCGGTGAGCATCGCCGGCGCCATCGCCAGCATCTGCGAAATCTTGGGGGTCGACGGCCCGCCGCCCGGCATGCGGTAGTTCTCGTCATCCCAGGGCTGTTTCGGCGACGGATGGGCGGCGATCCACTCGCGCGCCATGCGGAAGAGATCCGCCTTGTTCGCCGCCAGCCCCTGGATGAGCCCGAGCTTGGCCGCCTCCTGCGGTCGCATCGTCCTGCCTTCGACGAGATAGGGAAACGCCGCCTGCAGGCCCAGCATACGGACAGTCTTCGTGACACCGCCAGCGCCGGGCAGCAGCCCCAGCGTCACTTCCGGCAGGCCGAGCTGGATCGACGCATCGTCCAGCACGATACGGCAATGCGCGCAAAGCGCGATTTCCCAGCCGCCGCCCAGCGCCGTGCCTTCGAGCGCCGCGACGACCGGAATGCCCAGCTTCTCCAGCGCGCGCATCTGCTTCTTGGCGGCCTGGATCCAGCGGAACACCTGCGGACCGTCGTTCGGGCCGTACTGCAGCACGTCCTTCAATTCGGCGCCGGCGAAGAACGTCTTCTTCGCCGAGGCGAGGATCACGCCTTTGATCGAAGCCTTATCGCCCGCAGTTTCCTTCACGAGGCGCCCCACCGTTTCCGTGAACGCCGCCTCCCACTCCCTGGTCATGGTATTGACCTGGGCGCCGGGGGCGTCGAAGGTGACGGTGACTATATTTTCGGAATCTTTTTCGAATTTAATCGGCATGAAAAATCCGGCTCCCCGCTTGCGCGGGGATGACGGCAGTTAAGAGTTAAAAACTAAAGACGTTCAACAATGGTGGCGATGCCCATGCCGCCGCCGACGCACAGTGTCGCGAGGCCGTAGCGCAGCTTGCGCCGCTCCAGCTCGTCGATCAGCGTGCCGAGGATCATCGCGCCGGTGGCGCCGAGCGGGTGGCCCATGGCGATCGAGCCGCCGTTGACGTTGACGATTTCGTCGGGCACGTGCATTTCCTTCATGAATTTCATCGGCACCACGGCGAAGGCTTCGTTGATCTCGAAGAGATCGATCTGCTCGATCTGCATCTTCGCCTTGGCGAGCGCCTTCCTCGCCGCCGGCATGGGGCCGGTCAGCATGATGGTCGGATCGGCGCCCGAGAGCGCCACCGCGACGATGCGCGCGCGCGGCGTCAGGCCCAGCTGCTTGCCCTTATCCTCCGTGCCGATCAGCACCGCCGCCGCGCCGTCCACGATCCCCGATGAATTACCGGGTGTATGCACGTGCTGGATGCGTTCGACCTGCGGGTAGCGCTGGATCGCCACCGAGTCGTAGCCCATCTCGCCCATCTTGTCGAAGGATGGCTTGAGCGCGGCGAGTCCTTCCAGCGTGGTCTGCGGCCGGATGAACTCGTCATGGTCGAGAATCACGTCGCCGATGGAATCCTCGACCGGCACCACGGAGCGCTTGAAGTAGCCGTGCTCGCGCGCCGCGCCGGCGCGCTGCTGCGAGCGCATGGCGTAGAAATCCACCTGGTCGCGCGTGAAGCCTTCCAGCGTGGCGATCAGGTCGGCGCTGATGCCTTGCGGGATGAAGGCGGTGTCGAAGGCGGTTTCCGGATCGCAGGCCCAGGCACCGCGGTCGGTGCCCAGCGGCACGCGCGACATGGATTCCACGCCGCCCGCCACCACCAGGTCCTCCCAGCCGGAGCGCACTTTCTGCGCCGCCATGTTCACCGCCTCCAGGCCCGAGGCGCAGAAACGGTTGAGCTGCACGCCCGAGGCGCGGAAATCCCAGCCCGCGGCCAGCGCGGCGGTCTTCGCGATGCAGCTGCCCTGCTCGCCCACCGGCGTAACGCAGCCCATCACCACATCGTCGACCTGAGAAGTGTCGAGCGCGTGACGCTTTTGCAATTCCTTGAGCACGCCCGTAAGCAGCGAAATCGGTTTCACCTCGTGCAGCGAGCCGCTGGACTTGCCGCGGCCGCGCGGGGTGCGGATCGCATCGAACACCATTGCCTCAGCCATCTTTGCCTCCAAGCCCGAGCGACCGGGATATGACTTCCTTCATGATTTCGTTGGTGCCGCCGTAGATGCGCTGCACGCGCGCGTCGACGTAGGCCTGCGAGATCGGGAATTCCCACATGAAACCGTAGCCGCCGTGCAGCTGCAGGCATTCGTCCAGCACCTTGCCTTCCATGTCGGAGGCCCAGTACTTGGCCATCGAGGCGGTGGCGGTGTCGAGCTTCTTCTCCAGCAGCAGTTCCATGCAGCGGTCGACGAACACGCGCATGACCTGCACCTCGGTGGCGACCTCCGCCAGCTTAAAGCGCGTGTTCTGGAAACTGGCCACCGGCTTGCCGAAGGCCTTGCGCTCGTTCACGTAATCGATGGTCCAGCGCAGCGCGGCTTCGGATTTCGCCGCCGCGCCGATGGCGATCTGCATGCGCTCCCAGGGCAGCTCCTGCATGAGATAAATGAAGCCGTTGTTCTCCTGGCCGAGCAGGTTCTCGGCCGGCACCTCCACGTTGTCGAAGAAAAGCTCGGCAGTGTCCTGGCCCTTGAGCCCCATTTTCTTCAGCCGCTTGCCCTTCGCGAAGCCTTTCATCGAGGTATCGACGACGACCAGGCTGGTGCCCTTGGCGCCTTTGGCCGGATCGGTCTTCGCCACCACGATGACGAGATCGCAATTCCAGCCGTTGGTGATGAATGTTTTTGATCCATTCAAAACGTAACTGCCACCCTTGCGAAGTGCGGTCGTCTTGATGGCCTGCAGGTCGGAGCCCGCGCCGGGCTCGCTCATGGCGATGGCGCCGATCATCTCGCCCGCCGCCATTTTGGGCAGGTATTTCTTCTTCAGCGCCACGCTGCCGTAATTGAGCAGGTAGGGGGCGACGATCTCGGAATGCAGCCCCCAGCCGAGCGAGGAATTGTTGATGCGCGCCTGCTCTTCGATGAGCACCATGCTGAAAAGCTTGTCGGCGCCGGAGCCGCCGTACTCCTCCGGCATGCTCATGCACAGGTAGCCGTGCCCTCCCGCCTTCTTCCAGACCGCCTTGTCGGCGTAGCCCTGCTCCTGCCATTTCTCGTCGTGCGGCCTCACCTCCGCCTCGAGGAAACGGCGCACGCTGTCGCGGAAGGTTTCGTGCTCGGAGGTGAACAGCGTGCGCGGAATCATCGGAGCGGATGATAAGGGATAAAGGACCTCTATAATCACCCGCATGGGAGCGGGAAACACCGTGCGCGCCGTCAGGCTTGCCTCGGGGCTGGTGCTGATGGCGTTCGTCACCTGCCATCTGACCAACCTGGCGATCGGCCTGCATTCGCTGGCAGCGATGGAGCGCTGGCTGGGCGTGCTCACGGCGCCGTGGACGCGCGGCGTCGGCTTCTATCTGCTCGCGACAGCGGGGCTGGTCCATGGCAGCCTGGGTCTCTACGCGATCGGCTCGAGGCGGTCCCTGACGCTTTCCGCGACGGACGTGGCGCAGCTCGTGCTGGGCCTGATCACGCCGCCGCTCCTCATCGCGCACGCTATCGCTCTCTACTCCAGCATCCGGGTGTCGCCGAACTTCGCCGACAACTACGGCCAGATCCTCGCGGTGTACTGGAGTTTCGCGCCGTTCTACGCCTTCCTGCAGCTGTTCGTGGTGATCGTGGTCTGGATGCACGGCGCGATCGGCGTGTATTCCTGGCTGGTGTTGAAGCCCATCTGGCGCCGCATCGGCGGCCTCGTGCTGCCGGTGCTGTTCACGGTGCCGATCCTGGCGCTGCTCGGCTTCGCCTCCGCCGGCCAGGAAGTCCTCGACCGGCTCGCCGGCGACCCGGCCTGGAAGCAGATGATCCTCGACAACGTCGGCAGGATCGCCAAGGTCACGCGCGAGCTGGGTGAATTGCAGAGCCGCGCGATCCTGTTCTACGGGCTGCTGGTGTTGGGCGCGTTCGCCATCCTCACGGTACGGATCCTGCGCAGCCGCCTCAGGCCGGTCGCCGTGGCCTACGACGGCGGCACCAACGCGCAGGGCCGCTTCGGCTTGTCGATCCTCGAAATCAGCCTGCTCAACGACGTGCCGCACGCGCACGTCTGCTCCGGGCGCGGCCGCTGCGGCACCTGCCGCGTGCGCATCGATGCCGGTGCGGAATCGCTGTCGCCGGTCGAAGACCAGGAGCGCGGCACGCTGGAGCGGGTCGGCGCGGGCACGGGCGAACGTCTCGCCTGCCAGGCGCGCGTCGTCGGCCCCGGCGTCCAGGTCACGCGCCTGCTGCCGGCGTTCGCCGACGCCACCGCGGCGCAGGCACCGCAGGAATGGTCGGCCGCGGGCGCGCCGTCCGAGGCCGAGGCTGCGAAATGACCGAGGCCAGCATGGCGGGCTGGTGGGTGGGCCTGCTCGCCAGCGCCAAGGCGAGGATCGAGGCGCTCGGCCTCGATCTGGCGAGCGCCCCGGCGGACGCCCAGCGCGCGCTCGAATCCACGCACTCGGCGCTGATGAGCGCGGCCGGCGTGCGGGGCGCGACGTACGTCGTGATTCTCCTCTTCATCGGCATCGCGGTGGAATGGCTCTACTGGACCTACGCCTATTCCTCGCTGCGCGCCGTCACGGCGGCGCCGGTGACCTCGCCGCTGCAGGCGCTTCAGCTCGGCGTGCGCCGCCTGATGCTGCAAGCCTCCGGGCTGCTGCTGTTCACCGCCGCCACCATCGGCGCCTCGGCCGCCTTCGCCTGGCCGCCGCGCGTGCACGAGCTGGTGATCGCCGCGACGCTGTTCCTGCTGGTGCTGCGGCTGTCGTGGATCGGCATTTCCATCGTCCTCGCGCCGCGGCGCCCGCAACTGCGCCTGGTGCCGGTGCGGCAGGCGCACGCGCGCTGGCTCGCGGCGGCGCTGATGGCGGTGCTCGCGCTGCTCGCCGTGGGCCGCTTCCTGGCGCCGGTGCTCGAAGGCGGCGCGGCACAGGCGCCGCACGTCGCCAACGCCCTGCGCCTGGCGAGCTTCAGCGCCGCGGCGCTGCTGCTCTTCGTGACGGTGTTCGCCTTTTTCGGGCGCCCGCGCGGCCGCCCGGCGGGCGGCCCGGCGATGCGCGCGCCGCTGTTCCCGAAATCCTTCCCGCTCGCCCTGCTGATCGTGGCGGTCTACGCGGTTTGGCTGATGCACGACCACGCGGCCGCGGTGGCGGCGATCGTGGCGGCGGCGATCGCCCTGCAACTCGGGCTGCGCGAGATGGTGTTCTTCTACTGGCGCGACGAGGAGAACGGCGGCGAGAGGGAGGGCGGCGCGCTGCCGGTCATCGTGCTGTCGCTGTCCCGCTTCGTTGCCGCCCTGGCCGGCCTCGGCGCGGCGGCGCTCGCGCTGGACACGCCCCTCGCCACGCTGACCGAGGAACTGGGGCCCTGGGCGCGCGTCAGCCTGCGCCTGCTCAGCGTCGCCGTGCTCGCGCTGCTCGCGCACGGCGTGTGGATCGCCGTGCGCAGCGTCGTCGACCAGCGCCTCGCGAGCATCGGGCCGGTGGATCCGCACGAGCCGCCGGACGCAAGTTCGCGCCTGCTGACCCTGCTGCCGCTGCTGCGCGTGACGGCGGCGGTGCTGCTACTGGTGATGCTGGTGCTGTCTTCCCTCTGGGCGCTCGGCATCGAAATCACCCCGCTGCTCGCCGGCGCGGGCGTGCTCGGCGTCGCGCTCGGTTTCGGCGCGCAGTCGCTGGTGCGCGACGTGATCGCCGGCATCTTCTACCTCGCGGACGACGCCTTCCGCGTCGGCGAATACATCGAGGGCGGCGGCAACAGCAAGGGCAACGTCGAGCGCATCACCCTGCGCTCGGTGGCGCTGCGGCACCACAACGGGCCGCTGCACTTCGTGCCCTACGGGGCGCTCGGTTCCGTGCGCAACACCTCGCGCGACTGGGTGATCGACAAGTTCAACCTGCCGTTGCCGATCGACGTCGAGAGCGAGAAGATCCGCAAGATGATCAAGAAGGTCGGCGAGGACATGAAGGAGGAGACCGCCATCGGCCAGCACATCCTCGAGCCGCTCAAGGGCAAGCTCTACCGGATCGACCCCGGCGTGAAGATCTTCCGCTGCAAGTTCCGCAGCCCGCCCGGCAAGCAGTTCGACATCCGCGCGGCGGCGCTCAGGCGCATCGAGGCGGCGCTGAAGGAGATGGGCGTGCGCTTCGCCGACGGCGTCAGCACCGTCGTCGTGAAGGGATAAGGCGCTTCGCGCCTCGTGACGGGCTAGGCTGTTCCCGCTTTCTTGATCACCGCCTGCAACAGCACGTTGCAGCCGGCGGCGATGTCCTCGGGGCGCGCGTTCTCGATCTCGTTGTGGCTGATGCCGCCCTCGCAGGGCACGAACACCATCGCCGTCGGCGCGATGCGCGCCATGTAGACCGCGTCGTGCGCCGCGCCACTCACCATGTCGCGGTGCGAATAGCCGAACGTCCTGGAGCCCTCGCGCACGCTCGAGACGAGGTCGGGAGCGAACTCGCTCGGCGGGAAGTAGACGACTTCTTTCAGCGTGATCGATGTGCGCGTCTGCTTTTCTATTTCCCGTATGGTTTTTTCCAGGTCCTGCGCCATGGCCTTGAGCGTGGAATCCTTCGCGTTCCTGAGATCCACCGTCATGCGCACTTCGCCGGGCACCACGTTGCGCGAATTGGGCTTCACCGTCATATGGCCCACCGTGCCGCGCGCGTAGTCGGGAAAGGTGTTCGCGATGCGGTTGACTTCGAGGACGAGGCGGCTCGCCGCGAGCAGCGCGTCCCTGCGCGTCTCCATCGGCGTCGGGCCGGCGTGCGAGTCCTGCCCGGCGACCACCACATCGAACCAGCGCTGGCCGAGCGCGCCCAGCACCACGCCGATCGTCGTCTTCGTCTCTTCCAGGATGGGTCCCTGCTCGATGTGCGCCTCGAAGTAGGCGCCGAGCTGGTGCGGCTGCGCCTTGCCGGCGTAGCCGATCCGGTTGAGCGCATCGCCGACGCTGATGCCTTCCAGGTCTTTGTGCGTGAGGATCTCCTCCAGAGGATGAATCCCGGCATACACGCCTGAGCCCATGAGCGTGGGCACGAAGCGCGAGCCTTCCTCGTTGGTCCAGGCGGCGACTTCGACCGGCGCGCGCGTCTTGATACCGGCGTCATTCAGCGTGCGGACGACTTCGAGCCCCGCCATGACGCCGTAGGCGCCGTCGAATTTTCCCCCGGAAGGCTGCGAGTCGAGATGGCTGCCCATGGCTACCGGCAGGGCGCCCGCCTCGGTGCCGGCGCGCCGCGCGAAGATGTTGCCGATGCCGTCCACTTCGACGTTCATGCCGGCTTCCTTGCACCAGCGCACGAACTGGTCGCGGCCCTGGCGATCCACGTCGGTGAGCGTGAGGCGCCGCACGCCGCCTTTCTCGGTGGCGCCGATTTTCGCGAGGTCCATCAGGGACTGCCAGAGCCGGCCGGCATTTATCTGCAGCATGGTGCGGAAACTTTACACCGAACGCCAGTTGAACGACACTCGCAAAGCAAATGCTTTCCTCCTATCAATCCGTGTTCCGCCCCGGCCTGTTCGCCGGGCAGGTCGCCATCGTCACCGGCGGCGGCTCGGGAATCGGGCGCTGTACCGCGCACGAACTGGCCTCGCTCGGCGCCAGGGTCGCCCTTGTCGGAAGAAAAATTGAAAAACTCGATGCAGTCCGGGACGAGATCGCGAGAGCCGCAGGCGAAGCGCGCTGCTACGCCTGCGATATCCGCGAAGAAGAAGCGGTCAAATCGACTGTGTCGGCCATTCTTGCCGACCTCGGCCGCGTCGATGCGCTGGTGAACAATGCCGGCGGCCAGTTCGCCGCACCGCTGGAATCCATTTCGGCCAAGGGCTGGGACGCGGTGGTGCGCACCAACCTCACCGGCGGCTTCCTGATGGCGCGCGAGTGCTACACGCAATGGATGAAGCGGGCAGCCAAGGAGAACGGCGGCGGCGCCATCGTCAACATCATCGCCGACATGTGGCAGGGCATGCCTTCCATGGGGCATTCGGGCGCGGCGCGCGCGGGCATGCTCAATTTCACCGAGACTGCGGCCTTCGAGTGGGCACCGCTGCGCGTCAACGCGGTGGCGCCGGGCTGGATCGCCTCCAGCGGCCTCGACCAATACCCGCCGGAGATGCAGGAGCGCATCCGCTCGCTGCCGAAGCACGCCCCCCTGCAGCGGGTGGGCACCGAATCGGAAGTGTCGGCGGCGATCTGCTTCCTGCTCTCGCCGGCCGCGGCGTTCATCTCGGGTTCGTGCCTGCGCGTCGACGGCGCCGTGCCGAACGTCAAGGCGACCCGGCCGATCCAGAACAGTACGCCGGCCGCCGCATTCGACGGCTTCCATCTCGCCGCCAAGCCCAAGGTCTTAAGGTAATGCCGGCCATCCAGTCGAAGCTCGATGTTTCCTCGGAAACCTTCCAGGGCAACCGCAAGCGGATGCTCGACCTTGTTTCGCATCTCAGGGGCTTGGAGGAAAGAACAAGAAGGAAATCCGAGGAAGCCAAGCCCCTCTTCGACAAGCGCGGCCAGCTGCTGCCGCGCGAGCGCACCGCGCGCCTGCTGGATGCCGGCGCGCCGTGGCTGGAACTATCTTCGATGGCAGGCTACTGCCTGGACAATCCAGACCCGGAGAAGAGCATCCCCGGCGGCGGCATGATCGCGGGGATCGGCTACGTCGCCGGCGTGCGTGCCATGGTGGTGGCGAGCGATTCGGGCATCGACGCCGGCGCCATCCAGCACATGGGCCGCGAGAAGCTGCTGCGCGCGCAGGGCCTGGCGCTGGAAAACAAGCTGCCTTTCGTGCACCTTGTCGAATCGGCCGGCGCCAACCTGCTCAAGTACCGCGTCGAAGGCTTCATTCATGGCGGCGCAATCTTCTACAACCTGGCGAAGCTCTCCGCCGCGGGCCTGCCGGTGGTGACGGTAGTGCACGGCTCCTCCACCGCGGGCGGCGCCTACATGCCCGGGCTCTCCGACTACGTGATCATGGTGCGGGGCCGCGCAAAAGCCTTCCTCGCCGGCCCGCCGCTGCTGAAAGCCGCCACCGGCGAGATCGCCACCGACGAGGAACTCGGCGGTGCGGTGATGCACACGCATGTTTCCGGCTTGGGGGAATACCTGGCGGAAGATGATTCGGACGGGGTGCGGCTGGCGAGAGAAGTCCTTTCGCGTCTTAACTGGAAGAATTCAGATCTTCCAGGCGGAAAACCTCCCAGGTACCCGGCGGAGGAACTCCTGGGCGTAATGCCCGTGGACTACCGCAAGCCCGTCGACATGCGCGAAGCGATAGCGCGCTTCGCGGACGATTCCGATTTTCTCGATTTCAAGGCCGATTACGGCATGCCGACCGTCTGCGGCCACGCCGCGGTGCAGGGGCACCGGGTTGGCATCGTCACCAACAACGGGCCGCTCGATCCCGCGGGCGCGACCAAGGCCACGCACTTCATCCAGGCCTGCTGCCAGGCCGGGCTGCCGATCCTGTACCTGCAGAACACCACCGGCTACATCGTCGGCAAGGCCTCGGAAGAAGCCGGCATGATCAAGCACGGCTCGAAGATGATCCAGGCCGTATCCAACGCCAACGTGCCGCAACTCACGCTCATGTGCGGAGCCTCGTTCGGCGCCGGCAACTACGGCATGTGCGGCCGCGCCTACAACCCGAGATTCCTCTTCTCCTGGCCCAACGCCCAGACCGCGGTGATGGGCGCCGAGCAGGCGGCGCTGACGATGGCCATCGTCATGGAAGGCGGCATGAGGAGAAAAAACCTGCCCGTGGATGCCGAACTGATCGAAAAAACAAAGTCGAAGATCGTCGGGAACTTCGAGAAGCAGCAAAGCGCTTTCGTTACCAGCGCGCTGATGCTGGATGACGGCCTGATCGACCCGCGCGACACGCGCAACGTGCTCGGCTTCGCGCTATCGATCTGCAGGGACGGGGACGCGCGCAGCGCGCGCCCCGTTCAGTTCGGCGTTGCCAGGCCCTGACGCTACTTTGCCGCGGCCGGAAACGCCGGCAGCCTGCCGATGTCCCGCAGGTCGTGCTGGATGACGACGGTCGCCTTCAGGTTTTCCGCGATCTTCTTGAACCGGTCGAGCGAAGCGACGGTCGCCGCGCGATCGTAGTTGAAGGCCGGAACGCCGTTGTTGTCGTAGTTCTCGCGGAAATGGACGAGGTCGCCGGTGAGCAGGACCGGGCCCATCTCCTTCAGCCTGACCAGCAGGCTGCTGTGGCCGGGCGTGTGCCCCGGCGTGCGCAGGATCACCACCGTGCCGTCGCCGAACACGTCCTTGTCCAGCGTCAACGGCTCGACCTTCCTCGCGCCGCCGATCCAATCCTTGAATCCCGCCACGTTCGCGCCCTGCATCGGCGTCGGCGCGGTGACGCCGTCCCAGTCGGCCTTGCCGATGAGGAGCGTCGCGTTGACGAACGGCGCGAGCTGGCCGGTATGGTCGGCGTGGAAGTGACTGATGCCGACGTACTTGACCTGGTCGGGCGTGACCTTGAGCTCCGCCAGCCGCTCGACGATGCCCACCTTCGGCGCGTTGGGGTTCGATCCCGGCGCGAAGCCCGTGTCCCAGACCATGTACTCGCTGCCGTGCTTGATCAGGTAGCAGCTGAACGTGAACGTCAGGCGCAGGTCCTTGCCGTAGGCGTAGGTGTCGGTAAAGCGTTCGCCGACAGGCGTCGGCGTGGCGCCGGTGCCGCAATCGATGCGCGTCAGCGTCACTTCAGCCGGCGTTTGCGCCGACGCCGCAAGGCCGACCAGGGCGCTGGCGCAGATCGTCAGCAATGAAAGCGTTTTCAGCATGAGATCCTCCTGCGGCAATTCTAGCGCAGTATCATCGCCCGACTGGCTAACGGCAAAGAAAGACGCGCGCCCATGAAATTCACCCAGGAACACGAGGAAATCCGCCGCACGATGAAGAAATTCATCGATGCGGAAATCAACCCGCACGTCGACGAGTGGGAGGCGGCCGAGCAGTTCCCCGCGCACGAAGTATTCAAGAAGCTGGGGCAACTCGGAATGCTCGGTCTCACCAAGCCGGAAGCCTACGGCGGCGCGGCGCTCGACTACAGCTACTCGATGGTGTTCGCGGAAACCCTGGGCCAGATCCGCTGCGGCGGAGTGCCGATGGCGATCGGCGTGCAGACCGACATGGCGACGCCGGCCCTGGCGCGCTTCGGCTCGGACGAGCTGAGGAAGGAATTCCTCGCGCCCGCCATCGCCGGCGACCACGTGTCCTGCATCGGCGTCTCGGAGCCCGGCGCTGGCTCGGACGTGGCCTCGATCAAGACCACGGCGAAGAAGGACGGCGGCGACTACGTCATCAACGGCGCCAAGATGTGGATCACCAACAGCCTGCAAGCGGACTGGATGTGCCTGCTCGCCAACACCTCCGAGGGCGCGGCGCACAAGAACAAGACGCTGATCATCCTGCCGATGAAGACCAAGGGGGTCAGCGTGGCGAAGAAGATCCGCAAGATCGGCATGATGTCCTCCGATACCGGGCTAATCCACTTCGACGACGTACGCGTGCCGCAGCGCTTTCGCATCGGCGAGGAAGGCATGGGCTTCACCTATCAGATGCAGCAGTTCCAGGAAGAGCGCCTGTGGGCGGCGGCGAGCTCGGTGCAGGGGCTGACACGCACCCTGAACGACACCATCGAGTACATCCGCGAGCGCAAGATGTTCGGCCAGACCGTGCTCGACTTCCAGTACGTGCACTACCGCCTCGCCGAATTGAAAACCGAGATCGAGGCGCTGCGCGCCCTCACCTACCGCGCCTGCGAGATGTACGTCGCCGGCGAGGACGTCACCGAACTCGCCTCCATGGCCAAGCTGAAGTGCGGGCGGCTGCGGCGCGAGGTCTCGGACGCCTGCCTGCAGTACTGGGGCGGCATGGGCTACACCTGGGACAACCCGGTGTCGCGCGCCTACCGCGACGGCCGCCTCGGCTCCATCGGCGGCGGCGCCGACGAGGTGATGCTCGGCATCATCTGCAAGTACATGCACATCCTGCCAAAGAAGTGAAGTTCAAGTCGCTCCTTGTGGCCAACCGCGGGGAGATTGCTCTCCGGGTGATGCGCACGGCGAAGCGCATGGGCCTGCGCACGATCGCCGTCTATTCCGACGCCGACCGCAGCGCCCTGCACGTGCGTGCGGCGGACAAGGCGGTGCATATCGGCGGCCCTTCGCCGAAGGAGTCCTACCTGAACATCAAGGCGATGCTCGAAGCGGAAGGAGACGCCGTTCATCCGGGCTACGGTTTCCTTTCCGAGAACGCCGAATTCGCGGAAGCGGTACTCAAGGCCGGACGCGTCTGGATCGGTCCTCCCCCGTCCGCGATCAGGGCGATGGGCGACAAGGCAAATGCCAAGGCGATCGCAGCGAAAGCCGGCGTCCCGGTCCTGCCCGGCTACGGCAAAAATCCCGAGTACCCCGTGATGATCAAGGCGCTGGCGGGCGGCGGCGGGCGCGGCATGCGCCTCGTGCTTTCACAGGAAGAACTCGCGGCTGCGATGAAAAGCGCCCAATCCGAAGCGGAGCATTCCTTCGGCGATTCGCGGGTTCTGCTCGAGAAGGCGCTGCTAAATCCGCGCCACATCGAAATGCAGATCTTCGCCGACAGCCACGGCAACATCATTCACCTCGGCGAGCGCGACTGTTCGGTGCAGCGCCGGCACCAGAAACTCGTCGAGGAATCGCCTTCGCCCGCAGTGGACGCGAAGCTTCGCGCGGCGATGGGCGAAGCGGCCGTCAAGGCGGCACGGGCGGTCGGCTACGTCGGCGCCGGCACGGTGGAATTCCTGCTGGAGGACGGCAAGTTCTGGTTCATGGAAATGAACGCGCGCCTGCAGGTCGAGCACCCGGTGACCGAGGCCATCACCGGCCTGGACCTGGTCGAATGGCAGTTGCGCGTCGCGGCGGGCGAGCCGCTGCCAGCGAAGCAGGACGGCATCCGCTTCTCGGGCCACGCCATCGAGGTACGGCTCTGTGCCGAAGACCCGGAGCAAAATTTCCTGCCGCAGGCAGGGACGCTGACGCACTGGCAGCCGTCGAATGCGGTGCGCGTGGACCACGCGCTCGAACCGGGGACCGGGATATCGCCCTTCTACGATTCGATGATCGCCAAGCTCATCGCGCATGCGCCCACGCGGGACGAGGCGCGCGCGAAACTGGCGGCGGCGCTGGACGAAACGGTGGCGCTCGGCGTATCGACCAACAAGGATTTCCTGGCTGCCGTCCTGCGCGACAAGGAGTTCGCGGCCGGACGGGCGGCGACGGATTTTCTTTTGCATTTCAGGTTCGAAAGCGAAGATTCCGGCGTCGATTTCGGCGAATGGGCCGGCTGGAGCAACAACCCGGCGCACCGTTCGCGCGGCAGCGAGAGTTTCTTCCTGCGCAACGCGACCAACGGCCCGCTGCGGCGCAAGGGCGCCAGCGACGGCAGGCTCGTCGCGCCGATGAACGGCCGCGTGGTCGCGGTGAACGCCAAGGCCGGCGAAACGATCGCCGCGGGCAGGGCGCTGGTGGTGCTGGAAGCCATGAAGATGGAGCACGGGCTCGATTTCCCGTTCTCCCTGAAAGTGAAGACCGTTCACGTAAAGGCCGGGGCGCAAGTGGCCCCGGGCAATCTTCTCATCGAGTTCGAACCGACATGACGACGAAGAAAACAGCCGAAGGAAAAACGCTCGCCCTGCAGACCCTGCTGCGCCAGGTAATGGAGCGGCACATCGCCTTCAACAAGCACCTCGGCCTGAAGGTGGAGTCCTTCGACCCGGCCGCGCCCAAGCTGCGCTTCGACATGCGGCCCGAGCTGGTCGGCAATCCGAAGCGCCAGATCCTGCACGGCGGCGTGATCTCCGCGACGCTGGACGTGGCGGGCGGCCTCGCCATCATGCTGTCGCTCGCCGAGGAAATGGACGGCACGCCCGAGACCTTCCCGAACATCGGCACCATCGACCTGCGCGTGGACTACCTGCGCCCCGGCCGCGGCAAATATTTCGTCGCCACCGCGCGCATCGTGCGCAAGGGCAGCCGCATCGCCGTGATCCACATGGAACTGCACAACGACGAAGGCGAACTGATCGCCACCGGCGGCGCGGCCTACGTGGTCGGCTAGCGGGCGTGCGCAGGCCGGCCTATCGGCCGGTTCGCACGAACTCCAGCAGTTCGAGGCCGAAGGCGACGTCGTCCGCCGAGCCCAGGTGCGCGATCTCGCTGATGTGGTTGTGCCCCTTGAGGTCGCTGGTGCGCGGGCAGGCGCCGCCGTCGCGCTTGCACAGGCCTTCGCGCAGCTTCGCCGCCTCGTCGCGGAATTCCCTGGGGTCCAGCTCGGCGTACACCAGGAACACCGGGATTTTCCGGCCGTCGAGCTTCGAGAGCAGGTTGCGGTCGGCCCACGCGGCGCGGTCCTTGCCGAAGTAGGCTTCGACGTTCGGCCCCGGCGGCGCATCGGCCGGATCGAGGATCGGCGACTGCAGGATCGCGCCCGCCACGCCGTCGTTGCCGCCCGCGGGCTGCAGGCGCTCGTCGAAGATGTAGTGCGCGGCGTGCGTACCGCCCGCCGACTGCCCGTAGACGAAGATGCGATCCGGGTCGCCGCCGAATTCGCCGATGTTCTTCCTTACCCACGCAAGCGCCGCCGCGACGTCCTCGCCGCCCGCCGGCCACACCGCCTTCGGCGCGAGGCGGTAGTTCATCGTCACGCCGATCACGCCGTTCTTCGCGAAGAACACGCCGACATTCTGGTAGAACGGCACGCCCGGCCGGCTCTTCGCGCCGCCGACGTAGCCGCCGCCCGGCACGAAGAGCACCACCGGCAGGCGCCCTGCCCTGGCCGCCGGAGCGAACACGTCCAGCCGCTGCCGCTCGTCCGGCCCGTAGGCGAGATCCTCGCTCGAACTCACGCCCGCCGATGCCTTCACCACGCGCGGAATGTAGAGGCCGAACGTCGCCTGGATCATCGGCGGATTGAGCACCGGGCCGATCTCCTTCAGCTTCGCCGCCACGTCCGCCGGCATCTGCGCCATTGCCTGCCCTGCTGCCGCGAGCACGAGCGCGGCGGCGAAGCTGATCCGCATGACTATTCCCTCCTTGAGTTCAATCCGGTCTGACGGCGAATTTACCGCTGCCGAGAAAATATACCGCCAGGCCGCAGAGCAGGTAGAAGCCCTGCAATTCGAGCGCCCAGCCGCCCTGCTTGCTCAAGGTGAATATCTGGCTGCTGTGCACCAGCGTCAGCGCGAAGGCCATGTTCGCCACCACCAGCAAACCGCCGATGCGCGAAAAAATCCCCAGGATCAGCAGCAGCGGCGCGAGCACTTCGCCGACGTAGACGCCGTAGGCAACGAAGGCCGGCATGCCCATGGTCGCAAGCTGGCCGGTGATCATTCCCATCGCACCCGCCGGGTTGAGGATTTTCGCTACGCCATGAAACAGGATCAGGCCGCCAACCGTGAGTCGCAGGATCAATTTGCCGAAGTTGTCGCTTTGAAATGGATAGCCCATCGACCGTCTCCTTTCCCGTGATTTTGCATTGGCGAATCCATATTCTCCTCCAGATACGGGCCAGCATCACTCGGGGAGCCGCGCCCCCGCGGCACGCGCCTGGGCGACGACCCGGTTCTCGAATCCCGCTTCCAGCGCCTTGGACGGATGGCTGGCGGTGAGCTGGCCCATGAAAGGCGGATAGATCGAGTAGCCGAGCATTTCCTGCAGCCGTTGCGGCATCTGCTGCGCGACTTGCGGCGGCACGCCGAAAAGAAAGTTCTCCTGCTGCCGCGCCCAGGGCTGGCAGTACTGGTTGGAGAAGGCGAGGCGAGGGCCGGGCGACCGATTGGCGCCGCCGCGGTGCACCAGCAGCCCCGAGAACACCACGCAGGCGCCCGCCGGCATGCTTACCGCGACCGATTGCGCTCCCGCCGCTTTCTGCGGCCAGTCATCGCCCCACAGATGGCTGCCGGGGATGACTTCGGTGCCGCCGTTCTCGGCGGTGAACGCGTCCACGGCGGCGATGGTCGAGATCGAAATCATCGGCCGCGGCCGCGGCACGGTGTAGAAGGTGTCGTCGTGGTGAAAGGCCTGCGGCTTTTCGCCGGGATGGATGCAGATCGCCTGGCTCGCGGTCAGCAGGCTTCCTTCCAGGAGGAAACGGTCGCAGAGCGCGAGCACGCGCGCATCCAGCGCGATATCCCAGAACACCCTGCCGCGCGCCACCAGCGTGTAGACGCGTTCGGTGCTGTGCCCTTCGAAGGAATTGCGGCCGGCGTGCGTGCCGAGATAGAAGCCGAGCACCCGCCGCACCTCGGCGAGGCGCGCCGCGTCCATGAAATCCCGGATGACGGTGTAGCCGTCGCGCTCGATCGCCCGCGCATGCGCGTCGAGATCGAAACTCATGCCGTCATGCCGCTGCTCCCATGGCGAATTCTAGCAAGCAATTGCTTTTCATCCGGGCGGAAACTAGACTGAAATTCGATGAAAAACCCGATGAAAACGGTCCGCGTCGGCGCCGGCCTCGGTTTCTACGGCGACTCATGGCGCCCGGTGCGCGCCTCCATCGAGCGCGGCGGGGTGCAGTACATCGCCTCCGACCACCTCTCCGAGCTGACGCTCGCCATCCTGCAGAAGGACCGCCAGAAAGATCCGTCCGCCGGCTACGCTCGCGATGCGGTGCCGATGCTCGCCGAACTCTGGCCGCTGGCGGCGAAGCACGGCGTCAAGTTCGTGCTCAATGCCGGCGGCCTCAATCCGCAGGGCGCGCGCGACGCCATCGCGCGCGCGTTCCGCGACAAGGGCTGGAAAGCGACCATCGCCACCGTCACCGGCGACTCGGTGCTGGAGCGCATCGACGAGTTGCGAGGCGCGGGCGAGCGGCTCGCGCACATGGACACCGGCGGCGACATATCGGCGGTACGCGAGCGGATGCTGTTCGCGAACGCCTATCTCGGCGCGCAGCCGATCGCGGACGCCCTGTCGCAGGGCGCCGACATCGTGCTCACCGGGCGCGTGGCGGATGCCGCGCTCACGCTGGGGCCGCTCGCGCACGAATTCGGCTGGCAGTGGGACGATTGGGACCGCATGGCGGCGGGTCTTGCGCTGGGCCACCTGCTCGAATGCTCCGGCCAGGGCTCGGGAGGTAATTTCGGCTCGGCGGGCGAATGGGCCAAGGTGCCCGACTACGCGCACCTCGGCTACCCGATCGCCGAAGTGTCCGAAGACGGCACCGCGCTGTTCACCAAACCGCCCGGCACCGGCGGCCGGATTTCCTTCGACACCATCCGCCAGCAGCTGCTCTATGAAGTGCACGACCCGCACGCCTATTTCTCGCCGGACGTAGTGCTCGACATGGGCACGCTGAAATTCGACGACCTGGGCGGCGACGAGGTGCGCATCAGCGGCGCCTCGGGCGCGGCGCGGCCGAAGACGCTGAAAATAGTCGCCGGCTACCAGGACGGCTGGATGGGGACGGGCATGATCGGCTTCGCCTGGCCCGAGGCCCATGCCAAGTGCGCGAAGAGCGCGGAAATCATCGCCACGCTCGTGAAGGAGCGCGGCTGGGCGGTGGACGAGACCAACGTCGAATACATCGGCTACGACTCGCTGCTCGGCGCCAACGCCGACCCGGCCTATCGCGATCAGCTGAACGAGTGCTTCCTGCGCATGACCATCCGCACCAGGGACAAGCGCGTCGCCGACGGCTTCGGCAGGCTTTTCCCGTGGCTCGGGCTATCAGGCCCTCCCTATGTCGGGAGCATGAAGGGCGTACAGCCGGCCAAAGAGCTATTGGGAATCTGGCCTGCTTTGCTTAAAAGAGAGTTGGTGGAAAAAAACGTAAAAATCGAAGTCGAAAGCATTTGAATGAAAGTGGCCCTCTGGAAAATCGCGCACGCACGCTCCGGCGACAAGGCCGACCGCGCCGACATCGGCCTGTTCGCCTTCGACGCCGAGACCTACGCCGTGCTCAAGCGCGAAGTGACCAAAGAACGCCTGGCGAAGCATTTCGCCGGCATGGGCGCGGGGCCGGTGGAACTCTGGCCGCTGGACAACATCCTCGCGCTGAAAATCGTGCTGAACGCCGCCCTGCAGGGCGGCGCGGCGCGCAGCCTGCGCATGGACAACCTCGGCAAGAACGTGGCCGCCCAGCTGCTGCGCATGGAAATCGAAGCCCCGGAAGATCTTCCCAGATTAAAAGCCATCTGAAGAAAAACCAGAGCGGCAACCGGCGCGGCGAACTGCTGCGCGTCTGCGCGCGCCTGTTCCGCGAGAAGGGCTTCGACGGCACCACCATCCGCGACATCTCTTCGGCCGCCGGCATGCACTCCGGGAGCCCGTTCTACCATTTCGCCAGCAAGCAGGAGATGCTGCTGGCGGTCATGGAAGAAGGCCTCGCCGAGGGGCTGCGGCGCTCGGAAGCGGTGCTGGCCGGGCGCCTGCCGCCGGCGCAGAAATTCCGCAGGCTGGTGCGCGCGCACCTGGGCACCATCCTCGAGGACGGCAACGACTTCATCCCGGTGCTGCTCTACGACTGGCGCTCGCTGACGCCGGCGAACCGGCGGCGCGTGATCGCGCTCAAGGACCGCTACGACGCGCTCTGGCAGCGCATGCTGGACGAGCTCGCGCGCGCCGGCCTGATCAGGGGCGACGCGAAGCTCGCCCGCCTGCTCGTGCTGGGCGCGGTGAACTGGTCGGCGCAGTGGTACAAGCCGCGCGGACGCATGACGCTCGACCAGGTTGCGTCGCAGGCGACGCAGCTTCTCTCAAAATAATTTCCATGAAACCCGCCACCCTGAAAGACGAAACCCGCGACGGCACCCCTCCGGCCGTCCCCAAGCTGGCGGAACTCGCGAACGAAATCCAAGCGGTACAGTCGAACCGGTCTTTCGATCCGGAGACTGAAATCGACACCATCGACCAAGCCGTGGTCCAGGCAAAATGAACCGGCGCATGCTCTACGCGGCGCCAGCGCTGATCTGCGCCTGCCTGCTCGCCTACGGCTACTACCTGCAATATTTCGACAGCCAGGATCCCTGCCCCCTGTGCATGGTGCAGCGTGGCTTTTACTACGGCCTGGTTTTTGTTTTCGCCGTTGCTGCGCTGCATTTTCCCGGCCGGACCGGCAAGGCGATTTACTGCGCCGCCGCAATGCTTCTTGCCCTCGGCGGCCTCGGCGTCGCCACGCGCCAGGTGTGGCTGCAGCATCTTCCGGCGGATCAGGTACCTGCCTGCGGGCCCGACCTGTTCTTCATGATGGAAAACCTCCCGGTCAGGCGCATGCTCGAGAAACTGTTCATGGGGTCCGGGCAGTGCGCGGAGGTAACATGGCGCTTCCTCGGTCTCTCCATAGCCGAGTGGTCGCTCGCCTGGTTCATCGCGCTGGCGCTCTACGCGCTCTGGCTCGGATTCAGGAGGCGCTAGCAGCTCAACCTGTTCGGGGAGGGCAACATGGATTTCTCGGTGCTCGCAACTTCGCTGCAAACCACGTTGGGCAGCCAGCTGCCCGGCATCTTCGGGGCGCTCGGCATCATCGTGGTCGGCTGGCTGGTGGCCGTCGTCGCGCGCGCAGGCGCGCGCCGCCTGCTCCACATGCTCAAGGTCGATTCGCGCATCGAGGAGAGCACCGGGCAGCAGGTCGGCGTCGAATCCGGGATCGCGGTGGGCGTTTTCTGGCTGGTCATCCTGGTGACGCTGGTGGCGGTGTTCGACTCGCTGCACCTGGACAGCATCTCCAACCCGTTCGCGCAGCTGGTGACGCAGATCGTCGGCTACGCGCCGCGGCTGGTGGCCGGCACGATCCTGTTGCTGCTCGCCTGGCTGATCGCGACGCTGATCCAGGCAGTGGTGAACCGCGCGCTCGGCGCCAGCACCTTCGGCGAGCGGCTGTCCAAGGAAGCCGGCATGGAGCCGATGAGCAAGACGGTGGCGAACGTGCTGTTCTGGCTGGTGATCCTGCTGTTCGTACCGAGCATCCTCGCCGCTTTCGAGCTGCGCGGGCTGCTCGAACCGGTGCAGACGATGCTCGCCAAGCTGCTCGACATGGTGCCGAACGTCTTCGGCGCCGCGGTGATCGGCTTCGTCGGCTGGCTGGTGGCCAAGGTGCTGCGGGGGCTCGTCACCAACCTGCTCGCGGCCGCCGGCGCGGACAAGATGGGCAGCCAGATCGGCCTTGCCGAGACCGTGAAGCTGTCGCGCCTGGCCGGCACCATCGTGTTCATCTTCGTGTTCGTGCCGACGCTGATCGCCGCGCTGGACGCGCTAAAAGTGGAGGCGATCTCCCGGCCGGCCACCGAGATGCTGGAGCGCCTGCTCGAGGCAGTGCCGAACCTGGTCGCCGCAGCGCTGATCCTGGTGGTGACCTGGTACGTGGCGAAATTCGCCGCCGACGTGCTGGCGCGCCTGCTCGCCGGCATGGGCCTCGACACGCTGCCGCAGCGGCTCGGCGTCAGCGGCGCCTTCGCGGGAGCGCTCAAGCCCTCCGGTCTCGTGCGCGGCCTGGCGTTGTTCTTCGCGATGCTGTTCGCCGCCGTCGAGGCGGCGCACCGGCTCGACTTCACGCAGGTGCGGGACCTGGTGTCGATGTTCATCAAGTTCGGCGGCGAAGTGCTGCTGGGCGGCGCGATCCTGGTGATCGGCTTCTGGCTGGCCAACGTCGCCTTCGACGCGCTCAGCCGCGCGAGCGGCGAGAAGCGCTCCTGGCTGGCGCGCATCGCGCGCGTTGCGATCCTCGGCCTCGTCATCGCCATGGGCCTGCGCGCGATGGGCATCGCCGACGACATCGTCAACCTCGCCTTCGGCCTGACGCTGGGCTCGGTCGCGGTGGCCTTCGCGCTCGCCTTCGGCCTGGGCGGCCGCGAAGCCGCGGGACGCCAGATGGAGCACTGGTTGTCCCAGCTGCGCAAGGACTAGCCAGCGATCACGCTCGCAATTGCGCTGATCACCTCGGGCTGTTCGCCGATCGGCGGCTCGACGGCGATCTTGAGGTCCGGCAGGTTCCCCCGGATCTTCGCGACGATCTTGGGCAGGTCGTCCTTGAGATGCCCGCCCATGCCGAGAAACACCGGCACGACCCTCAGCGACCGCACGCCGTCGCCGTGCAGCGCGGCGGCGCACTCGGCGAGCGTCGGCGGCATCAATTCAAGGAAGGCGAGCGCGATGCGCTCGCCGGGCAGCAATTCGCCGAGTTCGACTACGAGCTGCTGGAACGGCCGCGCCCATTGCGGGTCGCGCGCGCCGTGAGCGAAGAGGATGATTGCTCGACGGAGGATTGCCGGCTTGGCCACGCCCCGATTATCTTCGACGCGGCGGCTTCCCGATAGACCTCGCCGAGCAGGATGGACACCGGGCCGTTGCCGCAGCGCGCGGCGAGCGCCGCCAATTGCGCGAGCGTGCCCGAAAGCTTGCGCACGCCGGGCAGCGAGGCGTGCTCGACGAGCGCAACCGGCGTCGCCGGCGATTTGCCTGCAGCGATCAGCGCCTGTGCGATTGCCTCCGCTTCTCCGGCACCCATGTAGATCACCACGGTATCGGCGGCGAGGGCCGCCTGCACCCAGTTGTTCGGCCGCTCGCCCGGCGCCGCCCGGGTCGTCAGGAACGCAACGGAGCGGGACAGGCCGCGGGCGGTAAGCGAAACGCCGACATCGGCTGTGGCGGCGAGCGCAGCGGTTACGCCTGGGACGACCTCGACGCGGATGCGGTTTTTCTTCAGGTAGGCGAGTTCTTCATGGGCGCGGCCGAACAGCATCGGGTCGCCGCCCTTGAGCCGTACCACCACCGGGTACTTGCGCGCAGCGTCCACCAGGCGCTTGTTGATGAACAGCTGCGCCGTCGAGCGCCGGCCGGAACGCTTGCCGACTTCCGTTTTTATTGCTTTTGCCGCCAGGGAAAGTATCCCGGGCGGCACCAGCGCATCGTGAAACACGATGTCGGCGCGCTCCAGCAGCCGCGCCGCGCGCAGCGTGAGCAGGTCCGGCGCGCCCGGGCCGGCGCCGACCAGATATACGACGCCCGTCATTCGATCATTCCGGCGGCCACCGTCTGGTGGGTGGTTTCGTCGACCAGGACGAAAGCGCCCGTCGCGCGGTCCACCGCGTAGGAGTCCACGAACAGCGGCTGCTGCAAGACCAGCGCTGCATGGACGATATCGTTCATGCGCACCGCGCCGGCGCCCTCTGCATCCAGGGACTGCTTGTCCAGAGTCTGCACGTCGACACGATAGCTGATCGAGGCGACTTTCGCCTTGACGGTGCGCGTGGTGTGCTTGAGCAGGTACCTGCCCTGCGGCGCGAGCGGCTCGCCGGCCAGCCAGCACAGTTTCGCCTCGAAGGCCCTGGCCGCGCGCGGCGGCCGGGCGACGTCGGCGAGCATGTCGCCGCGCGACACATCCAGCTCATCCGCCAGCAGCAGTGCGACCGAATCGCCCGCCGCCGCGGCATGGCGCACCTCGTCCAGCACCGTGATGCCCTTGACCCGGGTGCGCCGGCCTGAAGGCAGCGCGAGGACTTCATCGCCCGGGCGCAGGGTGCCTGAGGCGATGCGGCCCATGTACCCGCGCGCATTTGGCAACCCGGCGCCGCGCGCCACGTACTGCACCGGGAAGCGCAGCGGCCGCGCGGCGGTTTCGTTCACCACGTCGACCGCCTCGAGCGCCTCGAGCAGCGTCGGACCCTGGTACCAGCCGAGTTGCGCGCCGCGCTCGACCACCATGTCGCCGCGCAGCGCGGACACCGGGATGAACTGCAGATTCTGGATCGCCAGCGACGCCGCGAATCGCTCGAACTCCGCGCGCAGCGCCTCGAACACGCCGGCGGCATAGCCGGCGAGGTCCATTTTGTTTACCGCGACGATCACTTCGCGGATGCCGAGCAGGTGCGCAAGGTAGAGGTGGCGTTTCGATTGCGGCAGCAATCCCTTGCGCGCATCCAGCAGGATCACCGCCGCGCCCGCGGTCGAGGCGCCCGTCACCATGTTGCGCGTGTACTGCTCGTGGCCGGGCGTGTCGGCGATGATGAATTTGCGCCGGCCGGTGCTGAAATAGCGGTAGGCGACGTCGATGGTGATCCCCTGCTCGCGCTCGGCCTCCAGGCCGTCGGTGAGCAGCGAGAGGTCGAGTTCCTCTGAGCCGCGCCTGCTGGAAGCGCGCGCTACCGCATCCAGCTGATCCTGCAGGATCGCGCGGGTGTCGTGCAGCAGCCTGCCGATCAACGTGCTTTTCCCGTCGTCCACGCTGCCGCAGGTGATGAAGCGCAGCACGCCTTTCTCCGAAATCGGGGTCAGAGCCCGATTTCTTTCGAGTTCGCCAAGCAGGGTCATCAGAAATATCCTTCCTTCTTGCGCCGCTCCATGGAAGCGTCGGAAGTCTGGTCGTCCATGCGCGTGGCGCCGCGCTCGGTCTGTTGCGCGGTCACCGTTTCCTTGATGATCGACGCAACATCCGCTGCGACGGATTCGACCGGGCAGGTGCAGCTGATGTCGCCGACGGTACGGAAGCGAACCGACAGTTCTTCGCTTTTTTCCTCATTTTTTGGAATGAAAAGAAAACCGTTCCCGCGCACCACCTTGCGCCGGTGCGCGTAGTAGATCGAGGGCACCGCCAGCTTCTCCCGCTCGATGTACTGCCAGACGTCCAGCTCGGTCCAGTTGGAGATCGGAAACACGCGCACGTGCTCGCCCTTGTGCACGCGCGCGTTGTACAGGTCCCACAGCTCGGGGCGCTGGTTCTTCGGGTCCCACTGGCCGAACTCGTCGCGGAAGGAGAACACCCGCTCCTTGGCGCGCGCCTTCTCCTCGTCGCGCCGGGCGCCGCCGATCGCGGCGTCGAAGCCGAACTCCGCGACCGCCTCCAAAAGCGTGACCGACTGGGCCGCGTTTCTGCTTTGTTCTCTATTGGCTAAACGAACAGTTCCGCGGCGAATCGAATCTTCGACTGTTCGCACGATCAAGCGCTCGCCCAGTTCGGCGGCGCGCGCATCGCGGAAGGCGATCACCTCGTCGAAATTGTGGCCGGTATCGATGTGCATCAGCGGGAACGGGAAGCGTCCCGGCCGGAACGCCTTCTCGGCGAGGCGCAACAGCACCAGCGAATCCTTGCCGCCGGAGAAGAGCAGCGCGGGGTTGGCGCATTCGCCCGCCACCTCGCGCAGGATGTAGATGGCTTCCGACTCCAGCCAGTCGAGATGGCTGCGTTCCAATTTCATGTCGGCACGTTCTCGCGGACCAGCTTTCCATCCGGGGAAAAATGAATCCCGCATTCCGTGGCGGCCTTGATTTCCCACCACCAGCGCCCCGCGCGCGCGTCCTCGCCGGCGGCCACCGGCCGGGTGCAGGGCGCGCAGCCGATCGAGCGGTAACCCTGGTCATGGAGCGCGTTATAGGGCACCTCGAAAAAGCGGATGTAGCTCCAGACCTCCTCTTCGCTCCACTCGGCCAGCGGGTTGAATTTCGCCATGCCGTGACCCAGGTCGAATTCCTTGACCGCGACCTCGGCCCTGGCCGCGGACTGCGAACGGCGCAGGCCGGTGATCCAGGCCTTGCGGCCGGCCAGCGCGCGCCGCAGCGGTTCAACCTTGCGGATCTCGCAGCAGCGCTTGCGCAGTTCGACACCCGTGTAGAAGGCGTCGCGGCCATGGCGCGCCACGTATTCGCCGACGGCCGCCGGGTCCGGCTTCACCAACTCGACCTTGCGCCCGTAGCGCCGCTCGATCGTCTCCACGAGCTGCAGCGTGTCGCCGTGCAGCCTGCCCGTTTCCAGCGTGAAGATGTCGATGCCGAAGCGGTGCCGCGCGATCATGTCGGTGAGCACCATGTCCTCGGCGCCGAGGCTGCTGGCGAACGCGGCGGGCCGATGCTCGATCGCCACCCTCTGCAGCAGCGCTAGCGCAGCGTCGACCTTCAGGAGCAGTTCGGAATCCACGGCAGCGCCGCTCAGGCTGGCCGGCGGCGGAACAGCGGCTGCGGCTGCGTCACGGTCGCCTGGTAGGCGTCGCTGAAATCGTCGAACCCCGCGAGCGCCTCCTGCGGGTCCTCGCCCTCGCGCAGCTGGAAGGCGTCGAAGCCGCAGCGCGCCATCGCCTGCAGGTGATCGCGCGCGACCTCGCCGACCGCGCGCAGCTCGCCCTTGTAGCCGTAGCGCTCGCGCAGCAGGCGCCCGATGGAGTAGCCGCGTCCGTCGCCGAATTTGGGAAAGTTGACCGCAATCACGCGCGCCAGGTCGACCGCGCCGGCTAGCATCGCCGGATCGTCCGTCGGCTCCAGCACCAGGTCAGGCGGCGAGAGCTGCGCGGCGATCTGCCGATTTTTGATCAGGATTGCCATAGACGCTCGTCTTGAAGGGTTCGATGCCGATGCGTTGCACCACGTCGACGAAGCGCTCCGCATCGCTGTCGCGCTTCTCCAGATAGGTTTCGATCAGGCGCTCGACGACGTCGGGAACGTCGGCGCGGGCGAAGGACGGTCCGATGATCTTGCCGATCCTCCCCTGCTGCGCGCCGCCGATGCTGACCTGGTACCACTCCTCGCCGTTCTTGTCGACGCCGAGGATGCCGATGTGGCCGACGTGGTGGTGGCCGCAGGCGTTGATGCAGCCGGAAATGTTCAGGTCCAGTTCGCCGATGTCGTGCAGGTAGTCCAGATCGTCGAAGCGGCGCTGCAGCGCCTCGGCCACCGGCAGCGACTTGGCGTTCGCCAGCGAGCAGAAATCGCCGCCCGGGCAGGCGATGATGTTGGTGAGCAGGCCGATGTTCGGCGTCGCCAGGCCCAGTTCGCGCAGCTGCTGCCACAGGCCGTGCAGTTCGGCCTGGCGCACGTCGGCGAACACCAGGTTCTGCTCGTGCGTGACGCGCAGCTCGCCGAAGGAATAGTGGTCGGCCAGGTCGGCGATCTGCGTCATCTGCTCGGAGGTCACGTCGCCGGGCGGCACGCCGGTCTTCTTGAGGGAAATGCTGACCGCCGCGTAGCCGGGCAGCTTGTGCGGATGCACGTTGCGCTTCAACCAGGCGTTGAACGGCGTCTTCAGGTTCGTGTAGTCCACGTCCGCCAGCTTTTCGTACGCCGGCCGGGTGAAACGCCCCTCGATCCTGCGGATTTCCTCCGCGGTCACGGTCGCCGGGCCGTCCTTCAGATGCGCCCACTCGGCCTCGACTTCCTCGCGGAATTTTTCCGGACCGCGTTCCTTGACGAGAATCTTGATGCGCGCCTTGTGGATGTTGTCGCGCCGGCCGTAGCGGTTGTACACGCGCAGGATCGCGTCCAGGTAGGTGAGCAGGTGCGGCCAGGGCAGGAAATCGCGGATCACGTGGCCGACGATGGGCGTGCGCCCGAGGCCGCCGCCGACGATGACTTTGAATCCCACTTCACCCTCGGCATTTTTCAGCGCATGCAGGCCGATATCGTGCACGAACGTCGCCGCCCGGTCCGCCGCCGCCCCGTTGACTGCAATTTTGAATTTGCGCGGCAGGAAATTGAACTCCGCGTTGAAGGTGGACCACTGCCGGACCAGCTCGCACCAGACGAAGGAGTCGACGATCTCGTCGCGCGCCACGCCGGCGAAATGATCGGTGGTGGTGTTGCGCACGCAGTTGCCCGAGGTCTGGATGGCGTGCATCTGCACCGTGGCGAGCTCGGCGAGGATGTCGGGCACCTGTTCCAGCTTCGGCCAGTTGAGCTGCAGGTTCTGGCGCGTGGAGAAATGGCCGTAGCCGCGGTCGTAGCGGCGCGCGATGTCGGCGAGCTTGCGCAATTTCTTCGAGGAAAGCAGGCCGTAGGGAATCGCGATGCGCAGCATCGGCGCAAAGCGCTGGATGTACAGGCCGTTCCTCAGCCGCAGCGCGCGGAAATCGTCCTCGGACAGCTTGCCGTCGAGGAAGCGCCGCGTCTGGCCGCGGAACTGCGCCACCCGCTCGTCCACCAGCCGCTGGTCGATCTCGTCGTAGAGGTACATGGCGTCAGGCAGTGGCCAGAGCCACCCTCCTGCCTTTGAAAAACGCGTACAGCAGCCAGACGTCCAGCACGATCGCCAGCGCCATCGGCCCGTACGCGAAGGCGCCCTGGGCGAACTTCAGGCCCACCAGTACCCGCGACAGGCCGAAGCCGACCACCCAGACGTCGAAGCTCATGCAGACGCGGCGGAACGTTTCGGCGTCGAGGTGCCGGATGGCTAAGGCGCCCAGCGGAATTCCGACCAGCACCGCCGGCACGATCGTCGATGCGATCGCCAGGCTGTCCGTCACGAACAGGCCCAGTTGCCAGTACGCGAATGCCGTCAGTACCGATTCGGCGACGCGGATCAGCGCCAGCCCGGCGCGGAAGTCCTGCTTCACCAGGCCCTGGTTGTTGAACAGCAGCGCCAGCGGCGGACCCGAGATGGTGGTGACCGAGTAAAGGAAGCCCAGGCCGGCGCCGAACGGCAGGCCCAGCAGTTTCTCGGCGCGGATCGGCCTGCGCCAGCCGGCCGCCTGGATCAGGATCAGCGGGAGGAAAAGCGCGTAGGTGGCGAACTTGAGCCAGCCGGGATGGATCGAGGCGAGCACGTAGCTGCCGAGCGCGATGCCGGGCAGCAGTCCGGCGAGGATCGGATAGACCCGCTTCCACACGGCGCGCATGCTGCCCCGGTTGATGAACAGCACGTACAGGTTGATGAAGACTTCGACCAGCACCAGCGCCGGATTGAGGATCCGGCTGGTATGGAATAAAAGCGCGACCGGCACCGTCAGCGAGGAAAACCCGTAACCGAGGGCGCCGTTGACGAAGGCCGCGAAGAAGGCAATGCCCAGGAGAACGACCAGACCGATATCCATGGCGGCCATGCTACCGGCGCTCGTTATTCTTACAAAGACTATCGAGTTAGATTACTATTCCATCTGGGTATATGAAACTGCAGCAGCTCCGCTTTCTCGCCGAAGTCGCCCGCCGCGACCTGAATGTCTCGTCCGCGGCCGAGGCCTTGTTTACCTCCCAGCCAGGAATCAGCAAGCAGATCAAGGCTCTGGAAGAGGAACTGGGAATCGAGATCTTCGTGCGTAACGGCAAGCGCCTGACCGGCGTGACCGAGCCGGGGCAGGCGGTGCTGGCAATCGCCGAACGCCTGCTGGCGGAAGCCGCCAACCTGAAGCGCGCCGGCGAGGAGTTCGCCAACGAAAAGCTCGGCACGCTCACCATCGCCGCCACCCACACCCAGGCGCGCTACGCGCTGCCCAGGGCGGTGGCCGCGTTCAAGCGCCGCTACCCGGACGTGCAGATCGTCATCCACCAGGGCAATCCTGCGCAGATCTGCGAGCAGGTCGCCGCCGGCGAGGCCGACATGTGCGTCGCGACCGAACGGATCGCGGAGCACCCGGCGCTGGCCGCGCTGCCCTGCTACCAGTGGAATCGCTGCATCGTGGTGCCGCCCCGGCACCCGCTGCTCAAGGTCGAACCGCTGACGCTGGAGGCCGTGGCGAAATATCCGATCGTGACCTACGACTTCGCCTTCGCCAACCGTTCCATGGTCAACCGCGCCTTCGAGCAGCGCGGCCTGGAGCTCCAGGTGGTGCTGACCGCCTCCGACGCGGACGTGATCAAGACTTACGTCGAATTGGGCCTGGGCGTGGGCATCATGGCGAAGATGGCGTTCGACCCGAAGCGCGACCGCCTGCTGCGCGCGATCGACGCCGCGCACCTGTTTCCCTCCTCGACCACGCGGCTGGGCATCAAGCGCGGCGCCTACCTGCGGCGCTACGCATACGACTTCATCGAGCTGTTTGCGCCCAACCTGTCGCGGGAAACGGTGGAAAAAACCGTGATGGAAAAACCGGGAACCAGCTACGAACTCTGAAATCGGGGTCAGAGCCCGATTTTCCTAGGCGAATTTCCGGATGAAATCCCTGACCTTCGGGCAGATGGTTTCGCGCCAGCGCCGGCCGGCGAAGATGCCGTAGTGGCCGGCGCCCGGCGCGACGTAGTGCTCGCGCCGCTCGCGCGGAATGTTGAGGCACAGCAGGTGCGCCGCCTCAGTCTGACCGTTGCCGGAAATGTCGTCCAGCTCGCCCTCGATGGTCAGCAGCGCGGTCGCGCGGATCTCCTGCGGCCGCACCAGCCGGTCGCGGATGAACATGCGCCCCTTGGGCAGCGCGAAATCCTGGAACACCGACTTGATGGTGTCGAGATAGTACTCGGCGGGCAGGTCGAGCACCGCGTTGTACTCGTCGTAGAAATCGCGGTGCTTCTCGGCGGCGTTCTCCTCGCCGTTCAGCAGGTGGTTGAAGTAGTCCCAGTGCGCGCTCAGGTGGCGCGACGGGTTCATCGCCACGAAGCCGAGGTGCTGCAGGAAACCGGGGTACACGCGCCGCATGTAGCCCGGATACCGGTTCGGCACCCGCTGGATCACGTTCTGCTCGAACCACGAATAGGGCTTCTGCGTCGCCAGGTTGTTGACCGCGGTCGGGCTCTTTCTCGCGTCGATCGGCCCGCCCATCATCACCATCGTTTTCGGCTGGTTCGGCTCGCCATCCTCCGCCATCAGCGCCAGCGCGCACAGCACCGGCACGGTGGGCTGGCAAACGGAGATCACGTTCAGGTTCGGCTGCCGCGGGTCCGTCAGCAGCGTGATGAACTCGCGCACGTAGTCGACGTAATCGGCGAGATGGAACGGTCCCTCGGCAAGCGGCACCATCCTCGCATCCGCCCAGTCGGTGACCCAGACTTCGTGGTCCGGAACAAGCGCGCGCACGGTGTCGCGCAGGAGCGTCGCGTGATGGCCCGAGAGCGGCGCCACCAGCAGCACGCGCGGATCGCTGCGCCGCTGCTTTCCTTTTCCATCGAGCGCGCGGCGGAAATGCACCAGCCTGCAAAACGGCTTGTCGAGTTCGGTGACGATTTCCACCGCCACCTCCTTGCCGTCCACCAGGGTGCTGTCGATGTGCCAGGCGGGCTTCTCGTAGCGCTGCGTGAGGCGCAGGAACAATTCGCTGGAAGCGGTGATCCTGCGGGCGAGCGGCGAGTAGGAGAGCGGGCTGAAGGGATGGCCGTACCAGCCGCGGGCGGCCTCGGCCGCGATCCGCCAGGGCCCGAGCATCATGTGCTGCGCTTCGTACCAGTCGTAGAGCATCTCGCCGCACCATAGCAGATTTGCGGCGGTGCGGCATAAGGGCGGCGCAAAGCCGGCGGCGGGGTTGCGGGTATTCTTCCCCAAATGCGACGATTTTTACGTTTTCTCGCCTATATGGCGCTGCTTGCGGCGGTGCTGCTGGCGGGGGCCTGGTTCTACCTGCGCCAATCGCTGCCGCAGACTCAAGGGGAAGTCCGCATCGCCGGACTCACCGCGCCGGTGGAAGTGATGCGCGACCGCTACGGCATCCCGCACATCTTCGCCGCCAGCCTGGAAGACGCGAGCTTCGCCACGGGCTACGTGCACGCGCAGGACCGGCTCTGGCAGATGGAAATGAGCCGGCGCATCGCCGCCGGCCGCCTGGCCGAAATCCTCGGCGCCGGCGCCCTGGAAACCGACCGCTTTCTGCGCACGCTCGGCGTGCGGCGCTCGGCCGAAGCGAACCTGCGCAAGCTCGATTCCGAGACGCGCCGGCTGCTGGATGCCTACGCCGCCGGCGTGAACGCCTTCCTCGCGACCGATCCGGTGCTGCCGGTGGAGTTCTGGCTCACCGGCGCGCGGCCCGAGCCCTGGTCGCCCGTCGATTCGGTCGCCTGGGTGAAGATGATGGCCTGGGAACTGGGCGGCAACTGGCGCAGCGAGCTGCTGCGCATGCGCCTCGCCAAAACGCTGCCGTTGGCGCGCATCAACCAGTTCCTGCCGCCCTACCCCGGCGAAGCATCGCCTGCGCTCCCGGACCTGAAGGAACTCTACGGCACGCTCGAGCGCGACGCCGTGCAGCTGGCGCAGTTTGCTCCCGACAACGAGGGCCTCGGCTCGAACAACTGGGTGGTGTCGGGCGAGCGCAGCGCCAGCGGCAAGCCGCTGCTTGCCAACGACCCGCACCTGGGCCTGACCGCGCCGCCGGTGTGGTACTTCGCGCATATCTCGGCGCCGGGTCTGAACGTGATCGGCGCCACCCTGCCCGGCGTGCCGGGCGTGATCCTCGGGCGCAACCAGCGCATCGCCTGGGGATTCACCAACACCGGGCCGGACGTGCAGGACTTGTACATCGAGAAGCTGGACGCAGGGGGCGGCTACCTCGCGCCCGACGGCCCGCGGCAATTCCAGGTAATCGAGGAAACGATCCGGGTGAAGGGCGCGGAACCCGAGAAGCTGCGCGTGCGCGTTTCGCGGCACGGCCCGGTGATCTCGGACGTGGTGCGCTCGGCGAAGGACGACGCGCCGCGCGGCCACGTGATCGCCTTCGCCTGGACCGCGCTCGCCGACGACGACCGCACCATGCAGGCCTCGCTCGAAATGGGGCGCGCCCGCGAATGGGACGGCTTCCTCGCGGCGGCGCGCGATTTCCAGTCGCCGCAGCAGAACATGGTGTACGCCGACGTCGAGGGGAACATCGGCTTTGTCGCCGCCGGCCGCGTACCGGTCAGGAAACCCGCCAACGACCTGAAGGGCATGGCGCCGGCGCCGGGCTGGCTGGCGAAATACGACTGGGACGGCTACATCCCCTTCGAGCAGCTGCCGCGCAGCTTCAACCCGGCGAGCGGCGCGGTGGTGACCGCCAACCACCGCATCACCCCGCCCGGCTACGCGCCCTTCATCAGTTCCGAATGGCAGCCGCCCTACCGCGCCGACCGCATCCAGCAGCTGCTGGACGCGGCGCCCAAGCACACGGTGGAGAGCTTCGCCCGCATCCAGGCCGACGTGGTGTCGCTGGCGATGCGCGAGCTGCTGCCGAAGCTTCTCGCCACCAGGCCGCGCAGCGACGAAGCGCGCCAGGTGCTCGCGCTGCTGGCGAAGTGGGACGGCGCGATGGCCCCCGAGCGGTCCGAACCGCTCATCGCCTGGGCGTGGTGGCGCGAGCTCGCGCGCGCGCTCTACGCCGACGAGCTGGGCGATGCCTTCAGCGCCAACTGGCAGTCGCGCGCCGTTTTCATCAACGCCGTGCTCTCGGGCAACGCGGATCAGGCGCGCTGGTGCGACGACGTGCGCACGCCCGCGGTCGAGACCTGCGAGGAAATACTCGCGGTGTCGCTGGAGGCCGCGCTCGCCGACCTGCGCAAGCGCTACGGCAGCAACACGGCGGGCTGGCGCTGGGGCGAGGCGCACATCGCGCTGCACGAGCACCGGCCCTTCGGCCGCCAGCCGCTGCTCGCGAAAATATTCGACATCAGCGTACCCTCGCCCGGCGATGCGTACACGGTGGACGTGGGGCGCAACAACCTGAACGACGAAGCCCGGCCCTTCGCCAACCGCCACGCGCCCAGCCTACGCGCCATCTACGACCTCTCGGACCTGGAGAAGTCGCTCTACATCCATTCCGGCGGCCAGTCGGGCAACATCCTGTCGCCCCACTATGCCGCCTTCACCGAGGCCTGGGCAAAGAACGAGTACATCCCGATGCGCATGGACCGCAAGACCCTCGAGGCCGAACCGCATCAGACCCTGCGGCTGGTGCCCCTCAGGTAGAGATTGTTCGCGGCCAGCGCGCCGATCACCACCGCCGCGCCGGCGATTTCGACCATGGCAAAGCTGCGGCCGAGCCAGGCCTCGATCGCGAACACGATCACCGGGATGAGGTTGAGCATCAGCATGGTGTTGAGGGCGCCGAGATACTTGACGCTGTTATTGAAGCTCAGCACGCCCAGCACCACGGTGAAGAAAATGAAATAGGCGAGCTGCCACTTCACCGACAGCACCTGGTCCAGCGTCGGCAGCACCGAGTAGCCGTTGGCGACGGTGAAGATGTTGATCGCGATCAGCCCGACGGTGCCCGGAATGCAGGTCAGCACCGTCATGCGCAGCGGCGACCAGCCCGAGAACTGCGCGCCCGCCATGGTGTAGACCACCCAGCTCACCGCGCCGAAGAACACCAGCAGGTCGCCGAACAGCGAACCGCCCTCGAAACCATGGATCAGGTCCCCCTTGGTCACCACCAGCAGCACGCCGCCGATCGCCGCGGCCACGCAGCCGATGGTGAACGGCGCCGGCCGCAGCCCCCGCGTCAGCCACACGGCAAACGCGGTCATCGGCGTCTGCAGCGCCATGATGATCGAGGCGTGCTCGGGCCGCGTATGCGCCAGCCCGCACCAGACGAAGACATTGAAGGCGGAGAAGCCGAACAGGCCGAACACCATCGCCTTGAGGAAGCGCCCCTGGTAGCGCAACGCCTGCCTCCCTTCCGCGATCCACAGGATGGCGATGAACAGCAGGACGCCGACGGAGTAGCGCGCCGAGCCGAGGAAGAATGCATCCAGCACCGGCAGCGTGCGCTTGGCGACCGAGAACAGGCCGCCCCACGACAGGATCGCGACGCCGAGCCAGGCGATACCCCGGAAAAGATGGTGTTGCGAAGGCAAGCTGGAAGCTTAGCGCGTGCGGCGCCCGCGTGACGCCGTTTCAGCGATCCTGCGGCAGTTCTGCCTCTCGCTGCCGTTTCGCCCGCAGGACGCGAAACCGCCAGCGTACGAGACCCGCGGCATAGGCGACGTAGTAGCCCGCGAGCAGACCGAACACCGCCAGTGTCAGCGGGCTGCGCGCGAAATCGCCCGCCCCGTGAGGCACGGCCGGTTCGAGCGCATAGACCTCGACGAAGCGGTAGGCGATGCGGGCGACGAACAGCAGCGAGAGCGCGATGCCGAGGTGAAGGTTCGGGGTGTAGAACAGCCCCTGCGGCGTAGCCTCGAAGCGCGTCTTGCCCAGGCCGAAACGGCCCAGCAGCAAGCCGAGGGAAAGGCCGCCGGCAAGCCACCACAGGCGCTCCGGATGCGAGCGCGCGGCGAGGCATAGCAGGAGGATCAGCGCGGGAAAGAGGATCAGCGTGATCCAGGGACGGATCCTGGACAGCCGCTGGCGTCCGACCAGGCGGCGAATGCGAGCGTAGACACGCCACGCGATCAGCGGAACCAGCACCAGCAGGGTAACGGTCGACGGGCCGGGAGCGTTCAGTCGGGCCTCGTTCTCAAAGCCCCACGCCCCGAGCCATGAGGCTTGCGCAGAGCGCCGCGCCAAGCAGCAGGAGCAGCTCGGCGCTAAGAACGAACATGATCCGCTTGTACTCGCGCTCCGATACCGCCGGCGCGGATCCCTGCTTCGTTTGCGCCCCCCATTTGATGAAGCGGATGGTGGGATAGATGGAGAGCAGGCCCGCCAGGAGGAACAGCCCGAGCTTGGCGTGAAAGAACGGGCTGGCGAAATAGAAGGCGGGACCCTTCTCGAAGTAGTACACGCGCAGGAAGCCGACGATCAATACCGCCACCGCGAAGATGCCGTACCACAGGTCGCAGCGCTGGATGCGCTTCGCCTCCGCCAGGCTCGGCGCGCGGCTCATCGTCTGCCACTCCAGAAAGACCGTTCCGAAGATGCCGAAGACGGCCAGAAAATGCAGGAAGGCAAACAGTGCCCTGATGACCATGAACGCGTCCTATGCGGTAGTCAGGCCAGGCACGGCGATGCCCGTCCCTTCAGGCCGCTTTTTTCTCGTCCCGCAGGGCGCGGCGCAGGATCTTGCCGACGTTGGTCTTCGGCAGTTCGGCGCGGAATTCGACGTACTTCGGCCGCTTGTAGCCGGTGAGCTGCTCCTTGCAGAACGCCATCACGTCGGCCTCGGTGAGCGCGGGATCTTTTTTCACGATGAAGAGCTTGGGCACCTCGCCCGAGTGCTCGTCGGGCACGCCGATGGCTGCGACTTCCAGCACGCCGGGCATCATCGCCACCACCTGCTCCAGTTCGTTCGGGTAGACGTTGAAGCCCGACACCAGGATCATGTCCTTCTTGCGGTCGACGATGGTGACAAAGCCGCGCTCGTCCATCACGCCGATGTCGCCGGTCTTGAAGGCGCCGTCCTTGGCCATCACCTTGGCGGTTTCCTCCGGCCGCTGCCAGTAGCCCTTCATCACCTGCGGGCCGGCGATGCAGATCTCGCCCGTCTTGCCCACCGGCAGGATGTTCTCGTCGTCGTCGCGGATGGTGATCACGGTACTCGGCACCGGCAGGCCGATGGTGCCGCTGAATTCGGTCTGGTCGACCGGGTTGGTGGTCGCCACGGGAGAGGTCTCGGTAAGCCCGTAGCCTTCCAGGATCGCCACCTTGGTCGCCTTGTGGAAACGGTCGGCCACCGCCTTCTGCATCGCCATGCCGCCGGCGGAGGCCATGCGCAGGTGCGAGAAATCGACGCTGGCGAAATCCGGATGGTTGAGCAGCGCGTTGTAGAGCGTGTTCAGCCCGCTCATGGCGGTGAAGCGATTCCTTTTTAGTTCCTGGATGAAGCCCGGGATGTCGCGCGGGTTCGGGATCAGCAGGTTGCAGCCGCCGTCGCGCAGCATGAACAGGCAATTACAGGTCAGCGCATAGATGTGATACAGCGGCAGCGGCGCGACCATCACCATCGGTTCGCTTTCGTCGCGCGTCGGCGAAAACCATGCCGAAACCTGCTCCATGTTGGCGATGACGTTGCGGTGCAGGAGCATCGCGCCCTTGGACACGCCGGTGGTACCGCCGGTGTACTGCAGGAAGGCGATGTCTTCCGGGCTGATGTCGGGCTTCTTCAATGTCATGCCCGCGCCCTGGCCGATGGTGTCGTTGAAGCGGACCGCGCCGGGCAGGTTGAACGCCGGCACCAGCTTCTTCACGTTGCGCACGACGAAATTGACGACGAGGCCCTTCACGCCGAGCAGGTCTCCCAGGCTGGCGACGACGATGTGCTTGACCGGCGTCTTCGGCAGCACCTGTTCGAGCGTGGTAGCGAAGTTCTCGAGGATGACGATCGCCTCCGCGCCGGAGTCCTTCAACTGGTGTTCGAGTTCGCGCGGCGTATAGAGCGGATTGACGTTCACCACCGTGAGGCCCGCGCGCAGGATGCCGAACACCGCCACCGGGTACTGGAGGATGTTGGGCATCATCACCGCGACGCGCGCGCCCTTGGCAAGCCCCTTGGACTGCAGCCAACAGGCGAAGCGCGTCGAGAGCTGGTCGATGTCGCCGAAGCTGAGCGTCTTGCCCATGCAGATGTACGCGGGCCGTTCGCGGTACTTGCCGATGTTCTCGTCGATCAGGTGCGGGATCGACCGGTAGGCGTTGACGTCGATCTCCGCCGGCACGCCCTTCGGATAGCTCTTCAGCCAGATTTTTTCCATCGCACTCCTCCCTGCGGCCGATTCTAGCTTAGCGGCTGCGCTTGAAGGCGCGAACGATGAGTGGAGAAGCGAGGCAGCCCGCGCCGATCGCCGCGTAAGCCCAGATCCAGGCCGCGCCGTCCGCCTTGCCGCCGGCGAGGTCGAGCGCCGCGCCGAACAGCGACGGTCCGAGCATGCCGCCCGCGAAGCCGGCGAGCGAATACAGGCCGAGCGCCGCGCCGCGCAGGTCGGAGGGCACCGCGGCGACGAGGCCCGCGGTCAGCGTGCCGGAATCGGCCATCACGAAAAGCGAATACACCACCAGCAGCGCGAGCACGACCAGCCAATGCGCGGGCGCCGAAAACGCGAGCACGATGCCGGCCGCGCCGGAGGCGACCATGGCAATCTGGATCCAGCGGCCCCTGCCCATGCGCAGCGCCACCTCGTTGCCGAGGATGGACGAAGGTACCGCGGCAAGATTCACCACCGCCGCGATCGCAGCGAGGTTCCACGGAAATTCCACGCCCGGCGTCTGCTGGCCCGCGGAATAGGCGAGGAAGGCCACCATCCAGGCGCGCGAGCCGAACAGCTCGATGCAGTGCGCCGCGTAGCCGAGGGTGAAGCCCGCCGCCGCGCGATCGGCGAGGACTTGGCGCCACGAGGCGACGGGGAAAAGAGCAGCCAGCGAGAATTTGATCTGCCTGCTTTCCTGAGTTTCAGTCTTTTTCACTAACGCGAATACGAAAATCCCCGCCAGCAGCGGCCCCGCCGCCGAAACCACGAACGCCGATCGCCAGCCCGCGGTCGCCGCGAGGAACCCGGCCAGCGCGAGCGAAATCGCGGTGCCGATGCCGAAGAAGGACGTGTAGAACGCGATGTAGCGGCTCTGCGACGGACCGGCCACGCGGTCCGACAGCAGGCGCAAGCCCGGCATATAAGTACCGGCCACGCCGGTGCCGAGCAGGATCTGGAACAGGATCGCGCTCGCGAAACCATGAGCGGCAAATCCGAAGCCCGCGCCACCCGCGGCCGCGAGCAGGCTGCCGGCGAGATAGATCCGCCTGCCGTCGGTGCGATCAGTAAGCGCGGTCCACAGTGAAACAGTCGCGACGTAGCCGGCGAAGAACGCGCTGCCGACGATACCCGCCTCGGTATTGGTCAGCTGCCAGAGATCGCGCAGTTCCGGCAGCAGCGCCGCGAAGGTGGCGAAGCCCAGCATCGACAAGATGTGGGCGCCGATCAGGACGTAAGCGGCGTTCATGGAAAATCGGGGTCAGAGCCCGATTTCATCTCCCTGATGGGTAGCGCGCCGGGAAATCGGGCTCTGACCCCGATTTTTAGCGGTGCTTGAATTTCGGTTTGCGTTTTTCGACGAAGGCCGCCATGCCTTCCTTCTGATCTTCCAGCGCAAAAGCCGCATGGAATAGTCGCCGCTCGAACAGCACGCCTTCGGACAGCGTGCTCTCGTAGGCTCGATTGACGGCCTCCTTGACCATCATGATCGCAGGCAGCGAGTAGCCGGCGATTTTCTCCGCCACCGCCATCGCCTCCTCCATCAGCTTGTCGCCCGGCACCACGCGCGACACAAGTCCGGAGCGCTCGGCTTCGGCGGCGTCCATCATGCGCGCGGTGAGGCACATGTCCATCGCCTTCGCCTTGCCGACCGCGCGCGGCAGGCGCTGCGTGCCGCCCGAACCGGGCAGCACGCCGAGGTTGATCTCGGGCTGGCCGAACTTCGCGCTCTCGGCGGCGACGATGATGTCGCACATCATCGCCAGCTCGCAGCCGCCGCCCAGCGCGTAGCCGGCGACCGCCGCGATCACGGGTTTCCTCACGTTGCGGATGTGCTCCCAGTCGCGCGTGATGTAGTTGGACAGGAAAGCCTGCTGGAAATCGAAGTCCTTCATCGCCCCGATGTCGGCGCCCGCGGCGAAGGCCTTTTCATTGCCGGTGATGAGGATGGCGCCGACGGCCTCGTCGGCGTCGAAGGCGTACAGCGCGGCGCCCAGCTCCTGCATCAGCTTGGGCGCCAGCGCGTTCAGCTGCTTCGGCCGGTTGAGGGTGATCAGCGCGACGCGCCCCTTAACTTCGGTAAGGATGAATTCGTAGCTCATACGGGAGATTTTAGCTAAGCTTTGCCCATGGAACCCGTCCTCGTTTCACTCGAATCGGGCGTTCTGCGCGTCACGCTCAACCGCCCGGACAAGCTCAACGCCTTCAACCCTGCCGTGCACCAGGGGCTCGCCGACGCGATGACGCGCGCCGAGACCGACGGGACGATCCGCTGCCTGCTCATCACCGGCGCCGGCCGCGGCTTCTGCGCCGGGCAGGACCTGACGGAGCGCGACATGAAAGCCGCCTCCATCGACCTCGGCGGCGGCCTGGAGACCTGGTACAACCCGCTGGTCAGGCGCATGCGCGCGCTGCCCAAGCCGATCGTCTGCGCGGTGAACGGCGTGGCGGCCGGCGCCGGCGCGAATTTCGCGCTCGCCTGCGACATCGTGCTGGCGGCCCGCTCGGCCTCCTTCATCCAGGCCTTCGTGAAAATCGGCCTCGTGCCGGATTGCGGCGGCAGCTATTTCCTGCCGCGCCTCGCCGGCACGCAGCGCGCCATGGCGCTGGCGATGACGGGCGAGCGGCTCACGGCGGAGGACGCGGAGCGCTGGGGCCTCATCTGGAAATGCGTCGACGACGGCCAGTTGAAGGCCGAAGCGGAGAAACTTTCCGCCGCGCTGGCGGCAGGTCCGACTAAATCCCTCGGCCTGATAAAAAACGCCATTTACTCCTCGGCGCACAACAGCCTCGCCGAGCAGCTGGATCTGGAGCGCAACTTTCAGCGCGAGATCGGCAAGGGCAGGGATTACCGCGAAGGCGTCGCCGCCTTCCTGGAGAAACGCAAGCCGTCGTTCACCGGCGAATGAAGAAACTCCCCGCCAGGAAAGGGTTCCCCCTGGAACCGATCGAGAAGGCCTCGCGCAAGACGCTGCGCGAGCTGCAGTACGCGCGCCTGCAGTGGTCGCTGAAGCACGCCTACGAAAAAGTGCCGCACTACAGGAAGAAGTTCGACGCGGCGGGCGTGAAACCCAAGGACCTGAAGACACTGGCGGACCTGGCGAAATTCCCGTTCACCGCCAAGGCTGACCTGCGCGACACCTATCCGTTCGGCATGTTCGCGGTGCCGATGGACAAGGTGGTGCGCATCCACGCGTCCTCGGGCACCACCGGCAAGCCGACGGTGGTCGGATATACGAAGAAGGACATCGACACCTGGAGCCACCTGATGGCGCGCTCCATGCGCGCCGCCGGCGCGCGCCCCGGCGACAAGGTGCATGTCGCCTACGGCTACGGCCTGTTCACCGGCGGCCTGGGCGCGCACTACGGCGCCGAGCGCCTCGGCCTCGCCACCATCCCCGTTTCCGGCGGCATGACCGAGCGCCAGGTGCAGCTGATCCGCGACTTCAAGCCCGAAATCATCATGGTGACGCCCTCCTACATGCTGGCGATCGCCGACGAGATGGAACGCCAGGGCTTCGATCCGAAAAAATCCTCGCTGCGCATCGGAATTTTCGGCGCCGAGCCCTGGAGCGACGAAATGCGCCGCAATATCGAGAAGCGCACTTCCCTGCAGGCCATCGACCTCTACGGCCTGTCGGAAGTCATGGGACCCGGCGTGGCGCAGGAATGCATCGAGACCAAGGACGGCCTCACCATCTGGGAAGACCATTTCTATCCGGAGGTGGTGGACCCGGTCACGGGCCGCGTACTGCCCGACGGCGAACAGGGCGAACTGGTGTTCACCTCGCTCACCAAGGAGGCGCTGCCGGTGATCCGCTACCGCACGCGCGACCTGACCCGCCTGCTGCCCGGCACCGCGCGCGTCATGCGCCGCATGTCCCGCATCACCGGGCGTTCGGACGACATGCTGATCATCCGCGGCGTCAACCTGTTCCCCTCGCAGATCGAGGAACTGATCCTCAAGCGGCCGGAACTGTCGCCGCACTACGTACTGGAACTCGCGAAACAGGGACCGCTCGATCACCTGACGGTGCTGGTTGAATCGGAAAACCAGGCCGCCGCCGGAAAACTGCAGCACGACATCAAGTCCTATGTCGGCGTGAGCGTCGACGTGAAGATCGTCCCGGCCGGCAGCATCGAGCGCTCGATCGGCAAAGCGAAGCGCGTGATCGACAAGCGGCCGAAATGAGGTTCCTCGCCGTCCTGCTTTCCTTTCCGGGCGGGGCGCCGCTCGCGGCGCTGCCGAATTGTCCTCGCAACCTACGCAGCTAGCAGCTCCCGCCCGATTCCTTCGAGCGCGAGCAGCGCCCGCTTGCGGTCCAGGCCGCCGGCGTATCCCGTAAGACTGCCGTTCGAGCCGACGATGCGATGGCAGGGCACGATGATGCTGATCGGATTGCGGCCGGTCGCCGCGCCCGCCGCGCGCGCGCTGCCCGGAAATCCCGCCTTGCCGGCCAGCTCCGCATAGGTGAGGGTCTTGCCGAAGCCCACGCTGGAGATCGCCTTCCATACCGCGCGCTGGAAGGGCGTGCCATCAGGAGCCAGCGCGACGTCGAAGCGCTTGCGCCGGCCGGCGAAATACTCGGCAAGTTCGCGCTTCGCCTGCTTCAGGCGCGCATGCTCCGGCGCGCGCTTCCATTGCTTGTCCTTCTCCGGGAAGTATTTCTGTCCGGCGAAGTAGACGCCGGACACGCCCTCTTCGGTCGCAACCAGCAGCATCTGCCCCTGCGGGCCTTGAAAAACGTCGTAGTAGCGCATGTTCATTCCTTTGTCAGTGAGTTCCACAAGTGCATGACCGCGTAGGCGCGCCAGGGGCGCCAGGCTTCGCCGGCGGCGAGCACCTTGCGCGCATCGGTTTCGCCCAATGCTTTTTTCACCACGAGATCCGTATGCGGAAACGCGTCCGGCCAGGCCAGCGCGCGCATGGCGATGTACTGCGCGGTCCATTCGCCCACGCCCGGCAGTGCGCGCAATTTATCGAGCGTCGCCTCGATGTCGGCGTTCGGCATCAAAACCAGCTTTCCGTCCGCCACCGCGCGCGCCATCGCGACGACCGTGCGCGCACGCGCGCCGGGCATGCCGAGGCGCGCGATGCGGCCGTAGGGCACCCCGGCGATGCGTTCGGCGGAAGGAAAAATCACGTTCAAGGCTTGGAAAGGGGTTTCCAGGGAGTCGCCGAACGCCGCGGCGAAGCGGCCCGCCACGGTGCGCGCTGCCGCCACCGACACCTGCTGGCCGAGGATGGCGCGCACCGCCACCTCGAAGCCGTCGAAAGCGCCGGGCACGCGCAGCCCAGGACGGCCTTTCGCGAGCGCGCCCAGCGCCTGCGCGATCTCCGCCGGATTGCAGGACAGGTCCATCAGCGCCTTGACGCGAGAGAGAACGGGCGGCAGCGCCTTGGCGAGCGACGCGGACACCGCCACGCGCAGCGCCGGTTTTTTCGGCGACAGCGAAACCTCGATCCAGCCTCGGTGTTCCTTGCCGTCGACGCCGATGCGCGCGGTGCGGCGGTAGCGGCCCGCCTCGACCGACTCGACCCCGGCAATCGCCCGCGCCGCGAGGAACGCGCTCACCGCGGGCCAGTCGTAGGGCGGGCGGAAACTCAGTTCGAAATTGAGCGCATCCGAGGCCGCGGCGCCCGTGCCGTGCATGTGCTTGCGCAACTGCCCCGGCTGCAAGCGGTAGCGCTGCTTGAAGAGGGCATTGAAGCGCCGCACGCTGCCGAATCCGCTGGCGAAGGCGACTTCGGTGACCGGCAGCGCGGTGTCCGTCAGCAGGCGTTTCGCAAGCAGCAGCCGCTGCGTCTGGGCGAACTCCACGGGCGACACGCCGAACTCGGCGCCGAAAGCGCGGCGCAAATGCCGGTCGGTAATGCCGAGGCGCGTGGCGACGTTATCCAGTCCCTCCTCGTCCAGCGTGCGATCTTCCATCAGGCTGGCGGCAGCCTGGGCGAGGCGCGAGGTGGCGTCCACGCTTGCATTGCCGGGCGCCAGTTCCGGCCGGCAGCGCAGGCAGGGCCGGTAGCCGCCCGATTCGGCGGCGGCAGCGCTGGGATAGAAGCGGCAGTTCTCGCGCCGCGGCGGCTTGACGGTGCAGACCGGGCGGCAATAGATGCGCGTCGAGGAGACGGCGACGAAAAAACGGCCGTCGAACCTTGCGTCGCGCGACTTCAGCGCCCGGTAGCAGGTGTGGGGATCAAGCGTCATGCGCGCATTATGGCCGCAGCGGCCGCCGCTGTCTGGCCGTTTTCGGACATTACGCTGCCCGCCGCCTTCGCGTCCGAAAACGGCCAGCCAAGTGCGCCGCCACCGGCGATGATGGGACCATGAAAACCGCAGACTATGCGCGCCTCCTGTTGCTTGCCGCCCTTTGGGGCGGCGCCTTCATCTTCCTGCGCATCGCCGCCCCGGTGCTCGGCGCGCCCTGGACCGCGGAAATCCGCGTCCTGCTGGGCGGGCTCGCGCTGCTCGCGTGGTACCGCCTCACCGGCGCCGACATCGGGCTGCGGCGCCATGCGCGAGCCTACCTGGTCCTTGGCGCGGCGATCATCGCGCTGCCCTTCCTGCTGTATGCCTTCGCGGCGGCGTACGCGCCCGCCTCCCTGCTGGCGATCGTCAACGCCACCTCGCCGATGTTTGGCATCGTCTGGAGCGCCGCGTTCGGCGACGAGCGCCTGACGGCGCGCAGGCTGGCCGGCTTGGTTCTGGGCGCCGCGGGCGTCGCCCTGATCGTCGGACCGGTGCAGGTCCGGGCCGACGCGTCATTCCATTGGGCGGTCGCCGCCGCGCTCGCGGCGGCCTGCGCCTACGGCGCGACCGGGGTGCTGATGAAGCGCGTCGGCACCGGCGTGAGCCCGCATGGCATGGCCGCCGGCAACCAGCTCGCTGCGGCGATGGTGCTGCTGCCGCTGCTGCCCTTTGCGCCACCCCAGGCCTTTCCCTCGGCGCTGGTCCTGGCCAGCGTGCTTGCCCTCGCGCTGCTGGCGAGCGGCGTGGCGTTCGTTCTCTACTTCCGCCTGATCTCGGATGTCGGCGCCACCCGCGCGCTCACGGTCACCTACCTGATCCCGCTTTTCGGCGTGTTGTGGGGTTGGTCGTTCCTCGGGGAAGCACTCCCGGCGAGCGCGCTCGCGGGCGGTATTTTGATTCTCGCCGGAACGGTGCTCGTCACGCGCAGCTAGAATTGGAAGTCGGGCTCTGACCCCGATTTTCCGACATGGCTGCCTACCCGCATCTTTTTCTTCCTCTCGAACTGCCCGGCGCCACGCTGCCCAATCGCATTCTCATGGGCTCGATGCACACGGGCCTGGAGGCGCGGCCCGACGGCATGCCGCGGCTGGCGGCGTTCTACGCCGAGCGGGCGCGCGGCGGCGCGGCGCTGCTGGTCACCGGCGGCTTTGCGCCGAACGACGCGGGGGAGCTGAGCCCGCACCGCGCGCAGATGAGCACGAAAGAGGATGCGGAGCGCCACAAGATGATCCCGAAAGCCGTGCACGACGCGGGCGGCAGGATCGTGCTGCAGATCCTGCATTCCGGCCGCTACGGCTTCCACAAGAACATCGTCGCGCCCTCGCCCGTCAAGTCGGGCATCAATCCGGGCACGCCGCGCGAACTGGGCGCGCCCGAAATCGAGCAGACCATCGGCGATTTCGTGCGCGCCGCCGTCCTCGCCCAGACGGCGGGCTACGACGGCGTCGAAGTGATGGGCTCGGAGGGCTACCTGATCAGCCAGTTCCTCGCGCTGCGCACCAACCAGCGCAAGGACGGCTGGGGCGGCGCGCTCGAGAACCGCATGCGCTTCGCCTGCGAGATCGTGCGCCAGACGCGCGCCGCGACCGGGCCGCATTTCATCATCCTGTACCGCATTTCCGCGCTCGAGCTGGTCGAAGGCGGCCTCTCGGGTGATGAAACGGTGCAGCTCGCCCGGGCGATCGAGAAAGCGGGCGCGACGATCCTCAACACCGGCATCGGCTGGCACGAGGCGCGCATCCCGACCATCGCGCAGGCGGTGCCGCGCGCGGGCTTCGCCTGGGCGGCGCGACGCATCAAGGAGGCCGTCGACATCCCGGTGATCGCCTCGAACCGCATCAACGCGCCGGAAATCGCCGAGGACATCCTCGCGCGCGGCGACGCGGACATGGTCTCGCTCGCGCGCGCGATGCTGGCGGACGCCGAGTTCGCCAACAAGTCGAAAGCCGGCGACCGCGCCGGCATCAACATCTGCATCGCCTGCAACCAGGCCTGCCTGGACCACTACTTCATCGGCCAGCCGGCCAGTTGCGTGGTCAATCCGAGGGCCGGAAGAGAAAGCAAGCTGATCTATGCAAGAACCACGGGCAAAAAACGCATTGCCGTGATCGGCGGCGGCCCCGCCGGCCTGTCCTGCGCGGCGGTCGCCGCCGAACGCGGGCATGAAGTGGTGCTGTTCGAAAGAGCCGCCGAGCTGGGCGGCCAGTTCAACCTCGCCAGGAAAATTCCCGGCAAGCAGGAGTTCGCCGAGTCGGTGGCCTACTACGGCGAGCGACTGCGGCGCGCGGGGGCGAAAATATTGCTCAACCACGCCGCAACCGAAGCGGACTTGGCGGGTTTCGACGAGACGGTGCTCGCCTCGGGCATCGAGCCGCGCAAACCCGCGATTTCCGGCATCGACCACAAGAGCGTGGTCGGCTACTCAGATCTGCTCTCCGGCCGCAGTCAGGCCGGGAAAAGCGTCGTCATCATCGGTGCCGGCGGCATCGGATTCGATGTGGCCCTCTACCTGCTCGAGCGGTCGAGCCGCTCTGCGCTGGAAACAGGCGCGTTCAACAGGCATTGGGGCATTACCCAAGAAAAAGAAATTTCGGGCGGGCTGGATCCCGTCGGAATGGAAAAACCTCATCCCGGCCACGGCATCACCATGCTGAAGCGCTCCACCACTCCGTTCGGCAGCACGCTCGGCCGCACCACCGGCTGGGTACATCGCGCGGAGCTGGGGCACCAGGGGGTGAGGATGATCAAGGGCGTCGAATACCGGAAAATCGACGACGCCGGCGTGCATATCGCGGCCGACGGCAAGGAAAGCGTGCTGCCGGCGGATACGGTGGTTGTCTGTTCTGGTCAGGACTCTTTCAGGCCCTTTTTTATGGAAACAAAAAACTTCCACCCGATCGGCGGCGCCCGGGAGGCCGGCGAACTGGACGCCAAGCGCGCCATGCTCGAGGGCGCCGAGCTGGCGGCAAGACTCTGATCCGTCGAAGAGCCGGTCCTACCGTACACTAGCGCCATGGGAACAGTCGTCGCATTGACCGGGCAGGTGGGCGGAGCAAAGCTGGTGGACGGGCTGTACCGCCTGCGCGGCAAGGACCTCGCCGCCATCGTCAACACCGGCGACGATTACGACCACCTGACGCTGCGTTTTTCCCCCGACATCGACACCGTGCTCTACGTGCTCGCGGGCATCGCCAGCCCGACGGCCGGCTGGGAGCCGGCCGGCGAGAGCCACGCCCTCTTCGCCACGCTCAAGCAGTTCGGCGGCCCGGACCAGCTTACGCTGGGCGACCGCTCGCTGGCGGCGCCGCTGCTGCGCAGCGCCTGGCTCGCCGAGGACCGGCGCCTCACCGCCATCACGCTCGATTTCTGCAAGCAGCTCGGCATCGGCGCGCGCGTGCTGCCGATGAGCGACGAGCCGGTGCGCACCCACGTGCTGACCGAGGAAGGCGAGATGTCGTTCCAGGAATACTTCACCACGCTCGCCTGCGAGCCGGTGGTGAAGGGCTTCCACTACGCCGGCGCGGAAGACGCCATGCTCACGCAGGAAGTGTCCGACGCGCTCGACTCGGAAGACCTCGAGGCGGTGGTCATCTGCCCGGCCAACCCCTACCACACCATCCGCCCGATCCTGGAAGTGCCCAACATGCGGGAACTGATGCGCAAGCGCCGCGCGCCGGTGATCGCGGTGACGCCGATCGTCGGCGGCAAGGCGCTCAAGGGCTCGGCCGGCAAGATGATGCGCGAGCTGGGCCACGAGGCCTCGGCCCGCCGCGTCGCGCTCGAATACCTGAAGCTGATCGACGGCTTCGTCATCGATGCCGAGGACGAGGCGAGCGCGGAGGACGTGCGCGCCAGCGGCATCGAAGTCCTGGTCGCCAATACCGTGATGCGCACGCTCGAGGACCGCACCGCGCTCGCGCGCGCCGTGCTCGCCTTCGCACAGACCATCCGCGAACGGCGTTTACAGGAAGCGTAACCCGGGAGGCTTGCCTCCCGGGCCTTGCACATGATGGACGCCGGCTCACCGCAGCTCCTCCCGGCGCGCGAGGCGGGCAAGATGTTCGGCCGCATCGCCGGCAACATCGAAAAGGTGATGCGCGGCAGCCGCGACAGCGTGCGCAAACTGCTCGCCGCTTTCGCCTCCGGCGGCCACGTGCTGATCGAGGATTTCCCCGGCACCGGCAAGACCACGCTCGCCAAGAGCCTCGCCGCCTCCATCGGCTGCCGGTTCACGCGCGTGCAGTTCACGCCCGACCTGCTGCCCTCGGACATCCTCGGCGTTTCGGTGTTCAACCAGAAGGAGCAGCTGTTCGAATTCAGGGCCGGCCCGGTGTTCACCTCGATCCTGCTCGCCGACGAGATCAACCGCGCCTCGCCGCGCACGCAGTCCGCGCTGCTGGAAGTGATGGCCGAGGGCCAGGTTTCGGTGGAGGGCAGGACCCACCTCATGGACGAGCTGTTTTTCGTCGTCGCCACGCAGAACCCGGTCGAATTCCGCGGCACCTACCCCCTTCCCGAGGCGCAGATGGACCGCTTCGCGATGTGCATCGCGCTCGGCTACGTCGAGGCCGACGTGGAGACCGAAGTGCTGGCGGCGCAGGACCTGCGGCACCCGCTCGCCGCGCTGCGCGCCGCGGCGACGCGCGAGGAAGTGCTGGCGCTGAAGGAACGCGTGCGCCACGTGCGCATCGCCGACGAGTTGCGCCGCTACGTCGTGGACCTGGTGCGCCGCACCCGCGCCGCGCCGCAGGTGCAGCTCGGCTGCGGGCCGCGCGCCTCGATCGCGCTCGCCAATGCCGCGAAGGCCCTGGCTCTGTTCGACGGCGAGGAATACGTGCGGCCGGAGCACCTGCACGAGCTCGCCGTGCCGGTGCTCGCGCACCGCATGGTGCTCGACCCGCAGGCGAAGTTCGCCGGCGTCACCGCCGCCGCGCTGGTGGCCGACATCCTGCGCGAGGTAAAAGTGCCGTCGTGAGACGGCTGATTTACGTTGCGTTGCGGGTGGTCGGCGCACTGGATCACAGGCTGCGCGAGCGGCTCACGCTCGCCGGTTGGCTGGTGCTGGGCGCGGGCGCCGCGGCGGCGGCCGCGGGGCTGGACACCAATCTCACCGTCACCTACCGCGCTTTCGCCTTCCTCGCCGCGCTGCTCGCGCTTTCCTGGGCGGCGAGCGCTTTTTTCCGCACGCGCATCGAAGCAAGCCGCGAGATGCCGCGCTATGCCACCGCGGGAGAACCCTTCAGCTACCGGCTCAGCGTGACCAACCGCGGCGCGCGGTCCCTGGCCGGCGTCCTCGTAGCGGAACGCTTCCGCGACCCGCGGCCGGCCTTCGGCGAATGGCGGCGCGCGCGCGAGCCGGGCGAGGAGCGGCGCAACTGGTTCGACCGCAACGTCGGCTATTTCCGCTGGCGCTGGCTGATCGACCGGCGCCTGCCGAGGGGCGCCGGGCCGGTGCCGCTCGCGCCGCTCGCGCCGGGCGAACGCCTGACGCTGCGCCTCGCCTTCACGCCGCGCCGGCGCGGCCGCATCGAATTCTCGGGGCTCACCCTCGGCAAGCCCGATCCGCTGGGCCTGGTGAAGGGGCTCGCGCGCCTGCCGCTGCCGGCGCGCCTGATCGCGCTGCCGAAACGCTACCGCCTGCCCGCCATCGCGCTGCCGGGCCGGCGCAAATTCCAGCCGGGCGGCGTGTCGCTCGCCGCCTCGGTGGGCGACTCGGAGGAATTCCTCGCGCTGCGCGACTACCGGCCGGGCGACCCGCTGCAGCGGGTGCACTGGAAGAGCTACGCGCGCACCGGCAGGCCGGTGGTGAAGGAATACCAGGACGAATTCTTCGAGCGCCACGCGCTGGTGCTCGACACCGGAAGCATGCATGGAGAGGACGCCGCCTTCGAAGATGCGGTCGCGCTGGCCGCCTCCTTCGTCTACACCATCGACACCCAGGATTGCCTGCTCGACCTGCTGTTCGTCGGCGGAGAGGTCAAGGCTTATACGGCGGGCCGCGGCCAGATGCGCGCCGAGCACATGCTCGAGGCGCTCGCCGCGGTCGCCCCCAGCGAGCCCGCCGCGTTTTCCGGACTGGCGCGCGCGGTGCTGGCGCGCCGCGCCACGCTGTCGAGCGTGATCGCGGTCTTCGTCGGCTGGGACGACGAACGGGCGCGCTTTGTCGCCTCGCTGCGCGCCGAGGGCTTCGAAGTGCGCGCGCTGCTGGTGCGCGAGGGCGGCGACGCGCCGCCGGGAGTCCTGCAGCTGGCGCCGGGAAAAATCGAACAGGGCCTGGCGGGGCTGCGATGATCGCGCCGCCGTTCCTCATCGGCACCGTGCTCGCCTTCTGGGGCTGGCAGTCGAACCATCTGCTGGCCGGCATCGCGCTCGGCATCGCCCTGGAGGCGCCGCGCTACCTGAAACTGCGCCTCGAGCTCGGCGCCGAGGAACATTCGCGCATCGCCGATCTCTCCACCATCGGTTTCGTTACCCTCGCCGCCCTGCTGGCCGCCAACGGCGGCATCTCCCGCGGCATCCTCGAGGCCTTCATCTGGGCGCCGGCTTCGCTGGCGCCGATCATGCTCGCGCAGATGCTCTCGGGGAGCGGCCGCATCCCGCTGTCGGCGCTGTTCCGCTACATGCGCAAGCTCAAGCGCCGCAACCCGGAGATCCACGATCCGCTGGTGGACATCAGCGCGGTCTACGTGGCGATGGCGCTCATCGCCACGGGCGTCGCCAACGTGCGCGGCCCCGCTTACTACGCGGGCGTGGTGCTCGCCGCGGGCTGGGCCCTGTCCGCGGTGCGGCCGCGGCATTCGAGCCTCGCCGCCTGGGCGCTGATGCTCGCGGCGGGCGCGGGCGCCGGCTATGCCGGACAACTGGGCATCGCGCAGATGCAGTCCTACGTGGAGGATTGGGTGCTGGGCCTGGACCTGCTGCAGGGCACTGATGCCGATCCCTACCGCAGCGTCACCGCGATCGGCTCGATCGGCCGCCTGAAGCAGTACGACGCCATCGTGCTGCGCGTTTACGCCGCCGAAAAAGACGCGGCGAGGGTCAGGTTGCTCCACCGCGCGAGCTACAACACCTGGTCCGGCAGCGCGTGGCTCGCGCGCGAGACGCAGATGCAGGCCTTCAATTCCGAGGCGGACGGCACCACCTGGCAGCTGACCGCAGCGCCGGCCGCGCAGCCGCCGGCCTGGCGCGTGCGCATCGCGGCGCGCATCGACAACGGCAAGTCGCTGCTGCCGCTGCCCGCGGGCACCACGCGCATTGCGAACCTGGCCGCCGTTACCGTGCGCCGCAACGCCCTGGGCGCGGTGCATGCGGACGTCGGCGCCAACTGGATCCAGTACGAGGCCGAAGGCGCCGGCGGCATCGAGGCGTATTCGCCGCCCGCCGCCGCGGATTCAATCCTGCCGGGCGCCGAACGCGCCGTGTTCGAGCGGACTGCCGCCGAGCTTCGCCTGCGCGAGGTGCCCGCCGGCGAGGCCGTGCGGCGCATCGAGCAATACCTGGGCGGCTTCAGGTATTCGCTGTACCGCGAGCATCCCGTGCCCAGGGGCGAGACCGCGCTCGGCGATTTCATGACGCGCACGCACTCCGGGCATTGCGAATACTTCGCCTCCGCCGCCGCGCTGCTGCTGCGCGCCGCCGGCATTCCGTCGCGCTACGCGACGGGTTATGCCGTGATCGAGCGCAGCGCGCTGGAAGACGCCTACGTGGTGCGCGGCCGCCACGCCCATGCCTGGACGCGCGCCTGGGTCGGCGGGCGCTGGATCGATCTCGATACGACGCCGCCCGACTGGTTCGGCGAGGAAGCGCGCGAGGCGCCCTTCTGGCAGGGCCTCGCCGATATCGCGCGCTGGGCGGGCTTCCGCTGGACCATGCGCGACGAATTCAAGATCAGCGACGCTTGGTACGGCGTGCTGGTGGTGCTCGCGCTGATCCTCGGCAGGCGCATGTTCGGCGGCAAGCGCGTCGTGCGCCAGGACGAGCGATCGGCGGCTGGCGCGCGGCGCCGCTACCCCGGCGAAGATTCGGAGTTTTACGCCGCGGAGAAAAAACTTCCCGCCCGCGCCGCGGGCGAAACGCAAGCTGCATGGGTGTCGAGGATTTCTTCCGGCCTTTCGCCTCAGCAGAAGGAGGCCCTGAGCGACGCCCTGCGCCTGCATCAGCGCTACCGCTTCGACCCGGAGGGCCTCGCCGCCGCCGAGCGCAGCCGGCTCAGGGAACTGTGCCGCACCCTCGCCCCTCAAACCCGGTGATGCGCAATCTTTTCTTCCTGGCCGCCGTGGCGGCCTTCCCCGCTCTCGCGCAGGACCAGGGCGTCCAGCGCCAGCTCATCCAGCGCCAGCAGCAATCCGACGCCTTCCAGCTCCAGCTGCGCCAGTCGCAGGACCGCATCCAGGCCGCGCCAGGCGACCTGAAGCATCAGCAGGAGCTCGACGCCCGCCAGTTCAGCGAACGCCAGCGGCTGAACGACACCGGCGACCGGCAACTCACGGAAATCAGGACCGACGAGCCGCAGAAACTGCGGCCTTACGAACGCCAGAAAGCCGAGGACGAAAGGCGCCCACTCACCGTCCCGGCGAAAGAAATCCCGCAACGTACCGGCGACGAACCGCGGCCCTTGCCTGCGGCGCCCAGGGGAATCGTCCAGGTCATCGAAGCGCCGCGCTGATCTTCAGGAGCGCCGGGCGGCCAGCCGGATGCGGATGTCGATCGCATCGCGCACCTGCAGGCCTCCGCCCAGCGCGGAAAAAGGGCTGACGCCGAAATCCGACTGGCGGACGCGGAAACTCGCGCGCACGGTGAGCAGGTCGCCCTGCTGCGTCACCGCCGCGGGAAAGCGCAGGTCGCGCGCCGCGCCGCGCAGCGTGACGCGCGCCAGCACGGTCGGATTCGTGCGCGGCCCGGAAAGCGCCAGCGAATCGATGCGGATACGCGGGAATTTCGCGGCGTCGAGCAGGTCGCCGCCGAGCAGGTTCTCGCGCGTGCCCTGGCGCGCCTGGTCCGATACCTCGGCGGCAAATTCCTCGCCCTCCTCGGCGCGCGCCGCGGGCGGATCGATGGCCAGCAGATCGACCGGGATTTCGAGCCGGAAACCGCTGGCCGAAGCGGCCTCGCCGGCGCGGATCTCTCCGCGCACGGGTCCGGTGATTACGTGGTTATGCCCGAAGCGAGCCAGCGCGCCGGCGCGGTAGACCAGCAGCCGGATCTCGGAGGCCTGCGGATCCACGACGAAGCGGGGTGCATCCACCGGCAGCGTGACGCCGTAACTTGACGAAGTTTCGAGCACCGCCGATTCCTCCGGCGACGGCGCCGTCTGGCAGCCCGCCAGCAGAAGCAGCGGGAACAGGAGCGCCGCCGAAACGGTCTGATACAGTCGGAGGCGGAAATTTTCAGCGGTTGGCGTGGACATGGCGAAGTGGCGCAACACGACGGATACCTACGGGATCATAGCGCAGGCCATGCACTGGCTCGTCGCGGCGATGGTGCTCGTGCAGCTCGGCCTCGGCCTCTACGCCGCCGACCTGCCGGTGAGCCTGGCGCGCCTGCAATGGCTGTCGCGCCACAAGTCGCTCGGGCTGGCGATTCTCGCTCTCATCCTGCTTCGCTTCGCCTGGCGCGCGATGAACCGGCCGCCGGCGCTGCCCGCGGCGATGCCCTCGTGGCAGCAGCGCGCGGCGCGGGCGATGCACTGGCTGCTCTACGCGCTTCTTGTTCTCGCGCCGTTGACTGGCTGGCTGCATGCGTCGGCCGCCGGCCTTTCGGTCAGCTGGTTCGGCCTGTTCCAGGTGCCGGACCTGATATCGCAGGACAAGGAGCTGTCGGCGCTGCTCAAAATCGCGCACCGGACCTGCGTCGCGCTGCTGTCGATCCTGCTGCTCGGCCACGCCGGCGCTGCTCTCTGGCATGCCTTCGTCCTGCGCGACGGCGTGCTGCATCGCATGCTGCCGTGGAAACCCCGGGGCAGCGCGTGAGGCTCAGGATCGCCGCCGTGCTCATCGCGAGCGCTGCCGCGCTGCCGGCGCACGCGGACCAATGCTACGCGGTGGACAGTTCGCGCGGCGCGCTCTCCTTCGAGGTAAAGCAGGCCGGCGCGCCGTTTCGCGGCAAGTTCAAGAGATTCGGCGGCGAAGTCTGCCTCCTCGCCGACAAGGTCACGCGCATCGAGGTGTGGCTGGAGCCTGCCTCGGTCGATGCGGGCCTGCCCGAGATCGACGCCGCGCTGCGCGACAAGGATTTCTTCGCCGTGAGCCAGTTCCCGCGCGCCGTTTACAGCAGCCAGTCCGTCGAAGTGCGCGGCAACGACCTGGTTTCCCACGGCACGCTGCAGATGAAAGACAAGCGCCGCAACTTCGACGTGCCCTTCAGCCTGCGGCGCGAGGGCGACCAGCAGGTGGTGTCCGGCACGCTGACGCTGAACCGGCTCGACTACGGCGTCGGCACCGGCGAGTGGTCGAACACCCAGTGGCTCGCCAACGAGGTGAAACTGGATTTCAAGGTGACGCTCGCGGCGATCTCCCGCTGATCAAGGAGCGCAGACGGCGTTGAGAATTTTGAAAAAGATCGCGTCCTCCTTGCCCGGCCGCAGGATGATCCAGTCGTCGGGAAGTTGCGACAGCTTGATGATCTCCCCGCTCGCCATCGGGTGGGAATGCCCGGTGGCGTTGGACATCCTCATGAGCTTTTGCAGGCAGTCGAATTCCACCGACACCAGTATCGACCGCTCGCCGTGGGGGCCTTTGTCGCTCAGGTCCAGTATTTCCCACACCTTGCGGATATTCCCGTCTTTGGTGATCGTGGAAGGATCGATGTAGTAGTCCGTGTTTGCCGACAGCACGTAAAAGACCGTCTTGCTGGCCTCGCCCACCTTGACCCAATCCGCCCATGCCGGGGCTGCCGTCAAAATCAGCAACAACGTCAAGACGACGCGCATGTCGCACCTCGATTAGAACTATTACCGCTCTTCGTGGTTTTGGTGCCGGCTGACGGGATCGAACCGCCGACCTTCGGTTTACAAAACCGTTGCTCTACCAACTGAGCTAAGCCGGCCCTGCGGGAGGAGAGTCTACTACTTGATGCGGCGAAGCTGAGGCTTGCCGCCGGTGGGCTTGGTGGGTTCTGTGGGCGCCGCGGCGGGTGCTGCGGAGGGCACGGGCAGCGCCATCGGCCCGGATTCGTTGGAGGAGGCGCCGTTGGCGGGCGAATTTTCCGCCTCGGTCTGCACTTCCGGCTTGGCGGCATCGACCTCGAAGGTCATGCCGTGGCCGGTCTCGCGCGCGTACAGCGCGTAGACACCGGTGACGGGCACCGAGATCTGGCGCGCGACGCCGGCGAAGCGTGCCGAGAATTCGATCAGCTCGTTGCCCATCTGCAGCTTGTGCACGGCGCTGGGCGAGACGTTCAGCGTGATCTCGCCGTTGCGCACGTACTCGGAAGGCACCTGCGAGCGCGAGTCCACCTTGACCGCCAGGTGCGGCGTGTAGCCGTTGTCCACGCACCACTCGTAGAGCGCGCGCAGCAGGTAGGGCTTGGTGGAGATCTCGGGGATGGCCATCGCAGTTACTTGCGCATCACCTTCTCGGAAGGGGTCAGGGCCTCGATGAAAGCCGGGCGCGAGAAGATGCGCTCGGCGTACTTCATCAGCGGCGCGGCGGGCTTGCCGAGCTTGATGCCATAGTGGTCGAGGCGCCAGAGCAGCGGCGCGATGGCGACGTCCAGCATGGTGAAGTCGTCGCCCAGCATGTGCTTGGTCTTGGTGAAGATGGGCGCAAGCTCGATCAGCCGGTCGGTGACGTGGGCGCGCGCCTTGTCCACCTGCTTCTCCTTCCCCGATTCGAGCGCCTCGATCTGCGAGAAGAGCTCCACTTCCATGTTGAACAGCATCAGCCGCGCGCGGGCGCGCATCACGGGGTCCGCCGGCATCAGCTGCGGATGCGGAAAGCGCTCGTCGATGTACTCGTTGATGATGTTCGACTCGTAGAGGACGAGGTCGCGCTCGACCAGCACCGGCAGCCGGTTGTACGGATTCATCACCGCGATGTCTTCCGGCTTGTTGTACATGTCGACGTCGATCACCTGGAAGTCCATGCCCTTCTCGTAGAGCACGAAGCGGCAGCGGTGGCTGAACGGGCAGGTGGTGCCTGAGTACAGTTGCATCATATTGCGGTCTTTCGGGACAGAGAAAAAAGCCGGGCGGCGCCCGGCTCGGATTGCCTATAGATGGGGGCTAATGGACGTCTTTCCAGTATTCCTTCTTCAGCGCGTAGGCGAAGATGAAGAGGACGCCCAGCGCGAACAGGACGGCGATGCCGATGCGCTTGCGGCTGACGGCCGCGGGCTCGCCCATATAGACGAGGAAGTTCACCAGGTCGCGCACCGTGGTGTCGTACTGCACCTCGTCCTGCGTGCCGGGCGTGATCTGCGTCCACTGCATCTCGTGCTCGTCGCCGTGCTCGCCCTCGCCGGCCTTGTCCTCCCCTTCCTTCGCCTCTTTCGGCGCCGGCCCGTAGGCGCGCTCGCCCTGCAGCGCCCAGAGCGGATCCGGCATCGCCACCGTCGGGAACACCGCGTTGTTCCAGCCGGTGGGCGTCTTGGGATCGCGGTAGAAGGTGCGCAGGTAGGTGTACAGCCAGTCGGCGCCGCGCGCGCGCGCGACCACGGAGAGGTCGGGCGGCGCGACGCCGAACATCGCCTTGCCGTCCTTGGCGGTCAGCGCGACCTTCATGGTGTCGCCGACCTTGGCGTCGGTGAAGATCAGGTTGTCGCGGATCTCCTGCTCCGTCAGGCCGAGGTCGGTGAGCCGGTTGTAGCGCATGAACTGCGCGCCGTGGCAGTTCAGGCAGTAGTTGACGAAGGTGCGCGCGCCCGACTGCAGGCTGAGCAGGTCCTTCGGGTCGATCGGCGCGCGGTCGAGGCGGTAGCCCTCCTCGGCCCAGGCCGCGAGCGGTATCGCGAGCAACGCGGCGGAAACGAACATGAACGCAAGCAGCAGTTTCTTCATCGCGCGCCTCACATCGTCACCCGTTCGGGAACCGGCCTGGTCTTGTCCACGGTCGTGTACCAGGGCATCAGGAAGAAGAACGCGAAGTAGACCAGCGAGAGGATGCGCGCCGCCACGGTGGCGCGGTCGGCGTGGGCGAGCCAGGCGCCGGCCTGGCCCCAGACCGTCACCGGCTCGGTGCCGAGGTAGCCGAGGATCAGGAAGGTGACGACGAAGATCGCCACCGCGCTCTTGTACAGCGTGCCGCGGTAGCGGATCGATTTCACCGGGCTGCGGTCCAGCCAGGGCAGGAAGAACAGGATCAGCGTGGAGATGCCCATCGCCATCACGCCCGGGAACTGGGAATTGAAGAGCGGCGGCACCGCGCGCAGGATCGAGTAGTACGGCGTGAAGTACCAGACCGGCGCGATGTGCGGCGGCGTCTTCAGCGGGTCGGCCGGATTGAAGTTGTTGTACTCGAGGAAGTAGCCGCCCATCTCCGGCAGGAAGAAGAGCACCGCGCAGAACAGCGCGAGGAACACCACCGCGCCGGCCAGGTCCTTCACCGTGTAGTAGGGATGGAACGGAATGCCGTCCAGCGGGTGGCCGTCCGGGCCCTTGTGCTTCTTGATTTCGACGCCGTCCGGGTTGTTCGAGCCGACGTCGTGCAGCGCGAGGATGTGCGCCGCGACCAGGCCGAGCAGGACCAGCGGGATGGCGATCACGTGCATGGCGAAGAAGCGGTTGAGCGTCGCGTCGCCCACCACGTAGTCGCCGCGGATCCACAGCGACAGGTCCGGGCCGATGAAGGGAATGGTGCCGAACAGGTTGACGATCACCTGCGCGCCCCAGTAGGACATCTGGCCCCAGGGCAGCAGGTAGCCGAAGAAGGCCTCGGCCATCAGCGTGAGGTAGATCAGCACGCCGAAGATCCAGACGAGTTCCCGCGGCTGCTTGAACGAACCGTACAGGAGGCCGCGGAACATGTGCAGGTAGACCACCACGAAGAACGCCGAGGCGCCGGTGGAGTGGATGTAGCGGATGATCCAGCCGCCCGGCACGTCGCGCATGATGTATTCGACCGAGCCGAAGGCGAGCGCCGCGTCCGGCTTGTAGTTCATGGTGAGGAAGATGCCCGAGACGATCTGGATCGCCAGCACCAGGATCGACAGCGCGCCGAAGAAGTACCAGAAGTTGAAATTTTTCGGCGCGTAGTACTCCGACATGTGCTTGCGGTATTCCTCGGCGACCGAGGGCATCCTCGCGTCGAACCAGTCCCACAGCGCCATCAGACGGGTGGCCATGTCGTTACGCCCCTTTCTTGTCGTCGCCGATCAGCAGCTTGCCGTCGGAGAGGTAGGTATACGGCGGCACCTCCAGGTTGATCGGCGCCGGCGAGCCTTTGTAGACGCGGCCGGCGAGATCGAACTTGGAGCCGTGGCAGGGACAGAGGAAGCCGCCGTCCCACTCCGCGCCCATTTCGCCCTTCGCATCCGCCGGTTTCGGCTGCGGCGAGCAGCCGAGGTGCGTGCAGATGCCCACCAGCACCAGGTACTCCGGCTTGAGCGAGCGGTACTCGTTCTTCGCGTATTCCGGCTGCTGGCCGTTGACGTCGGATTTCGGATCGCTGACCTGGTTGTCCGCCTTGGCGATCGAATCCAGCATCTCCTTCGTGCGGCGCAGGATCCACACCGGCTTGCCGCGCCACTCGACGACCGACATTTCCCCGGGCGCGATGCCGGAGATGTCCGCCTCGACCGGCGCGCCGGCCGCCTTGGCGCGCTCCGAGGGCCACCAGCTCCAGGCGAACGGCACCGCGATGCCCGCGCCGACCGCGGCGCCCACAGCGCCAGTCGCAGCGATCAGGTTGCGGCGCGTGTTGTCGATCTTTTTTTCGCTCATTGAGGTCTCTGGACGGGAATGGGAGGAGCAGGCGCGATTTTAGCGGGCCACTCGCGGAATGTCCACGTTTTCGCAGCTAAGTGACTAAAACGAAAGGCGAATCATGGTAAATTGACGGACCCTATGCGCCGCCTCTGGATCATCTTTTCGCAGACCGCCACGATCTGCCTCGCGGTGCTGTTCGTGGTCTCCACCCTGAAGCCGGAATGGCTGCCCTCGAAATCGGACCTGCTGCCGGAATCCATGCAGGTCGCGACCGTGCGGCAGGAGGTGCCGCCGGGAGCAGCGGGCGGTCCGCGCACCGACTCGTACCACGAGGCGGTGCGCAAGGCGGCGCCCTCGGTGGTTAACATCTCCACCTCGAAGGAAGTGCGCGTGACGCGCAACCCGCTGCTGAACGATCCGGTGTTCCGGCGCTTCTTCGGCGACCAGCCGGCCGACGACACGCAGAAGACGACCAGCCTGGGATCGGGCGTCATCGTCAGCTCCGCGGGCTACATCCTCACCAACAACCACGTGGTGGAAGCGGCCGACGAGATCGAGATCGCCTTCCCGGACGGCAAGAAACTGCTCGCCAAGATCGTCGGCAGCGACCCGGACACCGACCTCGCGGTGCTGCGCGTCGAGGCCAAGGACCTGCCGGCCATCACCTTCGGCTCGTCGGACAACCTGCTGGTGGGCGACATCGTGCTGGCGATCGGCAATCCCTTCGGCGTCGGCCAGACCGTGACCTCCGGGATCGTTTCCGCGCTCGGGCGCTCGGGCCTGGGCATCAACGTGTTCGAGAACTTCATCCAGACCGACGCGCCGATCAATCCGGGCAATTCGGGCGGCGCGCTGATCGACGCGCGCGGCAACCTGGTCGGCATCAATACCGCCATCTTCTCGCGCTCGGGCGGCTCGCTGGGCATCGGCTTCGCCACGCCGGTTTCCACCGGCAAGGCGGTGCTGGAGCAGATCATCAAATCGGGCGCCGTGACGCGCGGCTGGATCGGCGTCGAACTGCAGCCGGTCACGCCCGCGCTGGCGGAATCGTTCAAGCTCGGCACGCTGGAGGGCGCGATCATCAACGGGGTGCTGAAAGACGGCCCGGCCGACAAGGCGGGCGCCAAGCCGGGCGACGTGCTGATCTCGATCGACGGCAAAGCCATCGCCGATCCGCAGAACGTGCTGAACGTGGTGACCGGCATCGCCCCGGGAAGCGCCACCCGGCTGAAACTCAAGCGCAAGGGCGAGGACATGCAGCTCGAAGTCATCGTCGGCCGCCGCCCCAAGCCGCAGGCGCGGATCGAATAGCGCCTGACGGGGCGCGCCCGACGGTATGATCGGGCCTTCCGCAACTCCGGAGGAATCATGAAGCGCCTCATTACCCTGCTCGCCGCGGCGACGTTCGCGAGCGCAACCGGCCTGGCATCCGCCCAGGACATCAAAATCGCGCACGTCTACGACAAGACCGGCCCGCTCGAGGCCTATGCCAAGCAAACCCAGGCCGGCCTGACGATGGGCCTGGAATACGCCACCAACGGCACGATGACCGTGCTCGGCCGCAAGATCGTGCTGATCGAGAAAGATGCCCAGTTCAAGCCCGATGTCGCCAAGTCGGCGCTCGCCTCCGCCTACGGGGACGACAAGGTCGACCTCGCCATCGGGCCGACGTTCTCGGCCTCCGCGCTCGCCATGCTGCCCGTTGCGGAGGAGTACAAGAAAATCCTGCTGGTGGAGCCCGCGGTGGCCGATTCGATCACCGGCGAAAAGTGGAACCGCTACATATTTCGCACCGCGCGCAATTCCACGCAGGACGCGGTGGCCGGCTCGGTCACCCTGCCGGCCAACGCGCAGATCGCCATGCTGGCGCAGGATTACGCATTCGGGCGCGACGGCGTGAAGGCCTTCAAGGAGGCGCTCGCGGCAGTCAAGAGCAAGGCGACCATCGTCCACGAGGAGTACGTGCCGCAGGCGACCACCGACTTCACGGCGCCCGCGCAGCGCATGTTCGACGCGCTCAAGGACAAGCCGGGCACGCGGATCATCGCCATCATCTGGGCCGGCGCCAATCCGGTCAACAAGCTTGCGGACCTGAAGCCGGAGCGCTTCAACATCGCGCTGGCGCCGGGCGGCAACATCCTGCCCGTGATGAAGACCTGGAAGGACCTCGCCGGCGTCGAGGGCGCGATCTACTACTACTACGCTTTCCCGAAAAACAAGATGAACGACTGGCTGGTGGCCGAGCACCGCAAGCGCTTCGCCGGCGCGCCGCCCGATTTCTTCACCGCGGGCGGCATGGCGGCCGGCGTCGCGGTCGTCGAGGCGATCAAGAAGGCCGGCGGCACCGACACCGAGAAGCTGATCGCGGCGATGGAAGGCATGAGCTTCGAAACGCCCAAGGGAACCATGACCTTCCGCAAGGAAGACCACCAGGCGATGCAGCCGATGTACCAGTTCCGCATCAAGAAGACGCAGGCCAGCGAGTGGGACCTGCTCGACCTGGTGCGCGAAATTCCGGCGAGCGAAATTCCCGTTCCGATCCGCAACAAACGGTAGAGGGATTGCTGTTGCTGTGGACCGCCCTGTACTGGAGACGCGCGGGCTGACGATCCGCTTCGGCGGCCATGTCGCCGTCGACGCGGTGAGCTGCCGCTTCGAGCCGGGCACGCTCACCGCGATCGTCGGCCCGAACGGCGCCGGCAAGACCACCTACTTCAACCTGATCTCGGGGCAGCTGCCGGCCAGCGCCGGCCAGGTGCTGCTGTACGGCGACGACATCACCCGCGATGCGGCCCCGGTCCGCACCCGCAAGGGCATGGGTCGCGCCTTCCAGCTGACGAATCTCTTCCCGAACCTCACGGTGCTGGAGAACGTGCGGCTGGCGGTGCAGGCGCGCGCCGGCACGGGATTGAATCTCTTCTCGATGTGGAGCAGCCACGTCGAGCTGGTCGAAAAGGCCGCGCATTTCCTGTCGCGCGTGGCGCTGGCGGAGCGCCGCGCTACGCTCGCCTCCGAGCTCTCGCACGGCGACCAGAGAAAACTCGAGGTGGCGATCCTGCTCGCGCTCGAACCCGACATTTTCATGTTCGACGAGCCGACCGCAGGCATGAGCGTCGACGAGGTGCCGGTGATCCTCGACCTGATCCACGAGATCAGGGAGCTGAAGGACAAGACCGTCCTGCTGGTCGAGCACAAGATGGACGTGGTGCGGTCTCTCGCCGACCGCATCGTCGTGCTGCACCAGGGAGAACTGGTGGCCGACGGCCCGCCGGCCGAAGTCATCGCCTCACCCGTGGTGCAGGAAGCCTATCTGGGGATAGCGAAGGACGGCGCTCGCGCCGTGGCCGCCCGTGGCTGAAAACCGTGCCTGAAAGCCTTCTGTCGCTCTCGGGCGTCCACACCCACATCGGGCGCTACCACATCCTGCAGGGCGTGGATCTGGCGGTGCCGCGCGGCGAACTCACCATGCTGCTCGGCCGCAACGGCGCGGGCAAGACCACCGCGCTGCGCACCATCATCGGCTTGTGGCGGGCTTCGGCGGGCGCGATCCGCTTCGACGGCAGCGACATCGCGTCCTGGCAGACGCCCGCGATCGCCGATCTCGGCATCGCCTACGTGCCGGAGTCGATGGGCATCTTCGCCGGCCTCAGCGTGCAGGAAAACCTGCTGCTGGCGGCGCGCCGCGGGCCGCCCGACGAAGCGCGCCTGGCATGGATCTTCCGTTTCTTCCCGCCGATGAAGAAATTCTGGCACCTGCCTGCCGGCCTGCTCTCGGGCGGCCAGAAGCAGATGCTCTCCATCTCGCGCGCGGTCGTGGAGCCGCGCAAGCTGGTGCTGATCGACGAGCCGACCAAGGGCCTCGCGCCGGCGATCATCAACAACCTGATCGAGGCGCTGGGCGAGTTGAAGAAGACCGGCACCACGATCCTGATGGTCGAGCAGAATTTCCACGCGGCGCGCTCGCTGGGCGATTCGGTCGCGGTGATGGATGCCGGGCGCATCGTGCACGGCGGCCGCATGGCCGACCTGGCGGCCGACGAGGCGCTGCAGAACCGCCTGCTCGGCCTGTCGCTGGAGGCTCACCAGTGAGCCGCCTCGAAGCGCACCAGTGACCCCGCGCACCGACTGGATTCCCCCCGCGCTGCTGCTGGCGATCGCGCTGGCGGGCCTCGCGCTGATCGGCAATCCGTCGACCTGGGTCACGCTCACGGTGGCAGGCCTGGCGATGGGGCTGCTGATCTTCATCATGTCCTCGGGCCTGACGCTCGTATTCGGCCTGATGGACGTGATGAACTTCGCGCACGGCCTGTTCATCGCGGTCGGCGCCTACGTCGCCGTTTCGGTGATGAAGTTCTTCCCGGCCGCCGCCGGCGCGCAGAGCCTGATCGCCAACCTGGGCGCGCTGCTGCCCGCGCTCCTGGCCGCGGCGGCCGTCGCGGGACTGCTCGGCCTGTTCTTCGAGCGCATCATCATCAGGCCGGTGTACGGGCAGCACCTCAAGCAGATCCTCATCACCACCGGCGGCATGATCGTCGCCGAGCAGCTGATCCACGTGCTGTGGGGGCCGGACCTGCTGCCGCTGCCGCGGCCCTCCGCGCTGCGCGGCGCCTTCCTCGTCGGCGACGTGGCGATCGAGAAATTCCGCCTGGTGGCGGTGGTGATCGGGCTGGCGGTATTCGCCGCCATGATCCTCCTGCTCAACCGCACCAGGATCGGCCTGCTGATCCGCGCGGGAGTGGAGAACAAGGAAATGGTCGAGGCGATGGGCTACCGCATCCGCCGCCTGTTCGTCGCGGTGTTCGTCGCGGGATCGGCGCTGGCGGGCCTCGGCGGCGCGCTGTGGGGCATGTACCAGGAGAACGTCACCGTCGGCATCGGCGCGCAGATGATGGTGCTGATCTTCATCGTCATCATCATCGGCGGCCTGGGCTCGGTCGGCGGCTGCTTCACCGGCGCCCTGCTGGTGGGACTGGTCGCCAACTACGTGGGCTACCTTTCGCCCAAGATCGCGCTCGGCTCCAACATCCTGCTGATGGTCATCATCCTGTTGTGGCGGCCGCAGGGCCTCTACCCGATGCACAAGCCATGATTTCGAATCTCCTCTCCGGCGACGGACCGCGCAGCCGGATCCTTGCGGCGATGCTGGTCGCGATCCTTCTCGCGCTGGCGCTGGCGCCGTTCCTCTTCGCCGGCACGCGGCCGCTGGACGTGGCGGCGCGGATCTGCGTCTTCGTGCTGCTGGCGGCGAGCTACGACCTGCTGCTCGGCTACACCGGCGTCGTGTCCTTCGCGCACACCATGTTCTTCGGCATCGGCGGCTACGGCGTCGCCATCGCCCTGTCGCGGATGGACGCGGGCTGGAGCGCGATCGCGCTGGGCACCGCCGCCGCGGTCGCGCTGTCGCTGGCGCTGTCGTTCCTGATCGGCCTGTTTTCGCTGCGCGTGAAGGCGATTTTCTTCGCCATGATCACGCTCGCAGTGGCCTCGTTCTTCGCCATCCTCGCCTCGCAGCTCTCGAACATCACCGGCGGTGAGGACGGCATTACCTTCAAGGTGCCCGAGCTGCTGCGCTCGCGGATCGCGGCCTACTACCTGGTATTCGGCGTCGCGCTGGCGCTTTTCCTCGTCCTGCTGCGGGTCGTGAATTCGCCGTTCGGCCGTGTGCTGCTGGCGATCCGCGAGAACGATTTCCGCGCCGAGGCCCTCGGCTATCGCACCGTCATTTACCGGACCCTCGCCAGCTGCCTGGGCGCGCTAGTGGCCGCCATCGCCGGCGTGCTGTACGCCCTGTGGCTGCGCTATACCGGGCCGAACACCACGCTCGACTTCGGCATCATGATCGACATCCTGCTGATGGTGGTGATCGGCGGCATGGGGACGATGTACGGTGCGGTGATCGGCGCGACGATATTCGTCGTGGCGCAAAACTACCTGCAGGACGCGATGAAGGCCTTCTCCGGCGCGATGACGGGGGTGCCGCTGCTGCCCGAACTGTTTCACCCGGACCGCTGGCTGCTGTGGCTGGGCGTGCTGTTCGTGCTCTCGGTGTACTACTTTCCGGCCGGCATCGTCGGCCAGCTCCGGGCGAGGACGCCGGAGCGGGGCTAGCGGGCTGCTACTTCTTGTGGCCCGCCTGGTCGGCGCGGCCGCGATGCTTGCCGCGGGCGATGGCGCCCTTGCGCAGCTGGGAGCCGAAATTGAAGCTGTTGTCGCCGGCCTCCTTGGCGCGCTCGCGCATGCGCTGGTCGGCGATGGATTCGTTCTTGAGCGTGGCGCCGTATTTCTTCTTCATGGGTGCTTCCCGGTCCGTACGTGCGTAAGGGGCGCGATTCTACCTGAGACTAGGGCGTTGTGGATTGCGCCTGCTTTTCCGGGGTTTCGGCCTTCGCCCGGGTGCCGACGAAGCGGGATACGAACAGCCCCGCCTCGAACAGCAGGCACATCGGCAGCGCCAGCATGAACTGCGACAGCACGTCCGGGGGAGTGACGACGGCGGCGGCGACGAAGGCGCCGACGATCACGTAGGGCCGCGCGTCCGCCAGCTTTTCGACGCTGACGAGGCCGGAGCGCACCAGGATGATGACCGCGATCGGGATCTCGAAGGTGACGCCGAAGGCGATGAACATCGTGATGACGAACGAGAAGTAGGCTTCGATGTCGGGCGCGGGCGTGATCGACTTGGGGGCGAAGTTGTTGATGAACTTGAATACCGTGCCGAACACGAAGTAGTAGCAGAACGCGACGCCGACGAGGAACAGCGCGGTGCTGGCGACGATCAGCGGCACGGCGAATTTCTTCTCGTGCTCGTAGAGCCCCGGCGCGATGAACGACCAGGCCTGGAACAGCACGTAGGGCAGCGCGATCATGAACGCCACCATCGCGGTCACCTTCATCGGCACCATGAACGGCGTGATCACGCCGGTGGCGATCATCTTGGTGCCCTCGGGCAGCGCGTGCATCAGCGGCGCGGCGAGGAAATCGTAGATCGGGCCGGGCCCGGGCCAGAGGAAAAGCACGACGAACATCGCCAGCACCGCGGACAGCGCATGCATCAGCCGCGTGCGCAGCTCGATCAGGTGGGAAATGAAGCTGTCCTGCTGCACGGCTAGCCGGTTTTCTCGGGAAGCTTGGGCGCCTCCGCGGCCGTTGCTGCCGTCGCGGGCGGCGTCGGCGCGGCCGCGGCCGATTCCGCCGCCGCATTCAGCTCGGTTTCCGCCTTGTTCAGTTCACCCTGCAGGGAAGTTTCTATTCCCGTCACCGCCTCCTGCACGCTGTCCTTCATCTTGTGCAGCTCTTCGAGCTCGACTTCGCGGTTGATGTCGGCCTTGACGTCGGCGACGTAGCGCTGCAGGCGCCCGGCCAGATGGCCGATGGTGCGCGCGACGCGCGGCAGGCGCTCGGGCCCGATCACGATCAGGGCCACCAGGCCGATCACCACCAGTTCGGAGAAGCCGACGTCGAACATGGAATCCCGGGGAGATCAGGTTTTAAAACCAAACGGGCGCCCGGCGGGCGCCCGTGCAGGAATCAGAGCGGGAGCGGGTCAGGCCTTGCTCTCGGTCCTGCTCTTCACTTCGCCATCGACGGTCTTGCCGCCGGTGACTTGCGGCGCGGCAGCGGCAGCCGCCTCGCCGCCTTCGCGCATGCCGTCCTTGAAACCGCGCACGGCGCCGCCGAGGTCCGCGCCGATGTTGCGCAGCTTCTTGGTGCCGAATACGAGCATCACGATTACCAGAACGATCAGCCAATGCCAGATGCTGAGCGAGCCCATAGTGCCTCCTTATTTCCTCTTCACAATCATGGGGCCAAGCGGTTCCGGGCCCCCGACCACGTGCATGTGGACATGATACACCTCCTGATGTCCCACCCGCCCCGTGTTGATGATGGTCCGGAAGCCGTCCGTCGCCCCTTCCTTGCGGGCGAGCTCGCCCGCCAGCGCCAGCATCTTGCCCAGCGCGCGGTGCTGGGCCATGCCGGCGTCGTAGAGCGTCGCCACGTGCTCCTTGGGGATGATCATGAAATGCACCGGCGCCTGCGGACGCACGTCGTGAAAGGCGAATACATCCTCGTCCTCGTACACTTTTTTCGAGGGAATTTCACCTCGCACGATCTTGCAGAAGATGCAGCCGGGGTCGCTCATTTTTTCTTCCTCGACGCCTTTTCATCCAAACCCGGAATGCCCTCCCGGCGCTGCAGCTCGGCCAGCACGTCGGCGGGCTTCAGGCCGTGCCGCGCAAGCAGGACCATGCAGTGGAACCACAGGTCGGCGGTCTCTCGCACCAGATGCAGCCGGTCGCCGCTTTTCGCGGCGAGCACCGTCTCGGTGGCTTCCTCGCCGATTTTCTTCAGCACCGCGTCCTCGTCCGCGGCGAGCAGCCGCGCGACATAGGATTTCTCCGGGTCCGCGCCCCTGCGCTCCTCGATGGTGCGGGCCAGCCGTTCCAGGATGTCGTTCATTTTTTCTTGTAGATGGCCGCCGGATCCTTGAGCACCGGATCCGTCGTCACCCATCTCCCGTTTTCGAGTTTGCGGAAAAAACAGCTTTCGCGCCCGGTATGGCAGGCGATGCCGCCAACCTGGTCCACCTTGAGCAGGATCGCATCGGCGTCGCAGTCCAGGCGCAGCTCGCGCACTTTCTGCGTGTAGCCGGATTCTTCGCCCTTGCGCCACAGCTTCTTGCGCGAACGCGACCAGTACACCGCCTCGCCGCTCCTGGCGGTTTCGGCCAGCGCCTCGCGGTTCATCCAGGCCAGCGTGAGCACCCGGCCGGTGGAGAATTCCTGCGTCACCACCGGCACCAGCCCGTGCTCGTTCCATGGCACTTCGTCCAGCCACTCGCCCGCAGCGTTCGCTTCCCGGCTCATAGCCGCACCTCGATGCCGCGCGAACGCATGTGTTCTTTCGCTTCGCGCACCGTGAATTCGCAGAAATGGAACACGCTGGCGGCGAGTACCGCGCTCGCGCGCCCTTCCAGCACGCCCGCGGCGAGGTCCTCGCGCGAACCGACGCCGCCGGAGGCGATCACGGGCACGCTCACCGCCTCCGATACCGCGCGCGTGAGCGCGAGGTCGAAACCGTCGCGCGTGCCGTCGCGATCCATGCTGGTGAGCAGGATCTCACCGGCGCCCGCCTCGGTCATGCGCCGGGCCCAGTCCACGACATCCAGGCCGGTCGCATTCCTGCCTCCGTGCGTGTAGACCTCCCAGCCGCCGCCTTTCTCTCCGGATTTCTTCTTGGCGTCGATGGCCACCACGATGCACTGGTTGCCGACGATGCTGGAGGCCTCGCGCACCAGCGCCGGGTTCTGCACCGCCGAGGTGTTGATCGAAACCTTGTCGGCGCCCGCGTTCAGCAGGCGCCGCACGTCCTCCACCTTGCGCACGCCGCCGCCGACCGTGAGCGGAATGAAGACTTTCGCCGCCACCCGCTCAATCACGTCCAGGAGGATGTCGCGCTGGTCGGAACTCGCGGTGATGTCGAGGAAGGTGAGCTCGTCGGCGCCTTCGGCGTCGTAGCGCGCGGCGATCTCGACCGGATCGCCGGCGTCGCGCAGGTTGACGAATTTCGTCCCCTTGACGACCCGGCCCGCGGTGACGTCCAGGCAGGGGATGACGCGCTTGGCCAGGCTCACCGCTATGCCTTGGCGGGCGGCTTGGCGGATGAAGCGGCGGCCGGCTTTTCCGTCGCCTTGTCGGCGGCGGCCTGCGCTTTCCTGAAATCGAGTGCGCCCTCGTACAGCGCGCGGCCGGTGATCGCGCCGACCACGCCCTCCGGCTCGAGCCTGCTGCAGATGGCCTGCACGTCCTTGAGGTTGTTCAGCCCGCCGCTGGCGATGATCGGAGTCTTGATGGACTGCGCCAGCTTGAAGGTGGCGTCGATGTTCACGCCGGTCATCATGCCGTCGCGGCCGATGTCGGTATAGATGAGCGCCTCGGGGCCGTATTCCTCGAATTTTTTCGCCAGGTCGACGACATCGTGGCCGGTCATCTTCGACCAGCCTTCCACCGCGACCTTGCCCTCCTTGGCGTCCAGGCCGACGATGATGTGGCCGGGAAACGCGTAGCAGGCGTCGCTCAGGAAGCCGGGATTCTTCACCGCCGCCGTGCCGATGACGATATAGGCGACGCCGGCGTCGATGTAGCTCTCGATGGTGTCCAGATCGCGGATGCCGCCGCCCAGCTGGATCGGCGTCTTCTCGCCGACCGCCTTGATCATCTCGCGGATCACCTTCTCGTTCTTCGGCTTGCCGGCCACCGCGCCGTTCAGGTCGACGATGTGCAGGCGCCGCGCGCCCTGCGCGGACCAGTGCCTGGCCATGGCCACCGGGTCCTCGGAGAACACCGTCGCGGAATCCATGCGCCCCTGCTGCAAGCGCACGCAGTGGCCGTCCTTGAGATCGATAGCGGGGATGATCAGCACGGGGTGCTGCGAACCGGAATCAGGTGATCGTCAGGAAAAGGAAGCTACGGCCGCCATTGGACAAAGTTGGACAGCAACCGCAAGCCGGAGGTTTGACTTTTTTCCGGGTGGAACTGCACGGCAAAGATGTTATCCCGCGCAATCGCGCAGGTAAAGGTGACGCCGTAGGTGCAGGCCGCCGCCGTCATTGCGCCGTCGGCGGGCTGCGGGTAGTAGCTGTGCACGAAATAGAAGCGCGAACCGTCCGGGACGCCCTCCCACAACGGATGGGGGCGCGCCTGCCGGACCTCGTTCCAGCCCATATGCGGGATCTTGAGGCCATCCATTTCCCCCCCGCCGGGAAACCTGGGCACGCCGCCCGCAAGCAGGCCCAGGCCCGGCGTATCGCCCTCCTCGCCGCGCTCGAACAGCATCTGCATGCCGACGCAGATGCCGAGGAAGGGCTTGCTGCGCGTCGCCTCGATCACGGCCTCCCGGGCACCGCTCGCCGCGAGCTGGCGCATGCAGTCGGGCATCGCCCCCTGGCCGGGAACGACCACGCGTTCGGCAGCACGGATGGCCGCCGGATCGGAGGTCACCAGCACCTCGGCCTGCGGGGCGACCCGCTCCAGCGCCTTCGACACCGAACGGAGGTTGCCCATCCCGTAGTCAACCACTGCAATTTTCAACTAGAGCGAACCCTTGGTTGAAGGCACCGAACCCAGCGCGCGCGGGTCGGCCTCGGCGGCCATGCGCAGCGCGCGCGCGAAAGCCTTGAACATGGTCTCGCACTGGTGGTGCGCGTTGTCGCCGCGCAGGTTGTCGATGTGCATCGTCACCTGGGCGTGGTTGACGAAGCCCTGGAAGAACTCGTGCACCAGGTCGGCGTCGAACTCGCCGATCAGCCCGCGCGTGAACTTGACGTCGTAAACCAGCCCGGGGCGGCCGGAGAAATCGATCACCACGCGCGACAGCGCCTCGTCCAGCGGCACATAGGCATGGCCGAAGCGGCGGATGCCGGACTTGTCGCCGATCGCCTTGAAGAACGCCTGGCCGAGCGTGATGCCGATGTCCTCGACCGTGTGGTGCGCATCGATGTGCAGGTCGCCCTTGGCCTCGATGTCCAGGTCGAGCATGCCGTGGCGCGCCACCTGGTCGAGCATGTGCTCGAGGAAGGGAATCCCGGTCGACAATTTCGCCACGCCTTTGCCGTCCAGGTCGAGCCGGACGCGGATCTGCGTTTCCTTGGTGTTGCGGCTGATTTCTGCGGTACGCATCATGGCTGCAGCGCTGAGCGCAATGCGCCCATCATCGCACGGTTTTCCTCGGGCATGCCGATGGTGAGCCGCAGGCAGTTCTCCAGCAGCGGGTGGCCGCCGGAAAAATCCTTCACCAGCACGCCTGAGGCTTTCATCTTCTCGAACGCGCGCGTACCCGCGCCCGCGGCGCCGGACGCCCGCACCAGCAGGAAATTCGCCGCCGACGGATAGACGACCAGCCCCGGCAGGCGCGCGAGTTCGGCTCTCACGCGCTCCCGCTCGTCCAGCACCTTTACCGCCTGCGCATCCAGCACCTGCTTGTTCTGCAGCAGCTTGATCGCCACGGCCTCGGTCAGTACATTGATGTTGAACGGCGAACGCGTCTTGTTGAACGCCTCGATCCACTCCGGACGGCCGCAGACGTAGCCCAGCCGCAGCCCGGCCATGCCGATCTTGGAAACGGTGCGCATCACCACCATGTTCTCGAACTCGGCCAGCCGCGGCATGAAGGTCGCCCCGGCGAATGGCTGGTAGGCCTCGTCGATGACCACCAGGCCCGGCGCGGCCCGCACGATGCGTTCGATGTCGGCGACCGGGAACGCATTGCCGGTCGGGTTGTTCGGAAACGCGATCCAGAGGAGCGCCGGCTTGTCCCTCGCCATCGCTGCGAGGAAGGCTTCCGTGTCGAGCGAAAAATCGTCGCGCAAGGCGACGCCGGCGAAACGCAACCGGTAGAACAGCGCGTACATCGAGAACATCACGAACGAAGGCGCCGGCGCCATCACCACCGCGCCCTCGCGCGCCACCGCGGCCGTGATGTACTGGATGCAATCATCGGAGCCGTTGCCCAGCAGCACGTCGCAGCCCTTCGGTACCTGCATCACCTCGCGGATCACCGCGCGCAGTTCGTTCGCAGCGGGGACCGGATAGCGGTTCATCGCCACCCTGGAGACGATCTGGCCGATCTCGGCGGCGAGCGGCTCCGGCAGCCGGTACGGGCTTTCCATCACATCCAGCTTCACCAGCCCGGCCGCATCCGGCACCTGGTAGGCATGCATGGCCTGGATCTCCGGCCGGATCACCGTGGATGCGACATCCTTCTTCGCGGCGCTCATCGCCGCTTCCCCATCCGCAGTTCGGCAGACCGGGCGTGGGCGAACAGGCCTTCGCCGCGCGCCAGGGTGGACGCGAGGCGCCCGAGCGTGCGCGCGCCCTTGCGCGACACGCTGATCACGCTGCTGCGCTTCTGGAAGTCGTAGACGCCCAGCGGCGAGGAAAACCGCGCGGTTCCCGAGGTCGGCAGGATGTGGTTCGGGCCGGCGCAGTAGTCGCCGATCGCCTCCGAACTCCAGCGGCCGAGGAAGATCGCGCCGGCATGGCGCAATTTCGGCAGCAGCGCCCGCGGCCTGGCCACCGACAGCTCCAGGTGCTCGGGCGCGATCCGGTTGGCGATCTCGCAGGCTTCGTTCAAGCTGCGCGCCTCGATCAGCGCGCCGCGGCCGGCGAGCGACGCCTTGATGGTGGCCTTTCTCGGCATGCCAGGGAGCAGCCTGCCGATCGAGCGTTCCACGTCGTCGAGAAAGGATTTTTTCGGGGAAATCAGGATCGCCTGGGCGAGCTCGTCGTGCTCCGCCTGGGAGAAAAGATCCATCGCAATCCAGTCCGGGTCGGTCGTTCCGTCGCAAATCACCAGGATTTCGGAGGGCCCGGCGATCATGTCGATGCCGACCCGGCCGAAAACCTGCCGCTTCGCTTCCGCGACGTAGGCGTTGCCCGGCCCGACGATCTTGTCCACGCGCGGCACCGAGCGCGTGCCGTAGGCGAGCGCCGCCACCGCCTGCGCGCCGCCGATGGCGATCACCCGGTCGACGCCGGCGATGGCCGCCGCCGCGAGCACCAGCGGGTTCGGATTGGGGCTGACCATGACCACTTCCGGTACGCCCGCCACCCTGGCCGGGATCGCGTTCATCAGCACCGAGGACGGATAGGCCGCCTTGCCGCCGGGCACGTAGATGCCGACGCGCTCCAGCGGCGTGACGATCTGGCCGAGCTGCGTGCCGTCTTTTTCCGCGTATTTCCAGGACCTGGAAAGCTGCCGTTCGTGGAAACGCCGTATTCGCAGAGCAGCCCGGGTCAGCGCGCTTTTTTCCTTGCCGGGAATTCTTTTCAATGAAAGAAGCAATTCGTTCCTTGAAACCTCGAGTGCGGCAATCGAACGCGCCCGCACCCGGTCGAAGCGGCGGCTGTACGCGAGCACGGCGGCATCGCCCCGCTTGCGCACCGCCGCGATGATTGCCCGCACCACGCCGGCAACCTTCGCATCCTGGGCGGCTTCGTAGCGGGTCAGCGCCGCCAGCTTCACGTCGAAACCGGGCTGGCGCGTCGAGAGACGGCGCAGCTTCATTTTCTTGCCGCGGATCTACTGGCGCGGCCTTGCGCCGCGCGTGCAAAAGCATCGATCAGCGGTTGCAGCTCGGCGCGCCGCGTTTTCAGCGCGGCCTGGTTGACGACCAGCCGCGCCGACACCGGCATGATCTCCTCCACCGCGACCAGGTCGTTCGCGCGCAGCGTCTTGCCGCTGGAGACCAGGTCCACGATGGCATCCGCCAAGCCCAGCAACGGCGCCAGCTCCATCGAGCCGTAGAGCTTGATCAGGTCCACGTGCACGCCCTTGGCCTCGAAATGCGCGCGCGTGAGCTGCACGTACTTGGTGGCGATGCGCAGCCGCGCGCCCTGGCGCACGGCGGCCTGGTAATCGAAGCCGCGGCGCGTCGCCACCATCATCCGGCAGCGGGCGATGCCCAGGTCCACGGGCTGATACAGGCCCGCGCCGCCATGCTCGGCAAGCACGTCGCCGCCGGCGATGCCCAGCTCGGCGGCGCCCTGCCCGACATAGGTGGGGACGTCGGAGGCGCGTACCACGATCAGGCGCACGCCGCGCCGCTCGGTGCCGATGATCAGCTTGCGCGACTTTTCCGGCTGTTCCGCCGGCCGGATACCGACGCGCGCGAGCAGCGGCGCGGTCTCGTCGAGGATCCGTCCCTTGGAAAGCGCGATGCTGATCATGCCCATGCGTTGCAGTTTACCCGTCTCAGCCGACCCGCTTGATGCGCGCGCCCAGCGCGCCCAGCTTCTTCTCCAGCGCCTCGTAGCCGCGGTCCAGGTGGTAGATGCGGTCGATGAGGGTTTCGCCTTCGGCGGCGAGGGCCGCCATCACCAGGCTCGCGGAAGCGCGCAAATCGGTCGCCATCACCTGCGCGCCGGAAAGGCGCTGCGCGCCTTTCACCACCGCGACGTTGCCTTTCAGTTCGATGCGTGCGCCCATGCGCGCCAGCTCCGGCACATGGGTGAAGCGGTCCAGGTAAATGGTGTCCTCGATCACGCTCGTCCCATCGGCAACGGCGCAGACCGCGATCATCTGCGCCTGCATGTCGGTGGGAAAGCCGGGAAAGGGCTGCGTGACCACGTTCACCGCCTTCGGGCGGGGCGGCCCCGACACGGCGACCGAATCGGCGTTCCGCTGGATCGCGCAACCCGTTTCCTCCAGCTTGCGCAGCGCCGCCTCGAAATGATCCGGCACCACGCCCTCCAGCCGGATCCTGCCGCCGGTCATCGCCGCGGCGGCGGCGAAGGTCGCCGCCTCAATGCGGTCCGGGATGATCGTGGTGTCGATGGGGCGCAGCGCGCTCACCCCCCGGATGGTGAGCCGCCGCGAGCCCAGTCCGTCGATGCGCGCGCCGCAGGCGGCGAGCACTTCGCCCAGCGCGGTCACGTCAGGCTCCACGGCCACGTTCTCGAGCACGGTCGTACCTTCCGCGAGCACCGCGGCCATCATCAGCTGCGCGGTGGCGCCGACCGAAACCACGTCGAAGCCGACGGTGGCGCCCTTCAGTTTCACGTCGCGGCCGACGATGTAGCCATGCTCGATGTCGAGCGCGGCGCCCATCGCCTGCAGCCCGGTGATGTGCAGATTCACGGGACGCGGCCCCCAGGCGCAGCCGCCGGGCAGCGACACCTTCGCCCGGCCGAAGCGCGCCAGCAGCGGCCCGAGCACGTAGATGCTCGCGCGCATGGTCTTCACCAGCTCGTAGGGCGCCTCGACCGAGTTCACGCCCTGCGTATCGATGGTGAGCAGATTGCCCTCGAAGGCCACCTTCGCGCCCAGCAGCTCGAGTACGCGGGCGAAGGTCTGCGTGTCGCGCAGCCGCGGCACGTTGCGCAGCCGGTGCACTCCGGGCGCGAGCAGCGTCGCCGCCATCACCGGCAGCGCTGCGTTCTTCGCGCCGGAAATGCGCACCGCGCCTTCGAGCGGACGGCCGCCGGTGATCAGCAGCTTATCCACCGGGCTTCCATTCGGCAGGCGTCAAGGTCTGCATCGACAGCGCATGAATTTCCTCGCGCATTCGTTCACCCAGCGCCTTGTAGACAAGCTGATGCCGCTGTACTCGACTCTTGCCTTCAAAAGCACCGCACACGATGACGGCCTGAAAGTGCTGGCCGTCGCCGATGACTTCGAGATGTTCGCAGGCAAGTCCCGCCGCGATCCCGCTCTTCACGCTTTCAGGAGTCACCATCCCTATTGCCTCAGTTTGTAGCCCGAGCGCAGCATCAGCAGGCAGGCCGCGGAGAGCAGCACAAAGCTTACCGCGATGACCGCCAGGCTCGCGAGCGGCGGGAAATCGGAAACGCCGAAGAAGCCGTAGCGGAAACCGTCGATCATGTAGAAAAACGGATTGAAGTGCGACGCCGTCTGCCACAGGGCCGGCAGCGAGTGGATCGAGTAGAACACGCCGGAGAGGAACGTCAGCGGCAGGATGACGAAATTCTGGAACGCGGCGATCTGGTCGAATTTGTCGGCCCAGATGCCGGCGACCAGGCCGAGCGCGCCGAGGATCGCGGAACCGAGCAGCGCGAACGCCAGCACCCAGAGCGGCGCGACAAGGTGCAGATCGACGAACCATACCGTCACCACCAGGACGCCCGAGCCGACCACCAGGCCGCGGATCATCGAGGCGAGCACGTAGGCGCCGAAAAATTCAAGGTAGGAGATCGGCGGCAGCATCATGAAGACGAGATTGCCGCTGATCTTCGACTGGATCAGGCTGGAGGAACTGTTGGCGAAGGCGTTCTGCAGCACGCTCATCATGACGAGGCCGGGCACCAGGAACTGGGCATAGCTCATCTGCTCGAACACGCGCACGCGCCCGCCAAGCGCGTACGCGAAGACGACGAGATACAGCAGCGCGGTCAGCACCGGTGCGGCGACCGTCTGGAAGCTCACCTTCCAGAAGCGCAGCAGTTCCTTGTAGAGCAGCGTCGGGAAGCCGCCCATCAGTGTTTCTCCATCACGCGCAGGAAGACGTCCTCGAGATCGGGCGGCTCGAGCTCCAGTTCCTTGATCGCGATACCCGCCTCCCGCACACGGTGCAGCACCTGTTCCAGCGCGTAGTAGTCGCGCAGCCTCAGCGTGAAGCGGCCATCCTCGCCGGCGACCACGTTGGCAACCAGGCCCGCGTCAAAACCCCCGGGCAGCGCATCCTGGTCCAGGCGGATCTTCAGCACCAGGCCGGAGAAATTCTCGAGCAGGTTGCGCGTCGAATCGAGCGCGACGACTTTTCCCGCCTTGAGCATGGCGATGCGGTCGCACAGCTCCTCGGCTTCCTCGAGGTAGTGCGTGGTCAGCACGATGGTGTGGCCGTCGCGATTCAGTCGCCGGATGAACTGCCAGAGGCCCTGGCGCAGTCCCACGTCCACGCCGGCGGTCGGCTCGTCCAGCACGATTACCGGCGGCCGGTGCACCAGTGCCTGCGCCACCAGCACGCGCCGCTTCATGCCCCCGGAGAGCGTGCGCATGTTGGCGTCGACCTTCGCGCCCAGATCAAGGTGGTGGATCACCTCGTCGATCCAGGCGTCGTTGTTGCGCAGCCCGAAATAACCCGACTGGATGCGCAGCGTCTCGCGCACGGTGAAGAACGGGTCGAACACCAGTTCCTGGGGCACGACGCCGAGCATGCGGCGCGCGCGCCGGTAGTCGCCGACCACGTCCGCGCCCATCACCCGCACCTTGCCGGCGCTCGCGCGCGCGAGCCCGGCGATGATGCTGATCAGGGTCGTTTTGCCCGCACCGTTCGGCCCGAGCAGCCCGAAGAATTCACCCTCGGCGACCGCGAGACTCACCCCGGCGAGCGCTTGCAGCGCGCCGTAGCGCTTCTCTACGTTCAGGGCTTCGATGGCGAAGGTCATGGGCGGGCGTGCCCGCGACCACGTGCTCGGGCACGATCGCGCGGGCGGGCGAACTCAGTGATGCGCCGGGGAAGCGGTGGGCAGCAGTTCCGCCACGCCGTACAGACGGGCTATGGTGGTGAGGCCCTGGGGAAGGTTGGCGAACGCAAGGCCGCGGTTCTGCCGCTTGGCCTCGCGCAGCCAGGCAAGCAGCAGCGCGAGCGCAGAGGAGTCGAGCTCGCCCACTTCCGCGAGGTCCACGGTACGCACGCCCTCGCCGATCGCAGCGTTGCCCTCGCGCAGGGCCGCGGCAACGCTGGCGAGCGTCAGGCTGCCGCTCACGACCAGGCGTTCGCCTTCGCGCCGGATCATTTTTTTCCCGCCCCGGCGGCGACCGGGCCGCGCTCGAGCGACTTGTTCTTTACCTGCAGCGCCTTGATCAGGCCGTCGAGCCCGGAATCGCGCACCAGGTTGTCGAATTCGGTGCGGTAGTTCGCCACCAGGCTGATGCCGCCGACGCGCACATCCCACACCTTCCAGCCGCCGGGCCGCTTTTCCATGTCGTAGTCGATCGTCACGGGCTGCGCGGCCGACTGCATGACGCGGACGTTTACCGTGACGTCCGTATCGGTCGGCTTGGCGCGCAGCGGGCGGAAGTCGAACCTCTGGTTGCTGTAGGAAGCAAGCGCGCTCGCGTAGGTGCGCACCAGCAGGGTCTTGAACTCTTCCATCAGGTGCGCCTTCTGGTCGGCGCTTGCCTTGTCCCAGTTGCGGCCGACCGCACTCGCCGTCATCGCCTGGAAATTGAAGTGCGGCAGGACCTTGGTCTCGATGAGCGCGATCACTTTCTTGCGGTCGCCCGCCTGGATGTCCTTGTCCTTCTGGATGATGTCGACCACTTCCAGCGTGACGTTCTTCACCAGCACGTCGGGCGCCTGCAGGTCCGGCTGCGCCTGCGCTCGCGCGCCGCCTGCCAGAACGAGAGCCGCCGTCGCGCCTGCGGCCGCGAAGCGGGCGAGCAGCGGGAACATCCTAGTCTCCGGCGCTGGCTGCGGCCAAAGCAGGCTGCTCGAGCAGCCGCGCTGCCGCGTCTAGCCCGGGACTCTGCCTGGCAGAAACCGCCGCCTCGGGGGTCGGCAGCAGCGCCGGCAGTGCCGGCACGGCGGAAGACTGGACGGCCGGCGTCACGGCCGGTTGCGCCGCCGGCTGCGGCGTCTCGGACTCGTCCGCTTCGGCGCGCGGCGCCTCGCGCTCCGCGCGCGGCGGGTTGCCGTCGTAAACCTGGCTGCGGCGGCGCTGCAGGTATGCGTCGCGCTGGAACACGTACTTGTCGAGCGCCGCCTCTTCGAGGATGCGGCTGGCGTCGAGCAGGTCGGCGCGCTTGCTGATCGCGCGCACCACGGTCATGGTGTTGCGCACGCGCACCGGCTTGTGCCGCAGCACCGGGTCAAAGTGAAAGTCCGGGATCAGGCCGGCGCTGTCGCGCACGCTGCTCGACCCAAGGAACGGCCAGACGAGGTAGGCGCCGTCTTCGAATCCCCAGCGGCCGAAGGTCTGGCCGAAATCCTCGTCGTGCTTCTCCAGTCCGAAGTCGGAGGCCACGTCGTTGATGCCGAACAGCCCGATCGTCGTATTGAAGGCGAAGCGCGCCCAATCGGTGACCGCATCGGCAGGCTTGCCCTGCAGGAGATCGTTGGCGCCGATCCAGAGATCGGCGATGTTGGCGAAGAAATTCCGTATCCAGGTACGGACCGGGGCGGGCAAGGCGTCCCGGTACGCGGTCGACACCGGCTTGCCGATCGCCTGGTCGAAGCCGTCGTTGAAGGAATACATCGTGCGATTGAATCCCTCGAACGGGTCGCGCGCGTCGCCGCCGGTCGTGGCGCAACCCGCCAACCCGGAAAGGATCAGCGAGAGAAAAAAGTTCCTGGCCGAGCGTTTCATCTTCACTTGCCGTCCTTGCTGTCCTTGCCCTCAGCCGCCTTGTTGAACAGGAACTGGCTGATCAGATTTTCCAGCACCACCGCCGATTGCGTCAGCCGCAAGCGGTCCCCCTCCTTCAGCATCACCCCGTCGCCGCCGGCTTCCAGCCCGACGTACTGCTCGCCCAGCAGCCCCGACGTGAGGATCTTGGCCGAAGTATCCCGCGGAAACTTGTATTGCGCGTCTATGTTGAACGAAACGATGGCCTCGTAGCTTTCATTGTCGAACGTCACGTTCGACACCCGCCCCACGACCACCCCCGCGCTCTTGATCGGCGCCCGCACCTTCAGTCCGCCTATGTTAGCAAACTTGGCCTGCACCTGATATGTCTGGGCGGTCGAGAAAGAGGCCAAATTACCCACCTTTAGCGCAAGAAACAACAGCCCGGCAAAGCCGGCGGCGACGAAGACGCCGACCCAGATGTCGATCGTGGAGCGTTTCACTTGGCGGATCCTCCAGTAAACATGAGCGCGGTAAGCATGAAATCCAGGGCCAGGATGGCGAGCGAGGAGGTCACCACGGTGCGGGTGGTGGCCCCCGAAACCCCTTCCGCCGTCGGCGGCGCGTCGTAGCCTTCGAAGACCGCGATCCAGGTCACCGCCACCCCGAACACCAGGCTCTTGATGACTCCGTTCAGCACGTCCTGGCGCACGTCCACCGAGGCCTGCATCTGCGACCAGAAGGCGCCCTCGTCTACGCCGATCAGCTGGACCCCGATCAGATAGCCACCGAAGATGCCCATCGCCGAAAACAGCGCGGCCAGCAGCGGCATCGAAATGACCCCCGCCCAGAACCGCGGCGCCACGACGCGCGCGATCGGGTCGACGGCCATCATTTCCATGGCGGCGATCTGCTCGGTCGCCTTCATCAGGCCGATCTCGGCGGTAATCGCCGATCCCGCCCGGCTGGCGAACAGCAGCCCGGCGACTACCGGGCCGAGCTCGCGCACCAGCGACAACGCAACCAGCACGCCGAGCGCCTCGCCCGAGCCGTAGCGCTGCAAGGTGTCGTAGCCCTGCAAACCCAGGACCATGCCGACGAACAACCCGGAGACCAGGATGATGATCATCGACTGCACGCCCGCGAAATAGATCTCCCGGATCGTCAGGCCGAAGCGCCGGAAAGCGGTGCCCGAATGCAGCAGCACGGCGCCGAAGAAGCGCGCCGCAAAGCCCAGCCGCCAGATTTTCGACGTGACGGCATGGCCCAGGCCCTCCAGCCACTGCCGCAGCCCGGCGGACGGCGTGCGCTCAGCCACGCTCAGCCACGACGGCAAGGTCGGCCTGGTATCCCGGCGCGGGGTAGTGGAACGGGATCGGGCCGTCCGTTTCGCCATGGACGAACTGGACGACGAAGGGCTCCGCGGAGCGGCGCAGCTCTTCGGGCGTACCCTGCGCGACGATCCGTCCGTCCGACACGAAATACACGTAGTCCACGATGGCAAAACACTCCTCGACGTCATGGCTGACCACGATCGACGTCTGGCCCAGCGAGTCGTTCAGCGTGCGGATCAGGCGCGCGATCACTCCCAGGGAGATCGGGTCGAGGCCGGTGAACGGCTCATCGTAGAGCATGAGATGCGGGTCCAGCGCGATGGCGCGCGCCAGCGCCACGCGCCGCGCCATGCCGCCGGAGAGCGCCGAGGGCATCAACCGGGCCGCACCGCGCAGCCCGACGGCTTCCAGCTTCAGCATCACCAGATCGCCGATGAGTTCCTCCGGCAGGTCGGTATGCTCGCGCATCTGGAAGGCGACATTGTCAAACACCGTCATGTCGGTGAACAGTGCCCCGAACTGGAACAGCATGCCCATCTTCCTGCGCAGGGCAAAAACACCGGCGCTGTCCAGCGCGTCCAGGTTCTCGCCCAGCACCCGGGTCGTGCCGGCGCTCGCCTTGAGCCAGCCGGCGATGATCCGCAGCAGGGTCGTCTTGCCGCAGCCGGACTGGCCCATGATGCCCACCACGCGGCCCGACTCGATCCGCAGGCTTACGCCATGCAGCACCGGCCGCGCGGCGTCGTAGCCGAACGTGACATTCTCTATCTCGACGATGGGAGCACTGGCCACGGCAGGAGGGATGCGCAACGGAAGCCGGGATTATAGTATCGACCGCATGGAAGCCCCCGCGACCGCCGCAGCTTTTCGCGCCGAGGGGCTCGTCAAGCGCTTCGGCGCGCGCCGGGCCCTGGACGGCGTCGGGCTGGAGGTCGCGCCGGCAACGGCGGTCGGGCTGGTGGGCGCCAACGGCGCCGGCAAAACCACCCTCATCAAATGCGCCCTCGACCTGTGCGCGCTGGACGCCGGCCGCGTCGAGATTTTCGGCGTCGACAGCCGCCAGGCGGGCGCCCGCCGCCGCCTTGCTTACGTGCCGGAACGCTTCGTGCCGCCCTACTACCTGCTCGGCCGCGAATTTCTCGCCATGACTCTTGAACTGGCAGGGGCGCGATTCGATGCCGCGCGCGCGAACGCGCTGGCGGTGGAACTCGAGCTGGACCCGCAGGCACTGGAGCGCCCGGTCCGCCAGCTGTCGAAGGGGATGACGCAGAAGCTGGGCCTCGCCGGCTGCTTCCTGCTGGAACGGGACCTGTACATACTGGATGAGCCGATGAGCGGGCTCGATCCGGCCGGGCGGGTAGCGGTGAAGGCGGTGCTGGCACGCCTGCGGCGCGACGGGCGGGCGCTGTTCTTCACTTCGCACGTGCTCGCCGACGTCGAGGAACTGTGCTCGGCGATCGGCGTGCTGGATGGCGGGAAATTGCGTTTTCGCGGCGCGCCCGCCGAGCTGTGCCGGCGCTACGGGGAGGAAAACCTCGAGCGCGCGTTCCTGAGATGCATTAGAAGCGATACCGATGCCCCTGCAGTCAACGCCTGAAGGCCGGCCGCGCCTCTTGATCGTCGACGACGACGCGTTGATCGCCGACACGCTGTCGTTTGCGCTCGGCGCGGAGTTCGAAGTACTCGCCTGCGAATCCCGTCAGCATGCGATCGATCTGCTGCGCCAGCTGCCCGAGGCGCCCCAGCTCGCGCTGGTGGACCTTGGTTTGCCGCCCACGCCCCACTCGCCGGACCAGGGGTTCCTGCTGATCGCCGACCTGCTGGCCCACTCCCCGGGAATGCGCATCTTCGTGCTGTCCGGGCAGAACGATGCGGCGCATGCGCGCCATGCACGGGCGCTCGGCGCCGCTGAATTCGTCGCCAAGCCCTGCGACCCGGCCGCGCTGAAAAAGATCCTCGCGCGCGCCCTTGCGGTGCGCGACGCGGAGCTGAGCCACGCCCGCGGCGCCGAGGAACTGCTCGGCCAGAGCCCGGCGCTCATGAAGCTCAAGAGCCAGCTCGCGCAGTTCGCCGACTCGCCGTTCCCGGTGCTGATCGAAGGGGAGTCGGGCAGCGGCAAGGAACTGGTCGCGCAGAGCCTGCACAGGCTGTCGGCGCGCTCGGACAAGCCGTACTTCGCGCTCAACTGCGCGGCGATCGCGCCGACGCTGGTCGAGCCGACGCTGTTCGGCCATGCCAAGGGAGCGTTCACCGGCGCGCTCGCCACCAAGTCGGGCTATTTCGAGGACGCGGGCGACGGCACCCTGTTCCTCGACGAGATCGGCGAACTGCCGCTGGAGATGCAGGCGAAGCTGTTGCGTGTTCTCGAGAACGGCGAATACCAGCGCGTGGGCGAAACCGCGAGCCATGTGTCGCGCGCGCGCGTCATCGCCGCGAGCAACCGGGACCTGCGGCAGGCGGTCAGGAAGGGGGCCTTCCGGCCGGACCTCTATCACCGGCTGTCGGTGTTCACGCTTGCCGTGCCGCCGTTGCGGGAGATGGAGCGCGACAAGCTGCTGCTCCTGGAGCATTTCCGCCGCTTCTACGCCGAGAAGTCGGGGGTGCAACCGTTCTCGCTGGATGACGGCGCCGAGCGGCGCTGGCTCGCCTACCCCTTTCCGGGCAATGTGCGCGAGTTGCGCAACATCGTGATCCGGCTCACCACCAAGCACGCCGGCCGCGCGCTGCCGGCGGCCGACCTGGAGCCCGAGTTCGACCTCGCGTCCACCGTACCGGCCGATACCCCCCCGGGCGACGGCGACGTGCTCTCGCAGGCGCTGCGCCACCTCGAACGCAGCCGCGGCGTCCGTCTCGACGAGATGCTGCAATCGATCGAGCGCGGTTATATCGAGGCCGCGCTCAAGCTCACGCGCGGCAACGTCAGCCAGGCGGCCAAGCTGCTTGGCGTCAACCGCACCACGCTCTACAGCCGGATGAACACGCCGGAAGACAAGGAGAGCTAGCCGGTGGCCCTCTACCTCGAGCACTTCGGCCTCGGCGAACCGCCGTTCCGCATCACGCCGCATCCGGATTTCTTCTTCGACGGCGCCGACCGCGGCGCGACGCTGGAGGGGCTGCTGTACGCGATCCTGCACGACGAGGGTATCGTCAAGGTCAGCGGCGAAATCGGCAGCGGCAAGACCACGCTGTGCCGGGTGCTGATGGCGCGCCTGCCGCCGGAAGTCGAGACGGTATTCCTCGCCAACCCTTCGTATTCGCGCACGGAGATCCTGCACGCCATCGCCGAAGAACTCGGCAGGCCGGCGAGCGATGAACCCGCCGCATCGGCCCTGCGCGACCTGCAGGCAAAGCTGATCGATCTGTACGGGAGCGGTCGGCGGGTGGTGGTGATGATCGACGAGGCGCATGCCATGCCGGAGGACACCCTGGAGCAGGTGCGCCTGCTGTCGAACCTCGAATCGAGCCGCCACAAACTGCTGCAGATCGTGCTCTTCGGCCAGCCGGAGCTCGACGAAGCGCTCAACAAGTCGTCCATGCGCCAGCTCAAGGACCGCATCACGCACAGCTTCCGTACCCGGCCGCTCGCCGTGGACGAAGTCGCCAAGTACGTTTCATTCCGCATGCGCGCCGCCGGCTACAAGGGCCCCGAAGTTTTCTCGGCCCCCGCGATCGCGGCGATCGCCCGCGCTTCCAGCGGGCTCACGCGCCGCGTCAACGTGCTGTGCGACAAATCGCTGCTCGCGGCCTTCGCCGCCAACACGCACGCGGTGACGCCGCGGCAGGTGCGCGCCGCGATCGCCGATTCCGATTTCGCCCCGATCGCCGGCGGCGGGCCGCGCCGCGCCCGGGCGCTCGCGGCAGCGGCCGCCCTGCTCGCGCTCGGCGCCGTGGCCGGCGCAGCTGTTTTCCATTGGCTCGAGCGGGGCAGGAATGTCCCCGCCGCCGCCGTCCCGGTTGCGCCGGCACCGGCGGCTGCCGTCCCCGTCGCTCCTCCCGCGCCGCCGGCGGCCGCGGCGGCGCAAATCCCCGAAAAACCTCCTGCGCCGACGCTTTCGCCCGAACAGCTGCGGCGCCTGGACGGCTACAACGCAGGCCGCAATCCCCTGCTGCGCGAACGCCTCGCCGCCGCGCGCGAAAAACTCGAAAGCGCGCCGGATGCGGGCTACAGCATCGAGCTTTTTGTCGCGGAGAACAGCGACGGCGCACGCATGGAGCGCTTTCTGATGCGTGCCCGCGACCTGGTGCCTCTGTCGGAAATCTACGTGATCCCGGTCGCCACCGGGTCGCGCTACTTCGTTCGCGTGGTTTACGGCGCCTACGCCGACAAAGAAACCGCAGCCGGGGCCGCCCGACGATTGCCGCCGAAGTACCTCAACGCGTTCCAGCTCGATTTGCGCAGTTTCGCGGAACTCAGGGCATCCATTTAGAGCCCTCGCCGCGCCCCGGCCAGAAGTCAGAAAACGTCATGCCGACAAATGCTTAGCAGATTTTCCTGAGAAAATCATGCTATGCTAGTCCGATGGGAGAAACCTCGCGCGGGCTTGGGCTGACCGAGGCGGTCGCCGTCGCGGTGCTGGCGCTGGTGCTGACGGGCTGCGGACAAACGCCGCTCAAACCCTCCCCGTCCCACGTTCTCGCCGGCGAGGCGCGTCCCGAAGGAACGATTCCGGCGCCGGTCCGGGTCGCGCCGATCTTGCCGCCGCCCACGCCGGCGCCGCGGGCCGAAACCTACTCGGTCGTGGTCAACAACGTGCGCGTGCAGGACCTGCTGTTCGCGCTCGCGCGCGACGCCAAGCTCAATGTCGACATCCATCCGGGCGTCACCGGTTCGGTAACGCTCAATGCGATCGAGCAGACGCTGCCCCAGCTTCTCGGCAGGATCTCGAGGCAGGTCGACATGCGCTACGAGATCGACGGCCAGACCTTGTCGGTGATGCGCGACACGCCGTACCTGCACATCTACCGCATCGACTATGTCAACCTGTCGCGTGATTCAACGAGCCAGGCGAACCTCTCCACGAACGTGAGCGGCTCGGGGGCGACCGCCAGCAGCGGCGGCGGCAGCGGGGCGGTGAATAATTCGACCTCGATCATCAAAACCTCCTCGATCAACAAGTTCTGGGAAACCCTGGTCGCCAACGTCAAGGACCTCCTGCGGGAGACCGACAAGATCATTACGACCGCCTCCCCGCCGGGTGCGGCGCCGGCCGCCGCAGCCGCGCCCGCGGCGGGAGCAGCGCCTGCGGCGCAAACTGGAGCGCCCGCACCGGCGCAACAGACGGTGGAGTTCCGCGAAGCCGCCTCGGTGATCGCCAACCCGGAAACGGGCGTGCTCAGCATTCGCGCGACCTCGCGCCAGCACGAGAAGGTCCAGGAATTCCTCGACCAGGTGATGTCGAGCGCCCGGCGCCAGGTACTGATCGAAGCCACCATCGCGGAAGTCCAGTTGAACAACCAGTATCAGCGCGGCATCGACTGGACGCGCGTGCGGAACGCCGCCGGATTCGGTTTCGCGCAGGCCTCCGGCGCGACGCCTGCCGGCGTCAACACCAATGCATTTACGCTTGGCTTCTCGAGCGGCCCGGGACTGGGCATCGCTGGCACGATCAAGTTGCTCGAGTCCTTCGGCGACGTGCGGGTGCTCTCCAGCCCGAAACTGAGCGTGCTCAACAATCAGACCGCGGTGCTCAAGGTCGTGGACAACCTGGTGTACTTCACCATCACGGCAAACACCGTTGCATCCGCCAACGCCCCGGCGATCACCACATTCACCACTACCGTCAACTCCGTGCCGGTCGGTTTCATCATGGCGGTGGTGCCGCAGATCAGCGAGGGCGATACCGTGCTGCTGAACATCCGGCCGACGATCTCGCGCAAGCTGACTGATGTCGCCGACCCGAATCCGTCGCTCGCTAATCCATGCGGCGTGGGCGTCAACAATTGCTCGACACCTGCGATTGCCAGCCTGATCCCGGTGATCCAGACGCGCGAGATGGAATCGGTGATGCGCGTGCAAAGCGGCGAGACCGCCGTGCTCGGCGGCCTGATGCAGGATTCGGTATCCAGCACCGAGGACCAGATCCCGGGGGTGCGTACAATCCCCGGCGTCGGCCAGTTGCTGGGACAGCGCAAGGATCTCAACCAGAAAACCGAACTGGTTATTTTCCTGCGCCCGACGGTTATCCGCGAGGCGAGCATGGACGGCGATTACTCCCGCCTGCGCGGCCTGCTTCCGGACAGCAATTATTTCCTGAAGCCCAACCCGAGCCGGTAACCGCCCGCCAAGTGACATGAGCCTGCTGCTCGATGCGCTGAAGAAGGCGGAAAAAGCCAAGGAAGAAGCGCAACGGCGCGCCAAAGGCGCCGACGCGGCAGCAAGCCCCTTCGACCCCGAGGCCACGGTCCTCGACGACGGCAAGCACGTCACCAGGCGCGACGAACTGCCCGACATCTCCGCGCCGCTGGAAATCCTCAGCGAAGACCTGCGCTCCGGCACGCAGGCCAAGGCCGCGCCGCTGGAACTCGCCCTCGCCGAGGAACCCGCACCGGCGCCCGAAACCAAAACGCCGCCGCGGCGGGAGAACCGGCGCGCGCAAGCCGAAGCATCGAATGCCGAGCGCATCACCGCGCAAAGAGTGTTCGAGGCGAAAGTCAGGGAACCGAACCCGCGCATGCCCTTCTACATCACGGTCGGCGTGCTCGGCGCATTCGCGCTCGGCACGGTGGCCTATTTCTGGGCCCAGCTGCGCCCCGCGCCCTCGCTCGTGAATACGAATCCGGCTCGCTCCGCGGATGAGAAACCGGTCGCCGCCGCCGCTCCGACGGCAGCACCCGCGCCTGGCCTCGGGCAGGCGTCGCAGGGTCCCGGCGCAATTGCCGGCCTGCCGGCCACGCCCTCCGTGCAGACTCCGGCCGCAGCGGCAACCGCAACGCCGGCTGCCGCGGCCACTGCTGCGTCGCCGGTCGGCGCGCCCGCGACGGCTGCGCCTGCCGTGGCAGCCGCCCGGACACCCCGCAGCAAGCCGGCCGCCGCAAACAACGATGAACGGCCGCTCACCATCAACCGCGGCGGGCCGCAGATTCATCCGCAGGTCAGTGCCGGATACGCCGCATACCAGTCCGGCGACCTGACGAAGGCCCGCGAGGCGTACCTGCTTGCGCTGCGCGATGAGCCTGCGAACCGCGACGCGCTGCTCGGCCTTGCCGCGGTCGAGATGCGTTCGCAACGCTACGACCTCGCCGACGGCTATTACCAGCGCGTGCTGCAGTCGGACCCGCGCGATCCGAACGCACAGGCCGGCATGCTCGCGTTGCGCGGCCGGCAACTCGACCCGGTGCAGATCGAGAGCCGCGTCAAATCGCTGATCGCCGCCGACAGCGGGGCGAACGTGCTCTATTTCACGCTCGGCAACCAGTATGCCGAGCAGGGCCGCTGGGCCGAAGCGCAACAGGCATATTTCAAGGCCTTTGCGACCGACCCCGACAACCCGGATTTCGCCTTCAATCTCGCCGTCAGCATCGACCAGTTGCGCCAGCCGAAACTCGCCCTGGAATATTACCGGCGCGCGCTTGTGCTGGCGGAAAAGCGCAACGCCGATTTCGACCTGGATAGCGCGCGCACACGCGTGCAGCAGCTCTCCCGCTGACATTTTTTTGCAGTGCGGCACCGAGTGTAACGAGCCTGCCCGTTGGCGCGCCGGGTATCATTGAGGCTGGATGAATTCGCCCACAAATCCCCAGGCAAAGCGGCACATCGGCCAGATCCTGATCGACCAGGGCATCCTCACCGAGGACCAGCTGAGGATCGCCCTGCTCGAGCAGATGAAGTCGCACCTGCCGGTCGGGCGGCTGCTGGTCCAGCTCGGCTTCGTGTCCGAGGCGACGCTGCGCGATGCCCTGTCCGAGAAGCTCGGGCTGCAGTCGGTCGACCTCGCGCACATCATCGTCGATCCGGCGGCGCTGAAGATGCTGCCGAGGGAGCTGGCGCGGCGCTACCGCATGTTTCCGGTGGCGCTCGACCGCCAGGCGAAGAAATTCATCGTCGCCCTGGCCGACACCAACAACATCGTCGCGGTGGACCAGCTGCGCGCCCTCCTCAAGGGCGATCAGGAGATCGAGCTGCGCCTGGCGGGCGACTCCGAGATCGAACGCGCGATCGAGCACTACTACGGCCACGAGTTCTCGATCGACGGCATCCTGCGAGAGATCGAAACCGGCGAGGTGGACTACACCTCGATTTCCGAAGGCGACGAATACAGCCAGCCGGTGGTGCGCCTCATTTCGGCCCTGCTTGCCGACGGGGTCGAGCGCAGCGCCTCCGACATCCATTTCGAGCCGGAACAGAACTTCCTGCGCATCCGCTACCGCATCGACGGCGTGCTGCGCCAGATCCGCAGCCTGCACAAGACCTACTGGCCGGCGATGGCCGTGCGGCTGAAGGTGATGGCGAAAATGAACATCGCCGAAACGCGCGCCCCGCAGGACGGCCGCATCTCGGCGACGATGGCCGGGCGCGTGATCGACTTCCGGGTCGCCAGCCTGCCCACCACCCACGGCGAAAACGTCGTGCTGCGGATTCTCGACCGGCAGAAGGGCATCGTGCCGCTCGACCGCCTCAACTTGGAAGAGTCGCAACTCGAGCTGCTCAAGCGCATGATCGCGCGCCCGGAGGGCATCATCATGGTCACCGGCCCGACCGGCAGCGGCAAGACGACCACGCTCTACTCGATCCTGAATCACATCAATTCCGACGCCGTGAACATCATGACGCTGGAAGATCCGGTCGAGTACCCGATGACGCTGATCCGCCAGACCTCGGTGGCGGAAGCGGCGAAGCTGGATTTCGCCAACGGCATCCGCGCCCTGATGCGCCAGGACCCCGACGCGATCCTCGTCGGCGAGGTGCGCGACGAGGAAACCGCCGAGATGGCGTTCCGCGCCGCGATGACCGGCCACCAGGTCTATACGACGCTGCACACCAATTCCGCCGTCGGCGCGATTCCGCGGCTGCTCGACATCGGCATCGTTCCCGACATCATGGCGGGCAATATCATCGGCATCATCGCCCAGCGGCTGGTGAGGAAGCTTTGCCGCACCTGCCGCCAGTCCTACGATCCCGAAGTCAAGGAGCGGCGCCTGCTCGGCATCACGCCGGCCGAACCCGCGGCGCTGTTCCGCTCCGTGGGCTGCGAGCAGTGCGACTACCAGGGCTACCGCGGCCGCGTCGGCATCATGGAGATACTGAAAATGGATCCCGCGATCGACGAACTGGTGGCGCGCCGCGCCACGGCGCGCGAAATCCTCACCGCCGCGCGCGCGAAAGGCTTCAAGCCGCTCGCCGACGACGGCATCCGGCTGGTGCGCAGCGGCGTGACGAGCGTGGATGAACTCATGCGCGTCGCCGACCTGACCGACCGCATGGCATGACTCGGTACAGGGGAAAACATCCCCCGTGCCCCCCGGCGCCTCCGGTAACCTAGCGCAATGCCTCTGTATACCTACAAGGCAATCGACGCCAACGGCAAGGCGGTGATCGGCCGCGTCGATGCCGGCAACGTCTTCGACCTCGAGCAGCGCCTCGCCCGGATGGGGCTCGACCTGGTCACGGGAGCGCAGAGCACGCAGAAATCGCGGCTCATCGGCGGCTCCGGGGTCAAGCGCCAGGACCTGATCAATTTCTGCTTCCATCTCGAGCAGCTCGCCGGCGCCGGCGTGCCCATCGTCGAAGGCCTGATCGATCTGCGCGAAAGCGTCGAGAACCTGCGTTTCCGCGAAGTCGTCGGCGGCCTGGTGGAAACCATCGAGGGCGGCAAGAGCCTGTCGCAGGCGCTCGCCGATTACCCGGAAGTGTTCGGCAAGGTCGTCGTCAGCCTGATCCGCTCGGGCGAGCAGACGGGAAAACTCCCGGAAGTGCTGAAGAGCCTCGCCGAGACCCTGAAATGGGAAGACGAGCTTGCCCAGCAAACCAAGAAAATCCTCCTGTACCCCGCGTTCGTCGGCAGCATCGTGATCCTGGTGACGCTGTTCCTGATGATCTACCTGGTGCCGCAGATGGTCGGCTTCATCAGGAACATGGGCCAGGACATCCCGCTGCAGACGCGCATCCTGATCCAGGTCTCGAATTTCTTCGTCGGCTACTGGTGGGCGGTGGTCGCCGCGCCCTTCGTGCTGTGGTTCGGCATCAAGACCGCCGCCAAGACGAACCCGGCCGTCGCCTACGCGGTCGACGACCTGAAGCTGCGCATTCCTTACGTCGGGCCGATCCTGCGCAAGATCATCCTGTCGCGCTTCGCCTCCAGCTTTGCGATGATGTACCGCTCCGGCATCACGGTGCTGGACGCCATCCGCTCGTCGGAGGAGATCGTCGGCAACCGTCCGCTCGAAAACGCGCTGCGCGCCGCGGGCCAGCAGATCGCCGAAGGCAAGGGCCTCTCCGCGGCATTCACCGATGTCGCGCTGTTTCCGCCGCTGGTGATCCGCATGCTGAGAATCGGCGAGAATACCGGCGCGCTCGACCGGGCGCTGCTGAATGTGAGCTATTTCTACAATCGCGAAGTCAAGGAAGGCATCGACCGGGTGCAGGCGATGATCGAACCGGCGATGACGGTCCTGCTCGGCGCGATCCTCGGCTGGGTGATGCTCTCGGTGCTGGGCCCGATCTACGACACGATTTCGAAAATGAAGTTCTAGGGCAATGTCGGTAAAACTGGTCATTTATTTCACCGCTACCGGGCACGCGCTGTACCGGTGGGCCGGCCGCGGGCTGGAGCTGGAGGGGAAGTTCGCCGCCGACGGCCAGGGGCTGGAGGATTTTCGCGCCCACATGCAGGGCCGCCGCGGAGCGCTGGTTTACATCCTCGCCGACCTCGCCGGCGAGGACTTTCACGAGGACCAGATCCCCTACCTGCGCGGCGCCGACCGCCAGGCCGTCGTCGACCGCCGCCTCGCGCAGCGCTATCGCGACACGCGCCTCGCCGCCGCATTGTCGCTCGGCCACGCGACCGGCGAGCGGCGCAGCGAGCGCCTGCTGCTCGCCTCGTTCACCAACACCCAGCAGTTCTCCGAATGGCTGGACGCGCTCGCTGCCTCGGGCGCGCGGCTGTCGGGCGTGTATTCGATCCCGTTGCTCGCGCCGGCGCTGGCGGCGCGGCTCGGCGTGCGCGGCGGGCGCGCGTTCGTCGTGACCGCGAACAGCACCGGATTGCGGCAATGCTACGTGGAGGACGGCCGCCTGCGTTTCGCGCGCCTCGAGCGGACCGCGGACATGACGCCGGAAGCGCAAGCGGCGTTCGTGCGGGCGGAGACGCTGCGGCTGGCCCAATACCTGACGACCCTCAGGGCCTTGCCGCGCGACGGTCCGCCGATCCAGGTGATCGTGGTCGCGCCCGCCGCGCAGCGCGCGAATTTCGAGCAGGCGCTGGTATCGGACGCGCGTCTCGCGTTCCATACCGTCGCCGTGCAGGAGGCGGCGCGCAAGGTCGGCATCAAGGACATCGGCGCCAACGCGCCCGGCGAGCAGCTTTTCCTGCACCTCGCGATCAAGAGCCCGCCGAAGGACCAGTTCGCCCGCGTCGAGGACCGGCGCAGCTTTTTCATCTGGAGGCTGCAGCGCTGGATCGCCGCGGCCAGCGCGGTCGCGTTCGGCGCCTGCGTGCTGTTCGCCGGAGTCCAGTGGATCGACCTGTTCAGCCTGGGCAACCAGATAACGCAGCAGCAAAGCGAGGCGCGCGAAGCCGCCCAGCAGTACGAGCGGATCACCGCGTCCTTCCCGGTCACGCAGACCACCACCGACAATTTGAAGGCGACCGTGGTCGAGTTCACCAGGATCGCGTCGCAGTCCGCATCGCTCGAGCCGGCGATGGTGTACCTGTCGCAGGTCGTGGAGAAATTTCCCCAGATGGAGATCGAGTCGATCATGTGGCGCGTCGGGAAAGCCTCCGAAGCCGGCGGCGCGGGCGCCGCGGCCGCCGCAGCGAAGCCCGCGGGGACACAACCGGCCGATGCCCCGGCAGCAGCGGGGGGAATGCTGCAAATGCTCGAGGTCACGGGGCGGGTGAATGCGACCAAGCGCTCGGACTATCGCGCGATCACCGGGCAGGTGCAGCGCTTTGCCGAAGCGCTGCGCACCGACCCTGCCTGGCGCATCCTGCGCACGCAGCTGCCCTTCGACGTCACCTCCGAAGGCACGCTGTCCGGTGACATCGGCACCGGCGAAGGCACCGAGGCGCCGAGATTCGTCATCACCGTGGGCCGCGAGTTGAAATGAGTTTTTCCGCCACAGAACTGAAAAAACTCGCCATCCCCCTGGCGCTGCTGCTGGCATCGCTCGCCGCGGGCGCCGGGCTGATTTACTGGACGCAGCAACAGCAGCGCCTCGCCGAGGGGCAGTTGGCAACTGCGCGCGACGAGCGAGCGCAGGCGCGCGAGCGGCTTACGCGGATTGCCGAAGAGGAAAAGGAAGTCAACGACAAGCTGGCGGTCTACATGAGGCTGAAAAGCCTGCACATCCTCGGCGAGGAGCGGCGCCTGGAATGGGCCGACGCGATGACGCGCATCCGCACCCAGCGCGAACTGCTCGACCTGCGCTATATCGTCGAGCGACAGCGCACCCTGGTTTCGGTGCCGGGCAAGCCGGCCAACGTGGATTTCCTCGCCAGCACCATGAAGGTGAACATCGCGCTGCTGCACGAGGGCGACCTGCTCGCCTTCCTGCACGACCTGCGCGAATCGGGCAATGCCTACTACTCGATCAGGCGCTGCACCATAACGCGCACCGATGCCGCGCCGACCGGCCTGTCGATCGCGCCGCGGCTGCGGGCCGAATGCGACATCGACCTGATCACCATCCTCGACCACGCGGCCAAGACATGAACGCGATCGCCGCCGTTGTGCTCGCTGCCGCGTTGTCCTCCTGGGCCGCAGGCGCGCAGGCGCAGGAGCTGGGGCGCCTGTTCTTCACGCCCGATCAAAGGGCGGCCCTGGATGCGCGGCGCAAGGCGCGCGTCCCCGACAAGCCGGTCGCCGGGCCGGTCGTGGAGTCCCCCGTGACGCGCGTCGATGGCGCCGTGCGGCGCTCGGGCGGCAAATCCACCGTCTGGGTGAACGGCGAAACCATACCCGAAGGCGCGCAGCCCGACAGCGCGAAAGTGGCGCCATCGGGTTCGAGTCCGGGCCGCGTCTCGATTCCGGCGGGCGAAGGCGCGCAACGCTCCGACCTGCGCGTCGGCGAGTCGCTGGACCGCGGCAGCGGCGAGGTGCGCGACCTGATCGGTGAGGGCGAGATCAAGATCGGGCCCCGCAGTGTCAAGCCCCGCTAACCGGTCTTGCGCCGGCCGGCGCACGCAGCGCGGCGCCGCCCTGATCCTGTTCGCCACGGTGCTGATTCTCGGGGTGGCCTGGTTCACGGTCGGCGCGCTCGGCAAGGCAGCGCCGACCACCGCGGACCGGGAAACAAAGACGGGGCTCGCCCTCAGCACCGCAAAGAAGGCGCTTCTCGCCTACGTCGCGCAAAAGGCCGCCGATCCGACGGAAAACTACCCCGGGCGGCTCCCCTGCCCGGAATCGCTCGGCCAACCCGGCACTAGCGCTGACGGCGTCGCCGCCCCTGTCGTATCGCCTTCGTTTCCAACCTGCTCCTCGGTCGGCCGGCTTCCCTGGGAAACGCTCGGCGTCGACCAGATCCGGGACGGCTATGGCGAGCCGCTCTGGTACGCGGTCACGACCGGAACGTGGGCGCTGGTGACCAGCGGTACCACGCTCACGATCAATCCCGGGACCGCGAACACGATTACTTACAACGGCACCGCGAACGCCGTCGTCGCAGTGATCATCGCCCCCGGTCCCGCCCTCAATACGCTGTCTGCCGGCACCCCGCCGGCAGGGTGCTCCAATGTCAACCAGCAAACCAACCGCTACGCCGTGCCGTACGTCGCGACGAAATTTCTCGAGTGCGGCAACGCCACAGGCAGCTACACCACCGCGGGAACTTCCCCCTGGAGCAACGACCGCACCATTTCGATAACGGCCACCGAGGTCATGGACGCGATCGCCGGCGCCATCGCCGACCGGATGCAGAGACAGGTGGCGCCCGCGCTCAACGACTGGCGCACGACCACCTCGGTCTCGAGCTGGGGCGAATCGTTCATGCCATACGCCTCCACCTTTACAGCGCCTCTGTCCAACAACATGTGCGGCAACTCCGGCGTCACCGAAGGCATGATGCCCACGATAGCAACCACCCTCTCGGTATCGTCAGGAACCTGCGACACCAGCTGGGCGAGCGGGAGCGCCAGCGGGTTCGGACTCACTTTCGGCGGCTGCACTTCCACTTCAACGCGGCTTAGATGCAGTTTCACCGCCCTCCTCGGAGGTCTTCTCACTCCGACGATCACCGCGACCGCGCACAACGTCGCCTACACTTTCCGTAAATTCGATCCTTCTTCCCAGATCACCGTTCAGATCAACGGCGGCACGCAAACGGCCGCGGTCATCCAGAACTTTTCAGGTTCGGTGAGCGGGTCCGGGAACGGCGATGGGACGATCTCCTTTCAGGTCAAGCTCCCTACTCTCAGCATCTTCGATTCCATACGCATACGCATCACGCAGCCAGTGGATGCACTGCTGGCCGATAGTCGAACCGACTGGTTCCTCAGCAACAGTTGGGACCGGTATACCTATTACTCGGTATCCCAGACCGTCACGGCAAACCCCTCCGGAATCTGTTCCGCTCCGGTGTATACGAATTGCCTGACGGTGAACGGGATCGGTTCGACGAACAGCAACGACAAGCGGATCGTGCTCGTATACATGGGCCGCCAGCTCTCCACGCAAACTTGGCCGAGCGCCAGCGTGACCAACTATATGGAAGGCATCAATGCGGCGACAGGCACTGGCATATATGCCTCGAGCATTGTGACTTCCGCGTTCAATGACCGCGTGGGGGCCTGCCCCTTCAGCTATGGCACGGTGACCATATGCTGAATTCTTCGTGCGGCCGCAGGCAAATCAACCGCGGCTTCTCGCTGACGGAGCTCGCCGTGGTGTTCGTCATCGTCTCCTTCCTCATCGGCGGCGCCATGATGACGCTGTCGGCGCA
>DATBQR010000069.1:0-33041 GCA_036560705.1 Burkholderiales bacterium | reverse complement strand
TTCGCCGAGCACCGCGCCCTCGTTCCAGGCGTTGTCGGCCACCAGCATCAGCGGGTTCACCGGCAGGATCGAGTAGTCGGCGTTGCGGTCGTCGGCCAGCTCCAGCGCCGGCATCATCGCCGCGACCGCCTGCGCCATGCGCGCGCGGTCGTAGGGCGCGCCGATCGCCGGCAGATCCTCGCCCAGTTCCATGGCGATCTCGAATTCGACGATCAGCCGTACGTAGTCGGCCGAGCGCACCCTGGCGACGGCGTCGGGACTGGCGCGGCGGATGGTCTTGTCCAGCATGTCGCCCGCGACGGGCTCGTCCAGGCCCACCATCGCGCGCATCGCCGGCGTGGTGAGCGCGATTTTGTAGCCGGTGATCTGGCCCAGCGCCGCCGCGCGCAGGCCGACGAATTCGTTCTGGATCGAGTAAGCCTCGGCGAGCGTGCGCGGCGCGAGGTCGGCCGGCAGGGGCGCGAACCGCTGGCGCGCCTCGTGCGCCTTGAAGAGCCACTCCGCGGCGCGTTTCATGAGCCCTTCCCCGGATGGACCTGCCCGCAGGCCGGGCACTTCCTCGCCCCCGCATAGAAAGCGTCGAACAGCGGCGGCAGATCCTCGACGATGTTCTTCACATTGACCTCGACGCGGTGCACCAGTCCCCAGCAGCCCGGACAGTACCACTCGAAGCCGTCGTTGACTTGCGGCGGGCGGATCTTCTCCACCACCAGCCCGACCGAGCCCGCTTCGGGGCGCTGCGGCGAATGCCTGACGTGCCCCGGCAGCAGCAGGATCTCCCCTTCGCGGATCGGCAGGTCGCGCGGCCGGCCCTGCTCGATGATCTTGAGGACCATGTTGCCGCGCAGCTGGTAGAAAAATTCCTCGTAGGGATCGTCGTGGTAGTCGCTGCGCGCGTTCGGGCCGCCCACCACCTGCACGATCAGGTCGTCCGCCTCCATGAATACCTGCTGGTTGCCGACGGGCGGCCTTAGCAGGTGGGCATGCCGGTCGATCCACTGCGAAAAGCTGAATGCGGCGAGCGCCATGGGGCTTCGGGGGAGCCGGGGAACGGACGCATTTTAAGCCGTTTGCGCAAACCCCGGACTTGGCACAGTATGCGGTTAGCCGATGGCCAATCTCAACCCGCTCAAGTACTGCTTCCACGGGCAACACTCGCGGCCGCGCGCGACCTTCCGCACGCTGCCCGGGGTGAAGAACAAGCGCGAAGTCTGCGCCGAGTGCTTCGAGAAAATCATGGCCGACCGCAAGCTGAAGAAAAAGCTGCGCTGAGCGCTTTCAGGCGACGCGCCTCGCCGGCACCGGCCCGGCATGCGTGACCTGGCAGTTGCGGCCCTTTTGCTTGGCCCGGTAGAGGGCCTGATCCGCGCACTCGATCAATTGTTCCGGCGCCGTCTGCGCGTCGGGAACCAGTGACGCGAGCCCCAGGCTGATCGAGACGGTCTTCGACGCATCGGACTCCGCGTGGGGAATGGCGAGCTGCGCGATCGCCAGGCACAGCGCGTCGGCGACCGCTACGGCTCCCGCCTGCGGGGTATCGGGCAGCACGATCGCGAACTCCTCGCCGCCGTAGCGGGCCACCAGGTCGCCGGGACGGCGGCAGGCCGCGGCCAGCGCGCCGGCGACCTGCCTCAGGCAGTCGTCTCCCGCCTGATGGCCGTACCGGTCGTTGTAGCGCTTGAAATAGTCGATGTCGATGAGGATCAGCGACAAGTCCGACTGCTGCCGCGCTGCGCGCCTCACCTCCTGGGCCAGGCTGCTGTCGAAATGGCGTCGGTTGGCGATGCGCGTCAGCGCGTCCTGCTTGGAAATCAATTCGAGCTCGCGGTTGACCGCGGCGAGCTGGCTCGACATGTCGAGCAGCTTGCGGCTCATGGCGTCGATGCGCTGCATGGCGCGGATCTTGGCGTTCAGGACCACCGCGCTCACCGGCTTGACCAGGTAGTCGTCGCCGCCGGCCTCAATGGCGCGGTCGAGGTCCTGGTCGGCCTCCATCGAGGAAAGAAAAATGATCGGCGTCCACACGTCGGGGCGGACAACGCGCATGCGCCGCGCCGCATCGTAGCCGTCGCAGACCGGCATCATCACGTCGATCAGCACCAGGTCCGGCCGCTCGCTCTCGAACAATGCGACGGCCTCGCCGCCGTCGCCTGCCGGAATCACCGCATGCCCCATCTTCTCCACCAGCTGGGCAAGCGCGGCGCGGATCGTGCGCGAATCATCCGCGATCAGTATCTTCACAGGTTCCCTCCTGTGCCCGCAGTATGCGCTCGTTTGGTGCCCGGGGCCGGACTCGAACCAGCATGGCCTTGCGGCCGAGGGATTTTAAGTCCCTTGCGTCTACCAGTTTCGCCACCCGGGCGATTCGAAGCAATTTGGAGGCGCGGGCCGGAGTCGAACCGGCCTGGATGGATTTGCAATCCACTGCATAACCGCTTTGCTACCGCGCCAGAGGACGGACACAAAAACAATAGGGAAGGCCGGAACGGCCTTCCCTAAACTAATTTGGAGCGGGAGACGAGTCTCGAACTCGCGACCTTAACCTTGGCAAGGTTACGCTCTACCAACTGAGCTACTCCCGCGAAATGGGGCACGGATTATACCTCAACCCCGCGCGGGAGGCAGCGCGCGGCGCAGGTAGTACAGCATCGAGATCACCGTGAGGACCGCCGCGACGTTGATCAGCACGGTGCCGAGCACGTAGCAGTCGATCAGGCCGAAAAGGACGCCGTTGAAAAGCAGGAGCGGGATGGCGATCATCTGGAATACCGTCTTCAGCTTGCCGACGAAGGCGACGGCGACGCTCTTCGCGCGTCCCACCTGCGCCATCCACTCGCGCAGCGCCGAGATGGCGATCTCGCGGCCGATGATGATCAGTCCGACCACCATGTCCACCCGGTCGAGCTTCAGGAGAACGATGAGCGCGCCCACCACCACCAGCTTGTCCGCCACCGGGTCGAGGAACGCGCCGAACGCCGACATCTGGTTGAGCTTGCGGGCAAGGTAGCCGTCCAGCCAGTCGGTGAGCGCCGCGACGACGAACACCGCCGTGGCCGCGATGTTCTTGCCTTCCCAGGAGAGCCATGCGTCGGGCAGGTAGAAGATGCCTACGATCAGCGGGATCAGCAGGATCCGCAGCAGCGTGACGAGATTGGGAAGATTGAGAGGCATGAAGCTCAGGCGTGGAGGTGCTTGTAGATCTTTTCGGCAAGCGCGCGGCTCACCCCGTCCACCTTGGCGATCTCGTCGACCGCCGCGGCCTGCACGCCCTGCAGGCCGCCGAAGTGGGCGAGCAGCTTCTGCCTGCGCTTGGCGCCGATGCCCGGGATCTCGACGAGCGTCGAGGTCGTGCGCGTCTTGCCGCGCCTGGCGCGGTGGCCGACGATGGCGAAGCGGTGCGCCTCGTCGCGGATGCTCTGGATGAGATGCAGCCCGGGATGCTGCGGCGGCAATTGCAGCGATTGCCCCTCGGCCTCGAGGATCAGCTCCTCCAGCCCCGCCTTGCGCTCCGGCCCCTTCGCCACGCCGACCACGGCGACGTCGTTCAGGCCGAGCTCGGCAAGCCCCGCGCGCGCCGCGTTCACCTGCCCGCGGCCGCCGTCGATGAGGATCAGGTCGGGAATCTTGCCCTCCTCGGCCGATACCCGCTCGTAGCGGCGCGTGAGCGCCTGGCGCATCGCGGCGTAGTCGTCGCCGGGGGTCACGTCGCGCATGTTGAAGCGGCGGTATTCGGATTTCTGCATGCCATGCCTGTCGTATACCACGCAGGAGGCGACCGCGGCTTCCCCCATGGTGTGGCTGATGTCGAAACACTCGATGCGCTGCGCCGTGTCGGGCAGCCCGAGCGCCTCGCGCAGCGCCACGATGCGGCTCTCCTGCGTCGATTTCTCTCTGGCGCGCTGGGTCAGCGCCAGCCGCGCGTTCTTCTCGGCCATCTCGGCCCAGACCCTGCGCTCGCCGCGCGCGGCGGCCCCGGATATGACGAGCGGCGGACGCGGGTGTTCGACGTAATGCTGCGCGAGGAAGGCCTCGACGATTTCCTCCGCGGTCGCCTGGGCCGCGTTCTGCGGGAAAAAGCTCCGGTCGCCGACGTGCCTGCCCGCGCGGATCATCACCAGGTTGACGCAGGCCATGCCGCTTTCCATCGCGCAGGCCACCACGTCGGCATCCACGCCGCGGTCCGATTCGACGTACTGCCGGGCCTGCACGCGCGACAGCGCGCGGATCTGGTCGCGGTACAGCCCCGCTTCCTCGTAATGCCTCTGCGCCGAAGCGTTTTCCATGCGCTCGCTCAGCAGCCGGGTGACGTCGTCCTCGCGGCCTTCGAGGAACAGTTCCGCGCTGTGCACGTCCTGCGCGTAGCGCTCCGCGGTGATCAATCCGGTGCAGGGCGCGGTGCAGCGCCGGATCTGGTGCAGCAGGCAGGGGCGCGAGCGGTTCTGGAACACCGAGTCCTCGCAGGTGCGCAGGCGGAACACGCGCTGCAGCAGCTGGATGCTCTCGCGCACCGCGTGGGCGTGCGGGAACGGGCCGAAGTGGCGGTTGCGCTTCTCTTTCGGCCCGCGGTGGAAGCCCAGGCGCGGGAAGGCGTGCCCGGTAATCATCAGGTAAGGGTAGGACTTGTCGTCGCGGAACAGGATGTTGTAGCGCGGCGCGAGGCTCTTGATGAGATTGTTCTCTAGCAGCAGCGCCTCGGCCTCCGAGCGCGTGGCGGTGACTTCGATGCCCGCCACCTGCGACACCATCATCTGGATGCGCGGGCTGAGGCCCTGCTTCTGGAAGTAGGAGCTGACGCGCTTTTTCAGGTCGCCGGCCTTGCCGACGTAGAGTACCTCGCCGGCGTTCCCGAGCATCCTGTAGACGCCAGGAAGGTTGGGCAATCCGGCAACAAAAAGTTTCGGTTCAAACGCCATGGACAGGAGAGGGTAACGGGGGAACCTGGGTTCCCCCGTTCATAGATTATAATTCGGCCCCTTTTCAGGGGCTTGCGTCATGTCAAAAGTATCCGCGGTCGAACTTCGCGTCGGCAACCTGCTCGAGTGGGACAAGCGCGTCTGGCGGGTGCTCAAGTGCTACCACGTGCACGTCGGCGGCCGCGGCGGCGCCTTCATGCAGGTCGAGATGAAGGACATCGAGGCCGGCACCAAGACCAACCAGCGCTTCCGCACCGAGGACAAGGTGGAGCGCGCCTTCGTCGAGCCGCGCGACATGGCCTACTCGTACCAGGACGGCGACTTCTACGTCTTCATGGACAAGGAGAATTACGAGGAGCTGCGCCTGTCGGCCGAATTCCTCGAGGGGCAATCCGGCTACCTGCTGCCGAACGCCGAGGTGCAGGTGAATTTCTACAACACCCGCCCGATCGGCCTCGAACTGCCGCCCTCCGTCATCCTCACCGTGACCGATACCGAACCCGCGATCAAGAATGCGACCGCCACCAACACCTTCAAGCCGGCGACCACGGAAACCGGCCTGATCGTCCAGGTGCCGCCGTTCATCAACGGCGGCGAGAAGATCAAGGTGTCGACCAACGACGGCAGCTACATGGAACGGGCCTGAGTTCTTGTCAGTTCGCCCGGATCTCGCGCCCGTTGAGCGGCTGCACCGGCCGCGCGTTTACCTTGAAGGGAAACGCCTGTACCTGGTCCTTCGATAGAGCGGCCGGGGTCTTGAGGATGTAGAACGCAACGCCTTCGGTGCACGGCGGCGTCGTCAACGAGCCCTCGAAGCTGTAGTAGCCGAGGCTCTTCGGGACCAGAGCGGCCGGGTTCAGTTTTACGTTCGGCACCACAACCTCCGGGCCTTCGCTTGCGGGCGCATTGGCCCATATCGTCTTGAGCGTGGCGTTCTCGGCGCCCTCGGTCAGCAATACACCCAGCACGGCCAGTTTGCCCGCCTGGTTCTTGTGGACGAAATGGACCACCATCGCCATCGGCTTGCCGTTCACTTTCTCCTCGCTGGGACGATGGAAGTGGAACTGCAGCAGGTCGAAGCTGTCCTTGCCGATCATCAACTTGCTGCCCGGATCGACGTTGACCTGGATCGTGTGCCCGTTGTTGACGACCTTGAGCACCCCCTCCTTGTAGCCGGTCTTGATCGCCTGCGTCGCCTTTGCGAACGGACCTTTGATGTCGATGGGCGACTGAGACTTGCCCGTTCCGCAGGTCGGAAATTCCTTGCCCCAATGGCTCGGGTTCATCTCGCCTTCGTAGCCCCAGTGCGGCGCGGACTTGTCCGCAGCCTGCACAGACGAGAACGACCCTGCCGCGGCGATTGCCGCCGCTATCAGCATGCGCTTCATATGATCCCCCGCTCGATTGTACAGACGTTGATCCGGTCACACTCCAGCTTGCGATACGAACTTGGTATTCAGGTAAGCCTCGATCGCGTCGGCCCCGCCTTCGGTGCCGTAGCCGGAATCCTTGACGCCGCCGAAAGGCACCTCGGGCAGCGCCAGGCCGAGGTGATTGATGGTCATCATGCCCACCTCGACTTCCGCCGCGATCGCGTTCGCCGTCTTCGCCGATTTCGTGAAGGCGTAGGACGCGAGGCCGAACGGCAGGCGGTTCGCCTCGGTCACCGCATCGTCGAAGGTCCTGAACGGATTGATCACCGCCAGCGGCCCGAACGGCTCCTCGTTCATGGTCCTGGCCGAGGTCGGCACCTCGGTCACCACGGTAGGCTCGAAGAAATTTCCCTTGTCGCCGATGCGGTGCCCGCCCGTGCGGACCTTGCCGCCGCTTTTCTTCGCGTCCGAGACGTGCGCGTCCATGGCGACGGTGCGGCGCGGGTTGGCCAGCGTGCCCATGGTGTTGCCCTGCTCCATGCCGTTGCCTACTTTTAACGCCTGGGCATGCTCGGTGAATTTGCCGACGAAGTTCTCGTAGACCTTTTCCTGCACCAGGAAGCGGGTCGGCGACACGCAGACCTGCCCGGCGTTGCGGAACTTGCCGAAGGCGAGCAGCTTGGCGGCCGAATCGACGTCGGCGTCCTCGAACACGATCACCGGCGCGTGGCCGCCCAGTTCCATCGTCACCCGCTTCATGTGCTGTCCGGCGAGCGCCGCGAGCTGCTTGCCCACGACGGTGGATCCGGTGAACGTCACCTTGCGGATGACCGGGCTCGGGATGAGGTACTGCGAGATTTCGGCCGGCACGCCGAACACCAGGCCGATCACGCCGGCGGGCACGCCGGCGTCGTGGAACGCGCGCAGCAGCTCCGCTGGCGAAGCCGGCGTTTCCTCGGGCGCCTTGACGATGATCGAGCAGCCGGTGGTGAGCGCGGCGGACAGCTTGCGCACGATCTGGTTGATCGGGAAGTTCCACGGCGTGAATGCCGCCACCGGTCCGACCGGCTCCTTGATGGCGAGCTGGTAGATGCCGGGCGCGCGCGCCGGGATGATGCGGCCGTAGGCGCGGCGGCCTTCCTCCGCGAACCAGTCGATGACGTCGGCGCCGGCCAGGACTTCCATCTTCGCTTCGGCGAGCGGTTTGCCCTGCTCCATGGTCATCAGCGGCGCGATGGCGTCGGCGCGCGCGCGCAGCAGCTCGGCGGCCTTGCGCATCGTCTGGTAGCGCGCGAAGACGCCGGTCTTGCGCCACACGTCGAAGCCCTTTTTGGCCGCCTCGAGCGCGCGGTCGAGGTCCGCCTTCTCCGCATGCGCGAACGCGCCGATGGTTTCCCCGGTGGCGGGATTGACGACCGGCAGCGTCCTGCCGGAGGCCGCGTCGCACCACTTGCCGTCGATCAGCAGCTGAACTTTCGGATACATGGCTTTGCCCTCTCTAAGGAATGTTGCGCAGTGATTCGAGCGCTTCGCGGTAAGCGACGCTCTTCCTGAAATCGCGCCCGCCGCGGCGGCGCATTTTTTCGACTCTTCCGGGGAAAGAAACCGGGGTCGCGGCGAGCGATTCCAGCAGGAGTTCCTGTTCCTTCGGCTTCTGGCACAGCAGCACCTGGTCGCAGCCGGCCTCCAGCGCGGCGCGCGCCCGTTCCGGGATGCTGCCCGCGGTGCCCGCTCCCGCCATCGACAGGTCGTCGCTGAAAATGAGGCCCTCGAAGCCGAGCTTGCCGCGCAGCACCTCCTGCAGCCAGTACTTCGAGTAGCCGGCCGGCAGCGGATCGGCCTGCGGATAAATGACGTGCGCCGGCATCACCGCCGCCAGCCCGGCCTGGATCGCCGCCCGGTAGGGCGCGAGGTCCTTCCTCAGAATGTCCCTCGCCGGCCTCTCGTCGGCCGGCAGCGCGACGTGCGAGTCCGCGGCGGCGAAACCGTGCCCCGGGAAATGCTTGCCGACCGCCGCCATCCCGCCCCCCGCCAGGCCTTCGATCAGCTGTGCAGCCAGCGCGCCCACCGCGTTCGGGTCGTAATGGAAAGCGCGGTGCCCGATCACCTCGCTGGCGCCGTAGTCCAGGTCGAGCACCGGCGTGAAGCTGAAATCCACGCCATGCGCGCCCAGTTCCGCCGAAATCACCGTGCCGACCGCCCGGGCGGCGCGCCTGCCCGCCTCCCGGTCGCGGTCCCACAGCACGCCGAGCTGACGCATCGGCGGAATCGCGGTAAAGCCCAGCGCGAAGCGCTGCACCCGCCCGCCTTCGTGGTCGACGCAGATCGGCAGCTCGGGATCGCGCAGGCCGGCGATCTCCTCGTTGAGCGCCAGCAGCTGTTCGGGATTTTCGTAGTTGTGCGCGAACAGGATCGCGCCGCCCGCGGCCGGGTGCAGCAGGCGCCTGCGGTCGTCTTCCGTGAGCGCCGGGCCGGCCGGATCGAGCACCACCGGGCCGAGCGGCAGCTTTACTCGCCGCATTCCAGGATCACCGTTGCGGCGGCCAGTTCGCGCTCGTCGGTGAGCGACAGGTGGCTGTTGAGGATCTTCTTTCTGTTCAGCAGCGCTTTCAGCTCCGCAGAAAATTCCAGCACCGGCTTCCCCGAAGGCAGGTTGATCACCCAGACGCCGTGCCAGTTGGCCGGCGCATGGATGCCGGTGCCGAGCGCCTTGGTGAAGGCCTCCTTGGCGGCAAAGCGCTTCGCCAGGTAGGCGACCGGCTGCTTGTGCGCGCGAAAACGCTTCAATTCGGGCTCGCACAGGATCCGCTTCGCGAAGCGCTCGCCGAAGCGCGCCAGCGCCTTGTCGATGCGCCGGATCTCGATCAGGTCGGTGCCGACACCGTAAATCATCGGGCGGAGCGCGCCGCCTCGGTGATCAGGCGCTTCATTTCCCGCACCGCCTCCCGCATGCCGACGAACACGGCCCGCGACACGATGGCATGCCCGATGTGCAGCTCGCGTATGCCGGGCAGCCGCGCGATCGGCTCGACGTTGAAGTAGTTCAGCGCGTGGCCCGCGTTGAAGCGCATGCCGAGCGCGCGGATTGTTTCACCGGCCTTTTTTATTTTCTTCAGCTGACGAATGACCGAAGGGGTCTCGGCATCGCGGCCCTTCGCATGAAAGGCGTGCGCGTAGGGACCGGTATGCACCTCGCAGACCGAGGCGCCGATGCGCCTGGCGGCCTCGACCTGCCTGGTCTCCGCGTCGATGAACACGGAAACCACGATTCCGGCATCCGCGAGGCGGGAAACCGCTTTTGCGAGTTTTTTCTCCAAAGAACAGACATCCAGGCCGCCTTCGGTCGTCACCTCGTGCCGGCCCTCGGGCACTAGCATGGCCATTTCCGGCTTGACGCGGCGCGCGATGCCGACCATCTCTTCGGTCGCGGCCATCTCGAGATTCAGCTTGATATGCGTAAGCTCGCGCAGCCGGCTGACGTCCTTGTCCTGGATGTGGCGCCGGTCCTCGCGCAGGTGAACCGTGATGCCGTCGGCGCCGCCCAGGTGCGCTTCCACCGCGGCCCAGACGGGATCGGGCTCGTAAGTGCGCCGCGCCTGCCTCACGGTGGCGACATGGTCCACGTTGACGCCGAGCTCGATCACAGGTCCTGCAGTTCCGAGAGCATGGTGCGCGTGAACAGCGGCTGGCCGCCGAGGCGCTCGGCGATGAGCGTGCGCATCAGCCGCCGCGCCTCGTCGCGCGTCCGGGAGTTGTCGTAGTTGTCCGCCGCCATGTCGAGCAATGTCCTGCCGCTGATCACCGAGTCGCCGTCTTTCCGGCGGGTCTCCACCGGGCCCCGCTCGGCTTCGTAGGCGTAGTGCTTGGCCGGTTCGATCGCGCTGCCGCTGGCGGCGTCGCGGTCGAGCACCGGAGCATACCCGAGTTCCGCGAGCATCTTGCGCTCGAAGCTGCGCAGCACCATGGCCTGCGACACGCCCGCCGCCAGGCGCGTCAGCGCCTCTCCTGCAGTCAGGCGCGACAGCGGCTCTCCTGCAGTCAGGCGCGACAGCGCCTCTCCGTATGCGTCGAACAGCGCTTCGTGCGGATCGTCGCGCGGCAGCAGCCGCAGCAGCAGTTCGTTGATGTAGAAGCCGCACATCAGGCCGGTGCCAGCCAGCGTCGGCTGCCCGCCGCCCCACTCGGCCGACAGCAGCGTGCCCAGCTCGGCGGAGACCGACCAGGTCAGGCGCAGCGGATGAAAGGCGAGCAGCACGCCGCGCATCGCCGAGCGCGGGCGCCGCGCGCCGCGCGCGAGCAGGCCGACGCGGCCGAAGCGGCGCGTGAACGCTTCGACGATGAGGCTGGTCTCCTTGTACGGGTAGGCGTGCAGGACGAATCCCGGCTCGTGATCGGCGCGGCGCTTCATCGCGGCCTACCGGTAGCCGAGCTGCCGCAGCAGGCGCTCGTCCCCGGTCCAGTCGCGCTTCACCTTCACCCACACGCCGAGGTAGACCTTGCCGTCGAACAGGCTTTCCATGTCCTTGCGCGCGGCGCTCGATATCCGCTTCAGCACCTCGCCCTTGGCGCCGATGACGATCGCCTTCTGGCTGTCGCGCTCCACCCAGATCGTCGCCTCGATGCGCCGCAGCCCCTTGCCCCTGCCCTGGGGCGCTTCCTCCTTGAAGCTCTCGAGCGCCACGTCGCAGCGGTACGGCAGCTCCTCGCCGAGCAGCTGGAACAGCTTTTCGCGCAGGATTTCGGCGGCGAAAAAACGCTCGTCGCGGTCGGTCAGCTGCTCCGCCGGGTAGGCCGCGGGGCCTTCCGGCAGCAGTTCGGCCAGGACCCGCAGCAGCTCCGGCACGTTTTTCCCCGAGCGCGCGGAAACCGGCACGATGGCGGCGAACTCGCGCTCCTTGTGCAGCCGCTCCACCAGCGGCAGCAGCTCGCGGGAATTCTTCACCAGGTCGACCTTGTTGACCGCCGCAACCACGCGCTGCTCCGCGGGTATGCGCGCCAGCACTTCGCGGTCGGGCTCGCCGTAGCGCGTCGCCTCGACCACGAACACCGCCGCGTCGCAGTCCCTCGCGCCGTCGGTCGCCTGGCGGTTGAGGGCCTTGTTGAGGACGTTCACGTGCCTGGTCTGGTAGCCGGGCAGGTCGACAAAGACGAACTGGCAATCCGCCGTGGTGAGGATGCCGTTCACCGTGTGGCGCGTGGTCTGCGCCTTGGGCGAGACGATGGCGAGCTTCTGGCCGACCAGCCGGTTGAGCAGGCTCGACTTACCGGTGTTCGGCCGGCCGGCGATCGCCACCGTGCCGCAGCGGAACGCGGAAGGCATACCGCCTGCGCTCATGTCTCGAGCAGCTTGAGGAGGTTGCCGGCCGCCTGCTGCTCGGCGCTGCGGCGCGAGGCGCCGCTGCCGGTGGCGCGCAAGCCGAGACCCGCGGCGACGCACTCCACCCTGAATACCTGTCGCGGAGTTTCGCCCTCCGTCGAAACGACGCGATACTCGGGGAGCTTTTCGCGCCGGCCCTGCAGCATTTCCTGCAGGCGGGTCTTCGCATCCTTCGGTGATTTGCCCGGATCGAGGCGGGCCAGCCGTTCATCGAAGGTCCTGCGCACTACCCGCTGCACGGCTTCATAGCCGCCGTCCAGGAAAACGGCGCCATAGATCGCCTCCATCGCATCCGCCAGGATCGACGGGCGGCCGGCGCCGCCGCTCGACGCTTCGCCGGCACCCAGTTTGAGGAACTCCGACAATTCGATGCTGCGCGCGACCTCCGCCAGGGCGGTCTCGCGCACCAGGCTGACCTTGAGCAAGTGCAGCTTTCCTTCCGGGACGTCGGGGAACCGGCCGTACAGCTCTTCGGCGACGACGCAGCCGATGACGCCGTCGCCGAGGAATTCTAGGCGCTCGTTGTGCGGAGAACCGAAACTGCGGTGCGTGAGCGCCTGCGCGAGAAGCGTCGGGTCCTTGAAGCGGTGGCCGATACGCCGCTCGAGTAACGGGTGGCGGGCCACCATCGCGCCCGGACTGCTACTGCTTCGAGCTGGTGTGAAACTCGATATAGACGCCGATGTTGGCGACCAGCGGAATTTCCTTCCGGTAGCTGGCGGAGATCACCACGTCGCTGCCATCCTTGGTGATCTCGAGATCCTTGCCCGTGATCGTTTCGATGCCGTCGATCGACCTGCGCAAGTCATAGGAATTGCGAAGGGTGGCCACCGAAGCGCCCTTGTTCTCGCCGGCGGTGGCGTTGATCACTTTCTTGATCGAGTAAAACTCGATGTACGAGGGCGCGAGCTTGATGCCGATCAGCGCCACGGCGATCAAGACCACGGACACGGCCATCAGGCCGCCCAAGCTTACTCCGAGCTGTTTCTTGCGCATGTGTCTTCTCCCAATATGCCGGCTGCCGGAACGCGCCCGCTCACCGGAAAGTGCCGAAGCGGCCGAGCTCGTTCAGGTTGAGCCAGATGAAAAAAGCCCTGCCGACGATGTTCTCGTCCGGGACGAATCCCCAGACGCGGCTGTCGCTCGAATTGTCCCTGTTGTCGCCCATCACGAAATAGTGGCCGGCCGGCACCGTGCAGACCAGTCCGCCGCTATTGTAGTCGCAGTTCTCCGAATGGCTGAAATCCATGCTGCGGCCCACGAAACCGGGCGCGTCCTTGTCCAGGATGATGTCGTGCTCGGCGCCGCCGAAATTTTCGGCGTAGCGCGGGAAAAACTGCAGGCGCTCCCTGGACTCGTAGTCGTCGATCTGCCGCCGCGGCACAGGCTTGCCGTTGATGGTCAGCATCTTGTTGCGGTATTCGACCCGGTCGCCGGGCAGCCCCACCACCCGCTTGATGTAGTCCAGCGAGGGGTCCGCCGGGTAGCGGAACACCATCACGTCGCCGCGCCTCGGGCTGTTCAGCTCGATCACCTTGAGGTTGATCACCGGCAGGCGGATGCCGTAGGTGAACTTGTTGACCAGGATGAAATCCCCGATCTGCAGCGTGGGGATCATCGAGCCGGAGGGGATCTTGAACGGCTCGACCAGGAAGGAACGCAGGCCGAACACCACCAGGATCACCGGGAAGAAACTGACCGAGTACTCGACCCACCAGGGCTGCCCGGCTTCCTTCGGCCTCCTGCTTCTCAGGAAATACTTGTCGAGAAGCCAGACCAGGCCGGTGACCAGCAGCAGCAGGAACAGAAACAGCGCGAAGTTCATCGTTCGTCCGACCCCCTCTGCAGCACCGCGAGGAAGGCCTCCTGCGGGATTTCGACCGCGCCCACCTGCTTCATGCGCTTCTTGCCTTCCTTCTGCTTGTCCAGCAGCTTGCGCTTGCGGCTGACGTCGCCGCCGTAGCACTTCGCGATGACGTTCTTGCGCAGCGCCTTGACGTTCTCGCGGGCGACGATGTTCGAGCCGATCGCCGCCTGGATGGCGATGTCGAACATCTGCCGCGGAATCAGGCTGCGCAGCCGCGATACCAGCTCGCGGCCGCGGTACTGGGAGGCTTCCCGGTGGACCATCGCCGAAAGCGCATCCACCCGTTCGCCGTTCACCAGCACGTCGAGGCGCACCACGTCGGCGGCCCGGTAATCCTTGAATTCATAGTCGAGCGACCCGTAGCCGCGCGTCAGCGACTTCAGGCGGTCGAAGAAGTCCATCACCACCTCCGACAGCGGCAGGTCGTAGGACAGCACGACGTGGCGCGCCGCGTAGTGCATGTTGGTCTGCACGCCGCGCTTCTGCAGGCACAGCGTCATCACCGGCCCGACGTATTCCTGCGGCAGGAAGATGGTGCAGGAAATCATCGGCTCGCGGATCTGCTCGATCTTGGAGGGATCGGGCAGCTTGGCGGGATTGGAAACCTGCTCGACGCTGCCGTCGCGCAGCTGCACCTCGTACACCACCGATGGCGCGGTGGTGATGAGCGCCACCTGGTATTCGCGCTCGAGCCGCTCCTGCACGATGTCCATGTGCAGCAGGCCGAGGAAGCCGCAGCGGAAGCCGAAGCCGAGCGCCTGCGAGACTTCGGGCTCGTAATGCAGCGAAGAATCATTGAGGTGCAGCTTCTCGAGCGCCTCGCGCATCGACTCGTACTGGTTCGATTCGACCGGGTAGAGACCGGCGAAGACCTGCGGCTTGATTTCCTTGAAGCCCGGCAGCGGCGCCTCGGCCCGCCGGTCTGTCCGCGTGATCGTGTCGCCGACCTTGGCGGCGCGCAGTTCCTTGATGCCGGCCACCACGAAGCCCACCTCGCCGGCGGACAGGCTTTCGCGCGGCTTGGACTTCGGCGTGAACACCCCCACCTGCTCGCACAGGTAGCCCGCGCCCGTGCTCATCAGCTCGATCCTGTCCTTGGGCCGCAGCGCGCCGTCGAACACCCGCACCAGCATCACCACCCCGACGTAGTTGTCGAACCAGGAATCGATGATCAGCGCCTTCAGCTTCGCCGCCGGATCGCCGCGCGGCGCCGGCACCCGCCGGATCACCTCCTCCAGGATTTCGGCGACGCCCAGCCCGGTCTTGGCGCTGACGCGCAGCGCGTTCTGCGCCGGGATGCCGATGACGTCCTCGATCTCGCGGATCGCGTTGTCCGGGTCCGCCGACGGCAGGTCGATCTTGTTCAGCACCGGGATCACCTCGACGCCCTGCTCGGTCGCGGTATAGCAGTTGGCGACCGTCTGCGCTTCCACGCCCTGCGAAGCGTCCACCACCAGGATCGCGCCTTCGCAGGCCGACAGCGAGCGGCTCACCTCGTAGGAGAAATCGACGTGGCCCGGCGTGTCGATCAGGTTGAGCAGGTAGGTTTCCCCGTCTTTCGACTTGTACTCGAGGGCGGCGGTCTGCGCCTTGATGGTGATGCCGCGCTCGCGCTCCAGGTCCATCGAATCGAGCACCTGCTCGGCCATTTCGCGCTCGGACAGGCCGCCGCAGATCTGGATAAAGCGGTCCGCCAGCGTCGACTTGCCGTGGTCGATGTGCGCGATGATCGAGAAATTTCGGATGCGGCTCTGTGCCATAAAGAAAGAGGGCGCCCCCGGCTCGGAGGCACCCTCTGCCCGTAGCCGCTATTTTAGCTCAGCCCTTGTCGGTCAGGCCGCTGACGGTCACGAACGCCACCGCGTCGCCGCGGCGGACCTGCAGCGTGAGGACCGCGTTCTTGTCGAGCCCCGACAGGAGCCGGTTCAGCTGCTCGACCGACTTCAGCTCGGTGTGCTGCCCCTTGTGCACCAGCGTGAGCAGGATGTCGCCGCGGCGCACGTCGGCGCGCGCCTCCGGCTTGACGTCCGTGACGACCAGGCCGCCGGCCAGCTTCAGGTCTTCCTTCTGCTTCGCGGAGAGTTCGCTTACCACGAGGCCGAGCCGGTTGGCGGCGAGCTCGGGCGGCTTCTGCGCGCGCGGCGAATCGCGCATCGCGACGCGGTCTTCCTGCAGTTCGCCGACCGTGAGGCTGAGCGTCCTGGTCGCGCCCCTGCGCCAGACTTCCAGGTCGGCTTTGGCTCCCGGCCGGGTGGAACCGACGATGCGCGGCAGATCGCTGGAGTTCTCGACGACCTTGCCGTCGAACTTGACGATGATGTCGGTGGCCTCGACGCCGGCCTTGTCCGCCGGGCTGCCCTTCTCGACCGAGTTGACCAGCGCGCCGCGCGGCCGGTCGAGGCCGAACGAAGTGGCGAGGTCCTTGCTGACCTCCTGGATCACCACGCCGATGCGGCCGCGGGACACGCGGCCTTTTTCGCGCAGCTGCTTCTGGATGTCCAGCGCGACGTCGATCGGGATCGCGAACGCGAGACCCATGTAGCCGCCGGTACGGCTGTAGATCTGCGAATTCATGCCGACCACCTCGCCGCGCATGTTGAACAGCGGCCCGCCTGAATTGCCGGGATTGATGGCGACGTCGGTCTGGATGAACGGCACGAAGTTTTCCTGCGGCAGGGAACGCCCCTTGGCGGAGACGATGCCGGCCGTGACGGTGTTCTCGAAGCCGAACGGGGAACCGATCGCCACCACCCATTCGCCGACCTTCAGCCTGCTCGCATCGGCGAACTTCACGATGGGCAGCGGCGCGCTGGGCTCGATCTTGATCAGCGCCACGTCGGTGCGCTTGTCGGCGCCGATCATCTTCGCCTTGTATTCGCGCTTGTCGGTGAGCTTGACGGTGATCTCGTCCGCGGCGTCGATGACGTGCGCGTTGGTCAGGATGTAGCCGTCCGGGCTGATGATGAAACCCGAGCCGAGCGAGCGGCTCTCCGGGCGCGGACCCTGCTGCGGCCCCGGCTGCTGGCGCGGCACGAAGCGGCGGAAGAACTCCTGCACTTCCTCGTCGTCGATGCCGGGAATCTGCGGCACCGCCGCCGTCGGGCGGCGCACCGCCTGGGTAGTGCTGATGTTGACCACGGCGGCGCCCTGCTCCTCGACCAGCTTGACGAAATCCGGCAGCTCGCGCCCCTGCGCGGCGGCGCATCCCGCGAACGCAAGCGCCGCCAGGGCAAACTGGACTCTCAGCCATTTCATGCGCGATCCCCCCTCGAATGCCGTCACTGCGGCCGCTTGAACTCGACCGTGTTCGCGATGCGCTGCACGCTCGTCGCCGGCGCTTCGCCGACCACGGTCACGATATGGTTGGCCACTTCGCGGGTGTAGATCTGGAACGCGCCGAGGCTGGACGGGCCCGGCCGCACCGCCTCGCTCCTGCCGGCGATCGGCTCGATGAACACCGACACCGCCGCCAGGCCGTCCGAATACACCACCTGGTTCACCGGCCGGGCCTCGCCCAGCCGGCGCGTCACCTCGACGATTTTGCGGAAACCGGGCAGGTCGGCGCCGACCGTCCAGCCAGAGCGCGCGAAGTTCGCGGGAGTCACGGCGGCGTCCTCGACGTGCCAGTTCGGCGGCGTGCCTTGCCGGGCCTTGACGCGGTCGCGGGAGATGTTGCCGATCGAAATCTGCGTGAATACGAACTGCTCGACGGTCTCGCCCTTGCGATTGAAGGTCCGCGACTTGAGCAGCATGCCGGTGTTGACGTCCGCCCACAGCCGGTAGCCGTAGCGCAATTCATCCTTGGGCGTCAGCACCACGGCTTCGCAGTCGAAGCCGGCGATGCGCGCCGGCTCGCCCCGCGTGATGGTATAGCTGCGCGCGAGTTCCGGAATCTGTTCCGGCAGCATCGCCGGGAAAGCGCGCTGGTCGGTCCGGCGCTCCACCTTCACCGTGTGGCTTTCCGGCAGGTAGCAGCGCACCGTGTCGCGCGTGCGGACGATTTCCCGCGGCATGCCGTCCAGCACTTCCACCCGCTCGATGCCGCCGTCGGGGCCGGGACCGGTCACGCGCGTGATGCGCGAGGTCTCGGACCGCTCGCCCTGCTGGTAGACGAAAGTCCCGGCATAGGACAGCTTCTCGGTCGCGTGGTAAATCTTGCGCAGCAGCGCGATGGCGTCGGGCGACGTCTGCGCCTGGCCCTGGGCCTGGGCAAGGCCGCCGCACATCACCAGCGCGAGGCCGAGCGTCCTGATCACTGCTTGGTCACCCTGGACTCGCTTGAAACCATGCGCACGTAGGGGGCCATGCCCTGCAGGGAATTGCGCGGCGAGTAGCCCTGGTGGGCGTATAGATAGTCGTTCGCCGAGTCGGGCGGCTGCACCTGGACGGCGGGCGCAGGCGCAGCCCGCGCCACCTGCTCAACCTGCGCGACCTGGGGCCCCGGCGCGGCCGCCTCCTGGACGGCATACCAGGCGCCGGTCACCATCGCCACGGCCGCCAGGCTCGCCGCCGCGGAAAGCAGCTGCCAGCGCGGCCGTTCCAGCCGCTGCGCGAGGCGCACGGGCGCCATCACGGTGGGCTCCGCCGCCAGTTTCGCCGCCACGCGGGCGGCAAACCCGCCGGAGAGCACGCGCGTATCGCGCATCGCGTCGCCGATCAGGTGGTAGGCGCGCCAGCTGTCGCGCGCCTCGCCGTTGGATTTGAGCGCATCGAGCGGTCCCGCCGATTCGCGCCGCTCCAGCTCGCCGTCCATCAATGCCGAGATCGTCGATTTCATCACCACCTCTTGTCTTTCGTGTCCAGCAGCGGCTTGAGCCGTTCCGCGATCGCTTCGCGCGCCCTGAAAATCCGCGACCGCACGGTGCCGATCGGGCAATCCATGAGTTTCGCAATCTCCTCGTAGCTCATGCCCTCGAGCTCGCGCAGCTGGATCGCGCTGCGCAATTCCTCCGGCAGCGACTCGATCGCGGCGTTCACGGTCGAGCCGATCTCCTTCGACAGCAGCAAGCTCTCCGGCGTGTTGATGTCGCGCAGCAACTCGCCTTCGGCGTAGCCTTCCGCGTCCTCCGACTCGATTTCCGTCGAGGTCGGCGCCCGCCTGCCCATCGCCACCAGGTAATTCTTGGCGGTGTTGATGCCGATGCGGTAAAGCCAGGTATAGAAGGCGCTGTCGCCCCGGAACGAGGGCAGCGCGCGATAGGCCTTGATGAATGCTTCCTGCGTCACGTCTTCCACTTCCCCCGGATCCCGCACCAGGCGCGACAACAGCCGCGCCAGCTTGCGCTGATACTTTTCGACCAGCAACTCGAAAGCCCGTTTGTCGCCGCGCTGCGCGCGCTCGACCAGGAGCTGGTCTACTTCGCGCTCAGACACGGTCGCCGGGCCCCCCGCCCGCACTGCCTATGTGCCATAGACTATAGGGATTGCAAATAGTTCGGCGCACCGGCGGGCCCGCGATCATGCCGCAAGTTGTCCGGACGCCACGCCGGGGACCCTGCCCCACAAGGCCCAGAGCCGCAGCAGGCGAAACCGGTCCGGGCGCAGCATGCCGGCCGTGACCAGGACGCTGCGCCGCAACGGCGCGTCGGTAGCCAGCGCCACCCAGTGGCGGTTCGTTCCCATCCCGTGCGCCGCCGCGGCCGCGACGGCCTGCCCATCCGCCAGCACCACGACCGCCTTGCCGAGGGCGGAAATCTCGATGGCCCGCGGCGCCCGGCGCCCGCGCAGCAGCGCGCGGTCCCAGGCCGCGGCGGCGCCCAGCGCGATCAGCAGCGCGGCGATGGCCGGCCCGGCGAAGCCCGGCGCGACGGCGAGAACGCTGCCCGCTGCCGCCGCGTGCATGCCGACGACGGCCGCCGCCAAGCGGCGCGAAGGAGACAACTCCAGCCGCAGAGGCAGAGCGCTGCTCAAGTTGCCACCGGTCAGACCCGCGTGAAGATCAGCGTACCGTTGGTGCCGCCGAAACCGAACGAATTGGACAGCGCGGTGCGGATCGTCATCTTGCGCGCGGCGTTCGGGACGTAATCCAGGTCGCACAGGGGATCCGGATTCTGCAGGTTGATGGTCGGCGGGGAGACCTGGTCGCGCAGCGCGAGGATGCTGAACACGGCCTCGATGCCCCCCGCGGCGCCCAGCAGGTGCCCGGTCATCGACTTGGTGGAATTCACCGCGACTTTCTTCGCGCGCTCGCCCAGCAGCCGCTTCACCGCCACCGTCTCGGCGATGTCGCCGAGGCCGGTCGAGGTGCCGTGCGCGTTGATGTAATCGATGTCGTCGATGCCGATGCCGGCGTCGCGCACCGCCTTGCTCATGCAGCGGAACGCGCCGTCGCCGTCCTCGGACGGCGCGGTCATGTGGTAGGCGTCGGAGGAAACGCCGTAGCCGGCGAGCTCGCAGTAGATGCGCGCGCCGCGGTTTTTCGCGTGCTCGAGATCCTCGAGCACCACCGCGCCGGCGCCTTCGCCCAGCACGAAGCCGTCGCGGTCCCTGTCCCAGGGACGGCTGGCGCCCGCCGGATCGTCGTTGCGCGTCGACAGCGCGCGGGCGGAGGCGAAGCCGCCCATGGCGAGCTCGGTGATGGTGGCCTCGGCGCCGCCGGCGATCATGACGTCGGCGTCGCCGTAGCGGATCGCCTTCGCCGCCTCGCCGATGCAGTGCGTGGAGGTCGTGCAGGCCGTGACGATGGCCAGGTTCGGCCCCTTGGTGCCCAGCATGATCGACAGGTTGCCCGCGATCATGTTGATGATGGTGCCGGGAATGAAAAAAGGAGAGATGCGCCGCGGGCCGTTCTTGAGCAACTCGTTGTGCATCTCTTCGATCAGCGGCAGGCCGCCGATGCCGGAGCCGAAATTGATGCCGAACCGTTCGGCCGTCTCCGGCGCCACCGCGTTGCCGGAATCCTTCCAGGCCTGCAGCCCCGCGGCCATGCCGAAGTGGATGAAGCGGTCCATCCGGCGCGCTTCCTTCGCCGACAGGTACTTGGAAACGTCGAAATCCTTCACCTCCCCGGCGATCTGGCAGGAAAGGCGCGAGGCATCGAAGCGGGTAACGCGGGTGATGCCGGATTTCCCGGCAAGAACGCTATTCCACGCTTCCGCAACGCTGTTCCCCACCGGGCTGAGGATGCCCAGTCCGGTGACGACGACTCTGCGGCGCTGCACTGCGGGGCGTGCGGAGGTGCTCAGGCTTTGGAATGCGACTTCACGTAGTCGATGGCGTGCTGGACCGTGGTGATCTTCTCGGCGTCCTCGTCGGGAATCTCGGTCTCGAATTCCTCTTCCAGGGCCATCACCAGTTCGACCGTGTCGAGCGAATCGGCGCCCAGGTCGTCGACGAACGACGATTCGTTCTTGATCTCGGCCTCGTTGACGCCGAGCTGCTCGGCGATGATTTTCTTAACGCGCGGTTCGATGTTTTCCATGCGGTACTCCTTCCCTGTTCACAAACGCTATTTTACCGGAATCAGGCGGTGGTTCAGGACATGTACATCCCGCCGTTGACATGCAGGACTGCGCCCGTGACATAGGCCGCCGCGGGAGATGCAAGGTAAGCGACCGCGGCGGCGACGTCTTCCGGCTTGCCGAGGCGGCCGAGCGGGATCTGCGCCAGCAGCGCGCTCTTCTGTTCCTCGGGCAGGGAGCGCGTCATGTCGGTATCGATGAATCCCGGCGCGACGCAATTGACGGTGATGTTGCGGCTGCCGAGTTCGCGCGCGAGCGATTTCGCCATGCCGACGACGCCGGCCTTGGCGGCGGCGTAGTTGGCCTGCCCGGGATTGCCCGAAGCCCCCACCACCGAGGTGATGTTGATGATCCTGCCCCAGCGCGCTTTCATCATGCCGCGCATCACCGCGCGCGACAGCCTGAATACCGGCTTCAGGTTGGTTTCCATGACCTCGTCCCAGTCGGCGTCCTTCATGCGCAGCGCGAGATTGTCGCGCGTCACGGCGGCATTGTTGACGAGGATGGCGATGTCGCCCAGTTCCTTCTGGATCGCGGCGATCAGTTCGTCGCCCTGCGCCGCATCCCGCACGTTCAGCACCCTGCCGGTCAGGCCGGCTTCGGAGATCGCCTTCGCGCCCTCCTCCGTCGTCGCGGTGCCGACAACCCTGGCGCCCTGCCTGGCGAGTTCCACTGCGATCGCGCGGCCGATGCCGCGCGATGCGCCGGTCACCAAAGCGACTTTGCTTTCCAGCATGTTCAGCCTCCCTTGATCGCCGCGAGCGCCAGTTCGAGCGAGGCGCGGTCGGCGGCAGCCAAGCCCTGCACCTTCGGATCGATGCGCTTTACCAGCCCGGCAAGCACCTTGCCGGGGCCGCATTCGACCACGTGCGTCACGCCCTGTCCCGCCATTGCACGAATGATTTCCGCCCAGCGCACCGGAGCGGCGGCCTGACGGACAAGTGCGTTTTTGATTTTGCCCGGGTCCGTTTCCGCCTTCACATCGACATTGTTTATGACCGGCACGGCGGGAGCGGCAAAAACCGCGTCCTTCAAGTACTCCTCCAGCTTGTTTGCCGCCGGTTGCATGAGGCTGCTGTGGAACGGAGCGCTCACCGGCAGCGGCATGGCGCGCTTGGCGCCGCGCGCCTTGCAAGCCTCGATGGCGCGCGCCACCGCGGTCTTGTGTCCTGCGATGACCACCTGGCCCGGCGCATTGAAGTTCACGGCCTGCACCACTTCTCCCTGCGCCGCCTCGCTGCACGCCGCGCGTGCGCCATCGTCGTCCAGCCCGAGTATCGCCGCCATCGCGCCCTGTCCTTCCGGCACGGCCTGCTGCATCGCCTGCGCCCTGAAGCGCACCATCGGCAGCGCCACCGACAACGAAATCGACCCGGCCGCGACCAGCGCCGAATACTCTCCCAGGCTGTGTCCAGCGACGACATCGGGCGCCGGCCCGCCGAGCGCGCGCCATGCCCGGCAGGCCGCGCTCGCCACCGCAACCATCGCCGGCTGCGTGTTGACGGTCAGGTTGAGCTGCTCCGCCGGGCCTTCATCGATGATTTTCAGGAAACCGTCACCGAGCGCGCGCGCCACCTCCGCGCGCACCGCGTCGACCTCGGGCAGGCCGTCGTAGGCCCTGAGCATGCCGACCGATTGCGAACCCTGGCCGGGGAATACCATCGCCAGCTTCATCGCCGTCCCGCCCTCACATCGTCACCAGCGAGGCGCCCCAGGTGAAGCCGCCGCCCACCCCTTGCAGCATCACCTTGTGGCCGGGCCGGATTTTTCCGGCGCGCACATACTCGTCGAGCGCGAGCGGCACCGAGGCCGCGGAAGTATTCGCATGATGGTCGACCGTAACCACCAGGCGCTCCCGCGGCAGGCCCATCCTCTTCGCGGTCGCCTCGAGGATGCGCACGTTCGCCTGGTGCGGGATCAGCCAGTCGATGTCCTCCAGCTTGATCCCCGCGACGGCGGCAACCTCGCGCGCCGATTCATCCAGGACTCGGACCGCCAGCTTGAAGACTTCCTTGCCCTGCATCTGCAGGAACGGCGAGCCGATGATTTTTCCGCCGCAGACGTTGCCCGGCACCGAAAGGATTCCCACCTGGCTGCCGTCGGCATGCAGCACCGACGCGTGGACGCCGGGCTGCTCGCCGGCGGTCAGCACCACGGCACCGGCGCCATCGCCGAACAGCACGGCGGTGCCGCGGTCGTTCCAGTCGAGGATGCGTGAAAACACTTCTGCGCCCACGATGAGGGCTTTTTTTGCGACTTTATTTTTAATCATGCTGTCCGCCGTCGCCAGCGCATAAACGAAGCCGCTGCAGACCGCCTGCACGTCGAAGGCGGCGCAGCCCTTCACGCCCAGTTTCGCCTGCAGCAGGCAGGCGGTGCTCGGGAAGATGTAGTCCGGCGTCGAGGTGGCGACGATGATGAGATCGATGTCGGCGGCCGCCAGGCCGGCCGCATCCAGCGCCCGGCGACTCGCCTCCAGCGCAAGGTCGCTGGAAGCCTGCGATTTCTCGGCGATATGGCGCTGCCGGATGCCGGTACGCTCGCGGATCCACTCGTCGCTGGTATCGAGGCGCTTCGCCAGCTCGTCGTTGGTGACGATGCGCGGCGGCAGGTAGCTGCCGGTGCCTGCGATGCGTGAATGGATCATGTCCGCGCCGCGGCCATCTGCTCGGTGATGCGGCGCACGACGTCGTTGCGGACCGCGTCCACCGCACGCCGCAGGGCCTGTCCGAACGCGTACTTGTCCGCCGAGCCGTGGCTCTTGATGACAACGCCCTTCAGGCCGAGCAGGCTGGCGCCGTTGTAGCGGCCCGGATCCATGCGCGCGCGCAGCGCCTTGAGCACCGGCATCGCGACGAGCGCCGACAGCTTGCGCCACGGGTTGCGCGAGAATTCCTGGCGCAGGAAGGCGACGATCATGGTGGCGACGCCTTCCGAGGCCTTGAGCACCGAGTTGCCGACGAAGCCGTCGCACACCACCACGTCGACGGTCCCTTTGTAGATGTCGTCGCCCTCGACGTTGCCATGGAAGTTGAGGCCGCTGGCGCGCAGCAGCTCCGCGGCCTGCTTCACCGTATCGTTGCCTTTGATGTCCTCGATGCCGATGTTGAGCAGCCCGACGCTCGGCCGCTCCTTATGCTCCACCGCGGCGACCAGCATCGCGCCCATGACGCCGAACTGCATCAGCTGCTCCGCAGTGCAGTCCACGTTGGCGCCGAGGTCCAGAACGTAGGTATAGCCGCCGCGCATGTTCGGCAGCACGGTGGCGATCGCCGGCCGGTCGATGGCGGGAAGCGTTTTCAGCGCGAAACGGGAAATCGCCATCAGCGCGCCGGTGTTGCCCGCGCTGACGCAGGCGTGCGCCGCGCCGCTCTTGACCAGGTTGACGGCGACGCGCATGGAGGAATCCTTCTTGAAGCGCAGCGCCTTGACCGGGGACTCGTCCATTCCCACGACCTCGGAGGCATGGTGCACGCGCAGGTTCGGCCCGGCGGCGGCGTGCCGCGCGGCAAGTTCCGCCTCGATCGCCTCGCGCAGGCCGACCAGGATGATGTCCACGTCCGGATGCTCGCGCCGGAACTCGAGCGCGGCGGGCACCGTGACATGGGGGCCATGGTCGCCGCCCATGCAATCCACCGCTACGGTGATGTCCACCGCGCTGCAGCGGCGCGCTTACTCGCCTTTGCCCTTGGCGACTTTCTTGCCGCGGTAGTAGCCGGTCGGGCTGATGTGATGGCGCAGGTGCGTCTCGCCGGTGGTCGGCTCCACCGCGAGCGAAGGCGTGGTCAGAAAATCGTGCGAGCGGTGCATGCCGCGCTTGGACGGCGATTTCTTGTTCTGCTGGACTGCCATGTTCTACTCCTCAATATAAAGGTTTCAATGCTTCGTGCCGCCAATCAGCCCGCGCAGCGCGGAAAACGGCAATTGCTCCCCTCGCACCGCTTCCGCCCCGCCGCCCGCGCAGCGCTCGTGCCTGGGCGCGAGCGGAAGTGCGAGCAGCAACTCATCCTCGATCAGTTCGCGCACCGGCATTTCCCGGCTGGCGACGATCCGTTCCGGCCCTTCGGCCTCCAGCGGATCCGCATCGATCTCGGCCTGCGTCGCCGCAAGCTGCAGCGACACCTCGATATGAAGCGGATACTCGAGGGCTCCGAGACAGCGCTGGCAGACGAACTGCAGCGCGCCGTCAACCCTCAGTCTCAGCGCCGGGCGGCCCTGCTTTTCCGGCACGCCCCGCAATTCATACTGGAGCGTTCCTTCATCCGTGCGCAGCACATCGCGCAGGCGAGTAAAACCCGCCACCGGCCAAGCTCCCTGCAACTTCGAGCCGGTCCTCGCGAATTCAAGGCCGTCGATGACCGGCTGGTGCAGCATACAGGGCCGAATGGTATCATCCTGAAAAATCTCTGTCAAAACAAAGTCATGCCTTCGCCCAGGCGGATCGTACTCGCCTCCACCTCGAGGTATCGCCGGGCGCTGCTGGAGCGCCTGGGGATGCCCTTCGAATGCGCCGATCCCCAGGCCAACGAAGCGCCGCTCCCGCAGGAGGCTCCTGCCGCCACTGCGCTCAGGCTCGCCGAGGCAAAAGCGCGCGCGGTGGCGCTGCGTTTTCCGGACGCCCTCGTCATAGGGTCCGACCAGGTCGCTTCCTGCGAAGGAACCAGGCTCGACAAGCCCGGCAATCATGCGAATGCCGTGCGCCAGCTCGCCGCCGTCAGCGGCAGGACCGCGAGCTTCGATACTGCGGTCGTCGTGATCGACACGAAAACCGGCCGACAGGGCGGCAGGGTCGTCGGCTGCCGCGTGACTTTCCGCGAACTGGCGCCCGCGCAGATCGAAACCTATCTGCGCATCGAACAACCCTACGACTGCGCCGGCAGCGCGAAGGCCGAGGGCCTCGGCATCGCGCTGATCGCCCGCATCGACACCGAAGACCCGACCTCCCTCATCGGCCTGCCGCTGATCGCGCTCGCCGAACTGCTCGCCGAGGCCGGCGCTCCCGTGCTCGGCTGATGGCCGGCGTCCTCTACGCCATTCCCACGCCGCTCGGCGGCTCGGCCGCCGGTGCGCTGCCCGCTTCCGCACTGGCTACGGTGAGGACCTTGCGCGATTTCGCCGTCGAGAACGCCAAGACGGCACGGGCGTTCCTGAAGGAAACCGGGATGCCGTGCGCCATCCAGGAGCTCGACATCTCGGTTCTGGAAACCGACGTTTCGCGATACATCAAAAAGCTCAGGGAAAACCACTCCGTCGGCCTGCTCTCCGAAGCGGGCTGCCCGGCGATCGCGGACCCGGGCGCCCTGCTCGTGGAAGCGGCGCACCGCGAAGGCATCCGCGTGGTGCCGCTGGTCGGACCTTCGTCCATCGTGCTGGCGCTGATGGCCTCCGGACTGGAAGGCCAGCGCTTCGCGTTCTGCGGCTACCTGCCGCGCGACGCGGAAGAGCGGAAGAAGAAAATCAGGGAACTCGAGTCGCGGTCGCGGCGCGAGCGCGAAACGCAGATATTCATCGAGACGCCCTACCGCAACGACGCGCTGCTGGCCTCCCTCCTGGAAGTGCTGCCGGAAAAGACCCTGCTCTGCGTCGCCACCGATCTCACGCTGCCGGCGGAAAAAATCCGCACGCAATCCGTGGCGCAGTGGCGAGACGCGCACACGGCGATCGGCAGGCAGCCGGCCATCTTTCTGCTGCTGTCAGTGAATCACTGACCCCGAGCGCGTCGCGAATTCAAGCAGCGAGCTCGTCACGCCGGCGCCGAAGCGGCGCGCGAACTTCTCGACCGCGTTGTCCTTCTGGGTGTAGTCGACGACGTCTTCCGCCTTGATCACCTCGCGCGCGACGTAGTCGAGGCCGCCGAAGCCGTCCGCGAGGCCGAGTTCGACGCTCTTCGCCCCCGTCCAGACCAGGCCCGAGAACATGTCCGGCGTTTCCTTCAGCCGCTTGCCCCTGCCTTCGCGCACCGCGGCGATGAACTGCTCGTGGATCTCGTTGATCAGGCCGACCGCGATCTGCCGGTGCGATTCCTCCATCGGCAGGAACGGGTCGAGCAGCGCCTTGTTCTTGCCCGCGGTGATGAGGCGCCGCTCCACGCCGAGCTTCTCCATCAGGCCGACGACGCCGAAGCCGTCCATGCGAACGCCGATCGAGCCGATGAGGCTCCCCTTGGCCACGTAAATTTTGTCCGCCGCGGCGGCGACGTAGTAGCCGCCCGAAGCGCACAAATCTTCCGCCACGACGTACAGCGGGATCGACGGATACTTCGCCCGCAGCCGGCGCATCTCGTCGTAGATGCTCTGCGACTGCACCGGGCTGCCGCCGGGCGAGTTGATCCGCAGAACCACGCCTTGCGTGTTCTTGTCCTTGAAGGCCGCCTGCAGCGCCGCCATCACCTTCTCGGCGCTCGCGTCGGTGCCCGGGCCGATCACGCCGCTGATCTCGACCAGCGCCGTGTGGCGGCCCGCCTTCGCATCGCTGCCGCCCTTCCAGTCGACCGCGAGCACGATCATCACGGTGATGTAGGCGAAGGTCAGCAGCTTCCAGAAGATGCCCCAGAGCCGCGCGCGGCGCTGTTCCTTGAGCGCCGCGGTGGCGAGCTTCTCGATCAGGCCCCGTTCCCACTGTCCGTCGTTGTCAGCCATCGTCGATTCCTTTGAAGTAGACCTTGCCGTCCCGTTCCTCCAGCAGCAGGGACACGAGCGGCGTCTTGCCGCAGGGCCCGCCGAGGCATTTTCCGCTTTGCGCGGAGTAGGTGGCGCCGTGCGTCGAGCATATCAAATCGCGTCCCGCCAGGTCGAAGACTTCCCCTTCGCGCCAGTCGAGTTCCATCGGCAGGTGGCTGCAGCGGTTGAGATAGCCGTAAACCCGCCCCTCGAAGCGCACCGCGAACGCGGGCGCACTTGCGCCGAAGTATTCCACCTCGAAGCGCACCGCCCTGCCGGAATTCTCCAGCGCGCCCGAGGCGCAGATCAGCCGTTCGCCGTCAGCCACTGCCGCAGCTCCCCGACGCTCGTGACGCAGGCGCGCGGCGCCAGCGCGCGCAGGGTCTCGAGCGGATGCGCGCCGTAGGCGACGGCCACCGCGTCGACGCCGGCGCTTTTCGCCATGCCGAGATCGTGCGAAGTATCGCCCACCATCACCAGCTGCGGCGCCTGCAGGCGCAATTCCGCCATCAATTCGAGCAGCATCGCCGGATGAGGTTTCGAGTTCGTTTCATCGCCGCAGCGCGACGCCGCGAACAGCGGCCCGAGCCCGCTCGCCGCCAGCGCCCGCTGCAGCCCCCGGCGCGGCTTGCCGGTGGCGATCGCCAGCCGGTGCCCCCGCGCGCGCAATTCCTCGAGCAGTTCCGCCACGCCCGCAAACAGGCTGAGCGAGTCCTCGCGCTCGATGAAATAGCGCCGGTAGCGCGCGAGGAAATCCGGGTACTGCTCCGGCGGCAGCGAAGGCAGCGCGTGCCGCAGCGAGTCCTGCAGGCCGAGACCGATGACGTGGCTCGCCGTGCGCCGGTCGGGCACCGGCAGGGCCATGTCGCGGGCCGCCTGCTGGATGCACTCGGCGATCACCCCCGCGGAATCGAACAGCGTGCCGTCCCAGTCGAAGACGACCAGCGGATAGCGTTTTTCAGGCGTCGACATTCTGGAAATTGGCGCCGCAGAAGCGCCGCATGTCCTCCGGCAGCGGCGCATCCAGGGTCAACCGCCTGCCATCGACGGGATGCTTGAACGCGAGCCGGCGCGCATGAAGGAACAGCCGCTTCACGCCCTGCCTCGCCAGCGCCCGGTTGAACTCGAAATCGCCGTACTTGTCGTCGCCCAGAACCGGGTGTCCGGCGTGCGCGAGATGCACGCGGATCTGGTGCGTGCGTCCGGTCATGAGGCGCAGCTGGAGATAGCCCAGGTCTCCCGCGCGCCCCAGTACCTTCACCCTGGTGACCGCTTCCATGCCCCCTTCCTTCACGGCCACCCGCCGCTCGCCTTTGGCGTTCACATACTTGTGAAGAGGATCCTTGATGTCGAAATGCGTCCCTGCCGGAGCGCCCTTGACGGCGGCGACGTAGATCTTCTCGACCTCGCCGTCGCGCAGCATCCGGTGCAGTTCGGTCAGCGCGCCGCGCTTCTTGGCGACGATCAGCAGGCCCGACGTATCGCGATCGAGCCGGTGCACGAGTTCGAGCACCTTCGCTTCGGGCCGCGCGGCGCGCAGCGCCTCGATCACCCCCTGGCTTACCCCGCTGCCGCCGTGCACGGCAACGCCCGCCGGCTTGTCGATCACCAGGATCGAGGCGTCCTCGAAGACGATCGGAAACTCGACCGGCCGAGCGGCCCGCTTCGTGTCGGGCGCGGCGATCCTGACGGGCGGCACCCTGACCTTGTCGCCCAGCTTGAGCCGGTAATCGGGCTTGACCCGGGCGCTGTTGACCCGGACTTCGCCGCTGCGGACCACCCGGTAGACATGGCTTTTCGGCACGCCCTTCATCCGGCGCAGCAGGAAGTTGTCGAGGCGCTGGGTCTCGCTTTCCTCGCCTACTTCGAGCGTGGTCGCACGCGCCTTGCTTAAGTCGTTCATTTTCAATACAATCCGAGAACTGGCTTCGAGTTGCGAGGCACAGGGACCACAAGACGCGTTGGGCTTTTAGCAACAGCTAACAGCTGCTAACCACGCGCCGGAACCTGCAACCCGCCTCCTGTCCGACAAGCAATCGGACCCGAAACGCAGTGGTTAATTTCGCTCACCGGAAGTAGCGATGGTACTGGAAACGCGCGCAGAACAGCGTGGTCCATTTGACTGGTTATTTCCTCCCAAGGGAACACTGAGCATCCGGGCAACACATCTCCTGCGCGCGCGGGAGAAAAATAAGTGAAACGCATGTTGTTTAACGCGACCCAGCAGGAAGAACTGCGCGTCGCCATCGTCGAAGGCCAGAAACTCGTAGACCTGGACATAGAGTCGGCCTCCAGGGAACAACGCAAGAGCAACATATACAAAGGCATCATCACCCGGATCGAGCCCAGCCTCGAGGCCGCGTTCATCGATTACGGCGAGGAACGGCACGGCTTCCTGCCCTTCAAGGAGGTGGCGCGCAGCTACTTCCGCCCAGGCGTCGACGCCGGGCGGGCGCGCATCCAGGATGCGCTCACCGAAGGCCAGGACCTGATCGTCCAGGTCGAGAAGGACGAGCGCGGCAACAAGGGCGCCGCCCTGACGACCTTCATCAGCCTGGCCGGACGCTACCTGGTCCTGATGCCGAACAATCCCCGCGGCGGCGGCGTCTCGCGCCGCGTCGAGGGCGAGGACCGCAACGAGCTGCGCGACACCATCGACCAGCTGGTGGTCCCGGAAGGCATGAGCGTGATCGCGCGCACTGCCGCGATCGGCCGCTCGATCGAGGAACTGCAGTGGGACCTGGGCTACCTGATGCAGCTGTGGCAGGCGGTCGACGGCGCCTCCAAGGACACGGCGCAGAAGCCGTTCCTGATCTACCTCGAGTCGAGCCTGGTGATCCGCGCCATCCGCGACTACTTCCAGCCCGACATCGGCGAAATCCTCATCGACACCGACGAAATCTACGAGCAGGCGGTGGCGTTCATGCAGACCGTGATGCCGGCCAACGTCGGCAAGGTCAAGCTCTACCGCGACGACGTCCCCCTCTTCTCGCGCTTCCAGATCGAGCACCAGATCGAGAGCGCCTACGGCCGGCACGTCAACCTGCCCTCGGGCGGCGCCATCGTGATCGACCACACCGAGGCGCTCACCGCGATCGACGTGAACTCGGCGCGCGCCACCAAGGGCCACGACATCGAGGAAACCGCCTACCGCACCAACCTGGAAGCGGCCGAGGAAGTCGCCCGCCAGCTGCGGCTGCGCGACCTGGGCGGCCTGATCGTGGTCGACTTCATCGACATGGAGTCGCAGAAAAACCAGCGCGACGTGGAGAACACTTTCCGCGACGCGCTGCGGCACGACCGCGCGCGCGTGCAGATCGGCAAGATTTCGCGCTTCGGCCTGATGGAGCTGTCGCGCCAGAGGCTGCAGCCTTCGCTGGAGGAGACCGCGCACATCAGCTGTCCGCGCTGCGGCGGCACCGGCTTCATCCGGGGTACCGAATCCACGGCGCTGCACGTGCTGCGCATCATCCAGGAAGAGGCGATGAAGGAAAACACCGGCGCGGTGCACGCGCAGGTGCCGGTGGACGTGGCCTCCTTCCTGCTGAACGAGAAGCGCGCGGAGATCCAGAAGCTGGAGGCGCGCATCAAGGTGAACATCGTGCTGGTGCCGAACGCGCACCTGGAAACGCCGCACTACAAGGTGCAGCGCCTGAAGCACGACGAACTGAACCAGATGGAGCACGTGCCGACCAGCTACGAGATGGTCGAGCAGCCCGAGGAGCCGAAGGCGCTGGGCAAGGATGCCGAGCCCAAGAAGGAACGCCCGCAGGCCGCGGTGCAAGGCATCGTGCCCGACCAGCCGGCGCCCATCGTTCCCGAGCCGCAGGCAAGAACCGAAGCGCCCCGCGCGGCCCCCGCCCCTGCCGCCCAGGAACCCGCGCGCTCAGGATTCCTGGGCCGCCTGTTCGGCTGGCTCAAAACCGAGAAGTCGGCGGAGCAAGTTTCCGCAGCGAATGAACCGGCGATGCGGCCGGCGCGCCATGACCGGCCGCGGGACGAGCATCGCGACCGGCACGAGCAGCGCCGCGGTGGACGCGATGGCCGTGGCGGCCGTGGCGGCCGCGACGGGCGTGCCGACGGCAGGCGCGATCACCAACGCGATGGACGCGGCGACGGCAGGCGCGATCATCAGCGCGACGGACGCGGCGACGGCAAACGCGATCATCAGCGGGGCGACCAGCAGCAGCGTCGCGACCAGCGCCCCCCGCAACAGCAACAGCAGCCCCGTGCGGACCGCCCGCAAGCTGAAGTCCCCCAGCAGGGCGAGCTTTCGCAAGCCGAGCGGCAGCCGCACGAACGCCCGCAGGGCGAGCGCAGGCCGGATCAACGGCCGCAGCGCCCGCCGCAGCAGCAGCGCCCGCAGCAGAGTCCACAGGACGGCAATCGCCCGCCGCAGGAAGGCGGAGAAGAACATCGCCGGCGCCGCAGTCGCGGAGGTCGCGGGCGCGGAGGCGGTGGCGGAGATCGCGGCGAGCGCCGGCCGGAGCACCCGCATGCGCAGCAGGCATCGCACCAGAATCCGGAGCAGTCGCTCTACGCGCAACAGCTGGAGGAACACCGGCTGAAGATGCAGCGCGAGGCCGAGACGGCTTATGAGGGGGAATCGCAGCCGCACAGGGAAGCGGCGCCGGAACCTGTCGCTCACGCACCCGCGCCCCGGATGGAAGAGCACGTGCATCACGAGGCGGCGCCGCAGGTTGAAGCACCGAGAGAGGAAACGCCAAGAACCGATCCGCCGAGGGCAGAAACGCCCCGCTACGAGGCGCCCAGGGTCGATCCGAAGGAAATTCTCTCCAGCGCCGGATTGCAGATGGTGGAGACGGATTCTTCCAAGGCGCGGCAGTCCCTGCCCGAGCCCGAGCCGCTGCAACTGGGCCGGCCGCGGCGCGAGAAGCAGGCGGCTCCCGCGGCGGCCGAAACCGAACTGGTTCAGGTCGAAACGCGCAACAAGTAGCGATTGCGGAGAGGGTCGGGCAGACCGCGTGAGGCGGCCCCGACCCCATCCAGTACCTGTTCAAATCCTTCCGATCCTCCGCGATACGGGCCCGGCTGTTGCTCCTTTTCCGCTGAGCGCGGAACTTTTCCGTGCCGCAGTCATCGTAAATGGGAAGAAGAAGGAAATATGCCGAATGCAAAAGCCGCCACCGAAGAATCCTTCGGCATCGCCCGGCGTCATGACCGCGTCGCGCTCGTGCTGCAGGGGGGCGGCGCGCTGGGCGCCTACCAGGCCGGCGTCTATGAGGAGCTATCCACCACCGCCTACCAGCCCGACTGGTTCGCCGGCGTTTCGATCGGCGCGATCAACGCCGCTTTGATGGCGGGCAATCCGCCGGAGCGCCGCATCGAACGGCTGTCCGAGTTCTGGCACCTGGTTTCTTCCGGCATGGGC
>DATBQR010000068.1:0-5335 GCA_036560705.1 Burkholderiales bacterium | reverse complement strand
ACGGGCAGCAGCTGCTTGGAGACGGCGAGCGTCGCCGGGTAGAGCCGCGTTCCCGAGCCGCCCGCGAGGATTATTCCCTTCATCCTTTTTCTCCCCTGCCGAGATACCAGTCGATCGTCTTGCGGATGCCCGACTCGAAACTCTCTTTCGGCCGCCAGCCGAGCTCGTGCCCGATCTTGCCGGCGTCCATCGCGTAGCGGCGGTCGTGGCCCGGCCGGTCCTTCACTTGCGCGATCAGGTCCGCGTGCCGCCCGCTCTTGCGCGGCCGCGCCTCATCGAGCAGCGCGCACAGCGTGTTTACCACTTCGAGGTTGGTCTTCTCGCTCGCACCGCCGATATTGTAGGTCTCTCCCGCCCGGCCTTTCTCCAGCACCACGCGGATCGCATCGCAATGGTCCGCCACATAGAGCCAGTCGCGCACGTTGAGGCCGTCGCCGTAGACCGGCAATGGTTTTTCCGCCAGCGCGTTGGCGATCATCAGCGGGATCAGCTTCTCCGGATACTGGCGCGGCCCGTAGTTGTTGGAGCAGTTGGTGGTCAGCACCGGCAGGCCGTAAGTGTGGTGGTAGGCGCGCACCAGGTGGTCGGACGCGGCCTTCGAGGCGGCATACGGGCTGTTCGGCGCGTAGGCGTTGGTTTCCCTGAACGCGGGATCGGCGGGCCCGAGCGAGCCGTACACCTCGTCGGTCGAGACATGCAGGAAACGGAAACGCTCCCGGTCGCCGGCGGGCAGCGCGCCCCAGTAGGCGCGCGCCTCTTCCAGCAGGCTGAACGTGCCGACGATGTTGGTCTGGATGAACTCGCCGGGCGCGTCGATGGAACGGTCGACATGGCTCTCGGCGGCGAAATGCACGATCGCGCGCGGCCGGTGCGCGGCGAGCAGCCCGCGCAGCAGCGCCCGGTCGCCGATGTCGCCCTTGATGAATTCGTGGCGCTTGTCGCCCGCGACCGGCTGCAGGTTCTGCAGGTTGCCGGCGTAGGTGAGCTTGTCGAGATTGACGATCGATTCGCCGGTAGCGGCGATCGCCGACAGGACAAAATTGGCGCCGATGAAGCCCGCGCCGCCCGTGACCAGGAGCATGCGCCAATTATCTCATCGCGCCGGCGCGTACTCGGGGATCCACGCCTTGAGCTGCGCACGCACCTGCTCCGGCGCCGCGCCGGGAGAAGCCGCCAGCCACGCCAGGACTTCCTCGGGCAGGCCCGCGTTGTCCGCCGCGCGCGCGCGCGCGATGCGCAGCTTGGGATGCGGCGTCGGCAGCGTGGCTTCGCCTTCGAACAGCACTTCCTCGAACAGCTTCTCGCCGGGGCGCAGCCCGGAGAAGACGATGCCAATGTCCTGCTCGGTGAAACCGGAAAGGCGGATCATCTGGCGCGCAAGTTCGGCGATTTTCACCGGCGCCCCCATGTCGAGCACGAAGATCTCGCCGCCCCTGCCCATCAGCGCCGCCTGCAGCACCAGCTGCGCCGCCTCGGGGATCGACATGAAGTAGCGCTCGATGTCGGGATGCGTGACGGTCAGCGGGCCGCCGCGCGCGATCTGTTCGCGAAAGCGCGGAATCACGCTGCCCGTCGACCCCAGCACGTTGCCGAAGCGCACCATCACGAACTGGGTGGCGGCGCGCGGCTGCAGCGCCTGGCACAGCAGCTCGGCGAGCCGCTTGGTGGCGCCCATCACGTTGGTCGGATTCACCGCCTTGTCGGTGGAAATCAGCACATAGGCCTTCACGCCCGCGGCCTGGGCCGCGCGCGCGGTCACGATCGTGGCGAGCCCGTTGTTCGCCAGCGCCTGGAAAGCGTTGTCCGTCTCCATCAGCGGCACGTGCTTGTAGGCCGCGGCATGGAACACCACCTCGGGCGCATGCCGGGCGAATATTTCCCCCACGCGCGCCTCGTTCTTCGCGTCGCCGATCACGGCGGCGACCGGAATTTCCGGATGCCGGTCGCGGAATTCCTGCGCGATCGAATATAGGGCGTACTCCGAGTGCTCGACCAGCACCAGCCGCCCAGGCGCGAAGCGCGCAATCTGCCGGCACAGCTCCGAGCCGATCGAACCCCCGGCGCCCGTGACCAGCACCGTCCTGCCCATGAGAAACCCGCTCATCAGCGCATCGTCCAGCTGCACCGGGTCGCGGCCGAGCAGGTCGTCCAGCTCCACCTCGCGCAGCTGCGAAACGCTGACCTTGCCCGAGACGATGTCGGCATAGGCGGGCACCGTCATGACGCGCAGACCGGCCGCCTGGCAAATCTCCAGGGCGCGCTTGCGCGCCCCGTGCGTGGCGCCGGGCATGGCGATGATCGCCTGCGTCGCGCCCAGGCGTTCGGCTATTTCGCCCGCGCGATCAAGCGTGCCCGCCACCTTCACGTCGTATATCGCACCGCCCTGCTTGCGCGCATCATCGTCGAGCAGCGCCACCACGCGCCACTGGCTGCTGCTGGCGAGGTCGCGCAGCAGCGCGGATGCGGAAGCGCCCGCCCCAAGCACCACCACCGGATTGGCCTCCGGATGGCGCATCACGCCGAGCAGCCGCCGCTCCTTCCAGGCGCGGTAGAGCAGGCGGCTGCCGCTCATCGTGCCGATCAGCAGCAAGGGCGCGATCAGGTAGACCGAGCGCGGCACGGCGGGCACCGGCGCCGCGAACAGGAACAGCGCCGGCGCCGCGAGCGCCGCGACGAAAACCGCGGCGAGGATTTTCTGCAGATCCGGCAGGCTCGCATAGCGCCACAGCCCCCGGTACAGGCCCAGGCGCCAGAACAGCAGTGCGTTCACCAGCACCACCCACGGCAGCGTGTGCAGCCCGGTCCTCATGAATTCGGGCGGCACCTCCAGGTTGAAGCGCAACCAGAAAGCGGCGAGCCAGGCGGCGACGGAGGCCGCGACATCGTGCGCGAAGGCAAGCGCCGCGCGCACCATGTAGTGCCGGTATATCACGCGGGGGTGCCCGCCGAATCGCGACCGGCGCGCGACCATCGCGCCCAGCGCAGGTCGATCCACGCGGCGATCGCGATCATGACGAGCGCAGCGGCGCACAGCGCGGCGGCCTGCACGCCGGGTTGCGCCGCGCGCACCAGCAACGCCGTCATCGTGCAACCCGCCATCGCGGCATACTCGATCCAGGCGACACCGCGGTGACCGAAGCCCATTCGCACCAGCCGCTGGTAGTAATGGTCCTTGTGCGCCTGCCAGACCCGCTCGCCGCGCAGCAGGCGTCTCACGAGCGTCAGCGTGGCGTCGCATACGAACGGCGCGAACACAAGCAGCGGGAACCACAGCGGCCACGCGCCGTCGCGCCAGCCGATCACGCCGAGCGCGCCGGCGAGAAACCCGAGCGGGACCGAGCCGACATCGCCCATGAAGAGCCGGGCCGGGTGAAAGTTCACCGCCAGGAAAGCGAGCGAGGCGCAGGCGATGCTGCTGCCGGCCGTGGCGAGCGCCGCCTGGCCGGACTGGTGCGCCGCCCAGGCATAGGCGCCGAACCCGAACACCGCCATGCCGCCGGCAAGCCCGTCCGAGCCGTCCATGAAGTTATACAGGTTCGCGTACCAGGCGATCGCCAGCAGCAGCACCAGGAAGAGCGCCGGTGCCTCGATGCTGGTCGCCAGCGTGAGCAGCGCCGCGGCGGCGGCGAGATGCCCGGCGAGACGCAGCAGCGTCGGCAGGTTGAGAAAATCGTCGGCGAGGGAGAGCGTGGCGAGGGCGCCCGCGAGCCCCAGCGCAACGGCAAGGGCGAAAGGGACGGCGGCGCCCGCCGCTACGCCGGCGCCCACGCCCGCGGCGATCGCCAGGCCGCCGCTGCGCGGCACCGGCTGCGCGTGCAGCGAGCGCGCATTCGGATGATCGAGCATCAGCCGCCGGACGGACGGCGAGAGCAACAGCCGCAGGCAGACCAACGAAACCGTGAACGCCGCAATCGCGGGCAGAAAGCGCATGAGGTTCATTTTATCCGCGCAACCGTGAGGCGCATGGCGTCCGCGGCGCCGAACGGCGGAGTCCAACCCAGTTCGCGCCGGATCGCGCTATCGTCGATCATCAGCGAGCGCGTCAGTTTTTTTGCGGCCGGCGCCAATTCGAGCAGCGCCGGCGGACAGGAAAACAGCCGCGCCGGCCGGCCGAGCGCGGCGCCCAGCGCGCGGCACAGCGCCGGCGTGGACAGGGGCTCGCCATCGGTCACGCCGTAGGTCCTGCCCGAAGCCTCGCGCGCTTCCAGGCAGCGCACCGCCGCGTCGGCGAGATTGCCGGCGAAGACGAGACTGCGGCGGTTGTCGATGTCCGCGAACGGAAGCGGCCAGCCCCGCGCCACGGCGCGCATCAGCGCGAGGAAATTCGCTTTCACGCCCGGACCGTAGACAAGCGGCGGCCGCAGCACGGTGAGCGCGAGGCCCGGCACCGCGCGCAAGCCGGCTTCCGCGGCGGCCTTGGCCCGCGCGTACGCGTCCTGCGGCGCGGGAGGGCTCGATTCGTCAAACGGCTGCCGCGGCGTTTCCTCGCCCAACACCTTCACCGAACTCATCATCAGCATTTTCACGCCGGCCGCCGCCGCCGCCCTGCCGAGCGCGAGCGGCGCATCGACGTTCACCGCTTGCAGGCGCCCTTCTTCCGCGCCCCGGGCATGGGCGAGCGCCGCCAGATGCACCACCGCGCCGGCGCCCCGCAGGACTTCCGGCCAGCCGGCGAATCCAGCGAGGTCTCCGGTGGCAGCGCGATCGAGGGCGACCACTTCGTGGCCGCGCGAGCGCAACGCCGGAAGAAGCGCCTGCCCGATGAATCCGGAGGCGCCGGTGACGACGATGCGCATGGCGGTCAAACCAGCAACTTCACGGCCGCCGCATAAACCGCATCGACGGGAATGTCTTCAACAGCGAACGTATCCGGCTGCAGCAGGCAATGGGGCAGGCTCCATGGGTACCAATGCCTGCGTTTGGCGTCGGAGTTCTCGAAGAGCGCGACGATCGGCAGTCCGAGGGCAGCCGCGACGTGCATCGCTCCGCCGTCGCCGCCCACAAATGCATCACACGCGGCCAGACCCGCGATCAATTCTTCAAGACGGGCCGTTCGCAAAGCGACGACGCAATGCCTGGAACCGCCCCGCAGAATTTCCATGGCTTTTTCATCGTCGCCGGGGTGCGTGGGATTGTCGGCGTCACCAGGCGACCAGAACAGCGCAAATCCGAGCTGCGGCAAGGCCGACAGCAGTTCGATCAGCCGGACGAATTTTTCCGCGGGCCATCGCCCGGTCGCCACGCGCGAACTCAGATGAAGCGCCAGCCAGCGCTTGCCTGGCGCCCGCTCGGCCAGCTGCCCGCGATAACGGGCGGTCAGCTGCGGGTCCGGAAA
>DATBQR010000067.1:0-1809 GCA_036560705.1 Burkholderiales bacterium | reverse complement strand
GCCTGCGTGATCATTTCCTGGCCCTTCAGGATGCCGCCCAGCAGCAGCCCGATGATCACCAGAACGATGGCGATCTCCACCAGCGTGAACCCCGTTTGCGTGCGTTTCATCGCTTCAGCTCCCCTTGGAGACTCGAGTCCTGCGAATGCGGCAATCTACACAAAATACGCAAAACTGGCCAACCGCGGCCCGCCGGCGATTTCTTGCAACGTTGACAGGCCCCCTCAATCCGTTCCGCCCTCGACCGGAAAGCGCTGGCCGCGCCAGCGCAGCATGCCGCCCGCCAGGTTGGCCACTTTCGAGAAACCCGCGTTGCGCAGCATCACGGTGGCCTGCGCCGAGCGCGCGCCCGAGCGGCAGACCACGACGATGGGCTTTTCCTTGGACAGTTCCTTCGCTTTTTCCGCGAGGGAACCCAGGGGGATGAGCTTCGCCTTCGGCACGTGCCCGAGCACGCCCTTGAACTCGTCGGGCTCGCGCACGTCGACGATCTGCACGCGGTCGAGGTTTTCCTCCAGCCAGTTGGGCTGCAGCTCCCAGATGCCGGCGAAGGTGTAGGACAGCGGCGCCCAGTCCGTGTCGGTGTGGTCCATGCTTTCCTCTTTCTCGGGTTTGCCGCAGCGCAGGTTCGCCGGCACCGCCACGTCCATCAGCTTCGGGTGCGGCAGCCCGAGGTGCGTCATGTAGCCGGCGAAGTCGTCCTCGCCGATGGTTTCGGCCAGGCGCGGGTTGTACATTTTTTCCTCGCCGACGCTGGACGAGGTGAGGCCGCGGTAGTCGTGGCCCGGGTAGATCAGGCAGGCGTCGGGCAGCGAGAACAGCTTGTCGCGCACCGAGCGGAACAGCCGGCGCGCGTCGCCCTGCTGGAAATCGGTGCGGCCGCAGCCGCGGATCAGCAGCGCGTCGCCGCTGAAGGCCATCGAGCGGTCATCCAGCACGTAGGTCAGGCAGCCGCCGGTATGGCCGGGCGTCGCGCGCGCTTCCAGCGAGCGCTTGCCGAAGGCGATGCGCTCGCCGTCGGCCAGTGCGCGGTCGCCGCCCTCGGCGCCGGCGTCCTTCGACAGCAGGATTTTCGACCCGAAGCGGCGCTTGAGCAGCCAGGCGCCGGTGACGTGGTCGGCGTGCACGTGCGTCTCCAGCGTATGGAGCAGCCTGAGGCCCAGCTCCTCGACCAGCGCCGCGTCGCGCCGCGCATGGTCGAACACCGGATCGATCAGCACGGCCTCGCGCGTGGCAGAATCCGCCAGCAGGTAGGTATAGGTCGAGGACTGCGGATCGAACAACTGGCGGAAAATCATATGCACGACTTTACCCCGATTTCCGCGCTGGCCGGCGGCGCCCTGATCGGCGCGGCCAGCGTGTGGCTGCTCGCCGCCAACGGGCGCATCGCGGGCATCAGCGGCATCATGCACGGCATGGTGTCGCCGACCGCGTTGCCGGAGGTGCCGTGGCGTGCGTGGTTCATCGCCGGATTGCTGGCCGCGGGGCTCACCTGGCAGGCTGTCGCCGGCCCGGTGCCGATACGCGAGAGCCTTCCATCCGGTTGGGCCGCCGGCGCGGGTTTGCTGGTGGGCTTCGGCACGCGCATGGGCGGCGGCTGCACCAGCGGCCACGGCGTGTGCGGCCTGGGCCGCTTTTCACTGCGTTCCCTGGTGGCGGTGATCACCTTCATGGCGTCGGGAATGGCCGCCACCTGGGCGGTGCGCCACCTGCTGGGCGTTGCATCATGATTGCGCTCTACTCGGCGCTGGGCGCGGGATTCCTGTTCGGCATCGGCCTGTGGGTGTCGGGCATGGCGAATCCGAGGAA
>DATBQR010000066.1:0-9179 GCA_036560705.1 Burkholderiales bacterium | reverse complement strand
AGAACGTGCAGGCCGGCGAGCGCACCAGCCACCTGTTCCGCCTCGCCAACCACCACGGCGGGCTGGTGGTGGGCACCGGCGACCTCTCGGAGCTGGCGCTCGGCTGGGCGACCTATGGCGTTGGAGACCATATGTCGCACTACAACGTCAACGTCAGCGTGCCCAAAACCCTGGTGCAGTACCTGATCGGCTGGGTGGCGAAGTCCGGCCAATTCGACGCGGCGGTCGGCAAGGCACTCGTGCGGGTGCTGGGCACGGAAATCTCCCCGGAACTCGTTCCCGGCAGCCAGAAAACCGAGGACACCGTCGGGCCCTACGAGCTGCAGGACTTCCACCTCTACTACACGCTGCGCTTCGGCTACGCGCCCTCCAAGGTCGCCTTCCTCGCCTGGCACGCCTGGCGGGGCAAGTACGGCATCGGCGAGGTAAAGAGGTGGCTGGGCGTCTTCCTCGTCCGCTTCTTCCAGACCAGCCAGTTCAAGCGCAGCGCCCTGCCGAACGGCCCGAAGGTCGGCTCGGGCGGCTCGCTCTCGCCGCGCGGCGACTGGCGCGCCCCCGCCGACGGCAATGCCGCAGTCTGGCTGGCGGACCTGGCGAAGGTTCCCGCTAAAGAATAGAAATCACCACCGGACGCCTCTGTGCGACCGGGGTTGCGGATACACCACGCGGCGGTAGTAGTGGATGGGTGCCGGTGAGTAAAAAACGGGTGCCGGTGAACCGTAGACGGGCGCCGGCGCATAAGCAACGGGCGGCGCGTAGTACACCGGGGGCCGCAGGTACACGACCGGCGGCGGAGAGTAAAACACGACTCCTGATCCGTGATGGTATCGCCCGTAAGCGAACGCCGGAGCCGTTGCGACCATTGCGGCGCTGGCGGCGAGCGCCAGCAGAATTTTGCGGGACGTCTTCATGGTTCTTCTCCTCAATGGGAAGAGCGTGCGCCCAAATCATGTATCTGTGGGCGCGAAATTGTTACCAGGTGCTACAGTGAGGCGCCCGCTGCGGAATGAGGATTTGATATCCTGTGTAGCAAGGAGAAAGCCGCTTGGCAAAGAAATCCGGAAAACCGCAATTCATCCCAGTGGATGCCGATGACCTGAAGCCGATGCACCAATGGCACCGGCCGCTGCAGGCCCCGGGGATCACGCAGGTGGATTTCGAGGAGCGCGTGGATTTCAAGCGGCTGCACCGCTACCGCCTCGCGCGCACACGCCAGTCGCTCGCCAAGTCTGGCCTCGGCGCGATGTTGTGCTTCGACCAGCACAATATCCGCTACATCTCTTCCACTGTGATCGGCGAATGGGCGCGCGACAAGTTGATCCGCTACTGCCTGCTCACCGGCACGGGCGACCCGTGGGTGTGGGACTTCGGCTCGGCGGCGCGCCACCACAAGATTTACTGCCCGTGGCTGAAGGAAGACCACGTGCGCGCGGGCAATCCGGGGATGCGCGGTGCAATCGGGCCGAGCGTCGGGCTGTTCGAGGCGGCGGCAAAGGAGATCAAGGACATTCTCGTGCAGGAGGGCGTGGCGGGGATGCCGCTCGGCCTCGACATGTGCGAGCCGGGATTCCTGTTCGCGCTGGAGAAGGAAGACCTCGACATCCGCGACGGCCAGCAGATGATGCTCTCGGCGCGCGAGGTGAAGAGCCACGACGAGATCACGCTGCTGAATACCGCCGCTGCCATGGTGGACGGCGTCTACCAGGACATCACGGAAGCGCTCAAGCCCGGCGTCAAGGAAAGCCAGATCGTCGCGCTCGCCTCCAAGCGCCTCTACGAGATGGGCTCGGACTGCGTCGAGGCGGTCAACGCCATCGCGGGCGAGCGCTGCTCGCCGCACCCGCACAACTTCACCGACCGGCTGATCCGCCCCGGCGACCAGGCCTACTTCGACATCATCCATTCCTTCATCGGCTACCGCACCTGCTACTACCGCACGTTTTCGGTGGGACGCGCGACGCCGGCGCAGAGGGACGCCTACAAGAAGGCGCGCGCCTGGATGGACGGCGCCATCTCGATGCTGAAGCCCGGCATCTCCACCGAAAAAGTGGCGAAGATGTTCCCGAAATCCACCGAGATCGGCTTCGAGACCGAGATGTCGGCCTTCGGCCTGAATTTCTGCCACGGCCTCGGCCTGGGGCTGCACGAGCGGCCGCTCATCTCGCGCCTGAATTCCTTCATCGAACCCTACGAGCTCAAGGCCGGCATGGTGTTCGCGGTGGAAACCTTCTGCCCCGCCAAGGACGGCGTTTCCGCCGCGCGCATCGAGGAAGAGGTCGTGCTGACGCCCGAGGGGGCGAAGATTATCTCCCTCTATCCGGCGCAAGAATTGCCGGTCGCCAATGCGTATTGAGAAAAGAACTTGAAATGAAAAGCAAGCATTCAATCGGCTGGATCGGCGCAGGCCGCATGGGCTACGAGATGGCCGGCCTGCTGGCCAAAAGTGGCGGTGATGTTCTGGTCTGGAACCGCACCAGGGAGAAGGCGAAGCCGCTGGAGAAATACGGCGCGAAGGTCGCCGGCCAGATCGCCGAGCTGGCGGCGCGCGACATCGTGTTCTGCATGGTGTCCACATACAAGGATGTGAAGGAAGTCGTCACCCACATGCTCGCCGGCGGCAGGAAGCCGCGCATGCTGATCGAGTGCTCGTCGATTTCATTGGAAGGCTCGGCCGAACTGCGAGAGCTTCTGGAGAAAAAAGGCATTCAATATCTCGCTGCGCCGGTGTCCGGCAACGCCAAGGTCATCAAGGCGGGCAAGCTCTCCTTCGTCTGCTCGGGGCCGAAGGCCGCCTACGACGAGGCCAAGCCCTTTCTCGATGCCATGGGCAAGGGCTCGAGCTGGGTGGGCGAAGGCGAGCTGGCGAGGATCGTCAAGATCTGCCACAACGTGTTCCTCGGCGTGGTCACGCAATCGCTCGCCGAGATCACGGTGCTGGCGCAAAAAGCGGGCGTGCCGCGCCACGCCTTCCTCGAATTCATCAACCAGAGCGTGATGGGCTCGACCTTCACGCGCTACAAGACGCCGGCGTTCGTCAACCTGGATTTCAAGGTGACCTTCACGCCGCACCTCCTGCGCAAGGACATGGACCTCGGCCTGGATGCGGGCCGCCGCTTCGAAGTGCCCATGCCTCTTGCCAGCGCCACCCGCGACCTGATCCAGTCGATGATCGGGCAGGGCTGGACCGAGCAGGACTTCGCCACGCTGCTGCTGCAGCAGGCGGAGTCCTCCGGAATCAAACTAAAACCAGAAAACGAGGAGGTAGGAGATGGACTATCGTAAACTTTTTTTGTTTTTGGCCCTGTCGGTTTTCAGTTCTATTTCTTTTTCCCAGGCTTACCCCAACAAACCAGTGCATGCGATCATTTCGTTCACGCCCGGCAGCTCGACCGACATCGTCGGCCGGGTGGTGATGCAGAAGGTCTCCGAGTACTGGGGCCAGCCGGTGATCGCCGACAACCGCGCCGGCGCCGGCGGTTCGATCGGCACCGCGGCGGTGCTGCGCTCGCCGCCGGACGGCTACACGCTGCTCATCGATTCCAACGCGCACGCGGTGACGCCGTCGATCTACGCCTCGCTGCCCTACGACACGCTCAAGGACTTCATCGACGTGGTGCCCTTCGCGCTGCAGCCGAACGTGCTGGTGGTCGCCTCGACCTCGCGCTTCAAGACCCTGATGGACATCGTCAACGAGGCGCGCGCCAAGCCGGGCTTGATCAACTTCGGCTCGGCCGGCGTCGGCAGCGGTACCCACCTCAACCTCGAGCGCTTCGTCGCCGCGGCCAAGATCAAGGTGACGCACATCCCCTACAAGGGCACGCCCGAGGTAGTCACCAATATCCTCGGCGGCTCTGTCGACTGCTACTGGGCGCCCATCTCCGCCGCGCTCTCCAGCATCAAGAGCGGCAAGCTGCGCCCGCTCGCGGTCAGTTCCGCCAAGCGCAACGCTTCGCTGCCCGACGTGCCGACCACCGGTGAGGCAGGCATCAGCGGCGCGGATTCTCCGCTGTGGTTCGCGCTCTGGGTCGCCGCCGGCACGCCGAACGACATCGTGCAGAAAATCTCCGTCGACGTACGCAAGGCGCTCGCCGATCCGGGCGTCAAGGAGAAGCTGGCCAACCTCGGCAACGACACCATGGACATGTCGCCCGAGGAATTCGCCAAATTCGTGCGCGAAGAGATGGAAACCTACGCCAAGGTCATCAAGGACGCCGGCATCAAGCCACAGTAAGACGCCGCGAAATCGGGGTCAGAGCCCGATTTAAATTCCGGGATCTCCGCGGCCGACCGCTAGCGGAGATCCCGCAGCCCCTCTCCAAGCGCCGGCGCCGCACCGGCGCCGTTCAGCCGCGACGCCGCGTTCGGATTGGCAAGGTCGAGAACGCGGCCTGATCCTGCGGCCCCGTCGAGCCGGTTGCCGGCGCCCGGCAGCCCCCAGCCCGTCGTCCAGGTTCCGTCCCTGCCGCCGAGGTCGGTCTCCGAAAAACCGGGATTGCGCTCATGCCAGTCATGCATTGCGCTGTTCCAGGCCTCGACTTCCTCGTCCGTGGGCGGCGGCGGAGGCGGTGCTTCCTCCCGGCGCAGGCGGCGTTCCTCGAACTCGCGCACGGCTTCGGCATAGCGCTCGCCGAGATTGCTGCGGCCGGTCTGCAGCAGCACGTCGAAGCGCTGCTGCATTTCGCGGAACAGCGGATCGAGCGGGACGCCTACCCGCTGCAATGGCGAATCCTGCGCGGCGGCCGGCGCAACATCGGCAAGTTCGATCCGTCTCGGCACTGCTGCGCTCGTGGATAGTGCGGATACGTCAACGACGCCCGATGCTTCGACTTGACTGTCCGCGGGCGACGCAAGCGGCACAGCACTATTCACAGCGGGAATCTCGGCAGGCGCCTGAGCGGGTGGTTCTGCAGGAGCATCGGCACCAGGCGCCGCGCTTCCCGTGACTTCGATGGTCAGTGAGCCGAGCGCGGCCACGCCGCTCTGGTCCGCCGCGATCAGCAGAACCTCGTGATTGCCCGAATCCTGGGTCGTGGGCGTTCCGGCGATCGTCAGCGTCGCCTCGTCGAAATGGAGCCAGTCGGGCAAGTTTTCGCCTTCCGCGGTGATCGCGTAGTACTTCAGCGAATCGAAACGATCCGGATCCTTGACCGCACCCTGCGGCACGCTGAACGACAGGCTGCCGCCGGGATCCACGGACACCCTGCCCAGCGACTCGGGCATTTGCGGCGCGCGATTGTCCGGCAGAACCTCGGCGCGGCCCTCGAGGTCCGCCTGGCCCCACAGCGTGCCGTCCGAAAATTCAATGCGCTCGATCGCGCCCTCCGGGGTACGGCCGCTACGCAGGCGAACCCCGCCATCGCTGACGGCGAGGATGTAATCCTGGCCCGAAGCAAATACTCCGACGTCCGACGGCGCGACGCCGCCCGCAAACACCAGCGAATCCGTGTTGCCGGGCGTCGCGTCGATGTCCTCGATCTGGTCGAAGCCGTCGCCGAGGGCATATCGGTAGATATCGTCGCCTTCGCCGCCGGCCAGCCAGTCGTCGCCCGCGCCCCCGGCAAAAGTTTCTCCCGCGACAGTGCCGTAGAGCACTTCGGCGGCACCCGAACCGGACACTTCCGGCGCCGCGACGGGCGCCGGATCCTGCGGGACCAGCAGCGATTTTAAGAAAGCGTCGTCCCAGATGGTTCCGTCGGAGAATTCGACGCTCAGGGCCGACTCCGCGGTCGAATCGGGCGAGTCGAAGACGAACAAGGCGTCTCCCGTCCCGCGAACCCTGAACTCGATGCCGGGAACCGAGAAGGAGTCGTCGATCGCGTGTTCGGCGGAAGAAACCGAGATTTCTCCCGGCAGCACGTCGAAGGCGGCGATAGCCACCGCGCCGCCGACAAAAATGCCGAAGTCCGATCCCGAGCCGCGGCCCCAGCGAAGCTCCGTTGGCGCTCCCTCAAAGCTGATCACCGTCAGCTGGTCGTTTCCGGGACCGGGGTCCAGGACGCAACCGCCTCCCAAAGTCATGAGGACGTCGTCGCCCTCGCCGCCGATCAGAACATCGTTGCCATCTTCCGAATCCAGCTCGTCGTTGCCTGCGCCGCCGACCAGCACGGCATCATCGCCAACCGCCGTTTCGAGAGAGTCGTCGCCCAAACCGCCGTCCACGTAATCGAACCCCTCGTCTCCCGGGCCACCGACTTCCACGAAGTCGTCGCCGTCGCCGGCATAGATGACATCCGTTCCGATTCCGCCCCAGATACTGTCGTCGCCCGGACCGCCAAAGACCAGGTCGTCCCCGGCGCCGGCGACCACCAGGTCGTCCCCCGCACCGGCATCCACGAAATCTGCATCGCCGTCCGCCGCGCCTACGTCCGCGACGGCCGTAGTGTTCGAAGTCGGCGGGATGTTGACGTCAATGCCGGTTAGCGCAAGGCCCCACGCAGTCGACTGGCTCCCTTGGAACGACAACCGGCTCGCGGGTAGGGTTCCAAAGCCGACGCTCACGGGTTCGCCGTAAACCTCCTCATATTTCCGGTTCTCCACGAAGCGGTCCGCCACGATCTGGTCGTTGCCGGCGCCGCCAAAAATGCGGTCGCGGCCGGCGCCGCCCTCGATCAGGTTGCTGCCAGGGTCGCCGAATATGGCATCGTCCCCGTCGCCGCCAGACAGCCAGTCCGACTGGAAGCCTTCCTCCAGGCCGTCGTCCGCCGAGTCGGCGATGTCCTCGTCCAGCGTTTCCCCCAGCTGCGCAATAAGCGTGTCATCTCCACGCCCGCCGACCAGCAGGTCGCGGCCCGGCCCGCCCTCGATCAGGTCGTCGCCCTCGCCGCCGAAGCCGACATCCATGCCCTCGCCGAGATCGAGATGGTCGTTCCCGCCGTAACGGTCCTCCACCCGGTCGCCGCCGCCGCCGACGAAAAACATGTCGCTGCCCGGCGTGCCCGGAAACAATCCAACATCGTTGGAGCCGGGCGTCGAATCCCGGCGCGCCTGCAGCAGCGGGTTGCCGAAAACGTCGACCAGCGGTGTCTGGCCGTCGCCTCCGACATCCGAATCGTCCGGCGCATAGAAAAAATCGCCGAGGAACGTCGCTCCGGTAGCCGGGGCAACGACGTCGGGGCGTCCGGGGAAATCCGTGAGGCGGATGCCGAGGTCGCCGTTGCGGAATCCCTCGATCCGCAGCGCGCCGTTCACCAGCAGCGTGCCGCCGGCGGAGAGATCGCCGCTGAAATCGAAGCTGAACTGGCCATCGCTGCTTGCGTAGGACCCGCTTTCCGCCCGGAGACCGCCGGTCAGCAGGCCGTCTCCCGCGTAAATCTGGCCATCGCGATCCACGATCGTGTCCGCTTCGAGCGAATCGGGAAGCAGGTAGCTGTCGTTGCCGGCCCCGCCTTCCAGCCGGTCCGCTCCTTCCCCGCCGTCGAGCGTGTCGTCGCCCGCACCGCCAAGCAAGGTGTCCGCACCCGCGCCGCCTTCGAGATAGTCATCGCCGCCGGCGCCGTCGAGCGTATCGCCTCCCGCCCCGCCGAACAACCGGTCGCCGCCGGAGAGCCCGAGGATCTGGTCGCCGTCTTCCGCGGCCTCCGAACCGAACACCACCGTGCGGTTGTAGGCAATGCTGCCGAGGAACTGCTGCAGCCGGCTGCGATCGGCGAGCGCCGAGATCTGGATTGCGAGATTGCCCTGGATGCCGTCGAGCTGCGAGTACTTTTGATCGGAATCGATGTCGCGAAACAGCACGTTGTCGAGGGTTCCGCTAAAACCGAAGGTGCGATCCACCAAGTTGCTGTCCAGCATCGCCGCCAGCCATTCGGCGCGGCTCGCCAGCCATTCTCCGGAGAGGGAATCGTCGAACCCCGAGTAGTCCGCGTTCTTCACCGCGAACGGATTCATCTCGTGCAGCGCGAAGCGGACCGATACGTCCGAATCCGCCATCTCCTCAAGCTCGCCGGGAGCCTTGCCGGCCAGGGATTCGATCCCGTAGTCGTGCCCCGCATCGCGGCCGTCGAGCATCTGATACAGGTTCTGGTAGTAGCTTTCGCGCGCGGCGAGGTCGGAAGCCTCGCGCGCGATCTGCGTCGGCGCATCGCCGCTGCCCAGCACTCCGCGCAGAGCGTCCAGCACCGTCTCGAGGCTTTGCTCCGGAAACGGCGAGGCGGCGGAAATGACCTGGCTGATCGCCGCCCTGTCGGCAGCCAGGTTCGGCGACAGGACCGCAAGCGCATCGTAGAGCGCGAGCGAATCCGTAAGCGGGGCGATCAAGTGCTGGTACTGCCTGCTGCCAGGCTCGGTGTAAATACCCACAACCTCGCCCGGCTTCGAAAATATGCGCGAGATCGCCTCTGTTCCCATCGCCGCCGAGACATTCGTCACCCGCGACGGGTCTATCGGTGGAATTCCAAGCTGCCTCAGCGCAAGCTCACCCTGCGGTCCAATCCCGGGCGCGTTGTAGGTGACGACCTGGTCCGCGATATCCGGGAAAAAGCGCCCGAACAGCAAAGCGAGGTTTCCGCCGAGACTGTGGCCGGTCACAATCACGGGCGTACCCTGCGGGATTACGACCGACCCGGGGCCCGCCAATGGTAATTCGCCCACGTCCGAGGCGAGCTGGATTCGAAGCAGCGAGGTCATCAAAGGCGTGAATACACGATCGGCATTTTTTACAAAAACGCCGTCCCGAATGGATTGAAGCAGGGAAATTTCAGAATCAGAGTAGCGGACCGGCTGCCCCGCGGGCGTTGTCAACTTCCTGTAGTAGCGGTAAAGCGAAACGATTTGACCGCCCGCGAATCCCAGTAAGCCGATCCGGGCGTCCTCCAGAAAATCGAGACCGCCATCGGTTCCCCGAACGCTCAGGACATAGCGGTTGGCAGATCGGTCGAAGAAAACGGATGCTGAAAAACCGGTGGGGTCATTCGGCTGGTGCGCGCGGAGTTCGAAACCCAAAGGAGCCAGTGTGTCTTGATCAGAGCGAATTCCTAAGAATCGCGCCGCCTCTTTCGGCGTAAAGTCGCCTTTCCCTCCCTCTACTAAAGCCTCTGTATTTGCGCGATCACGGTTGAATAAAGCGTAAGCGCCCTGCGCCAACATTGCTAAGTCATCTATAGAAATTGGCATTGTCTTTGGGCTCGTCTTACACAACTCCGTTGCGGACCGTCATCAATATGCGACTCAATCCTTCTGAA
>DATBQR010000065.1:0-8029 GCA_036560705.1 Burkholderiales bacterium | reverse complement strand
CGCCCCGCGGCCCGCGCCGTGCACCAGCTCGGGCATGGCGTTCGACAATCCCCCCGCGCCCACGTCGTGGATCGACAGGACCGGATTGGCCGCGCCCAGCTGCCAGCAGCGGTCGATCACCTCCTGCGCGCGGCGCTGGATCTCGGCATTGCCGCGCTGCACCGAGTCGAAGTCGAGGTCCTCGGCGTTCGCGCCGGAACGCATCGAGGATGCCGCGCCGCCGCCCATGCCGATGAGCATGCCGGGACCGCCCAGCTGGATCAGCAGCGATCTTTCCTCGAATTCCTTCTTCAGGCAGTTTTCCGCGGAAATATTGCCGATGCCGCCCGCCAGCATGATCGGCTTGTGATACCCGCGCTGCTTGCCGCCGACCGCCTGCTCGAAGGTGCGGAAATACCCGGCGAGGTTGGGGCGGCCGAATTCGTTGTTGAACGCGGCCGCGCCGATGGGCGCTTCCGTCATGATCTGCAGCGCCGAGACGATCCGCCCGGGGCGGCCGTAATCGGCCTCCTCCCAGGGCTGCAGCGCGCCCGGGATGCGCAGGTTGGACACCGAGTAGCCGACCAGTCCGGCCTTCGGCTTGGCGCCCCGGCCGGTCGCGCCCTCGTCGCGGATTTCGCCGCCCGCTCCCGTCGCCGCGCCTGGAAACGGCGATATCGCGGTCGGATGGTTATGGGTTTCGCACTTGGCGACGTAATGGATGAGTTCTTCTTTTGATCGGTAAATGCCGTTGGTGCCGGGAAAAAATCTCTTTCCAACAACCCCCTCGACAATCGCCGCGTTGTCGGAATAGGCCAGCACGGTGCCCTGCGGATTCACCGCGTGCGTGTGGCGGATCATGGCGAACAGCGACCGGTCCTTACGGTCGCCATCGACGATCCAGTCGGCGTTGAAAATCTTGTGGCGGCAGTGCTCGGAGTTAGCCTGCGCGAACATGGTCAGCTCGGCGTCAGTCGGGTCGCGCCCGAGCGGCCGGTAGGCGTCGCGCAGGTAGCCGATTTCCTCTTCGTTCAGCGCCAGGCCGAGGCGCGTGTTGGCCTCGTCGAGCTCGCGCAGCGGCACGCTCCCCAGGGAACGCGGCGGCACGTGCCGGAACAGGCCGTCCGCTTCGTCGAGCGATCCCAGCACGCTCTCGGTCATGCGGTCGTGCAGCAGGGCGCCGACCCGCTGGCGGTCGATTTTTTCCCTCGAGGAAACCGAGAACAGAATCCCACGCTCGATCCTGCGCACGCCGCCGAGCCCGCAGTTGCGCGCGATGTCGGTCGCCTTGGACGACCACGGCGAAATGGTGCCCAGCCGCGGCACCACCACGAACAGCTCGCCGGCCGGATCGCCGGCGGGCGGCGTGCCGTAACGCAGCAGCCGCTCGAGCAGGCGCTTCTCTTCGGCGCCCGGTTCGCCGTCGGCCTCGACGAAATGCCAGAACTCCGCCGCGACGCCGCGCAGCGCGGGATGCGTCTTCTTCAGTTCAGGCAACAGCTTGGCGAGGCGGAACTCCGACAGCGCGCGCGCGCCGCGGAACCTGAGAACGGTGGCCTTCACTTCCTGATCACGGGGTCCTGGACCTTGCCCGAAAGGTTGAGCGTCGCGCGCAGCGTCTGGGTCGCCGCCTTCACGTCCGCGGCAATCCGCCCCGACAGGCCGCCGTTGGCGTCGATATCCAGGCTCGCGCCCGCGTTCATGGCGCCCGCCGTGATCGCCACGTTGCGGATCTGGATGGCGCCCTTGTCGTAGACCCCCTGCCCCGTCAGCTCGGAGAATATCGTCCTGCCGCTGGTCTGCGCGCCGCCGGTCTGCAGCGCCCGCGTCAAGTCGAAGCTGCCGAGCACGCCCTGCTCGATCTTGAAATCGCCCTGCACCCGCGCGCCTTCGTACAGGCCGGCCGGGGTGCTGCCGCTCATCGAGTAGGCGGCGCGGCCCTCGACCTTGCCTTCCGACACCAGAGCCGGCGCGAATACGGCGACCTTCACGGCGCGCACCTTCACCTCGCCGTCGACGTTCCAGTTCGCGCCCCAGCGGATTTTCGCGGTGCCGCTGATGACCCCGTCGAAGGCGCGGCCGTCGAATTCGGAGGTCGTCACGCCGTCGCGGTTGGCGGTGCCCTTCATGCCGAAATCCACCAGCGTGAGCGCCGGCACGAACGGCAGCGCCAGGCTGGCGGCGCTGATCTCGAAGCCGATGTCCTTGCCTTTCGGCGACAGCTGCACGCTCAGCTTGTCGCCGCCGGTGAGCTTCACCGATTGCAGCGAGCCGTCGCCCGAAACCGCGGCCTCGATGTCCATCGCCGGCAGCGCCAGCGGGCCGTCGAGCTTCGCCTGCTTGATGACGATGCGCCCGACGCGGAAGTTGTCGCCCGAGACCTTGCCCAGCACGGCGTCGGCGAGCTGCGACTGCGACACCGAGACGCCCTCGAGTTCGAGCCGGCTGAACGCCTTGCGGGCGCCGAACAGCGAGCCGATCTCGGGGGAACCGCGCACCAGCCCGATCTTCACCGCGCTGCCGACCGAGACGCCTTCGAACCTGAGCTCGACCCCGGTGAGCACCGACAGCCGCGCCGAGGCGATCTTCACCGGCGCGCCGATCGCATCCGAGGCGGCCTTTTCGTATTCCGCGGTGGAGATCGGCATGACCTGCAAGGCGCCGACCCCGGCGATCAGCAGCACGAACAACGCGATCGCCGCGGGCTTGCCCCATTTTCTGGGCCGGCGCGCCGTAACCGACGACACCGAGGGCTGTTCGAGCGCCGCCTTGCGCGCCGTTTTCGCCAGCACCTTCTGGTCGCTCTTGATGTCGTCCATGTCGAGGTCTTCGTCCGAAACCCCGATGTCGTCATCGCCGGCGCCCTTCCCGGCCGCGCTCGTCCGCTGCGCGGCCTTGGCCTTCTCCTCGGCCTGCTTGGCCGCCAGCGCATCCTTCGCCTTGCGCTTGCGCTCGGCCTCCTCCTGCCTGCGCTGCTCCTCTTCCTCCTTCGCCCTGCGCTCGGCTTCCTCCTGCGCGCGGCGCTCTTCCTCCTCTTTGCGGCGACGATCCTCTTCCTCGCGCCGCTTCTTGTCCGCTTCCTCTTTCGCCTTGCGCTCGGCTTCCGCCTTGGCCTTGCGCGCGGCCTCTTCCTTGGCCTTGCGTTCCGCCTCTTCCTTCGCCTTGGCCTCTTCGTCCTCCCGCTGGGTGAATGAATCGAGGTCGGCGAGCAGCGAATCGCCGATATCGCTGCCCGAGGACGCGGCTGGCGGCGGCGCGGGGGAGACAGGCTCGATCGCCGGGAACGACGCCGACTGCGATGCGCGCGCCTTCGCCTCGTCCTCGCCGCGCCTGCGCCGGTCCGCGTCTTCCTTTGCGCGCCGCTCGGCATCCGCCTTCGCGTGACGCTCGTCCTCTTCCTTGCGCCGTTTGCGGTCCTCTTCATCGCGGGCGCGGCGTTCCGCCTCTTCCTTCGCGCGCCGTTCGGCAGCGTCTTTCGCGCGCCGTTCGTCGTCGGCCTTGCGCCGGGCATCCTCCTCCGCGCGCCGTTTCTGTTCGTCCTCCTCGCGGCGCTTCTTGTCCGCCTCCTCTTTTGCGCGGCGCTCCGCCTCTTCCTTCGTGCGCCGCTCGTCCTCCTCCTTGCGACGCCGGTCATCCTCTTCGCGGCGCTTCTTGTCGGCTTCCTCGCGGGCGCGCCGTTCGGCGTCTTCCTTCGCCCTGCGCTCGTCCTCCTCCTTGCGGCGGCGCTCGTCCTCCTCGCGCCGCTTGCGGTCCTCTTCCTCGCGCTTCTTGCGCTCTTCCTCGAGCTTGGCCTTCATCTCGGCCTCGAGGCGCAGGCGCAGCTCCTCCGCGTCCCGCTTGGCCTTCTCCTCGATCTCGCGGCGCGTCTGGTCCGCCGCCTCGCGTGCGCGCCGCTCCGCGTCCTCGCGCGCCTTGCGCTCTTCCCCGAGCTTCGCGTTCAGGTCGGCTTCAAGCCGCGCCTTGTCCTCGGACTCCTTGCGCGCGCGCTCGTTGGCCTCGCGCTCCCGCTCGGCCGCCGCGTCGGTTTTCGCCTTGGCATCGGCCGCCATCCGCAGCGCGGCTTCGCGCGCCGCCTTGACCTTGGCATCGGATTCCGCCCGCGTCCTGGTGTCGGACTCGGCCCGCGCCTTGGCTTCCGCATCGGCGCGGCCTTTCGCCTCGGCGGCCGCCTTCGCGTCGGCTTCTGCCTTGGCCCTCGCCTCCGCTTCGGCCCTGACCCTGGCCTCGGCGGCGGCGCGCGCCTTGATCTTGGCTTCGGCCTCCGCTTTCGCCTCGGCTTCCTGCCGCGCCTTGTAGTTGAACGCCTCCTGCTCTTTCGCCTTGCGCTCCGCCTCGGCGCGCGACGCGGCCGCGAGATCGACCAGCGGCGGCTTGGCGGCGGGCGGCGGCGCGGCGGGCCTGGGCGGCAGCTTGATCGCCTGGGTGAAATCCATGTCGTCGTCGCCGCCGCTCGGCGGCGGCGCGGGCCGGGCCGGCGTCGCCGCGGGCCGGGTCGGCGTCGCCGCGGGCCGGGTCGTCGGCGCAGCGGATGCCGAACCCGAAGACACCTCGCGGATGAAACCGTCCTTGTCCAGCTGCTGGATCAGCGCCTCGAACTTCGGCCCGGCGAGCTTTTCGAATTTCTTCTGCACCTCGGCGAGCGAGGTCTTGCCGTCGATCGCCGAAAGCACCGTCCTGTCGCCGCGCGACAGCTGGCTGGTCTTGCCGGAGGCTTCCTGCACGCCCTTGCCGGTCTTGGAGAAGATCGCGGAGAGATTCAAGCTATTGTTGGTTTTGGGCGGCGGGTCTAAGTAGCTTCCTATTATAGCCAGCGGGGCGGCGGGTAAGCGAAACGCCGGGGCCAGCCCTTACAATCGCAGTCCCGGCATGCTCCCCTCCCTGCAAAAGCGTCAGAAAACGTAATTCATGGACAAGGTCGAATGCGTCGTGGTCGGGGCCGGCGTAGTCGGGCTCGCGGTGGCGCGGGCGCTGGCCCGGTCCGGCCGCGAGGTGGTGATCCTCGAGGCCGAGGAAGCGATCGGCACCCACACCAGCTCGCGCAATTCCGAGGTCATCCACGCCGGGATCTACTACCCGAAGGGATCGCTCAAGGCGCGCGCCTGCGTCGAGGGGCGCAAGCGCCTCTACGCCTACTGCGACGAGCACGGGGTCCCGTACCGGCGCAGCGGCAAGCTGATCGTCGCGACCCATGAAGGCCAGGTTGCCGAGCTGAAGGGAATCCGGAAAAGGGCGCACGAAAACGGGGTTGCCGACGTGGCCGAAATCCCGGCGGCCGAAGCCATGCGCATGGAGCCGGCGCTGCGCTGCGTCGCCGCGCTGCACTCGCCGTCGACCGGGATCATCGACAGCCACGCTCTGATGCTGGCCTATCTGGGCGATGCGGAGGCGGCGGGAGCCATGCTGGCCCTGAAGAGTTCGCTGAAAAGGGCTGTTTTTACCGGCCCGGATTTTGAACTCCAGGTGGGCGAAACAAAAATAAAAACATCCATCCTCGTCAACAGCGCGGGCCTGCGCGCGCCGAGCGTCGCGCGCCTGATCGAAGGCTTCCCGGCCGGGAAAATTGCTCCGGAGTTCTACGCCAAGGGCAATTACTACTCGCTCACCGGCCGGCCGCCCTTTTCGCGGCTGGTGTACCCGGTGCCCGAACCCGGCGGCCTGGGCGTGCACGTCACGCTGGACCTCGCCGGCCAGGCGCGCTTCGGGCCGGACGTCGAGTGGGTGGAACGCATCGACTATGCCGTGGATCCGCGGCGCGCCGATAGCTTCTACGCGGCGATCCGGCGCTACTGGCCTGCGCTCGCCGACGGCGCGCTCGCGCCGGGCTATGCCGGCATCCGTCCGAAGATTTCCGGGCCGCGGGAGCCGGCGGCCGATTTCGTGATCCAGGGCCCGGCCGAGCACGGCGTCGCCGGGCTGGTGAACCTGTTCGGCATCGAATCGCCCGGATTGACAGCCTCGCTCGCGCTCGCCGATGATGTGGCGGCACTATTGAGGCATTGAATCCGCAGCATCCCGGTTTTCCGGAGGGCCTTCGACCGTGATCATCGTCCACCACCTGAACAACTCCCGCTCGCAGCGCGTGCTCTGGCTGCTGGAGGAGCTCGGCGTCCCTTACGAAATCAAGCCCTACCAGCGCAATGCTGAGACCATGCTCGCGCCGCCGGAACTGCGCGCGGTGCATCCGCTCGGCAAATCGCCGGTGATCAGCGACGGCGGCCTGACCATCGCCGAGTCCGGCGCGATCGTCGAGTACCTGGCCGAAAAATACGGCGGCCGCAATTCGTCCCCCTCGCTGGCGCCGGCCATCGGCACGCCTGAACGCCTGCGCTACACCTACTGGATGCACTTCGCCGAAGGCTCGGCGATGCCGCCGCTGCTGATGAAGCTCATTTTCGACCGCCTGGAATCCGGACCGATGCCTTTCTTCGTCCGCCCGGTCGCGCGCGCCATCGCCGGCAAGGCAAAGAGCGGCTTCGTCATGCCGAACATCAACCGCATCCTCGATTTCATGGAAGGCGAGCTGGGCAAGTCCGCCTGGTTCGCCGGCGCGCAATTCAGCGCCGCGGACATCCAGATGAGCTTTCCGCTCGAGGCGGCGTCCGTGCGCGGCGGGCTGGACGAGAAGCGGCCGAAGCTGTGGGCGTTCCTGAAGAACATCCACGCGCGCCCCGCGTACCTGCGCGCGCTCGAAAAAGGCGGCAAGTACGAATTGCTGAAATGAGATGTCGCGGCCGGTCTACCTGACCCAGGATATTCGCCGCATCGAGCAGGCGGCCGGAGATGCGCCCCTCATGGAACGCGCGGGAACGGCTGCCGCCGAATTGGCGGCGACCCTGCTCTCGGACAAGGGCAAGGACGTGCTGGTGCTCGCGGGACCCGGCAACAACGGCGGCGACGCGAAAATCGCCGCGAAGCTTCTACAGGAAAAGTTTTTCAGGGTTTCCCTCGTGGGAAAACCCGAAGAAATCCCGCAAAACGTCCGCTGGAACCTCGTGGTCGACGGCCTGTTCGGCATCGGCCTCAGCCGCCCGGTCGAAGGCGAATACGCGAAGCTGGTCGACTACGCGAACGCGCAAGCCTGCCCGCTGCTCGCGCTCGATATCCCCAGCGGATTGAATTCCGACACCGGCCGGGTGCTGGGGCATGCGGTCCGCGCCACGCACACCATCACCTTCATCGGCCTGAAGCCGGGACTGCTCACGCTCGACGGGCCCGACCATTGCGGCCGGATTTCCGTTGCGGATTTGTCTCTGAAAGATTCTTCAATCAAGACGGAAAACGGCTGGGTCGTGGAGCCGGCCCTGTTCGCCGATATCCTCAAGCCTCGTCCGAGGAATTTCCACAAAGGCATGTCCGGCTCGCTAGCGGTAATCGGCGGCGCTGCCGGCATGACCGGTGCCGCCCTGCTCGTCGGGCGCGCGGCACTCAAGCTCGGCGCCGGCCGCGTCTACGTCGGGCTGCTCGAAGAACAATCCATCGATCCCGCAGCACCCGAACTCATGCTGCGCCATCCGGATGACGTGCTCGGCCTCGATCTCGACGCCATCGTCATCGGCCCGGGTCTCGGCAAGGGCGAGCGCGCCGAAACCCTGCTCGCCGCAGTGCTGGCGAGCGACATCCCCTGCGTGCTGGATGCCGATGCGCTCAATCTCATCGCCGAAAACGAAGATCTGCGCAAAGGCTGCGCGCGGCGCGCAGCGGACACGCTGCTGACGCCGCATCCGGCCGAGGCAGGACGCCTGCTCGCCGAAACCACCGCCAACGTGCAAGCAGATCGCCTCAAGGCCGCGCGCGCCCTGTCCGCCAACCTCAACGCGCATGTCGTCCTCAAGGGAAACGGCAGCATCATCGCCGCCCGCGACGGCCACTGGTACATCAACACCTCCGGCAATCCCGGCATGGCCTCGGCCGGCATGGGCGACGTACTTTCTGGAATGCTGGGCGCGCTGCTCGCGCAGAAATACACCGGCGAAACCGCGCTGGCACTGGGCGTCCATCTTCACGGCTGCGCCGCCGATGAATGCGTGCGCACTGGGCAAGGCCCTGTCGG
>DATBQR010000064.1:0-14770 GCA_036560705.1 Burkholderiales bacterium | reverse complement strand
CGCGCCCAGCGTGATCACCGGCATGAGCGCATTGCGCAGCGCGTGCTTGAGGATGACGGTGCGCTCGTCCAGCCCCTTGGCGCGCGCGGTGCGCACGTAGTCGCTGTTCAATACCTGTAGCATCGCGCTGCGCGTGTGGCGCATCAGCACGGCGGCGAAGGCGTTGCCCAGCACGAAGGCCGGCATGATCATCGCCGCGAGGTTGCCCCGCAGGTCCTCGAACGGACTTACGTAGCCGGAGGCCGGCAGCCAGCCGAGCTGCACCGCGAACAGCAGGATCAGCAGGATGCCGAGCCAGAAATTGGGCGTGGACAATCCCCACAGCGCGAACAGGTTGGCCGCGTAATCCAGCCAGGTATCCCGATAGACCGCGGCGGTGATGCCCGCGGTTATTCCTATGGCCAGCGCGATGACGATCGCCATCGAGGCGAGCTGCACCGTCACCGGCAGCTTCTCCCGGATCAGCTCGGTGACCGGCTTCTGGATGCGCAGCGACTCGCCCAGGTCGCCGTGCGCCACGCCGGCGATCCAGTGGAAGTACTGCACCGGCAGCGGCTGGTCGAGGTGCATCTTCTGCCGCAGGTGGGCGATGACGGCCGGGTCCTGGTCCTCGCCCGCGAGGACCATCGCCGGATCGCCGGGCAGCAGCTGCTGCAGCCCGAAAATCAGGACGGTGACGAAGAACAGCGTCGGCAGGATGGTGGCGACGCGCCGGGCGAGGTAGTTGCCCATCAATTCATTTTCAAGCCCTGCACCCGCACCATACCGTCGGGGACCGTGCGCAGGCCGGTCAGTTTCGCGCTGTGCGCCCACAGCCAGTGGCGGTGATACAGGTAGATGATCGGGCGGTCCTTCTGCACCTGCGCGGCGATCCGGTCGTAGGCCTGGGCGCGCTTCGCCGGGTCGAGCTGGGTGCGAGTCTCCACGATCTGCTTCTCCACCTCCTGGTTGCAGTAGCCCGCGTAGTTGAGCGGCGCGCCGCAGCCGAGGTGCGCCTGCAGGTTGCCGTCGGGATCGGCGCGCCCGCTCCAGGCGAGCATGTAGGCCTCGTACTGGCCTTTATCGGCAAGATTGAGCGACGTGGCGAACTCCGTGGCCTGGATCCTGATGTCGAAGCCCGCCTCCTTCGCCATCGCCTGCACCACCTGGGCGAGCTTCTGCGTGCCCGAATCGTTCGGCGTCATGAGGGTAAAGCGCGGATTGGGGACGCCCGCCTCGGCGAGCAGCTTCTTCGCGCGCGCGACATCGCGCTTCGGGATCGGCGCGCTCCTGCCGTAGTAACGGTTGCTCGGCGCGACCCACTGGTTGCCCGGCGAGGCTTCGCCATCCATCACCACCTGCACCAGGCCGTCGCGGTCGAGCGAGAGTTCCAGCGCCTCGCGCACGCGCGCATCCCTGCCGAGCGGATTCTTCTGCGCCAGGTCGCTCTTGCCGACGTTGATGGTGAGCCCCTGGTAGCCGATCTCGACGATGCTCGCCACCTTGAAGCGCGGGTCGCTCTTCACGCCGGCGACGTCCGAGCCGGCGAGGCGCTCGATGAAATCGAGCTGCCCGGAGCGCAGGTTGGCGAGGCGCACCGTGGCGTCCACGATCGGCAGGAAAACGACGCGGTCGAAATGGATCTCGCCCTTGTTCCAGTAGTTCGGGAAACGCTCAAGCACGATGCGGTCCTGCGCCACGCGCTCGACGAACCTGAACGGCCCGGAGCACACCGGGTGGGCGCCGAACTTGTCGCCCGCCGCGGCGGCCGCCTTGGGCGAGACCATCATGCCGGCGCGGTCGGTCAGCAGCGCGAGCAGCGGCGCGAACGGCGCGCTGAGGTTGATGCGCACCGTCAGCGGGTCCACCACCTCCACGCCCGTCACCGGCGAGAGTTCGCCGCGACGGCTGGAGCCCGGCATGTTCTTGTGGCGCTCGAGGTTGAACTTGACGGCGGCGGCGTCGAACTTCTCGCCGTCGTGGAAGGTGACGCCGGGGCGCAGCTTGAGCGTCAATGTCTTGTTGTCCGCGGACCACTCGTGGGAGGTGGCCAGCATCGGCACGATGTTCAGCTTCTCGTCCAGGTCGAACAGCTTGTCGCACAGCGAAGAGAAGACGATGCGACCGACGAAGGTGCGCGCGAGGGTCGGATCGAGGACATCGGGGTCTTCAGCGAGGCCAATCCTCAATGTCTGGCCTTGTACCGAGGAAAAAAAGAACAGCAGCAGGAAAGCAAGGCGGATTCTCATGGCATCTCCTTAGGTTCGGAAGGCTGCTTGAAGCCGGGCCAGGCGCTCATTGACCGGAATCAAGGCCGCGTCCAGGACAGGGGGCTGGATTTCCTTCCAGAAGTGGCAGGCGACGCCCTCCCGGAGCGGCGGTTCCTCCGCCGCGCACCGCTCCCGGGCATGCACGCACCGGGTACGGAAACGGCAGCCGGAAGGCGGGTCGATCGGGCTCGGCACGTCCCCTTCAAGCAGGATCCGGGCCCCGCTTCGCTCCTTCGCGGACCCGGGTTCCGGCACCGGGATCGCCGACAGCAGCGCCTGCGTGTACGGATGGCGCGGGCGTTCGAACAGATCGCGCTTGTCCGCGAGCTCGACGATTTTTCCGAGGTACATCACCGCGACGCGCGCGGCGATGTGCCGCACCACCGCCAGGTCGTGCGCGATGAAGATATAAGCGAGGCCCAGGCGCCGCTGCAGGTCCCGCAGCAGGTTGATCACCTGCGCCTGGATGGAAACGTCGAGCGCCGAGACCGGCTCGTCGCAGACGATCAGCCTGGGCTCCACCGCCAGCGCGCGCGCGATGCCGATGCGCTGGCGCTGGCCGCCGGAAAACTCGTGCGGGTAGCGGCGCGCATGCTCGGGGGCGAGACCGACCAGATTGAGCAGTTCTTCGACTCTTTTATTCCGGTTTTTTAAATGAAGAGAATGAAGAACTAAAGGCTCCAGGACCATTTGCCCGACGGTCATGCGCGGATTGAGCGATCCGTAGGGATCCTGGAAAATGATCTGCAGCGAGCGGCGCCGGGCGCGCAGCGCCCGCTCGTCGAGCGCGGCGAGGTCCTCGCCTTCGAACCAGACTTTGCCCGAGGTCGGCTCGAGCAGGCGCAGCACCAGGCGCCCCGCGGTGGACTTGCCGCAGCCTGATTCGCCCACCAGCGCCAGCGTCTCGCCGGCGGCGACCTCGAAGCTGACGCCGTCCACCGCGCGTACCGGGCCGAAGTGCTTGACGAGGTTTTCCGCCTTGAGCAACGTCACAGCGGCGCCTTCCAGCAAGCAGTTTCGTGATTTTTTTCGATCTTCGAGAGCATCGGATCGTCCGTGCGGCAACGCTCGATCGCGAACGGACAACGGGGTTCGAATCTGCAGCCGGCATTCGTGGAAAACGGTTCGGGCACCTGCCCCTCGATGGCGGCGAGCCGCTCCTGCTCCAGGTGCAGGCGCGGGATCGAGCCCAGCAGCCCGATGGTGTAAGGATGCTGCGGCTCGGCGAACAGCCGGGCAACGCCCGCCTGCTCGACGATGCGCCCGGCGTACATGACCGCGACGTCATCCGCGAGTTCGGCGACCACGCCCAGGTCATGCGTGATCAGGATGATCGCCGTGCCGGTTTCCTCCCGCAGCGTGCGCATGAGATCCAGGATCTGCGCCTGGATGGTGACGTCCAGCGCGGTGGTCGGCTCGTCGGCGATGAGCAGCTTCGGTTCGCAGGCGAGCGCCATGGCGATCATCGCGCGCTGGCGCATGCCGCCCGAGAGCCGGTGCGGGTAGTCGTCGTAGCGCCGCTCCGGCGACGGAATGCGCACGCGGCCGAGCATTTCAATGACCCGGTCCTTCGCCTGTTTCGCGCTTATGTTCTTATGCTGCAAAAGCACTTCGGCGATCTGGTCGCCGATGGTGAACGCCGGGTTGAGCGAGCTCATCGGCTCCTGGAAGATCATCGAGATGCGGTCGCCGCGCAGCGCGCGCAATTCCTCTCCTTTGAGCTGGAGCAGGTCGCGGCCCTCGAAGAGAATCTCGCCGCCCGCCACGCGCCCCGGCGGCCGCGGCACCAGGCCCATGACCGACAGCGCGGTCACGCTCTTGCCGCAGCCCGATTCGCCGACGATGCCGAGGGTGCGGCCGGCCTCGAGCTCGAAGCTCACGCCGTCGACGGCGCGGAATTCGCCGCCCTCGACGGAGAAATGGGTGCGAAGGTCTTTGACTTCCAGCAGCGGACTCATTTTTGATTTCTTTTTGATTCGCTCAAACCGGACTTCGCGATTTCCTCTTCGATGACCGCCCTGTCGGTGATGCCCGCCGGCCGCGCCCTGCTCGGCAGGCAGGTGGCGAACGGCTGGAAGCGTTCGCGGCTCTTCGCATACAACCGCTTCAGTTCGACGATGGGATCCTCATGATCGTCGACGCGGATGTCGAGGAGCGGGTAGTCCTCGGACGCGTGGATGAGCAATGCCGCCGCCTGCTTGCCGCGCTTGTCGCCGCCCGCCGCCTCGCCGGCGTGCAGGGCTTCGAGAAGACGCTCGGCAAACGGCAGATTTTTTGCGCTTTCGAATTTTTCACTCGTGCTGCGGAGCACTTCCGGACCGGTCAGCATGTTGCCGGCCACCGAAAACCCCTCTCCCGCCAGGTGCCCGCACCAGTCGACGCACGCCGATCCGGTATGGGCGGCGATGCGCCCCTGCGCATCGATCAGGTGCACCTGCCTGTGGTTTTGTCCTTCGTCTTCGCTTAAAAGCTTTTGGATAACGGAAGAAGGCGCAAAACCGCTCTCCAGAAAATCCAGGCCCTTCGGACCGTAGTGCGGATTCACCAGCGCCTGCGTCGCCACCGCCCCCACGCCGCTTTTCGCGTGCGGGCACAGCATGCCGACCGCGAAGAAGCGGCTGGCGATGGCGATGCCGAATTCCCCGGCGGGGCCGCGCGCGACGATGGACCAGGTCATCTCAGACCAGCGAGCCGCGCCGCGCGAGGCTGTCGCGTTCGAAGCCGGCGACGCGCTTGTAGGCGTCCGACATCGCCACCAGTTCGGCGTTGGAGATCACGTCCTCGATGCGCGCGTAGGGCCGGTCGCCGCTGCGCTTCCACACCTCGCGCAGGATGGCATCGGGCGGATTGGCGCGGTTCATGAGGACGAGATCGTTGGCTGCTTTCAGCCTCGTTTGCTCGTATTCCTTCAACGCATTTACGACATTTTCATTTTTAATGAGACAACCGGTTAAAGTCCTGGCGTCGATGATCGCCTGCCCGGCGCCGTTCGAGCCGCGCGGATACATCGGGTGCGCGGCATCCCCGAGCAGCGTGACGCGACCGCGAGTCCAGTACGGCAGCGGGTCGCGGTCCACCATCGGGTATTCCAGCACCTGGTCGGCGCCGCGGATCAGCGCCGCGCAGTCGAGCCAGTCGAAATTCCATCTCTCGAAGACCGGGTAGAAATCCTCGATCCTGCCGCCCAGGTTCCAGTCCTGCATGACGTTGCGCGGCGACTGGATCTCGGCCACCCAGTTGATGAGCTGCCGGCCTTCGCCGTCCAGCGTATTCCTGATCGGGTAGACCACCAGCTTGCCGACTTCCAGCCAGCCCGCGGTCGCCATGCTGGCGCCGCTGAGGAAGGGCTTCATGCGCGTCACGCCGCGCCACATGTTGATGCCTTGGTAGCCCGGCGGCCCTTCGCCGGGGAACAGCATCCTGCGCACCGCGGAATGGATACCGTCGCAGCCGACGGCGCAGCTGCCTTCGGCGGAGCTGCCGTTCTCGAATTTTGCGGTGACGCGGCTATTTTCTTCTGAAATCGAAACGCATTTGTGTCCTGTAAGAAAAGCATCCGGACCCAGACGCTCGAAAACACACTTCAATAAAACCTCATAAAGGTCGGCGCGGTGGATCGACAGCTGCGGCCATGCGTAGCCGGCGTGCCGCCCGCGCGGCTCCCTGAAGATGAACTGGCCGTAGCGGTTGTAGAAGCAGAGCTCGCGCGTCTCGACCGCGATCGCGGCGAGCCGTTCCTGCAGGCCCAGCTCGGTGAATTCGCGCATGCCGTGCGGCAGCAGGTTGATGCCGACGCCCAGCGGCTTGATCTCGGGCGCGGCCTCGAACACGCGGCAAGGAATGCCCGCCTGGTGCAGCGACAGCGCGAGGGTAAGGCCGCCGACGCCGCCGCCGACGATCAGAACGGGTTGCGTCACCGGGCCCGCGGCTCAGCCCGCCGCGATTTCGAGGATCATCTTCATGAATTCATTATATCGAGGCTAGACTTGGCCATGACCGTCTCCGTGGAGCACATCCGGGCCGCGGCGCAGCGCATCGCCGGCGCGGTGGAGCGCACGCCCTGCCTGCACAGCCGCACCCTGTCGCGGCTGACCGGCGCCGAGGTCTGGCTCAAGTTCGAGAACCTGCAGTTCACCGCCTCGTTCAAGGAGCGCGGCGCGCTGAACAAGCTGCTGCTGCTCGGGGACGCCGGGCGGCGGCGCGGCGTGATCGCCATGAGCGCCGGCAACCACGCGCAGGGCGTGGCGTATCACGCGGCGCGGCTGGGCGTGCGCGCCGTGATCGTGATGCCGCGCGGCACGCCGAACAACAAGGTGCGCAGCACCCAGGTGCTCGGCGCCGAGGTGGTGCTCGAGGGCGACACGCTCGCCGACGCCGCGCGGCACGCGCACGAGCTGGAAACGCGGGACGGCCTCATCCTCATCCACCCCTACGACGACGCGGCGATCATCGCCGGCCAGGGCACCGTGGCGCTCGAGATGCTCGAGCAGGCGCCGGAACTGGACGTGCTCGCCGTGCCCGTCGGCGGCGGCGGCCTGATTTCCGGCATGGCGATCGCGGCGAAGGCGCTCAAGCCTTCGATCGAAGTGGTGGGCGTCGAGTCGAAGACCTACTGCGCCATGTACCAGCGCCTCAGGGACCTGCCGGTCGACGTCGGCGGCGACACCATCGCGGAAGGCCTGGCGGTGAGGGATGTGGGGGAGTTGCCTTTCTCCATCGTAAAAGATCTCGTAGAAGAAATTCTTCTTGTTGAAGAAGAAACGATCGAGCGCGCGGTCGTTTCCCTCGTCGAGATCGAGAAAACCGTCGCCGAGGGCGCCGGCGCCGCCGGGCTCGCCGCGCTGCTCGAGCACCCGGCCCGCTTCGCCGGCAGGCGCGTCGGCATCCCCGTCTGCGGCGGCAACATCGATGCGCGCCTGCTCTCGGCGGTGCTGATGCGCGGCCTGGTGCGCGAGGGGAAACTCATCCGCCTGCGCGTCACCATGCCGGACATCGCCGGCAGCCTGGCGAAAGTCGCGGGCATGATCGGCGCGGCGGGCGGCAACATCGTCGAGGTGCAGCACCAGCGCATGTTCGGCGCCGCCTCGGTCAAGTCGCCCGAGGTCGAATTCCTCGTCGAGACGCGCGACCGGGAGCACACTCAGCGGCTGATCACCGAACTGAAGACGCAAGACGTCGTCGCCTCGCGCGCGGACTGAATCAGGCGGGAACTGAAATCTCCACCAGGTTCAGGTCCGGGTCGCGCACATAGACGGAACGGATTTTCGAAGTCGCGCCGGTCTTCATCACCGGACCTTCGATGATGGCCACGTTTTCCTGCTTTAATCTTTCGATGACTTTTTCAAGGGACGTCGAGGCGATGAAACACAGGTCGAGCGTCCCGGGCGCCGCCACGTGCGCGCGCGGCGTGAACTCCCTGCCCCATTCGTGCACGTTGATCTTCTGGTTGCCGAATTTCAGGGCCATGCGGGTTTCCGTCGGGGTTTGAAATTTTTCGAGTTTCATCCCCAATATCTCGGTATAAAAATGCAAGCACGAAGACAAATCTCTCGTCGTCAGCACCACGTGGTCGATGTGGTCGATCATCATTTCCTCTTCAGCATGCGCAGCGGGTTGTATTCGAGCACCGTGACGCCGTCCTGATTGACCACCTTGTTGGCGAAACGCACCAGCCCTCGATCGCCCTTCGAGGTGAGGCGGCACTCGGTGACCTCGGCTTCGACATGGATGGTGTCGCCGACCAACGTCGGCCCCTTGATGTCGAGGGTCGCGTTGAGGAAAGCGAGGCCGGTGTCCTGCATGGTCGGCAGCAACAGTCCTTCCGCGAAGGAGTAGACCAGCGCGCCCGGCACCGGCCGTCCCTTGATGGCGCGCGAGGAGTCGTCCGCCACTGCAAACAGCTCTTCGGTGAGCCAGGTGAGGTTGATGAACGCGGCGACGTCGGACTCGGCGATGGTGCGCCGGTGGGTGCGGAAACGGAAGCCGCCTTTGAGGTCCTCGTAGCAGTAGCCGCGCCCGACGATGGGGATGGGATCGCTCACGGTTTCATTCTACTCAGAGCAGCGCAGCCGACAGCAGGGTGAGGCCTGACAGCAGCATCAATCCGTCCATCAGCATGCGAAAGCGCTCGGCGTCCATTTTCAGCACGAAGCGCTTGGCGATGAAGGCGCCCGCCATCAGCGTCGAGCCGGTGATCAGGCCCTTGGCCAGGATCTCCCACGGCAGCGCGCCGAAGCCGCGGAACACTGCGGCCTTGGTTAGATAGACCGCCAGCGAGGCGGCGGCCTCGGTGGAAAGGAAGGCGCCCTTCACCAGGCCGGTGGCGAGGAAGATCGGCGCCGTGATGGGGCCGGTCGAAGCCACGACGCCGGTAAGGTAGCCGATCGGCACGCCCAGCAGCGCAAGGTGCGCGGGCCGCAGCCGGAGATCGCGCTTCGCCATCCAGCGCCGCACGAAGATCATGGCGATGAAAAAAACGCCCAGCGCCAGCTCGACGAGGCGCGTCGGCAGCACCAGCAGCGTGGCCGCGCCCAGGGCGGCGAACGGCATGGCGGTCGCCGAATAGGCCGCGCAGACGCGCCAGTCGACCACGCGCCACCAGACCATGATGCGCGACAGGTTGGCCATGATCGCGGCGATCGCCATGATCGGCACCGCCTGCAGCGCGCCGAAGGCGATCACCAGCACCGGCATCAGCATGATCGACGAGCCGAAGCCGACGATGCCGCTTAGGGTGCCGGCGACCAGTCCTACCGCGAGAATGAAGGCGAAATCCAAGGAGCGGCGGATTCTACCCGCTGCGCTAGAATCCGCCGATCAGTGCCAGCTCCGGGGAAGGTTGGCAATGGCAGATCTCGTCAGCCTGGGCCGTTACCAGCTCCGCCGCGTCCTCGGCCGGGGCGCGATGGGCGTCGTCTACGAGGGCCTGGACCCCACGCTCGACCGCCGCGTCGCGGTCAAGACGATCCTGAAGTCGGTCGGGCTGGACGAGGAGACCGAACGCGCCTACTCCGAACGCTTCGTGCGCGAGGCGAAGGCGGTGGCGCGGCTCAACCATCCCAACATCGTGCAGGTGTACGACTTCGGCCAGGAAAACGAAGTCGCCTACCTGGTGATGGAATTCATCCAGGGCAAGGAGCTGCGCAGCTTCATCTCGGCGACCGAGAGGGTCACGACGCAGGAATGCGTGCGCATCATGGGCGAGCTGCTGGATGCGCTCGATTTCGCCCACGAGCGCGGCGTCATCCACCGCGACATAAAACCGGCGAACGTGATCCTCGACGAGCAGCGCCGGGTGAAGCTCGCGGATTTCGGCGTCGCCCGCGTGCAGGACAGCGACCGCTCCGCCGCGGGCACCATGGTCGGCACGCCCGCCTTCATGTCCCCGGAGCAGATCCAGGGCCTGAAGATCGACCGGCGCACCGACATCTTCTCCGCGGGCGTGGTTTTTTATCAACTGCTGACCGGCGAGGCGCCGTTCAAGGGCGAAGGCGCGTGGACGGTGGCGAAGAAGATCATGCAGGACGAGCCGCCGCCGCCGTCGAGCATCGTGTCGAACGTGTCGCCGACGTTCGACGGCATCGTGGAACGGGCGCTGGCGAAAAACCCCGCCGAACGCTTCGCCACCGCTAGGGAATTCGCCGACGCCCTGCGCGGCGCACTTGTGTCCGCGCCCGCTGCGCGGCCGGCGCCGAAGCATAAAGCGCCGGCGCCCGCGCAGGTCACGTCCCCGCGTCCGGCACCCGACGACGCAACCGTGGCTATCCCCGAGCGGCCTCGGGCGGCGGCAAGTCCTCCGGAGGAAAAAAAGCGTTCCTCCGCGGTTCCCGCGATCCTTGCCGCAGCCGTGATTGCCGGCGGCATCGGGGCCTACCTGTTTCTGGGCCGGGCGACCGCGCCCGCGCCGGTTTCGAACAGCGCTCCCGCGCCGCAGGCTGAGAAGCCGGTTCCCGCGAAACCGGAAGTGACGGCGGCCGACCTCGAAAAAATCCGCAAGGAAACCGAGGAACGCATCCGGCGCGAATATTCCGACAAGTCGGCGGCGGAGCAGGCGGCTGCGGCCAAGGCAGCCACGGAGAAAGCCGTCCAGGAGAAAGCAGTCGCCGCCAAGGCCGAGAAAGCGGCAGCGGAGAAGACCATCGCGGCAAAAGCAGCCGCGGAGCGGGCGGCGCTGGAACAGGCGGCTGCAGAAAAAGCCTCGGCCGAAAAAGCCGCCGCTGCGAAAGCATCGGCGGACAAGGCCGCGGCCGAGCGCCTGGCGGCGGAAAAAGCGCAGGCGGAGAAAGTTGCCGCGGAACGCGCTTCGCAAGAAAAGGCAGCCGCGGAAAAAGCCAGGCTTCTCGCCGCCGCGGGCATCGAACAATTCAAGGCCCGTCACCCGGACAAGGTGTGGGACCACGAACCTGAAACAGGCACCATCAATTTCCGGGAAATCGTCTATGTGAACGACAAGAGCTGTCCGCCCGGCAAGATCAGGGAGCTGACCGGCGGCAGTCCCACTCGCGGAGTCGAACGGAAGAACCGCTGCATCAGCCTGTCCGAGTAATCTATCGGCCGTAGTACTCCTGGACCGTTTCCTGCGCGACCGTCTGCAGGAATTTCGCCGTGGCGGGATCGATGCCCGCCATGTATGGATTGCCGACCGGCGATTTCCCGTAGACCGCCGCGTAGACCGTGCAGGCAGCGAGATAGGTGCCGATCAGCGTCGGGTGCCGCTTGTCCGGCTGGTAGAACTCCAAGTCGGGGCGCTTGCCGATCGCCTTGGCGAAGGCAAGGCCGGCGGGGATCACCAGCGCGTCGTTTTCGTTGCCGGCGACGGTGTAGGCCTCCGCCAGCTGGGCCGTCATTTCCGGCTTGTCCTTGTACGCCCAGGACATGAACAGCACCGGCCGGGCCCCGGCCTTGCGGATGATCTCCCCGTCCTTCTTCGCGTATTCATGGAAGGTGCCCTTCAGCTGGGGATGGATGGGACATTGGCTGCAATCCATCACGATGACGGTGTCGAACTGCCGGCCGGGTTTGTTGAAGACGATGTTGTTGCCGACGAAGGAATACTTGCCGATGCCGCCCGGCCGCAGGTAGGACTCCATGTCGTGCCAGTCGATGCCCGACCCGCTGATCGTCACCGACGTCGCGCGGGCATGGCTCTGGGGATCCGCGGCTTTTATGAGCTGGCGCACGTGGCCGTGCATGCTGTTGTTGTAGTAGAAGAAGCTGTTGCCTACCCACAGCACGGACTCGGCGGGTTCTCCGCCGAGCGCCGTCAGTTTTGGTTTCGTCTGCGCGAGCGCGGAACCGGCCGCGACGAGCGCCGCGATGAGCACTGCGATCCTGAGTTTCATGCCGTCCTCCCCTTTTTCAAAGCATCTCCAGCGGCTGCGCCCGCCCGGGCGGCGGGAACAGCCTGTCGATTTCCGCGAGCTGCGCCGCGTCGAGCGTACGCTCGAGGGCGCCAAGATTCTCCTTCAACCGTTCACGCCGGCCGGTTTTCGGTATTGCGATGATGCCTTGTTTCGACAGCAGCCAGGCAAGCGCGGCCTGCGAAGCCGTCATGCCGTTCCGCCTGGCGAAATCGGCGAAGCGCGGCTCCTGCAGCAGCCGGCCCTGCTCGATCGGCGAATAGGCCATTGTCGGGATATTTTGCCCATGCAGCCACGGCAGCAGGTCCCACTCGATGCCGCGGCGTGCGGGGTTGTAGAGCAGCTGGTTTACTGCGACCGCCCTGCCGCCCGGCGCCTCCCACAACTCCTGCATGTCCGAAAGATCCAGGTTGCTGACGCCGTAGTGGCGGATCTTGCCTGCCTTCTGCAAGACGGCGAACGCTTCCATCGTCTCCGCGAGCGGCACGCTGCCGCGCCAGTGCAGCAGATAGAGATCGATGCGGTCGGTTTTCAGGCGCTTCAGGCTGCGCTCGCAGGCGGCCGGGATGCCTTTGCGCGACGCGTTGTGTGGGTACACCTTGCTCACGAGAAAGGCTTCGTCGCGACGTCCGGCGACGGCCTCGCCGATCAGCTCTTCGGAGCGGCCGTCGCCGTACATTTCGGCGGTGTCGATCAGCGTGGCGCCAAGGTCGAGGCCCAGGCGCAGCGTGGCGATCTCCTCGGCGCGGCCCGACCTGCTGTCGCCCATGTTCCAGGTGCCCTGCCCGAAGGCCGGCACCCGTTCGCCGGAAGGCAGCGCGACGGTTTTCATCATGACGGGTATCCTACCGCCCACCATGGAAACCGCGGACGACTGGATCGCCAAGGCGCGCGGCTTGCAAGGCCTGCTGCGCGGCGCCGCGACGCGCATCGAAGCGGACCGCAGCCTGCCCGCCGACGTCGTGGACGCGCTGCACGCGGCGAAGCTCTTCCGCATGCTGCTGCCGCGCTCGCTGGGCGGCGCAGAGATGGAGCTGGCGACGTTTTTCCAGGCCATCATCGAGATTGCCGAAGCAGACGCCAGCACCGCCTGGTGCGTGGTGCAGAATTCCGGCTGCTCGATGGCGGCGGCGTATCTCGCCCCAGAATCAGCGCGGGAAATTTTCGGCGATCCCCGCGCGGTGGCAGCCTGGGGATTTCCGGCCAACCCGGCGCAATGCCGCGCGGTCCCGGTCGAGGGCGGATGGAAAGCCAGCGGCACCTGGGGATTCGGCAGCGGCAACCGCCATTCCGCATGGCTCGGCGGGCACTGCCAGGTATTCGACGCGGCGGGCGCGCCGGCGAAGCACCCGGACGGGCGCCCCGTCGAGCGGACCCTGCTGTTCCCCAGATCCGCCGCCGCCATCCGCGACGACCAGTGGAACGTGATCGGCCTGCGCGGCACCGGCAGCGATACCTACTCGGTGGCCGATCTCTTCGTGCCGGCGGCGCATGGCATCGTGCCGCGCGCCACCGGGCGCGACCAGCAACTGCCGGCAGACGCGCCGCCGGTGGACGAGCCCGAGCGGCGCGAACGGGGCACGCTCTACCGCTTCACCGCGACCAACGTCTACCAGTGCGGCTTCGCCGCCGTCGGCCTGGGCCTCGCGCGCGCCACGCTGGATGCCTTCATCGACCTGGCGAAGAAAAAATCTCCCTCCGGCGCCAGCTCGCCGCTGCGCGACGACCATCGCATCCAGACGCGCATCGCGCTCGCGGAGGCGCGTTACGGTTGCGCGCGCGCCTGGCTGCTGCAGATCCTGCACGGCGCCTGGGCGGAATGCGCCGCGACGGGCGATGTCGAATTCGAGCGGCGCATCCAGATGCGGCTCGCTTCCACCCACGCGATCCACGAAGCGCGCGAGATCGTCGAGATGGCGTACGCCGACGCCGGCACCACGGCGATCTTCGAGGGCAATCCCTTCGAGCGGCGGCTGCGCGACATGCACGCGGTGTCGCAGCAGATCCAGGCGACCGCGGCGCACTTCCAGACGGTGGGACAGTACTACCTGGGCATGAAGCCGCACACGCGCTTCATTTGAGCGGAGTACGACGCCTTGCGTCGCCCTGCTACTCGGCCTTGATGTTTCCTTCGCGCACGACCTTGCCCCACTTGGCGATTTCCGCCCTGACGTAGGCGGCGAACTGCTGCGGCGTGCCGCCGACCGGCTCGAAGGCGAGCGCGTCCAGCCGCTCGCGCATGTCGGGGGCCTGAAGGGATCTGTTGACCGCCTCGTTCAGCTTCTGGACGATCGCCGGCGCGGTGCCGGTGGGCAGGAAGATGCCGATCCAGGTTTCGTCCTCCACGCCGGGAAAACCCGCTTCCGCGAACGTCGGGACGTCGGGCAGCGCCGCGACGCGCGACGCGCTCGAGACCGCCAGCGCGCGCAGCCGGCCGGATTTGACATAGGGCAGCGGCGTGGACACCGCACCCGCGCCCACCGGCGGCTCGCCGCCGACCACCGCGGTGATCGCGGGGCCGGCGCCGCGGAAGTGGATCGCCGGCATGTCGAGCTTCGAGATCAGGTTGAACAGGTTTTCCGCGGTCAGGTGCGGCGTGGTGCCGCTGCCGGGCGAGGCGAAGGCGAGCTTGCTCGTCTTCGCCAGCGCGAGCAGCTCGGCGAGAGTCTTCACCGGCAGGCCGGGATGGACGAAGATCAGGTTGGCCTGCTTGGCCACCACCACGGTGGGGATGAAATCGCGCTCGGCGTCGTAGCCGGCGTTCGGCGACAGGCTGACGTTGACCGCGAACGCGGAACTCGTCAGCAGCACGGTGTAGCCATCGGGCGCGGACTTCGCCGCCGCCGCGGTGCCAATGTTGCCGCCGGCGCCGGCGCGGCTCTCGACGATCATGGGCTGGCCCAGGCTCTCGGTCAGTTTCTGGCTGACCAGCCGCGCGATGATGTCCGTGGGTCCGCCGGGCGCGAACGGAATGATGAGATGGACCGGCTTGGCGGGCCAGGTCTGCGCCGGCGCCGCCTGTGCGAACAGCAATACCAGCAATGCGACGAGAATTTTTTTCATATTGCCTCCCTCAGTACGACTTCGGCAGTCCGAGCACGCGCTCGGCGATGAAGCAGAGGATCATCTGCGGACTCACGGGCGCGATGCGGCCGACCAGCG
>DATBQR010000063.1:0-26230 GCA_036560705.1 Burkholderiales bacterium | reverse complement strand
ACGTCGGTGCAGTACAGCGTCGAGCGGCTGTCGCGCGGGTCCGAGGTCGTGAAGCCGATCTGGTTGTTGATCACGATGTGCACCGTGCCGCCGGTGCCGTAGCCGCGCGTCTGCGCGAGGTTGAGCGTCTCCATCACCACGCCCTGCCCCGCCACCGCGGCGTCGCCGTGGATCAGCACCGGCAGCACCTGCGAGCCGTCGCGGTCCTTGCGCCGGTGCTGGCGCGCCCGCACCGAGCCCTCGACGACCGGATTGACGATCTCGAGGTGCGAGGGGTTGAAGGCGAGCGTGAGATGCATCGGCCCGCCGGGCGTGTTGATGTCCGAAGAAAAGCCCTGGTGGTATTTGACGTCGCCCGCCTGCAGCGCGTCGTCGTGCTTGCCCTCGAATTCGCTGAACAGGTCCTTCGGCATCTTGCCCAGCGTATTCACCAGCACGTTGAGGCGGCCGCGGTGCGCCATGCCCAGCACCAGCTCCTGGACGCCCGCTTCGCCCGCGCGCTGCAGCAGGTTGTCGAGCACCGGGATCAGCGTCTCTCCGCCCTCCAGCGAGAAGCGCTTCTGGCCTACGTAGCGTGTATGCAGGTAGCGCTCGAGCCCCTCGGCCGCGGTGAGGCGCTCGAGGATGTGCTTTTTGTAATCGGCGGCAAAGCTCGGCTTGGAGCGTGTCGTCTCCAGGCGTTCCTGGATCCAGCGCTTCTCCACGCGGCTGCTGATGTACATGTATTCGACGCCCAGCGTGCCGCAGTAGGTTTCCTGCAGCCCGCGGATGATCTCGCGCAGCGTCTGCTGCTCCGGCCCGATCAGCGACCCGGTGTTGAACACCCTGTCCATGTCGGCGTCGGTCAGGTCGTAGTAGCCGGGCTCCATCTCCGGGATGTGCGGGCGCTGCTGGCGCTTGAGGGGGTCGAGGTCAGCCAGCAGGCAGCCGCGGAAGCGGTATTCGGCCACCAGCTGGATGACCGATACCTGCTTGCGGTCAAGGTCGCCCGCCGCCGGCGCCCGCGCAGCGCCCGCCTTCGCGCGCTGCGCGAAGGACTCGACGACCGGCGCGTGGGCGACGTCCTTCGCCTGCGCGCCGGGGAGCAGCTGCAGCTTGTCGAAATAGCCACGCCATTCCTCCGGGACCGACGCCGGGTTTTCGAGCCAGTTTTCGTAAAGCTGCTCGACGAACGGCGCGTTACCTCCGAAGAGGTAGGAGTTCTCCAGCAGCTGTTTGAACATGGCTTATCTCTGCCCTATTGGCTTCACCTCGCGGCGCGTCGCACCTTTGTAGAGCTGGCGCGGCCGGCCGATCTTGTATTCCGGGTCGGAAATCATCTCCTGCCATTGCGCGATCCAGCCGACGGTGCGCGCCAGCGCGAAGATGCAGGTGAACATCGCCACCGGGATGCCGAGCGCGCGCTGCACGATGCCCGAATAGAAATCGACGTTCGGGTACAGCTTGCGGGAGACGAAGTACTCGTCCTCCAGGGCGATTTTCTCCATGGCGATCGCCAGCTTGAACAGGCGGTCGTCGTGCAGGCCCAGCTCGTTCAGCACCTCGTGGCAGGTCTCGCGCATGAGCTTGGCGCGCGGATCGTGGTTCTTGTAGACGCGGTGGCCGAAGCCCATCAGCCGCACGCCGGAGTTCTTGTCCTTCACCTTCTTGATGAACTCGGGGATCTTCGACACGTCGCCGATCTCCTCCAGCATCTCGAGGCAGGCCTCGTTGGCGCCGCCGTGCGCCGGGCCCCACAGGCAGGCGATGCCCGCGGAGATGCAGGCGTAGGGGTTGGCGCCCGAGGAGCCCGCCAGCCGCACCGTCGAGGTGGAGGCGTTCTGCTCGTGGTCGGCGTGCAGGATGAAGATGCGGTCCATCGCGCGCACCAGCACGTCGTTCGGCTTGTACTCCTCGGCCGGCACCGCGAACATCATGCGCATGAAGTTGGCGCTGTAGGACAGGTCGTTCTTCGGGTACATGAACGGCTGGCCCATGTTGTACTTGTAGGCCATCGCCACGATGGTCGGCAGCTTGGCGATCAGCCGGAACGCCGAGATGGTGCGATGTTCCGGGTTATTGATGTCCAGCGCATCGTGGTAGAAGGCCGACAGCGCGCCGACCACGCCGACCATGGTGGCCATCGGGTGCGCGTCGCGCCGGAAACCGGTGAAGAAGCGGCTGATCTGCTCGTGCACCATGGTGTGGTGCGTCACCGTGTGCACGAAGTCGGTCTTCTGCTTGGCGTTCGGCAGCTCGTTGTTCAGCAGCAGGTAGCACACTTCGAGGAAGTCGCAGTGCTGCGCCAGCTGCTCGATCGGGTAGCCGCGGTACAGCAGCACGCCGGCGTCGCCGTCGATGTAGGTGATGGTCGAATTGCAGCTCGCCGTGGACAGGAAGCCGGGGTCGTAGGTGAACATCCCCGACTTGCCGTAGAGCGAGCGGATGTCGATCACGTCCGGCCCGATGGTTCCCGACATCACCGGGAAGTCGAGGGTCTTGCCGTCCGGCAGGGTCAGGCTGGCTTTCTTGTCCATGACGTTCCTTTTCTAGACGGCGCGATAAAAGCGCGCCACTTACGCGGCGCGAATGCGCGCCACGATCCCTCCGTGCCTTGCGTCGAAGCGGTCGCTGCGCCCGCTGACGATGTCCCACAAGTCGTTGTCTTCCATGCCGAGCAGATCGCTCAGTGCGTCCATTTCTCTTTCTTCCATTCGATTCACGACAAAATCCTGCAAGACCAGGTCGAGTTCCAGCAGGCCGCGCCGGCACTTCCATTTAAGCCTGTTTTGCGACGCCTGATCCATCAAACCGTGCGCTTGACCATCAGTTCCTTGATCTTGCCGATCGCCTGCGTCGGGTTGAGGTGCTTGGGGCAGACGTCGACGCAGTTCATGATGGTATGGCAGCGGAACAGGCGGTACGGGTCCTCGAGGTTGTCCAGCCGCGCCGCGGTTTCCTGGTCGCGCGAATCGGCGATGAAGCGGTAGGCCTGCAGCAGGCCCGCCGGGCCGACGAACTTGTCCGGATTCCACCAGAACGACGGGCAGGACGTCGAGCAGCAGGCGCACAGGATGCACTCGTAGAGCCCGTTCAGCTCCTCGCGCTCCTCCGGCGACTGCAGCCGCTCGCGCTCGGGCGGCGCGTCGTGGTTCACCACGTAGGGCTTGATCGAGTTGTACTGCTTGAAGAACTGCGTCATGTCGACGATCAGGTCGCGGATCACCGGCAGCCCGGGCAGCGGGCGGATGGTCACGTGCTCGGGCAGGTCGGCGATCTTGGTGATGCAGGCGAGGCCGTTCTTGCCGTTGATGTTGACCGCGTCCGAACCGCAGACGCCTTCGCGGCAGGAGCGCCGGAAAGCGATGGTGTCGTCCAGCACCTTCACCTTGACCAGCGCGTCCAGCAGCATGCGGTCCGCATGGTCGAGCTGGACGTCGTAGTCCTTCATGTACGGCTTCTCGTCCTTGTCCGGGTCGTAACGGTAGATAGAAAGTTTCATCAGTAAGTTCTCACCTTGGGTTCGAACGACTCTACCGTCATGGGCTTCAAATGCACCGGTTTATACGCCAGGCGGCTGCCTTCCTTGTACCAGAGCGTGTGCTTCATCCACTCTTTGTCGTTGCGGTCCGGGAAATCAGCGCGCGCCTGTGCGCCGCGGCTTTCCTTGCGCGCCTCGGCCGAGACGATGGTCGCCATCGCGGTCTCGACCAGGTTGTCCAGCTCCAGCGCCTCGACGCGCGCGGTGTTGAAGACTTTCGACTTGTCCTGGATGAAGGTGCGCTGGGAGCGGTCGGCGATGGCCTTGATTTTCTCCACCCCCTTGATCAGCTCCTCCGGGAAGCGGAACACCCCGCAATGCGCCTGCATGGTCCGGCGCAGGTCGGTCAGTACGTCGACCACGCGCTCGCCCGCGGCATTCGCATCCAGGCGCGCGAGGCGCGCGCGCGTGAACTCGCCGGCGTCCTTGGGCAGCGTGCGATGCGGGCTGGGAAGCGAACGGATGTCCTTGATCATCTGCTCGCCCGAGGCCTTGCCGAACACCACCAGGTCCAGCAGCGAGTTGGTGCCGAGGCGGTTCGCCCCGTGCACGGAGACGCAGGCGCATTCGCCGGCCGCGTAGACGCCCGGGAGGATGCTTTCCGAGTTCGCGCCCTCCGGAACCACCACCTGCCCCAGGTACTTGGTGGGGATGCCGCCCATCTGGTAGTGCACCGTCGGCACCACCGGCACGAGATCGCGCACCGGGTCGGCGTTGGCGAACTTGATGGATATTTCGCGGATGCCCGGCAGCCGGTGGTTGATCACCTCGGCGCCCAGGTGATCCAGCTTGAGCATCACGTGGTCCTTGTCGGGCCCGCAGCCGCGCCCTTCCTTGATCTCGGTGGTCATCGCGCGCGACACCACGTCGCGGCTGGCGAGGTCCTTGGCGTTGGGCGCGTAACGCTCCATGAAGCGCTCGCCGTCCTTGTTCAGCAGGTAGCCGCCCTCGCCGCGCACCCCCTCGGTGATCAGCACGCCCGCGCCGTACACGCCGGTCGGATGGAACTGGTAGAACTCCATGTCCTGCAGCGGGATGCCGGCGCGCGCCGCCATGCCCAGGCCGTCGCCGGTATTGATGAAGGCGTTGGTGCTGGCGAAGAAAATGCGGCCCGAGCCGCCGGTAGCAAGCAGGGTCGCCTTCGCCTGGAAGATGCAGACCTCGCCGGTTTCCATTTCCAGCGCGGTGACGCCGAGCACCGCGCCGTCCTGCGGATCGCGGATCAGGTCGAGCGCCATCCACTCGACGAAGAACTGGGTGTTGGTGCGCACGTTCTGCTGGTACAGGGTATGCAGCATGGCGTGCCCGGTGCGGTCGGCCGCCGCGCAGGAGCGCATCGCCATCTTGGCACTGCCGTAGTTCTGCGTATGGCCGCCGAACGGCCGCTGGTAGATCTTGCCGTTCTCCAGGCGGTCGAAGGGCATGCCCATGTGCTCGAGCTCGACCACGACTTCATTCGCGCGCCGGCACATGTATTCGATCGCATCCTGGTCGCCAAGGTAGTCGGAGCCCTTGACCGTGTCGTACATGTGCCAGTGCCAGTTATCCTCGGTCGAATTGGCCAGCGGCGCGGCGATGCCGCCCTGCGCGGCCACGGTATGCGAGCGGGTGGGAAAGACCTTGGAGAGCACCGCGACTTTCAGGTCGGCGCGCGCCAGCTCCAGCGAAGCGCGCATCCCTGCCCCTCCGGCCCCCACCACGATTGCATCGAATTTGCGGACCGAAAGCGCCACTCGTTATCTCCAGAGAATCTGTATCGCCCAGCCGACGTAGCCGGCGACCGTGAGCAGCACCAGCACCTCGAGCGCGAGGCGCAGCCCGGCCGGCTTGATGTAGTCCATGAGGATGTCGCGCACCCCCACCCAGGCGTGCCAGGCGAGGCTCGTCATGAACAGCAGCGTCGCCACCCGCATCCAGCCTTGGGCAAAAAGCTCACGCCACACCGAATAAGTAATGTTTTTACTGGTAATAAAAACAATAACGGCAATGACGGAATAGACCGCCATGATCGCGGCGGTCACCCGCTGCGCCAGCCAGTCGCGCAGGCCGTAATGCGCGCCCGTGACGATGCGATTGGTGGTCATGCGCGTTTCACCACAGCTTCCAGCCCAGGAATGCCGTCAGCGCGAGGCTGGTGCCGAGGACGATCCAGCTGGTCAGGCGGGCGGTCGCCAGGTCCACGCCCTTGTCCAGGTCGAGAAACAGGTAGCGGATGCCGGCGCAGAAATGGTGGCAATAGGCCCAGACCACCACCAGCAGCCCCAGCTTGACCGGCCACAGGCCCGCGTAGTGCTTGATTTTCTCGAATGCGGCCTCGGAAGATAGGCTCAAGTCCAGCATCCACAGCAGCCAGACCAGCGCGGCAAACAGCAGCGCCCCGCTGATCCGGTGCAGGATGGAGATCCAGCCCGGAAGCGGCAGCCGGATTTCAAACAGCAGCGCCTGCAGATTGAGGTACTTCGGCCGAACTCGCCTGGCGGGTGCCTTGACCGCTGCTTCTGCCATGTTGAATGGATTATATCGCCGCTGCGGTGCGGTAGAATCGAACCTCCTGTTTCGAGCGGCACATTCCCCGGAGTTCTCCATGTCAAAAGCCCCCATTCGAGTCGCCGTAACCGGCGCCGCGGGCCAGATCGGCTACGCGCTCCTGTTCCGCATCGCCAGCGGCGAAATGCTCGGTAAGGACCAGCCGGTCATCCTGCAGCTGCTGGAAATTCCCGATGAAAAGGCGCAAAAGGCGCTCAAGGGCGTGATGATGGAGCTGGACGACTGCGCCTTCCCCCTGCTCCACGGCATGATCCCCGCCTCGGACCCGATGGTGGCGTTCAAGGACGTGGGGGTCGCGCTGCTGGTCGGCGCCCGCCCGCGCGGCCCCGGCATGGAGCGCAAGGACCTGCTGGAAGCCAACGGCAAGATCTTCGGGCCCCAGGGCCAGGCGCTGGACAAGGTGGCTGACAGGAACGTCAAGGTCCTGGTGGTCGGCAACCCGGCCAATACCAACTGCCTGATCGCGATGAAGAACGCGCCCAGCCTGAAGCCCGCGCAGTTCACCGCGATGATGCGGCTGGACCACAACCGGGCCACCTCCCAGGTCGCCCAAAAAGTCGGCAAGGCGGTGACGGCGGTCAGGAAAATCACCATTTGGGGCAACCACTCGGCCACCCAGTACCCGGACCTGTTCCAGGCGGAAGTGGACGGCAAGAAAGCGTGGCCCATGATCAACGACCAGGCCTGGCTGGAATCCACCTTCATCCCGACCGTGCAGAAGCGCGGCGCCGCCATCATCGAGGCGCGCGGCCTGTCCTCCGCGGCCAGCGCGGCCAATGCCGCCATCGACCACGTGCACGACTGGATGCTGGGAACGAAAGAGGGCGACTGGGTTTCCATGGGCATCCCGTCGGACGGCAGCTACGGCATTCCGGAAGGCGTGCTCTACGGCTACCCGGTGACCTGCAAGGGCGGCAAATTCGAGATCGTCAAGGGCATCGACATCGGCGAGTTCAGCCGCAAGCGCATGGATGCGACGCTGAAGGAGCTGCACGAAGAGCGCGATGGCGTGAAACATCTTTTGGGTTGATCTGAATTCATGGTTTCTCCCGGTTCTGCGTTCAGGAAAGCAGTTTCAGAAGAAAAACCGCTTCAAGTCGCAGGGACGATTTGCGCCTACCATGCGCTCATCGCCAAGCGCAGCGGCTACAAGGCGATCTACCTCTCCGGCGGCGGCGTCGCCGCCGGGTCGCTCGGCATGCCCGACCTGGGCATCTCCAACCTCGACGACGTCCTCATCGACGTGCGCCGGATTACGGATGTCTGCGACCTGCCGCTGCTGGTGGACGTGGACACCGGCTTCGGCTCGAGCGCCTTCAACGTTTCCCGCACCACCCGTTCGCTGATCAAGGCAGGCGCCGGCGCGATGCACATGGAAGACCAGGTCGGCGCCAAGCGCTGCGGCCACCGGCCGAACAAGGAACTGGTCTCCGCGGACGAAATGTGCGACCGCATCAAGGCCGCGGTGGACGGGCGCACCGATCCGTCCTTCGTGATCATGGCGCGTACCGACGCGATCGCCAGCGAGGGCTTCGACCGCGCCCTGGAAAGAATGCGCAAGTACGTGCAATCCGGGGCCGACATGGTGTTTCCCGAAGCCGTCACGGATTTGAATTCCTATAAAAAAATAACCGCGGCGATCAAGGTCCCGGTGCTGGCGAACATCACCGAGTTCGGCAAGACGCCGCTGTTCACCGTCGACGAACTGCGCTCGGCGAACGTGTCCATCGCCCTCTACCCGCTGTCGGCCTTCCGCGCCATGAACAAGGCCGCGGTGAACGCCTACAAGTCGATCCGGGAAAAAGGCTCGCAGAAAGACGTCGTCGCCGCGATGCAGACGCGCGAGGAACTGTACGACTACCTGAACTACCATTCCTACGAGCAGAAACTCGATGAGCTCTTTACCCGCGAACGCTCCTAAACCCAAGAAGTCGGTCGCCCTGTCCGGCGTCATCGCCGGCAACACCGCCCTGTGCACCGTCGGGCGCACCGGCAACGACCTGCACTACCGCGGCTACGACATCCTGGACTTCGCCGACCGGGCCGAATTCGAGGAGGTCGCCTACCTGCTGGTGCATGAAAAGCTGCCGAGCAAGAAGGAATTGGAAGCATATAAGACGAAATTGAGATCTCTCAGATCGCTTCCAAAAGAATTAAAAACGGCGCTGGAACAATTGCCGAAGACGGCGCACCCGATGGACGTGATGCGCACCGGCTGCTCGGTGCTCGGAACCCTGGAGACTGAAAAGGAAGCGCACCTCGTCGAAGGCGCGCGCGATATCGCCGACCGCCTGATGGCCAGTTTCGGCTCGATGCTCCTCTATTGGTTTCATTTTTCAAATTCCAATAAAAGAATAGAAACGGAAACCGACGACGACTCCATCGGCGGACATTACCTGCACCTGCTGCACGGCAAGAAACCAAGCGCCCAGTGGGTGCGCGCGATGCACACCTCGCTCATCCTCTACGCCGAGCACGAGTTCAACGCCAGCACCTTCACCTGCCGAGTCATCACCGGCACCGGGTCGGACATGTATTCGGCGATCACCGGCGGCATCGGCGCGCTGCGCGGCCCCAAGCACGGCGGCGCCAACGAGGTTTCCGACGAGATCCAGAAGCGCTACAAGTCGGCCGACGAGGCGGAAGCCGACATCCGCCGGCGCATGGCCGCCAGGGAGATCGTCATCGGCTTCGGCCACCCGGTCTACACCACCGGCGATCCGCGCAACAAGGTGATCAAGGCGGTCGCCGAGGAACTGTCGAAGGAAGCGAAGGACATGACGCAGTACCAGATCGCCGAGCGCATAGAGTCGGTGATGTGGGCCGAGAAGAAGATGTTCGCAAACCTCGACTGGTACAGCGCGGTGTCCTACAGCAAGATGGGCGTTCCCACGCTGCACTTCACGCCGCTGTTCGTGCTCTCGCGCACCAGCGGCTGGTCGGCGCATATCATCGAGCAGCGCATCGACGGCAAGATCATCCGGCCGGCCGCGAACTACACCGGCCCCGAGAACCGGCAGTGGATTCCCCTGGAGAAGCGTTGATCATGGCCATCTACGAATCCGACCACACCAAGTTCATGCGCGAGTACCTCGAGAAGCATCCCGAGGAGCGCGAATCGCAGAAAAAAGGGCGCGCCATCTGGTGGGACCACGCGGGCGACCAACGCACGCCGCCGGAGCCGCCGCACCACTCGCCCAAGGCGGGCGGCAACGAATACCTCTTCAAGCCGCTGTCGGAAGACGACGAGGACCAGAAATAGTGTCGGCCCACATTTCCAACGCACGCCCCAAGGCGGACAAGGTTCTGACCTTGATCGCCGGGTATGCAAAAGATTTTGAAATAAAAAACGAAAACGCCTACACAACGGCGCGCTACTGCCTGATGGATACGCTGGGTTGCGGCTTCGAAGCGCTCGAGTACCCGGCCTGCACCAAGCTCATGGGGCCGATCGTCAAGGGCACCGTGGTGCCGAACGGCGCCCGCGTACCGGGTACCCAGTTCCAGCTCGACCCGGTGCAGGCGGCGTTCAACATCGGCGCGATGATCCGCTGGCTGGATTTCAACGACACCTGGCTGGCGGCGGAATGGGGCCATCCCTCCGACAACCTGGGCGGGATTCTTGCGGTCGCCGACTGGCTTTGCCGAAACGGGAAAAAAGTCACCGTGAAGGACGTCCTGACGGCGATGATCAAGGCGCACGAGATCCAGGGCGTGCTCGCGCTTGAAAACAGCTTCAACCGCGTCGGCCTCGATCACGTCGTACTGGTAAAGGTGGCGTCCACCGCAGTTGTCGCGGGCCTTTTGAATTTAACGAAAGAAGAAACCATCAACGCCGTGTCGCAGGCCTGGGTCGATGGGCAATCGCTGCGCACCTACCGCCACGCGCCCAACACGGGTTCCCGCAAGAGCTGGGCGGCGGGCGACGCGACTTCGCGCGCCGTGCGCCTCGCGCTCATCAGCCAGACCGGCGAAATGGGCTATCCCTCGGTGCTGACCGCCAAGGGCTGGGGCTTCTACGACGTGCTGTTCAAGGGCAAGCCGTTCAGGTTCCAGCGCCCCTTCGGCAGCTACGTGATGGAGAACGTGCTGTTCAAGATCTCCTTCCCCGCCGAGTTCCACGCGCAGACCGCGGCGGAATGCGCCATGCAACTGCATGGGACATTGAATCGCCTGGGTAAAAAAGCAGAAGATATAAAGAAAATCAGAATTCGCACGCACGAAGCGGCGCTGCGCATCATCGACAAGAAAGGCCCGCTCAACAATCCCGCCGATCGCGACCACTGCATCCAGTACATGATCGCCGTGCCGCTGATTTTCGGCCGCCTGACCGCCGGCGACTACGAGGATGGCGTCGCGAAGGATCCACGCATCGATGCCCTGCGCGCAAAGATGGTTTGCGTGGAAGACAAGAAATTCACGCGCGACTACCACGCGCCGGACAAGCGCTCGATCGCCAACGCGCTTACGGTCGAATTCAAGGACGGCACGAAGCTTCCCGAGGTGGTCTGCGAATACCCGATCGGCCACAAGCGCCGCCGCCAGGAGGGCATGCCGGTGCTGGTGGAGAAGTTCAGGACCAACCTCGCGCGCCGCTTCCCCGCGAAGCAGCAGAAGGCTATCCTCGACCTGTGCCTCGATCCCGCGCGGCTGGAAAAAACCCTGGTCAGTGAATTCACCGATCTTTTCGTCATCTAGAGGTGTCCGAGTGAATCGATTTCTCCTTCTCCTGGTTCTTTCCCTGGGCGCCGCGAGCGCGCTCGCGCAGGATGCGCCCAGGCGCAAGTCGGGGCTCTGGGAAATCAGCATGTCGATGGCGCAGATGCCCGCGCCGATGGTCTCGCGCCAGTGCGTGGACGAGAAAACCGACGACTTCGGCAGCAGGCCGCCGCGCGGCGGCGCCCAGAAATGCTCCAGGCAAAGCGTGCGGCGCGAAGGCGGCAGCGTGATCGTCGAGTCGGTGTGCCAGATCGAAGGCAGCACCGCCACCAGCCGCGGCGTGTTCACCGGCGATTTCGGCACGGCGTACAAGGGCGAGATGACGACCAAATTCAGCCCGCCGATGCACGGCATGGCGGAGTCGAAGATGAGTTTCCAGGCGCACCTCACCGGCCCCTGCGCGCCCGGCCAGAAGCCCGGCGACATCGCGGTCCAGGGCATGCCCGGCGGCGCCGGCGGCAAGATGAGCGCCGATGACGCCCGCCGCATGGCCGAAGAGTTGCGCAAGCAGTACCAGAAATAAGCCATGCGCGAGGAACTGCGGCGGCGGATCGCGGAGTTGTCGGAGGAAATCCGCCACTACCCGACGCCGATCGCGCGCTGCGACCTGCACCTGCCGGCGCTGCTCGAGGAGCGCGCGGAGCTGATGGCCAAACTCGAATTGCTGAACGAACAAGGCAGCTGCAGCCCGGCTGCCGTCTGGACCAACGACGGAGGCTTCAATGCCGCATAACCTGCACAATACCCTGCAGCCGCTCAAGGGCGGCAAGTTCTATTCGCTTCCCCAATTGGGCAAGTCCCTGGGAATAAAGATTGAAAGGCTGCCGGTTTCAGTCCGTATCGTGCTCGAGTCGGTGCTGCGCAACTGCGACGGCAAGAAGGTCACCGAAGAGCACGTCAAGCAACTCGCCCATTGGAAACCGAACGCCACCCGCACGGACGAAATCCCGTTCGTGCTGGCGAGGATCGTGCTGCAGGACTTCACCGGCGTGCCCCTGCTCTGCGACCTCGCCGCAATGCGCAACGTGGCGCAGAAGATGGGCAAGGACCCGAAGGTGATCGAGCCGCTGGTGCCGGTGGACCTGGTGGTGGACCACTCCATCCAGATCGACCACTACGGCTCGAAGAACGCGCTGGATCTCAACATGAAGCTGGAGTTCAAGAGGAACGAAGAGCGCTATCAGTTCATGAAATGGGGCATGCAGGCTTTCGACACCTTCAAGGTCGTGCCCCCGGGCATCGGCATCGTGCACCAGGTGAACCTCGAGTACCTGGCGCGCGGCGTGCACCAGAAAGACGGCGTCTACTATCCCGACACTCTCGTCGGCACCGACAGCCATACGACCATGATCAACGGCATCGGCGTGGTCGGCTGGGGCGTGGGCGGCATCGAGGCCGAGGCCGGCATGCTCGGCCAGCCGGTGTACTTCCTGACGCCGGACGTGGTCGGCGTCCACCTGAAAGGCAAGCTGCATCCCGCATGCACGGCAACCGATCTCGTGCTGACGGTAACGGAAATGCTCAGAAAAGCAAAAGTCGTCGGCAAGTTCGTCGAGTTCTACGGCGAGGGCTGCTCGTCGCTGTCGGTCACCGACCGCGCGACCATCGCCAACATGGCGCCCGAGTACGGCGCCACCATGGGCTTTTTCCCGGTGGACGAGAAAACCGTCGCCTACTTCAGGGGCACCGGACGGACGGATGCGGAAATCTCCGCCTTCGAGGCCTACTACAAGGCCCAGCAGATGTTCGGCGTACCGAAGAAGGGAACCATCGACTACAGCCAGGACCTGGAACTCGACCTGTCGACCGTCATGTCGTCGCTCGCGGGCCCGAAGCGGCCGCAGGACCGCATCAACCTGGACAAGATGAAGAGCACGTTCACGCAGCTCTTTTCCGCGCCGGTCAAGGACAACGGCTTCGCGAAAAAACCCGAAGAACTGAACAAGCCCTACCGGACCTACGACGGCCTGGACATCCACAACGGCGACGTGCTGATCGCGGCGATCACCTCCTGCACCAACACCTCCAACCCGGGCGTGCTGCTGGCCGCGGGCCTGCTGGCGAAGAAGGCGGTGGAACTGGGCCTCACGGTGAAGCCGCACATCAAGACTTCGCTCGCGCCGGGCTCGCGCGTGGTCACCGAGTACCTGACCAAGGCCGGCCTGCTGCCCTACCTGGAAAAGCTCGGCTTCTATCTCGCCGGCTACGGCTGCACCACCTGCATCGGCAACGCCGGGCCGCTGTCGCAGCCGATCGAGGAAGTCGTGGTGAAGAACGAACTGGTCTGCGCCGCGGTGCTGTCGGGCAACCGCAACTTCGAGGCGCGCATCCATCCGAACATCCGCGCCAACTTCCTCGCTTCCCCTCCCCTCGTGGTTGCTTACGCCATTGCAGGGAGCGTTCTAAAAGACTTTAGAACCGAACCCCTGGGGAAATCGAAAGATGGACAGGACGTCTACATCGGCCACATCTGGCCGACCTCGGACGAAATCCACGCCCTGATGAAGCTGGCGATGGACGCGCCCACCTTCCGGCGCCTGTACGGCGACCTCGCCAACGCGAGCCCGCTGTTCAAGAAGATCTCGGCGCCGACCGGGCAGGTCTATACCTGGCCCAAGTCCAGCTACATCGCCGAGCCGCCCTTCTTCAAGGATTTCGGCATGAAGCCGGGACACCCGGGCAACATCTCCGGCGCGAAAGTGCTGGGCGTGTTCGGCGACTCGGTCACCACCGACCACATCAGCCCGGCCGGCTCCATCAAGCCGACCTCGCCCGCCGGCATCTACCTGCAGGAGCACGACATCGCGGTGGCGGACTTCAACAGCTACGGCGCGCGCCGCGGCAACCACGACGTGATGATGCGCGGCACGTTTGCCAACGTGCGCATCAAGAACCAGATGATGGGCGGCAAGGAAGGCGGCCTCACCCGCTACAAAGGCGAAGAACTGCCGATCTACGACGCGGCGATGAAGTACATCTCCGACGGCACGCCCACGGTGATCTTCGGCGGCGAGGAATACGGCACCGGCTCGTCGCGCGACTGGGCGGCCAAGGGCACGCAGCTGCTCGGCGTCAAGGCGGTGATCACGCGCAGCTTCGAGCGCATCCACCGCTCCAACCTGGTCGGCATGGGCGTGCTGCCGCTGCAGTTCACCGGCAACGACAGCGTCGCCTCGCTCGGCATCACAGGTGAAGAGGAAATTTCAATTTCCGGACTGGGCGACATCCGTCCTCAGCAGGAATTGATGCTCGAAATAAAAAGAAAAGACGGAAGCAAGCAGTCGATCAAGGTCAAATCCAGGATCGACACCGCCATCGAGGTGGACTACTACAAGCACGGCGGCATCCTGCCCTACGTGCTGCGCGAGCTGATCTCCAGGGCCGGACCGGCGGCCAGCAAGGCCGCCTAGTAACGGCCGGGAGCGACGCGCGCCGCAAGGCGCATGAACGCGCCGACTATCTTGTGCAGTCCCAGCCGCGACAGCGGCTGGCGATGGCGCGCGACAACAGGATAAATCTTGTCCAGCAGCGGCCGCAGCTTCCGGTTGCCCCAGATGCGCGCGGCCTTGTCGAGCCCAGCGGACGCGTATACCGCCTCGAACGCATCCAGCGCGACCAGCCAGCGGCCTTCCGGATCGCGCACATGGAGCTTCGTCATCATCGCTTCTCGCGTGATGCCCTCCTTCGCCGCGGCACGATCGTCGAAACCGGGCGCCGAGCAGTCCACCAGCTTCAGGCGCCCGCGCCAGTCGAGTTTTTCGATGACGTGCATCTCGGTGGCGCACAGCGGACAGGACTTGTCGTAGTAGACCGTCAGCGGCACGCAGAATCGGGTCGTGGTGTTCATGCGGCCTTCAGGAATGCCTGCACCTTGGCGCCCAGCTTCACCAGGCGCTTTAGCACCGCGTTGTCCATCGACAGCATCTGGTCGGCCCAGGTGGAGCCCGCCTCCATCAGCGCCAGCGTGTCGCGCAGGCGCTTCTGGGTGCCGGGGTCCTCTTTCGAGAACTCCCTGCTGTCCACGCAGCCGCGCAGGAAGGCCACGGTCGGGTCGAATTCGCGCTCCTTGCGCTGGCGCACGAGGATGCGCAGCAGGTCCCAGGGGTCCTGCGCGGTTTCGAAATGGTCGCGCCGGTCGCCGGCGAGGTGCGTCACCTTCACCAGGTCCCAGTTCTGCAGCTCGCGCAAGGACGTGCTCACGTTCGAGCGCGCCACCTGCAGCACGGCGGCTATCTCCTCGGCGTGCATCGGCCGGCCCAGGTAGAACAGCAGCGCGTGGATCTGCGACACGGTGCGGCTGACGCCCCAGCGCGCGCCCATCTCGCCCCAGTGCAGGACGAAACGCGCCCCCAGGGCGCCCACCGCCCCGCTGAGGGCGGTTTCTGCTGAATCGGTCGCGGCCATGACTTGACAGCATGCTAGGCGTGTCATACTATTCTGTCAAGACTGAAATTACCGAAACTTAATAAATGAGGTCCACCTCATGAGAGTAATGGTCTTGGGCGGTACCGGGTTCATCGGGCGGCACGCCGCCGCCGCGCTGCGGGCCCGCGGCCACACGGTGGTCATCGGCACCCGCCACCCGAAACGGGCGCCCGGCAAGCTGCCGCCCGCACTGCGCCCGGGTTTGCCCGGCGTCGAGCTGCGCGAAACCCACTTCGAATCCCTCACCACCCGCTACATCTGGAAACCGCTGCTGGAGGACGTCGACGTGGTGGTCAACGCGGTCGGCATCCTGCGCGAGCGCGGCGGCGAGACCTATGACCGCGTGCACAACATGGCGCCCGCGGCGCTGGGCGAAGCCTGCGCGCGCCTCGGCCTCAGACTGGTTCACGTCTCCGCCCTCGGGTTACGGCCCGGGGCGCGGAGCCGCTTTCTGCGCTCCAAGCTCATCGCGGAAAGGAAGATCATGGCGAGCGGCGCCGACTACAGCATCGTGCGCCCTTCCCTGCTGGACGGCGAAGGCGGCTACGGCGCCGTCTGGCTGCGGCGCATCGCGGCCTGGCCGGTGCACTTCTATCCGTCCAATGCGCGCGGCCGCATGGCGCCGCTCGACGTGCGCGACCTCGGCGAAGCGCTTGCCGTGCTGTGCGAGCGCGGCGGCGAAGGCCGGCGCGAAGTCGAGCTGGGCGGCAGCGCGAAACGCACCATGGCGGATTACCTGGGCGCGCTGCGAGTCCGTGAAGGAAAACCCGGCGACGACCGGCCTGCCCTGCGCGTGGGGATACCGCCGATCCTCGCGCGCCTCGCGGCCCACGTGTGCGACCTGCTGCACTTTTCGCCGTTTTCCTACGGTCACTTTGAACTCATGCGGCGCGACAACCTGCCGCAGATGAACATGCTGACCTCGCTGATCGGACGGGCGCCGACGCCAGTTGGCCGGGAGCCGCGCAAGCAGCGGCCCGCCTATGTACCGCCGCTAACTGTCTTCGGCAGGATCCGCTTCGGCATCCGAGAACTTCTCCATTAGGCGCCGGTCCCGTTTCGTCGGCCGGCCTTTCAGCCGCAATGCCGGCTCGGTGCCCCAGCGCCGCTGGTCCATGCGCTTCTGGCGCTCGACGCGGCCGGCTTCGCTTTCTTCATAGAGTTTTCTCGCCTGCTCGGCCGGGCCGCGCCGCTCCGACAGGCCCCGGACCACGATGTCCCAGTCGAATTCGGCAATCCTGACGAGCAGCGCGTCGCCGGGCCTCACCGCATGCGCCACCTTGACGCGCTCGCCGTTCAGCTTCACGCGGCCGCCGGCAACCGCCTGCTGCGCCAGGCCGCGCGTCTTGAAGAAGCGCGCCGCCCACAGCCATTTGTCGATCCGCATCGGCGGATCAGGCTTTCGCGAGCACCCCGATCGGACAGGACACGCCGGTGCCGCCCAGCCCGCAGTAGCCGTTCGGGTTCTTGGCGAGGTACTGCTGGTGGTAGCCCTCGGCGTAATAGAACTCCGGGGCGGGTTCGATTTCAGTCGTTATTTCCCCGAATCTTTTCTTTTCGAGCTCTTTTTCAAAAACTTTCTTCGAGGAAAGAGCAGCCTTCAATTGGGATTCCCCATGCGTGTAGATAGCTGAGCGGTACTGCGTGCCCGAATCGTTGCCCTGGCGCATGCCCTGCGTCGGATCGTGGCCTTCCCAGAACGTCTTGAGCAAGGTTTCGTAGCCCACTTTCTTCGGGTCGAAAACGACCAGCACCGCCTCGGTGTGGTTGGTCATGCCCGAGCAGACTTCCTCGTAGGTCGGGTTTTTCGTTTCGCCGCCCGCGTAGCCGACCGCGGTGCTGTAGACGCCGGGAATGTTCCAGAACAGTTTTTCCGCGCCCCAGAAGCAACCCAGGCCGAATGTCGCGCTCTCCAGGCCGGCCGGAAACGGCGGCACGATGCGGTTCCCATTGACGGCATGCTTTTCCGGCACCGGCATCTGCACCGCGCGCCCTTTGAGCGTGCCGTCCGCGGGCAGGAGGGATTTCACTTTCTTCGCGAATCCGAACATGGCCAAGTCTCCGGTGAGTCGAACGCTAGAATAGCACTATGAAAATCTGCATCTACGGCGCCGGCGCAGTCGGCGGCCTGATGGCCGGACGGCTCGCGCAAGGCGGCCACGACGTCTCTGTCGTGGCCAGGGGCGCGCACCTTACGGCGATCCGCGAAAAAGGGCTGCGCGTCCGCTCCGGCGGGAAAGAGTTCTCGGTGAACCTCAAGGCCGACAGCGACCCGGCGAAGCTTGGACCGCAGGACGCCGTCATCGTTGCCGTGAAGGCGCAGAACCTGCCTGAAGTCGCGGCGGCGATCGGCCCGCTGGCCGGCGCCGATACCACCATCGTGACCGCGATGAACGGCGTGCCGTGGTGGTTCTTCGACCGCCTGCCGTTCGGTGAAGGCAAGCTGCGCCTGGACAGTCTCGACCCGGGCGGCAAGCTTTCCCACGCGATGCCCACCGACCGCGTGGTCGGCTGCGTCATCCACCTCGCCGCCTCGACGCCGGAGCCGGGCCTCATCAGCCACAACACCGGCGAGCGCCTGATCCTCGGCGAGCCGGGCGGCAAAAACACGGCGCGCACGCTGGACCTGGTGAAGGCGCTCGCGGCCGCCGGTTTCGAGGCGCAGGCGAGCGGCTTCATCGAGAAGGATTTCTGGGTGAAGCTGATCGGCAACGTCAGCTTCAACCCGGTCGCCGCGCTGACGCTGGCCACCGCCAACCGGCTGATCGCCGACGACTACGTCAAGGCCTACATGGTGGCGATCATGCGCGAGGTGCTCGCCATCGGCCGCGCGGTCGGCGTCGATGCGGCCATCGATCCCGAGGCGCGCATGGACATGGCGCGCAAGCTGGGCGCCTTCAAGCCCTCCACCCTGCAGGACATGGAGGCGGGCAAGAGCCTCGAGATCGACGGCCTGCTCATCGGCACGCTGGAAATCGCCCGCAAGGCGGGCGTCGCCGCGCCCTTCACCGAAAGCCTCGCCGGCCTCGCGCGCCTGCGCGCGGAATCGACCGGGCAATACAAGTAAATGCTCCCCGATTTTCGGCACCGGCTGTGCGTGGCGCCGATGATGGACTGGACCGACCGGCACTGCCGCTATTTCCTGCGGCAGGTTTCTTCCGGCGCCTTTCTCTACACGGAGATGATCACCACCGGCGCCCTGCTGCACGGCGACGTCGGGCGCCATCTCGCATTCAACGCGGAGGAGCATCCCGTGGGAGCGCAACTGGGCGGCAGCGAACCCGCCGATCTCGCGAACTGCGCGAAGCTGGTCGAGCAGTACGGCTACGACGAGGTGAACCTCAACATCGGCTGCCCGAGCGAACGCGTGCAGCGCGGCGCGTTCGGCGCCTGCCTGATGGCCGAACCGGAGCTGGTCGCCGATTGCGTGCGCGCCATGAAGGAATCGGTGCGGATTCCGGTCACGGTGAAACACCGATTGGGGATCGACAAGGAGGAGTCCTACGATTTTGTTTCAAATTTCGTCGACAAGGTATCCAGGGCCGGTTGCAATACTTTCTTCGCGCATGCCCGCAACGCCGTATTGAAAGGCCTCTCGCCGAAGGAAAACCGCGAAATCCCGCCGCTCAAATACGACTACGTCTACCGGCTGAAGCAGGATTTCCCGGCGCTGGAGATCGTCCTGAATGGCGGCATCACCAGGAACGAAGTGAATCCCGGCGTCGACGGCATCATGCTCGGCCGCGCCGCCTATCACGACTCCTGGGTGCTGGCGGACACAGGCAAGACGCGGCGCGACGTCGTGCTGGCCATGCATGCCTACCTGACGAAAGCCCTTCTGAATGAAGTCAAGGTCAGGAACGTCTCCCGGCACATGCTCGGGCTCTACCACGGCCACCGCCGTGCGCGGCTCTGGCGCCGCATGCTGTCGGATTCGGCGCGCCTTTCGCAGAACGATCCGGATCTGCTGCTCGAGGCGGTGGAAGCAGTAGAATCCGGCAAATATCCTGATCAGGAGATCGCCCATGAGCGCGGTGCTCAAGTCCAAATCGGTTAAAGATCGCGTCGGCAAGGAAGAGTGGCAGCTGCGCGTCGACCTCGCCGCCGCCTACCAGCTGGCGGCGATCTTCAGGTGGACCGACCTCATCTACACCCACTTCTCGGCGCGGCTGCCCGGCCACGGCGAATTCCTCATCAATCCCTACGGCCTGATGTTCGAGGAAATCACCGCCTCGAACCTGATCAAGATCGACCACGACGGCAAGATCGTCGACGATCCGCTCGACCTCGGCTACAACGAGGCCGGCTTCGTCATCCACGGCTGCATCCACGAAGCGCGCCCCGAGGCGCAGTGCGTGATCCACACCCACACGCGCGCCGGCGTCGCCGTCTCGGCGATGAAATGCGGCCTGCTGCCGATCAGCCAGCACGCCATGCGCGTGCAGCGGTCGGTCACGTACCATGACTACGAAGGCATCGCGCTCGACATGGACGAGCGGGAGCGCATGGCAGCCGACCTGGGCAAGAAATCCAAGGCGATGATCCTGCGTAACCACGGCCTGCTCACGCTGGGCGAGTCGGTGCGCGAAGCCTACGAACTGATGTACTACCTCGACTGCGCCTGCCAGATCCAGGTGGACGCGGTAGCCGGCGGCCTGGACAACGTCATCCAGATGAGCAAGCAGGCCGGCGATTCTGCCGCCAAGCAGTTCGACCGCCCCGGCCGGCCCTCCTCGCACAAGGACTGGCCCGCCCTGCTCCGCCTGCTGGAGCGCAAGGGAAGCAACTACGCCAGCTAAGCGGCTTTTACCGCCTGCCGTTCTCCCGGCAGGTTAAGCACCGTCGCGATGGTCAGCACCAGCGCGATCACCACGCTGTAGAACACCGCCTGAGCGTGGTTGTGGTCGAGCATCCAGCCGAACAGCACCGGCGTCAGCATCGAGCCGACGTCCAGCCCTGAATAGACGAAACCGTAAACCTTGCCGGTGGAACCCGCCGGCGTAGTGGCGCGCACGATCAGGTCGCGCGAGGGGTTGGTCATGCCGCCGCAGAACCCGATCATCGCGAAAAACACCGGCAGCAGCGCGGCCGGCAGCCAGGCGGAGGCCAGCACGAACATCAGGCAGGCGCTCGCCGCCATGCCGCTCACCGCAACCAGGTCGTGGCGCGAGGTGCGCACGGCGATGAAGCCGCCGGTGAAGATGCCCGCCGCCGCGCCCAGCAGGTAGGAAGTCAGCGCCGCCGAAGCGAGCGAAGCGCTGGTGCCGTACAGCGAAATCATGGTGGCGACGCCGAAAGTCTGGATGGCGATGAAGCCTACCGAGATCAGCAGGAAATAGCTGAAGCACATCAGCACCGGCGCGGAGGCCAGCACCTTGAGGTCCGCGGCCAGGCCGCCCTGCGCGCTGCTGCGGCGGGCGTCCGCGGGCTCGACGTAGAGCGAATCGCGCTGCAAGAGGAGGAAAGCGATCACCGCCGCGCCGGCCGCCGCCGCGCCCAGCAGCGCGCCGCGCCAGCCGGCCGCGCCCACCATGGCGATGGCGTAGGTCGGCGCCGCGGCATAGCCGAGGAAACCGGCGATGCCGTGCCAGCTGAAGGCGTAGCCCAGGCGCTGCTTGTTGACGCGCGCATTCAGGATCGAGAAATCGCAGGGATGGAACACGCTGTTGCCCAGGCCGCCGACCAGCGCGGCGACCAGCAGCATTTCGTAGCGGTGCGCGAAGCCGGCGATCAGCGCGCCGGCCGTGCTGAGCAGGAGCCCGAAGAACAGCACGCGGCGCGCGCCGAAGCGGTCCACCGCGAAACCGGCGAGCGTCTGGCAGACGCCCGACACCGTGTAGTAGAGCGCGACCGTGCCGCCCAGCGCGGCGTAGGACACGTCCAGGTCTTCCTTGATGAGCGGGAACACCACCGCGGTGGCGATCTGGAAAAAATGCGACAGCCCATGCGCCAGGGCGACCAGGCTGATGATTTTTATGTCCTGCCGTATCGTCCCCGAAGCGTTCACGGAATCCTCTTGATAAACCCCACGACAGCCTGCAGAACCTTCTCCGGCTGGTCCTTGTGCGGCGAATGGCCGCAGGCGGGCAGCTTCAGCAATTCGCAGGTCCCGCCCGTCTGCCTGGCGATCGCGTCCAGCTGCGCCATGCTGCCGTACTCGTCGTCCTCGCCCTGGATCGCCAGCACGGAGCAATGTATGCGCGGCAGATATTCCTCGATGTTCCACTGCCTGAACGCCGGATCGAGCCAGGCATCGGCCCAGAGATGGAAGGTCTTGCCCGCATCGCGATGATACTTCCCCAGGCGCTCGCGCAGGCCGCTTGTTTCGAATGCGGCGTTGATCGCTTCTATGCTCCGCAGGCCCGGCTCCTCGACGAAAACATGCGGCGCCAACACCGCCACCCCGCGCGCCGGATGGCTGGCGGCGTAGATGAGCGCGATGGAAGCCCCGTCGGAATGGCCGACCAGGATGGGATTTTCTATCTCGAGGTTTTTCAGCAGTCCGGGCAGCTCCTTCAACGCGCCGTCATGCATGAACCCTGGGCCCACTCCTGCTTCCCGCAGCACGTCTGAATTGCCGTAGCCGTAACGGTCGTAGACCAGCGCGCGGCAGCCGGTCGCGCGCGCGACCCTTTCCGGAAAATCGCGCCACTGGCGGATCGAGCCCAGGCCCTCGTGCAGGAAAACCAGCGTCGGCCCGACGCCGTCGATCCGGGAATATTCCAGCTGAACCCCGGCGGCAACAATCTGCGGCATCACTTCAGATTAGCATGCGGAATGCGCCGCAGTTCTCCCGCCACGGCATGGCTGGTTCTCGCCGCGACCCTGCTCCTGTGGTCGGGCAACTGGATCGTCGCGCGCGCCGTGCGGGACGACATCGCGCCCGGCATCGCCACCGCCGGACGGCTGGTCGTGGTGCTGTTGATATTGCTGCCCTTCACGTTCCCGGGGCTGAAAAGAAAGTTCGGGCAACTGCAGGGGAAAACAGTCCTCCTCGCCATCGGCCTCACCGGCGGCGGGCTGCATCTCGCGTTCCAGTGGCTGGGGCTGCACTACACCACCGCCACCAGCGCGACGCTCTACCTCTCCACCGCGCCCATCTTCATCCTCCTGCTGTCGCGGCCGCTGCTCGGCGAGCGCATCTCGGCGCGGCAATGGATCGGCGTCGCGGTGTCCTTCTGCGGCGTCGCCTTCATCGGCACGCAGGGGCGCATTTTCTCCGGCACGTCGGTGGTGTCGTTCAATACGGGCGACGCGCTGGCGATCGCTTCGATGGCGCTCTGGGGCGCCTACACGGTGTTCCTGCGCATGCGGCGCGACGCCCTGGATACGCCGGAGTTCCTCACCGCGCTCTGCGCGATGGGCCTGGTCACCCTGCTGCCGTGGGTGGCCTTCGAACTCATCCGGGGCACGGAAACCAGATTGAGCGTGAATGGAGTCGTCGCCGTCCTCTACTCCGCGATCGCTTCCCTCTTGCTCGCCGGAGCGGGCTGGACTTACGTGGTGAAGCGGCTGGGCGCCGCGCGCGCCGGCGCCTCCATGCACCTCATGCCGGGCATCGCCGTGCTGCTGTCGATGCTGCTGCTGAACGAGTATCCGCGCTGGTACCACGGCGCCGGCATCGCCCTGATCCTCGCCGGCGTCGCCCTGTCCACCTCTAGAGCCTCATCGGCTGCCAGTAGCCGGTGAGTTCGAGGTAACCCTTCCCCACCGCGGTTTTCTCCCGGAACGCGGTGACGGCGCCTTCCCAGTAAATCGTTCCCGTGCTGGCGCGCGCATCCAGCTCCTGGTCGTCCATCAGCGGCTCGAGGCGGTATTCCCGTTCTTTTGCCCGCACGAGAACTGAAACGGGATAGCTGGCGGCCGTGCGGGGCGACTTCCATGACCTGACGACTTCAAAAGAAGTATCGGGAGGAGCGAACACAGTTTCGCCGTCCTTGCCTCGCATGCGGAAAGCCATCAGCGAGCCGCCATCGTCAAGGTTAATGCCGCACCAGTCCCAGCCGGACGCGCCCGCCGCCATGTACTGGCTGGACCATTCGTGATCCAGCCACGCCGTGCCGGTGACGGGCAAGCCATTCGCGCTGCCGCTGACTTTGAGCTGGGGCCGGCTGTAGTAGTAGCTGGCCTCCCCGGGGCCGTTGCCCTTGCGGCTGAAACCCGCTTCTCCCTGAAGGACGGGAATGCCTAGAGGATCAAATTCAAGATCGAGGGAAAAATCCCGCGCCAAAATTTTCGTTCGATACTTTTCGCCGGAAAGATCGAGAACCCAGTCGTCCACCCACACCCTCGTCGTCCCCTGCCCGCTTCCCGCCAGCCCGAGCGCGGTGCGTGCCGCACGCTCGTCGTGGCGCAGGCGGCCGAACCGAGGGTCGGACAGCGCGGCGTGCGCGAAGATCAACTGGCGCGGCGTGAAGCTGCTGGGATTCGACGTTTCGATATCCGGTCTTGCCCTGAAAAACGTGACCTGAAAACCCAGGTCCTGCCCGGCCCCGGTACGCAACCAGCCGGTGACGTACCACCATTCCTGCCGGTAGTCCGGGTGCGCGCCATGATCTCTCGGAAAATTGAATCGATAACCGGGCGTCACCAGCGGATAGGCCAGCCCTGCGGCGAGAAAATCCCTGCGGTTCACCAGTCCTCCTTCACGGCGCGCACGGGGCCGATCCCCGTTGCTTCGCGCCCGGAAAGAAAAGCGGTAAAGGAAGAAAGCAATATCAGCAGCAACGACAAACCGGCCAGCAATCCATACGGCAAGTGCACGTCCATGCTCCAGTTGAACGATTGCCGGTTGACGACGTGGATGAGGATGAGGCTGATGGCGCCGCCGAGGACAAGGCCCACCAGTACGCCGAGCACCGCGAGCAGGCCGCCTTCCGCGGCGAGCATGGCGCCGATCTGCGCGCGCGTCATGCCGAGGTGGCGCAGCATGCCGAACTCGCGCCGGCGCGCAAGCACGATGGCGGCGACGCTGGAGGAAAGGCCGAACAGCCCCACCAGCACCGCCACCGCCTCCAGCGCGTAGGTCACCGCGAAGCTGCGGTCGAAGATGGCGAGCGAGGCGCGGCGGATCTCCCCCGGGCCGGAGATCTCCAGCAGCGTCCCGCCGGGCAGCGCGCGCAGCGCCTCGGTGGCCGCCGCGACACTGGCGCCGGGCGTCAGCCACAGCGCGGCGTCGTTGGCGCGCCGGTCGCCGGACAAGGCTGCGTAAGTAGAGCGCTCGATGACGATGGCGCCGTGCTGGCGGGCATAGTCGCGCCAGACGCCGGCGACGATGAATTTGCATCGCTTTCCCGCCATCGGGATTTCAATTTCCTTGCCGGGAGAAAAACCATACACATCCGCCATCGCCTCCGAAACCCACGCCGCCGGCGGATCGCCCTCCTTCCGCTCGTAGGTCTTGCCGAGCGACGGGAAACGGAAGCGGTCGAGGTCGCGCGCGATCAGCGCCACCGCAGGGCGCGCCGGATCGAGCGTGATGCGGCTGCTGCGCAGGAAGATCGCGTGCTCCACTTGGGGCAGCGCTTTCACCTGCGCCTCCATCGCCGGATCGATCGAGGCCGTCTCGCCGGCCTGCGTGGTGCGGAAATACAGTTCGGCGGGCAGCACCACGCCCAGCCAGTCGTCCACCGAGCTGCGGAACGAGGCCACCATGATCGCCATCGCCGCCATCAGCGAAAAACTGGCGACGATGGCGGCGAGGCTCACCATCGCCTGGCCGGGAGCGCCGCGCAGCTGCGACAGCGCAAGTGTGTAGGGGATGGATCTTTTTTCTCTTAGATTTAAAAAAATATATTGAGAAATAAAAGGCATCAGCAGAATCCCGCCCATTAGCAGACAGGCAATCGCTGCATATCCCGCGACCGCTATTCCGTTCAGCGGCTTCAACTGAATCAAAACCAGTGCAAGGGCGAAACACAGCAACCCGGGCCATAGCTTGACCGCGCGGCCGAACATGCGCTGCTCGTCGCCCGCCTTGAGCGCCTGCGCGGGCGCCGCGCGGGCGGCGTCCAGCGCCGGCAGCAGCGCGCCGGCCAGCGCTACCGCGATCCCGCCCAGGACATAGAAGAAGGCGTTTTCGAACGGAAATTCGATCTGCGGCACGACGCCGCGGAAAAAACCCGCGCCCAGGTCGGCGCCGCCGACGCGCGCGGCCGCGCAGGCGAGACCGTAGCCGAGCGCGACGCCGAGCAAGCCGCCCAGCGCGCCCAGCATTGCGGATTCCATCAGCACCAGCCGCGCCACGCCGCGCCCCTCGAGCCCCAGCACGCGCAGCAGCGCATGCTCCTGCCGCCGCCGCGCCACCTCCAGCGCCTGCGCGGAGAAGACGAGGAAGCCGCCGGTGAACAGCGCCACCAGCGCGAGCACGTTCATGTTGACCCGGTAGGCGCGCGACAGGCCGGCGCCCGACTCCTCCACCGCGTCCAGCGTCGAGACGAAGACGCCGGGCGGCAGCAGCGCGGCGATTTTCCCGCGCATCGCCTCCCGGTCGGCGCCCGGCGCGAGGCGCAGGTCGATGCGGTTCAGCTCTCCCAGGCGCCCGAGCCGCCATTGCGCGGTGGCGATATCGGTCAGCGCCGCAACGCCGTGCAGGCTGGAGGCGGGAAGCACGCCGGCGATTTGAAGCTGAACCGTTTTCAGGCCGGAAATAATTTCGAGAATTTTCTTTTCGCCTAAAAATTCTTTTCCTCCCGACGAAAGAAAAACGACATCGGGTTTCAGAAGCTCCAAGCGCCTTCCCGGGTCATCGCCGAACAACGCCGGCTGGATCAGCCCCGCGCGCAGCGCGTCGATGCCGATAAGCCGGATGGTGCGCTCGCTTCCCGCGATGCCTGCCTCCGCTTCCAGCACCGGGCTCGCCACCGCCACACCCGGCAGGCGTGAAACCCGCGCGTAGAGCGCCTCGGGAAACCCGCCGCGGCCGCCGCGCACTTCCAGGTCGGCTTCGCCCGCGAGCGTGCGCACGCCGGAAGCCAGCTCGTTCACCGCGGCGCGGTTGATCAGGTGGACGGCGAAACC
>DATBQR010000062.1:0-73058 GCA_036560705.1 Burkholderiales bacterium | reverse complement strand
ATGAACGTCTACCGGATCGACGGCGCGACCGGCAAGGCGACGGTCGTCGCCGAAGGCATTCCGGGTCCGAACGGGCTGTGCTTCTCGCCGGACGAGAAAATCCTCTACATCATCGAATCCCGGGGCGTGCCGACCCGCAAGATCCTTGCTTACGATGTCGCGGCAAACGGCGACAGGATTTCCAACAAGCGCGTGCATGTCGATGCCGGCCCGGCGACGCCGGACGGCATGCGCTGCGACATCGACGGCAATCTCTGGTGCGGCTGGGGCATGGGCGATCCCGAACTCGACGGCGTCGTGGTGTTCGCGCCCGACGGCGTCATGATCGGCCGCATCGCCCTGCCCGAGCGCTGCGCCAACGTCTGCTTCGGCGGCCTGAAACGCAACCGCCTGTTCATGGCGGCCAGCACCTCGCTCTACGCCCTCTACGTCAACACCCAGGGCCTGCCCTACTTCTAATCAGGTCGCTGTTACAAAACGGTCTTTGCAGGTCCGCAGCACCTCATCCGGATCGCGCTGCCACCAATCGAGATCCGAAAAGATCTCGACTTCGTGGAACCCAGAATAGCCCGCGCCTTCGATCCAGGAGCGGATGCGCGGCAGGTCGATGACGCCGTCGCCCATCATGCCGCGGTCGTTCAGCAGGTCGCGCGTGGGAACCAGCCAATCGCAGATGTGATGGCCGAGGATGCGCTTCTTCCCGGCCCTTTTGATCTGCTGCTCGAGCTTCGGATCCCACCAGACGTGGTAGACGTCTACTGCAACGCCGATCCCGTCTCCGAGCGCATCGCAAATATCCAGCGCCTGCTCCAGCGTATTGATGCAGGCGCGCTCGGCGGCCTGCATCGGATGCAGCGGCTCTATGGCGAGCGGGATGCCGGCCTTGCGCGCCTCGGGAAGAATGGCCGAAATGCCTTCGAGGACTTTTTCTCTCGAAAGAATCAAATCCCTGGAACCCGGAAGCAATCCCCCAACAACGAGAACCAGGCACTGGGCGCCCAGTGCGTGCGCTTCCTCGATCGCGCGACGGTTGTCGTCCAGCCAGTCCTTTGCCGTAAAAAAACCCCCGCGGCAAAGGCCGGTCACCGTCAGGCCGTTGGCCTTGATCGCCTGCGCCGCCTGCTTCACTCCCATTTCTGCGAGCTTGTCGCGCCAGGGCGCGATGCCGCGGATGCCGTGACGCGCGCAGCCGTCGATCATCTGCGCCAGCGTCCATTGCTTCTTTACCGTCGCCGTGTTGAGCGACAGCCGGCCGGGATCAGGCGACGCCATGCAGCGCCAGCAGCTGTTTCATCCGCCAGCAGGCGAGCGGCGGATCGGCGAGCAGGCCGGCAGCGTCGGCGAGGCGGAACAGTTCGGCGAAGTGCAGGATGTTGCGCGCGCTCTGCTGCCCGCCCACCATCGTGAAGTGCTCCTGGTGGCCGTTCAGCCAGGCCATGAAGACGACCCCCGTCTTGTAGAAGCGCGTCGGCGTGCCGAAGATGTGGCGCGACAGCGGTACCGTCGGCGCCAGCACCTCGTGGTAGCCCGCCTGGTCCTGCTTCGAAAGAAGCGAAAGCGCCTGGGACGCGGCCGGCGCGATCGAGTCGAATATTCCGAGCAGGGCGTCGGAGTGGCCCTGCGCGTCGCCCTCGATCAGCTCGGCGAAATTGAAGTCGTCGCCGGTGTACATGCGCACGCCCTTGGGAAGCTTGCGGCGCATGGCGATCTCCTTGTCCTTGTCGAGGAGAGAGATCTTTATGCCGTCAACCTTGGAAGAATTTCGGGATAGAACTTCGAGGCAAACATTCATCGCCTGGTAGTGGTCCTTCTTGCCCCAATAGCCGGCGAGCGCGGGATCGAACATCTCGCCCAGCCAGTGGATGATCACCGGCTCTTTCACCTGGCCGAGGATGCGGTCATAGACCTTTGCGTAGTCGTCGGGCGATTTCGCGCTCGCCGCAAGGGCACGGCTCGCCATGAGGATGATCCTGCCGCCCGGCTTCTCGATTGCGGCGCACTGCTCCTCGTAAGCCGCGAGGATTTTTTCTATCGAATGCTTTTCGCCCTGGGGAAGATGGTCCGTGCCGGCGCCGGAGGCCAGCACCGCCCCGGGAAAGTGCTTCGCCTCTTCAAGGCTTTTCTTTATGAGCAGCAGGGAACTGTTCCAGTCGAGCCCCATGCCGCGCTGCGCGGTGTCCATCGCCTCGGCGACGCCGAAACCCCAGGACCACAGGTGCCGGCGATAGGCGAGCGTCGCCTCCCAGTCGATCGCCGCGTCCAGCCACGGCTCCTTCGCCGACAGCGGATCCGCCACCACGTGCGCGGCTGCGTAGGCAATCCGCGTGAACGGACTGGACGGTTTGCGGAACGAGCCCGGCTCCCTGACCTGATAGGGCTCCACTTTCTCCTGCGCCGCCGGCAGGCCGATGGTCTGGATGGCGTCGCGTTTCATGGCTTGATCTTCGGCACGTCCAGCCATTTCTTCTGCCGCCAGCTTTTCAGCCCCAGCTCGGCGAGCTGCACGCCCTTCGCGCCTTCGAGCAGGCCCCAGCGAAACGGTCCTTCGCCGGCGACGTGCCTGAGGAACATTTCCCACTGCACCTTGAAAGCGTTGTCCGCATTTGTCCCTAACACGGCATCCGGCACTTCCTCCCAACCGGCGAAGAAATCGATCGGTTGCGGAATGTCCGGGTTCCACACCGGCTTGGGGGTTTTTTCATAGGACTGCACCAGACAACGCCGCAAGCCGGCAACCGCGCTGCCATGTGTCCCGTCCACCTGTAACGTGAGCAGGTCGTCGCGCCGCACGCGCACCGCCCACGACGAATTGAAATGCGCGATCGCGCCGCCGGCGAGCCGGAATGTGGCGTAGGCCGCGTCGTCCGAGGTCGCCTTGTATTTCTTTCCGTTCTCGTCCCAGCGGAACGGAATGTGCGTCGCGCCCAGGCAGGAAACCGCCTTCACTTCGCCGAACAGGTTGTCCAGCACGTAGCGCCAATGGCACAGCATGTCGAGGATGATGCCGCCGCCGTCCTTCCTGCGGTAATTCCACGACGGGCGCTGCGCGGGCGGGCGGCCCGACTGCGGGTCGCCCTCGAACACCCAGTAGCCGAACTCGCCGCGCACCGAGAGGATCTTGCCGAAAAAGCCCTCGTCGCGCAGCCTGGCGAGCTTGAGCAGTCCCGGCAGCCACAGCTTGTCCTGCACCACGCCGTGCTTGATCTTCGCCTTCTTCGCCGCCTTGTAGAGATCCATCGCCTCCGCAAGCGTGGTCGACACCGGTTTTTCGCAGTAGACGTGCTTGCCGGCCTTGATCGCCTGCTTGAGAAGCTTCGGCCGCAGCTGCGTGGAAGCGGCATCGAAGAATATTTCGTCGTCCTTCGATTGCAGGGCTTTTTTCAGATCAACGGAAAATCTTTCCACGCCATGCTGCTTCGCGAGTTTCTCTATTTTTTCCGGATTCCTTCCAACGAGAATCGGATCCGGCATCAGGCGATCGCCGTTCTTCAGCGCCACGCCGCCCTGCCTGCGGATCTCGAGGATCGAACGCACCAGGTGCTGGTTCATGCCCATGCGTCCCGTGACGCCGTGCATGATGATGCCGATTCGCTTTTGTGCCATAGGTGGGTTACCGGTCCGTTACTTTCTCAGATAGCCGAGCACCAGCGCGGTCATGTGCCGCAGCCGCTCGGCCTTGTGGCGCGGCGCGAGCAGGTCGCGTTCGAAGATGGTCGACAGGGTGTGGCGGTTGCCGAGGTAGAAATATCCCAGCCCGGCGATGGAGATGTAGAGCTGGACCGGATCGACGCCGCGGCGGAACTCGCCCTTGCGAGCGCCGCGTGCGAGCAGGTTGCGCAGCATCGCCACCAGCGGCGAGTGCATCGCGGCGATCTGGCGCGAGCGCCTCAGGTGGCGCGCCCGGTGCAGGTTCTCGCTGTTTAGCAGGGTCAGGAATTCCGGATATTTCAGGTAGTAGTTCCAGGTAAACGCGACCAGGCGCCGGATGCCTTCGGCGGGATCGAGGTCGCCCAGGCGCAGGCCCTGCTCGGCGCGGCGGATGTGCGCGTAGCGCGATTCCAGCACGGCGAGGAACATCGCTTCCTTGTTGCCGAAGTAGTAGTAGAGCATGCGCTTGTTGGCGCCGGCGCGCGCCGCGATGCGGTCGACGCGCGCGCCGCCCAGGCCGAAGCGCGAGAACTCTTCCAGCGCGGCCGCCAGGATGCATCCCCGGTTCTTCTCCGGGTTGCGCTTGCCGCCCGTCATTCCATGCCCAGCAGTTTGTAGATGCGGCGTGTGTACTCGCCGAAGCGCTCGTGCGTTTTTATGTCGAGCGTCCGGGGATGCGGCAGATCGATCTGGAAGTTGTCGGCCATTTTGGCCGGACCGGCGGTCAGCACCACCACCCGCGTGCCGAGGAACACCGCCTCGGAAATCCCGTGCGTGACGAAGACGATGGTCTTGCCCGCCTCTTTCCAGATGCGCAGCAGTTCCAGGTTCATCTTCTCGCGGGTGAGCGCATCCAGCGCGCCGAAAGGCTCGTCCATCAGCACCAGCTTCGGGTCGTGCACCAGCGAGCGCGCGATGGCGGCGCGCTGCTGCATGCCGCCCGACAGTTCGTAGGGATACTTGTCCTCGTAGCCGGCGAGACCGACCAGCGCAAGAAGGGCCTTTGCCCTTTCCTTCGATTCCTTTTCGGGCAAACCCAGTATTTCGGCGGGCAGAAGCACATTTTCCAGAATCCGGCGCCACTTCAGCAGCAGCGGCGACTGGAACACCATGCCGATGTCGCGCGCCGCGTCGAAGGAATGGCTGGCCGAGCCGATCTTCAGCTCGCCGCCGTCGTACGGGTGCAGTCCCGCCAGTATCTTGAGCAGCGTCGACTTCCCGCAACCCGAGGGCCCGACAAGCGAGACCAGCTCGCCCGGCATGACGTCGAAGGTGGCGTCCGAGATCGCCAGGTGCTCCTTTTTGCCCTGGCGATAGATCTTCCTGACGCCGTGCAGATGGATGAAAGGCTCAGGCAGCATGTCAGGAAACCCTTGCATCCTTCACGACCAGCAGCCTCTCCAGTCCGAGCACCATCCCGTACAGCAGCATGCCCAGCAGGGTGATGAGGATGACCGCCATGAACATCGCCGGCGTATCCAGCGTCACCTGCACCTGCAGCATCAGGTAGCCGAGGCCCTTGTCCGAGCCGAGGAACTCGCCGACGATCGCGCCGGCCACCGCAAGGATGGCGGCAACCTTCATTCCCGAGAATATGTACGGCAGCGCGCCGGGCAGCTGGATCTTGGCGAACAGCTGCCAGCGCGAACCCTTCAGCGACTTCACGAGATCCAGCAGCTCGGGTTCGACCTCGCGCAGGCCGCGTGCCGTGGTGAGCAGGATCGGGAACACGCAGATGGAGAACGCCATCAGCGAGTTGGGGAATACGCCGTACTTGAACCAGACGATGATGAGCGGCCCGAGCGCCACCTTGGGGACCATGTTGAGCGACACCAGCAGCGGCATGAAGAACGATTCGAGGGTTTTCGACCAGCTGAAGGCAAGCGCCAGCACCACGCCCGCCACCAGGGCGAGGAAATAGCCGGCGAAGATCTCGGTGCCGGTGACCGCGATGTTGGTCCACCAGGCGTAGTTCGGCTGCAGCAGCGCGTTGAGCGTCGCGACGGGCGACGGCATGACGAACTTCGGCACGTTGCCGAACGTGACGAACAGGTACCAGGCGAGGATCAGCGCAACGTGCGCAATGACCGCGAAAGTGTAGCGCCGCGCAGTGGCGTATGCCGTGTCGTTCATGTGATCCTCAGGAACATTTTTTCGTCATAGGGCAAGGCGGGTTGCACGAAGGCGTTGCCGTTGCTCACGTAGTGCAGCGCGCAGGCGCGGCGCCAGCGCTGCGAATGATTCGGCCCCGACTGGTGCAGCACGCCGCCGTGATGGAACGATACCCCGCCTTTGGGCACCGGTGCGGGTGTCAGAGCCGCCTTCGCGGCGGCTTCGGCGGGAATCTGCAGGTTGAACGGCTCATCGGGCGGCGTCACGTGCGGAATCACCGGCGCCTTGTGCGTGCCTTCGCCGAAGTACATGCAGCCGTTCTCGAGCGTGGCGTCGTCGAAGGCGATCCAGGCCGTGATCAGCGCCTGCGGGTCGCGCGGCCCGAAATAGAAGTTGTCCTGGTGCGGCGGTTTCGGGCCGCCGCCTTCGGGCGGCTTGAAGAATATCTGGCTGAAGTACACCGATACGCCGCGGCCGATGACGTCCTCCACCAGCGCGACCAGCCGCGGATCGCGCGCCAGATTGCGCATCGACTCGCGGTGATGATGCGGATTGTCGAGCTTGCGCAGCACGTCCCTCGCCTTGACGCCACCGTCCAGATACCAGCGGCGCTGCGCGGCCGGCAATTCGCGCAGGAACTCCTCGCCCCAGCGCCCGATATCCTCGACCGCCGCGTCCATTTCGGCCGCGGAGAAAACGCCGGGCACCGTGTAGTGCCCGGCGTTTTCGTAGACCGTTTTTTCTATGCTAGCCATTTCGAAAGATTCTCCCGGACGAAGGCATCGTCGTTCATTTCCGGGTAGGCGGCATAGACCCGGTCGATCTCTTCCGCCTGCCCCGGCGAAAGGGTTTCCTTCGGATCGAGGCACCAGGTGCCCTCGAGCAGGCCCTGGCGGCGCAATACTTCATGGCAGCCCGGGATGCAGCCGGCGAAATCGTGCGCGACGTCGAAGAACGCGCTGTTGGCGTCGGTGACCCTGGAATCGAGGGCGAGCAAATCTTCGGTCGGTTTTGCCGCTTTGAGTTTTTCCAGCAAATCGACCGCGTATTTCGTCCAGACGCTCCAGTGACCCAGCAGGCCGCCCTTGATCCGGACGCGCACCTCTTCACTGCCGCGCTTCACCACGAACGGGCTCAGCAGATCGAGGACGATGTGATCGTCGTTTCCGGTGTAGAGCGTCACGCGGTCCTCGGCGCGCGCCGCCACCAGCCCCTTGACGACGTCCAGCGTCCGGTAGCGGTTGAACGGTGCGATTTTGACCGCGATCACATTTTCGATTCCGCAGAAGCGGCGCCAGAACTCCACCGGCAGGTGGATGCCGCCGACCGCGGGCTGCAGGTAGAAGCCCACCAGCGGAATTTCCGCGGCGACCGCCGCGCAATGCGCAACCAGCTCGTCCACCGAGGCGCCCTTCATCGGCGCCAGCGACAGCATGCCCGCGTGGTAGCCGAGCCCGCGCGCGATCGCGGCTTCCTTCCTTGCCTGATCTGTTTTTCCCGACACCCCCCCCACCAGCACGACCGGCCGCTTCGCCCAGGACCTGGCCTCGTCGGCGGCAAGCTTGAGCACCGGCCCGTACATCCCGCTCTCCCGGATGGCGAACTGCGTCGCGTGCACGCCGACCGCGAGTCCTCCCGAGCCTGCGTCCAGGTAGTAGCGGGTCAGCGCGCGCTGGCGGCGGCTGTCGAGCCGCCGGCCCGCGTCCAGCGCCAGCGGGTGCGCCGGGATCACCGTGCCGCGACGGAGCAGCGCGAGCACGTCGGCAGGCAGTTGGGTCCAGTGCATGTTAACCGGATGGTTACTGGATGGTAACATCGCGGCTTCTGAAATGAGGAGGCCCCATGCTTAGAATTCTCATTGCCGCCGCGATCGCGTTCACCGCCGTTCCGGCCGCGGCCCAGCAAAAACTCGACTTCATCCTGAACTGGGTTCCGGGCGGCGACCATGCGCCCTACTACTACGCCAAGAAGCTCGGCTGGTACGACAAGGAAGGCATCGACCTGAATCTCGAACCGGGCAAGGGCTCGGCGCTGGCGACGCAGAAGGTGGGCGCCGGCGCAAACCCGATCGGCCTCGCCGACATGGGCGGCGTGCTCGTGGCCAGGGGCAAGGGCGCCGATACGGTGGCGGTGTTCAACGTCTATGCCAACTCGCCGCAGGGCATGTACTGGCTCAAGAGTTCCGGCATCAATGGCATCAAGGACTTTCCGGGCAAGAAAATCGGCAACCCGGCGGGCGACGGCGCGCGCGTGATGTGGCCGGCGCTCGCCAAGGCGAACGGCATCGACCCCAAGTCGGTCACCTGGGTAAACATCGACGCCAATTCGAAGCTGTCGGCGCTCAAGTCGAAAGCGATCGACGTCACCACGTCGTTCTACAACCTCCACCATGTGTTCAAGCGCGAACTCGGCGCCGACATGGGTTTCCTCGCCTGGCGCGAGGTGGGCCTCAATCCCTACGGCAACTCGGTGATCGTCAACGCCGAATTCCTGGCGAAGAACAGGCCCCTCATCGGCAAGTTCGTCAAGGTGACGCAGCGCGCGTTCGCCGCCTGCGTCAAGGACCCCAAGCCCTGCGTGCAGGCACTGATCGACGCCAACGGCGCGCTCAGCTACGACAACGAGATGGTGAACTGGCAGCTGGTGGAAGTGCTGATGAGCGACAAGTACTCCCGCGAGGTCGCGCTCGGTATCCACGACGATGCACGCATGAAGGCCGACTACGAGCTGGTGCGCGACTATGTCGGCGTCGACAAGCCGTTCGACGTCAAGACGACCTACACCAACGAGTTCCTGGATCGTTCGATCAAGATGACGAAGTGACGGCCGGCGAGGCCGTCATCCCCGCGCAGGCGGGGATCCGGCCTTAGCCGAGCTCCGGCCCGGCCGGGCAGTAGACGAGCGATTCGTCGCCCGGCGCGCGCGGCACGCCGATCACCATGCGGGTGAACGGCCGCTGGAATGCAAACCCCCGCGCGAGCGCCCAGTCCTGCAGCGCCGGCGCGTGGTTCGCGATATCCATGTAGACGGGCGGCCTTGCGCCGGCCAATGCCGCGTTCAGCAGGCCGGTCGCCGTTTTTTCATCGCGCGCGACCAGCGGCCCGAGCTGGCGCGCTTCCCTGCCGTCCCGTCCGAGCACGAAGCCGGCGATTTTCCCTCCGCGATCCGCCACCAGCGCCGCATCGGGCAGCCGCGCAGCGAGGTTGCGAAGCACCGCTTCACGGCTTGCGCCAAATGCCGGCGCATCAAGTTCCAGGATGCCCCGCCAATCTGCCTTTTCGATGGGACGAGCTTCCTTGCTCGACACCGCTTCTCTTGAAGAGGATGAAAGCGCAAACCGCTTGAACCCCCAGGTATCGCGGAAGCCTTCCTGGACATAGACTTCGTGGCCCGCGGGCGTCGCATCGAGGATCGATGCCAGCCCCGAGCGGGAGTTTTCAATCAGGACTTTTTTCAGCAGCTGCGTGGCGAATCCCTTGCGGCGTAGCTCCGGCAGCACGAGGACCATGCTCACCCACGCGAAAGTATTCCCGTAAGGAAGCACCACGGTGGACGCGGCAAGCGCGCCGCCAAGCATGACGCCCCAGCCGCGGCCTTGCGCAAGCATGAGCCGCCAGTCGGCTTCGTTCTGGTTCCAGTGCGCCGACTTCGACAGCGCCAGGCAGCCCGCGAGGTGCTCGTCGCGGAGCTCCACGACGCGAGCGTCGTCCTGCCCCTCAGTACTTTCCATCTCGCGTTTCGAAGTGGGTCGGCTTGCCCAGGCCGGGCAGGCCGCGCTCGATCCAGCTCGCCTGCCAGTCGATCATGACGGCGAGCGGCACGCGCGGCGCGCCCAGCAGTTTTTGCGCGGCGCGCGAATCCACCAGCCACGCGGTGGGCGCTTCGTTTCCCGTCACCACCGCCTTCTTGCCGAAGCGCTTGCCAAATTCGCCGGCAAGCCAGCGCACGCTGACGACTTCCGGCCCGCTCACGTTGAGCGGCGAAGCGGGCGCGGTGCAGTGCGCCAGCAGCCGCAGCGCCTGTTCGTTGGCGTCGCCCTGCCAGATGACGTTGACGTGGCCCATGGTCACATCCACCGGCTGGCCGGCGAACACTTTCGCCGCGACGTCGTGCAGCACGCCGTAGCGCATGTCGATCGAGTATTCGAGGCGCACGAGGCGGCCCGGCGTGCCGTGCGTCAGCGAGCCGTATTCGAAGGCCTTCTCGCGGCCGACGCAGGAAGTGGCGTAGTCCCCGGGCGGCGGCAACGTCGGCGTCTGCTCGCCCGCGCCGGCGCCGCCGACGTCGGCGAACGGATAGACGCAGGCGGTGGAGAACACCACCGTGCGCGATTCGCGAAAAGTATCGGCCACCATGTAGGGAACGCGCACGTTCATCGCCCAGGTGAAGGCGGCGTTTCCAGCGGCGCCGAATTTGTGGCCGGCCATGAAAACCAGGTTCGGCGCGCGCGGCAGGTGCTCGAGCGCCGCGCGATCCAGCAGGTCGCAGGCGATGCACTCGATGCCCTGGCTCTCGAGTTTTTCACGCAAGCCCTTCTCCGAGAAGCGCGCCACGCCGATCACACGCCGGTCCGGCGCAGCGCGTTTCGCCATGCGAGCGAGCGTCGGCCCCATTTTCCCGCCGACGCCGAGCACCATGATGTCGCCGGCTGCGCGCGCGAGATCCGCCGACAATTCCGCGGACGGGCGCGTCATGAATTCCTCGAGCGCCTCGACGCCTTCGAAGTTAACCATCCGGTGAATTATAATCGCCGCGATGAAATCACCGCGCATCAAGACCACCGTCGTCGGTTCCTACCCGCTGCCCGACTGGCTGGCCGCCGCGCCCTCCGAGCAGGCGCTCGAGGACGCCATGCGCGTCGTGCTGCACACGCAGGAAGAGGCCGGCATCGACCTCGTCTGCGACGGCGAACTCTACCGCTTCGACCTCAACCATCCCGAGACCAACGGGATGATCGAGTATTTCACGCGGCCGATGAGCGGCATCCGCAGCGAGATCGGTTTTTCGGAATGGCTCGCCTACTCGAAAGGCGCGGGCATGCGCTTCCGCGCCAAGCCGCCCGGCGTGGTGGAAGGCCCGGTCGCTGCCGGCACATTGAATCTCTCGCTCGCCTGCGCGCGCGCCAGGAAACTCGCCCGCAAACCGCTCAAGTTCACGCTCACCGGCCCGCACATGCTGGCGAAGACGCTGCACGACCTGCACTACCGCGATCCCGAGAAGCTCGCGCACGCCATCGCCGGCGTGCTGGCCGCGCAGGTGAAGCACCTGGACGCCGACGTGATCCAGGTGGACGAAGCGAACCTGCCCGGCCATCCCAATGAATGGAAGTGGGCGGCGGAGGCAATGAACAAGGTGCTCAAGGCGGTGCCGAAGACCGCGAAGGCCGCGGTTCACTTGTGCTTCGGCAACTACGGCGGGCAGAGCATCCAGAAAGGCGGCTGGGACAAGCTGCTCGGCTACCTGAACGCGCTGCGGGTGGATCACATCGTGATGGAAGTGGCTCACCGTCCGCCCGAAGAACTCGCGGTTTTCAAGGAACTGCGGCGCGATATCGGCTTCGGCCTCGGCGTGGTCGACATCAAGCGCACCGAGATCGAAAGCGCGGATGCCATCGCCCGCTCGATCGAACGCGCCGAGAAAATCCTGGGGCGCGGCCGCATAAGGTACGTCCATCCGGACTGCGGCTTCTGGATGCTGAAGCGGAATATCGCCGACGGAAAAATCCGCGCGCTGGTAAAGGGCCGCGACCTCCACGAAGGGCGCTGAGGAAAATCGGGGTCAGAGCCCGATTTTCTCGTCGTTCCCAGAAATCGGGCTCTGACCCCGATTTTCCTGGAGGTCGTCTACTTCTTGCGGTGCTGGCCCACCTTGACGATTTTCATGGTGTTGGTGCCGCCCGACTTGCCGATCGGCTCGCCGATGGTGAGCACGATCAGGTCGCCGTCCTTGACCACGCCGTGCTCGACCAGCGCCTTCTCGGCTTCGGCCAGCAGCTCTTCGCGGTCGCTGCCGACGTACTTCACCATCAGCGGATAGACGTCGCGATACAGCGCGCAGCGGTAGCGCGTCTCCGTCTGCGCGGTGAGCGCGTAGATCGGCACGCCGCAATTCAGGCGGCTCATCCACAGCGCGGTAGAACCCGATTCGGTGAGCGTGGCGATCGCCTTCACCTTGAGGTGGAAGGCGGTGAACAGGCCCGCCATGGCGATCGACTGGTCGACGCGCGTGAACACGCGGTTGAGGAAATCCTGGTCCAGGCTCACCGGCTGCGTGTGCTCAGCCTCGACGCAGATGCGGTGCATCGCCTCGATGGTTTCCACCGGATACATGCCGCTGGCCGATTCCGCCGACAGCATGACGGCGTCGGTGCCGTCCAGCACCGCGTTGGCGACGTCGGACACCTCGGCCCGCGTCGGCACCGGGCTCGCGATCATCGACTCCATCATCTGCGTCGCGGTGATGGTGAGCTTGTTGTTCTCGCGCGCGAGGCGGATCATGCGCTTCTGCAGCGCCGGCACCGCGGCATCGCCCACTTCCACCGCCAGGTCGCCCCTCGCCACCATGATGCCGTCGCAGGCGTGCATGATCTCCAGCAGCGCCGATTGCACCACCGCCTCGGCGCGCTCGATCTTGGCGATGAGGAAGGCCTTGCCGCCCGAAGCACGCAGCAGCTCGCGCGCCATGTACATGTCGGCGCCGGACTTGGGGAACGACACCGCGAGGTAGTCGGCGTTGATCTTCGCCGCGGTGCGGATGTCCTCGATGTCCTTGGGGGTGAGAGCGGGCGCGGTCAGCCCACCGCCCTGCCGGTTGATGCCCTTGTTGTTGGACAGCACGCCGCCGTGGCGCACCCTGGTGTGCACCTCCTCGCCGCGCACTTCGGCGACATCCAGCACGATCTTGCCGTCGTCCAGCAGCAGCACCGAGCCCGCGCCGACGTCGCGCGGCAATTCCTTGTAGTCCAGGCCGGCGCGGTCGCCGCCGCCCAGTTCGCAGCCGGCGTCGAGCACGAACGCCTGCCCCTTCTGCAGCATCACCTTGCCGTCCTTGAACTTGCCGACGCGGATCTTGGGGCCCTGCAGGTCGCACATGATGGCGACCGTGCGCCCGACCTTGCGGCCGATCTCCCTGACCAGCGCGGCGCGAGCAAGGTGGTCGTCGGCCGTGCCGTGCGAGAAATTCAGCCGCACCACGTCGACACCCGCGCGCACCATGCGCTCGAGCACGGCGGGGTCGGAAGAGGCGGGGCCAAGCGTGGCGACGATCTTGGTGCTGCGGAGCATTTTCCAAGTGTAGCATCGCGCTATGCAGCAACAGCCGACGCATTCTCACGCCGGAGATCTGCTCGTCGTGTGCCTGTGCGCGAGCTGGTGCAAGACCTGCACGGATTTCCACGGCACCTTCGACAAGCTCGCGAAAGAAAGCGGCGGGACGAAGTTCATCTGGCTGGACGTCGAGGACGACAGCGCGCTGGTGGGCGGCATCGAGATCGAGAACTTCCCGACGCTGGCGGTGTTCCGCGGCGACAAGCCGCTCTTTTATGGCGCGACCATGCCGCAGGAAGCCGTGGTCGCGCGCACGCTGGCTTCGCTCAAGCGGGAAGACCGCGATGCGGTCGTCGTTCCCGAGGAAATCGCAGGCTTGCCGGAAACCTTAGGCGCGCGCCGGGTAGAAGAAGCGCGCTAAGCGCGCGCCTCCAGCGCCGCGACGGCAGGCAGGGTCCGGCCCTCGAGGAATTCGAGGAACGCGCCGCCGGCAGTGGAGATGTAATCGATGCCGTCGGCGACGCCGAACTTGTGGATCGCGGCAATGGTGTCGCCGCCGCCGGCGATCGAGAATGCCTTCGACGCCGCGATGGCGCGCGCGACCGTTGCGGTGCCATTGGCGAACTGCGGAATCTCGAACACGCCGACCGGGCCGTTCCAGACGATGGTTCCCGCCTGCTTGAGCAGGCCTGCAAGCCCGGCCGCGCTCTTCGGGCCGATGTCGAGAATCATGTCGTCCGCGGCGACGCTGCGTGCGTCCGTCACGGTTTCTCGCGCGCGCGCCGACATTTCGCCCGCGACCACGACGTCCTCGGGCAGCGGCACCTCCGTCGCCGACATGATTTTCTTCGCTTCCCCGGCGAGGCCCGCCTCGGCGATAGATTTGCCGACCGGCAGTCCCTTCGCCAGGAGAAAGGTATTCAGGATGCCCCCGCCGACGATCAACCGGTCCACCTTTTTCGCCAGCGCGAGCAGGAGCGGCAGCTTGGTGGAGACTTTCGATCCCGCGACGATGGCCACCAGGGGACGCTTCGGATCGGCCAGCGCGCGGCTCAGCGCGTCCAGCTCCGCGGCCATCAGCGGGCCGGCGCAGGCAATGCCGGCGAATCTCGCAGCTCCGTGCGTCGTCGCTTCCGCCCGGTGCGCGGTGCCGAACGCGTCGTTGACGTAGACATCGCAGAGCGCCGCGATTTTCCTGGAAAGCGCTTCGTCGTCCGCCTTCTCGCCGACGTTGAATCGGCAATTCTCGAGCAGGACGACTTTGCCGGCCTCCACCTCAACGCCGTTCAACCAGTCTCGCTGGAGCGGAACCGTAAATCCAAGCAGCTCCGAAAGACGCTTCGCGACGGGCGCAAGGGAATCCCTCGCGTCGAAGCTTCCCTCCTTGGGGCGCCCCAGGTGCGAGGTCACCATCACCGCCGCGCCCCTGTCCAGCGCGAGCCGGATGCCGGGGACCGAGGCGCGGATGCGTGTGTCGTCGGTGATGTTGCCGGCCGCGTCCTGCGGCACGTTCAAATCGGCGCGGATGAAAACCCGCTTGCCGCGGAGTTCCTGGTCCGCGAGCCGCTTGAACTTCATCGTCACTTCGCGCTGTGCAAGGCGACCGTGACGTCCAGCATGCGGTTGGAGAAACCCCACTCGTTGTCGTACCAGCTCGCCACCTTCACCAGCGTGCCGCCGGTGACCTTGGTCAGCAGCGAGTCGACGATCGAGCTCGCCGGGTTGTGGTTGAAGTCGGTCGATACCAGCGGCTCGGTGGTGTATTCGAGAACGCCCTTCAGGTCGCCTTCGGAAGCCTGCTTGAGCGCCTGGTTCACTTCGTCGACGGTGACCGCCCTTTTCGCCACGAATGTCAGGTCGACGATCGAGACATTGATGGTCGGCACGCGGATGGAGTAGCCGTCCAGCTTGCCATTCAGGTGCGGCAGCACGAGGCCGACGGCGGCGGCCGCGCCGGTCTTGGTCGGGATCATGTTCATGCTGGCCGAGCGCGCGCGCCGCAGGTCCGAGTGGTAGACGTCCGTCAGCACCTGGTCGTTGGTATAGGAATGCACCGTGGTCATCAGGCCGGAGACGACGCCGATCCGGTCATCGAGCGCCTTCACCAGCGGCGCGAGGCAATTGGTGGTGCAGGAGGCATTCGAAATCACCGTGTCGCTCGCTTTCAGCGACTGGTGGTTGACGCCGATCACCACCGTGCGGTCCACGTCCTTGTCGCCGGGTGCCGAAATGATCACCTTCTTCGCGCCGGCATTGATATGCGCACTCGCCTTCGCCTTGCTGGTAAAGAGGCCCGTGCATTCCAGCACCACGTCCACGCCCAGCGCCTTCCAGGGCAACTTGGACGGATCCCGCTCGGCCACCACCTTGATGCGGTCGTTGTTCGCCACCAGGCTGTCGCCGTCCACGCCGACCGTGCCCCGGAAACGCCCGTGCGCGGTGTCGTATTTCAGCAGGTGGGCGTTGGTCTTCGCATCGCCCAGGTCGTTGATGGCGACGAATTGCAGGTCGTGCTTTGTCCCACGTTCCGAGCTTTCATAGAACGCCCGCAGGATGTTCCTGCCGATGCGGCCGAAGCCGTTGATGGCCACCTTGATCGTCATTGGACTACGCTCCTTGCCGCTTTGACCACGTTCTCCGGCGTGAAGCCGAAGTGCTTGAACAGATCGGGCGCCGGCGCCGATTCGCCGAAGCGGTCGATGCCGACCACCGCGCCCTCCAGCCCGACGTATTTCCTCCAGAAATCCGTCACGCCCGCCTCGATGGCGACGCGGGGGAGACCTTTCGGCAGCACCTGCGCCCTGTAGGCCTCCGGCTGGCGGTCGAACACGCTGGTCGAGGGCATGGAAACCACCCGCACCGGGAAATCGAGCAGCTTCTGCGCGGCGAGCGCCAGCTGCACTTCGGAGCCGGTGGCGATCAGGACTGCCTTCGCGCCGGGCGCATCCGACAGCACGTAGCCGCCCTTTTGAATTTGCTTGACGATTTCATCATTCCTGTTTTCAAACGGCAGGTTCTGCCGGGACAACAGCAGCGCCGTGGGCCCGTTTTTCCGTTGTACCGCGGCAGTCCATGCGACGGCGGTTTCCGTCGAGTCGCAGGGACGCCAGACGTCCAGGTTCGGGATCAGGCGCAGCGAGGACGCATGCTCGATCGGCTGGTGCGTCGGCCCGTCCTCGCCGAGGCCCAGCGAGTCGTGGGTGAAGACGTAGATCGTGCGCAGGCCCATCAGCGCGGCCATGCGCAGCGAATTCCTCATGTAGTCCGAGAACACCAGGAAGGTGCCGCCGTAGGGAATCAAGCCGCCGTGCAGCGCCAGCCCGTTCATGATCGCGCCCATGCCGAATTCGCGCACGCCGTAGAAGAGATAGTTGCCGCCCCCCGTGTTTTGACCGACGCTCGCATCGGTTTTGCCGACGGCCTTGGATGCCTTGACCATGGTCAGGTTGGAGCCGGTCAGGTCAGCCGAGCCCCCCAGCAACTCGGGCAGCGCGGGGACGAGGGCCTCAAGGGCGTTCTGCGAAGCCTTGCGGGTAGCGATGGTTTCCGCCTTTGCAGTTACATCTTTGATCAAAGCATCGACCACGATGGAAAAATTGGCAGGCAAGGCACCCGAAACTCGTCGCAGAAACTCCTTCGCAAGATCCGGATTCGCCTTTTCGTAAGCCGAGAACACCCGCTTCCAGCGCCGCTCGGCGCGCTTTCCCTTTTCCTTCGCGTCCCAGCCCAGACGCACGGCCTCCGGGATCTCGAACGGCGGGTAATTCCAGCCGATCGCTTCGCGCGTCGCGGCGATTTCCTTCTCGCCCAGCGGCGCGCCGTGCGCGGCGCCGGTATTCGCCTTGGTCGGCGCGCCTTTGCCGATGACCGTCCTGGCACAGATGAGCGTCGGCCGTTCGCGCTCGCGTTTCGCCTTGCGCAGGGCACGGTCCATCGCCTCGACGTCGTGGCCGTCGACGTTGGCGATCACCTGCCAGCCGTAGGATTCGAACCGGCGCCGCACGTCGTCGGTGTACCACTGCCTGATGCTGCCCTTGTCGGAATCGATGGAAATGCCGTTGTCGTCGTAGACCGCGATCAGCTTGCCCAGGCCGAGCGTGCCGGCGAGCGCGCAGGCCTCGTGCGAGACGCCCTCCATCATGCAGCCGTCGCCCAGGAAGGCGTAGGTATGGTGATGGACGATCTCGTGCCCCGGGCGGTTGAACTCCGCCGCCAGCAGCCGCTCGGCGATCGCCATGCCCACCGCGTTGGAGATGCCCTGCCCGAGCGGCCCGGTGGTGGTCTCGACGCCGGGCGCGCAGCCGAGCTCGGGATGGCCCGGCGTCTTCGAGTGCAGCTGCCGGAAGCGCTTCAGTTCCGTCATCGGCAGGTCGTAGCCGGTGAGGTGCAGCAGCGCATACAGCAGCATCGAGCCGTGCCCGTTGGAGAGCACGAAGCGGTCCCGGTTGGGCCAGGCGGGGTTGGCAGGGTTATGTGACAAGTGGCGACGCCAGAGCGCCACCGCGATCTCGGCCATGCCCATCGGCATGCCGGGATGGCCCGAATTCGCCGCCTGCACCGCGTCCATGGCCAGCGCGCGCAGCGCATTTGCCATTTCGCGTTCGGGTGCAGGAGAAATCATCACCGCAGCTGTAAGAAAATTGAAATAAAAAGGCGGGGGAGCGGCGAATTATAAAGGAGCGAACTCGTCGAGCGAGTTCGCTGGCGGAGCGACTACCTATAATCGGCGCATGACCGAGATGCCGTTCACCAGCCCGCAGGACTTCGAAGCCGCCGTCGCCGCCCCGGGGAGTACGGGCGGGGCTCGCGGACCCTCCCTCTGGTTCGTCTTCAAGGGCGACCGCCTTCTGGTCGAGCTCGGACCGCCCAGTCCGCGGCCTTCAGACGATCCCAGGGTGCCTGCGCGGCCCAGTTGGGCGAAACTTCCGTTGCAAAAAAACAACAACATCTTGTGGTTTGAACCGGCCCGGACACTGTATCTAGGGCGTCTGGCCGGGACCGACTGCTGGGCGGCAGAGGCGGCGGCGGACACCCCGCCGCCGCCCGCCGGCATGGCCTGGGAAGGCTTGCGCGCGCTCTTCACGGTGCTGGACGACGCCCATTTCGCGCTCGCCGGCCGCGCCATCCAGCTCGTCGACTGGGACCGCAGCCACCGCTATTGCGGCCGCTGCGGCACGCCTACAGAGGCGAAAACGGAGGAGCGCTCGCGCGTCTGCCCTGCCTGCCGGTTCTCCGCCTACCCGAGGATCGCCCCCGCGGTGATGGCGCTGGTGCGCCGCGAAGGCGAGATCCTCCTCGGGCGCAGCCCGCACTTCCCGCCCGGGATGTACAGCGCGCTGGCCGGCTTCGTCGAGCCGGGCGAGACGCTGGAGCAGTGCCTGCAGCGGGAAGTGGAGGAGGAGGTCGGCGTGCGGGTGTCGCGTATCCGCTACTTCGCCAGCCAGCCGTGGCCGTTTCCGAATTCGCTGATGATCGCGTTCGTCTGCGACTGGGTGTCGGGAGAAATCCGGCCGCAGGAGGGAGAAATCGAAGCCGCCAACTGGTTCAAAGTATTGCAATTGCCGAAACTTCCAAGCAGAATCTCGATCGCGCGCCGCCTGATCGACGCAGTGGTCGAGGAAATGCGCGGCGCGAGATGAGAAAAGCGGTGTTTGAGCGAGCAAAACTCGCGTGAAACGGGGGCTTTGAAGCGAATTGAACGAACTTAAAGAACAAAGTTATACGCCGCAAGGCGTAGACGCAGAGGCGCAGCCCGGAAAATTTGGCAGAGGGTTGCGCCTTCGCATTTTCTGGGGGGCACGGACATGAACGGTCTGCATCTCATCGGTGATCTGAACGGCTGTCGCTGCGATCCGCAGCTGCTGCTCGACGGCAAGCGCTTCGAGGCGGTATGCCTCGACCTCGTGCGCGCTTCGGGCCTGACGGTGATGGACGCCCGCTTCCACCAGTTCGAAGGCTCCGGCTTCACCGGCGCGGTGGTGCTCGCCGAATCGCACCTCGCCATCCACACCTGGCCCGAGAACCAGGGCCTGACGCTGGACGTCTACGTCTGCAACTTCAGCGCCGACAACTCCGCCAAGGCGCGCAGGTTGTTCGACGACATCATCGGCCATTTCCAGCCCGCGGAGATCGCGCGCCACGAAATCGACCGCGGCGAGCACCTGCTGATGGAACCGCTGAACGAGTCCACCGGCTTCTACATCAAGGCCGGGCGCCAGGTCGGCGAATGGCAGACCAAGTTCCAGAAACTGCAGGTCTACGACACGCCGCATTACGGCCGCATCTTCCGCCTCGACGGCTACAACATGACCTCCGAGCGGGAGGAGTTCGTCTATCACGAGAACCTGATCCACCCGGCGCTCACCGCGCACGCGGCGCCGAAGAAGGTGCTGATCGTGGGCGGCGGCGACGGCGGTTCCTCGGAAGAAGCGCTCAAGCACCCCTCGGTCGAGCAGGTGACGATGTGCGAGATCGACGAGGACGTGGTGAAGATCGCCAAGGAGCATTTCTTCGCGGTGCATCGCGGCGCCTTCGACAACCCGAAGCTGCGCGTGCTGATCGGCGACGGCATGAAGTTCATCCGCGAGACCAGCGAGCGCTTCGACCTGATCGCGCTGGATCTCAACGACCCGATGGGGCCGGCGGAAGCGCTCTACTCGGCCGAATTTTTCCAGCAGTGCCGCGCCGCGCTCGCCCCGGGCGGCGCGCTGGTGCTGCACATCGGCGCGCCGGTGGCGCGGCCCGAGCGCGTCGCCGAACTGGCGCAGCGCCTGAACGGCATCTTCCGCATCGTGCGGCCGTACACCATGTACATCCCGCTCTACGGCGCGCAGTGGGCGATGGCGGTGTGCTCGGACAAGCTCGACCCGAAATCGCTGACCGCGGACGAGATCGACCGCAGGATCGAGCAGCGCAAGCTGCAGGACCTCAGGTTCTACAACGGCGAAACCCACGAGGGCGTGTTCGCGCTGCCAAATTTCGTGAGGGACCTCGTCAACCCGCCGCGCCTGAAGCAGCAGACCCGCGGCCGGCGCCTCGGCGTGGTTCGCGCGGCCGCGAAGTAAAAAGACCTAGGCCAAGCCCTTCAGGACCTCGCGCACTGTCGCGAAGAGCTGGTCGATCTCCGATTTCTGGATGATCAGCGGCGGCGCCAGCGCGATGGTGTCGCCCGTGACCCGCATGTAGGTGCCCTTCTCGAAGGCTTTCAGGTGCGCTTCGAAGCCGCGCGCGCCCACCGCGCTGGCACGGGGCGACAGCTCGATGGCGGCGATCAGGCCCAGGTTGCGAATGTCGATCACGTTCGGGCAGTCCCTGAGCGAATGCGCGCCGTCTTCCCAGTACTTCGCCAGCTCGCCGACACGCGTCAGCAGCCCCTCGTCCTGGTAGACCTCCAGCGTCGCCAGGCCCGCCGCGCAGGCCACCGGGTGCGCCGAGTAGGTATAGCCGTGCGGCAGGTCGATCGCGCCCTCGGGCCCGGACATGAACGCCTGGTACATGGCCTCTTTCATCATCACCGCGCCCATCGGGATCGTGCCGTTGGTGATGCCCTTGGCGGTGGTGATGAGGTCCGGCGTCACGCCGAAATACTGCGAAGCGAAGGGTTTGCCAAGGCGCCCCCAAGCGTTAATCACCTCGTCGAAAATGAGCAGGATGCCGTGCTTGTCGCAGATCTCGCGCAATTTTTGCAGGTAGCCCTGCGGCGGCACGTAGACGCCCGCCGAGCAGGCGACCGGCTCGACGATCACTGCGGCGATGGTCGACGGATCGTGCAACTGGCACAGGCGCTCGAGATCCTCGGCAAGTTCCGCCCCGTGCACAGGTTGGCCGCGCGAGAAGGCGTTCTTCGCCAGGTCGTGCGTATGGCGGATGTGGTCCACGCCGGTGACCAGCGCGCCGAAAATCCTGCGGTTGCCGACCATGCCGCCGACCGCGGTGCCGCCGAGGTTCACGCCGTGATAACCCTTTTCGCGGCCGATGAGGCGGATGCGCTGGCCCTCGCCGCGCTGGCGGTGGTAAGCAATCGCGAGCTTCAGCGCCGTGTCCACCGACTCCGAACCGGAATTGGTGAAGAAGATCTTGGTCATGCCCTGCGGCAGCAGGGGCGCCAGCTTGTCGGCGAACTCGAAAGCCAGCGGGTGGCCCATCTGGAACGGCGGCGCGAAATCGAGCGTGGCGACGCCCTTCTGCACGGCCTCGACGATTTTCTTGCGGCAGTGGCCGGCGTTGACGCACCACAGCCCCGAGGTGCCGTCGAGGATCTTGCGGCCCTCCGGGGTGTAGTAGTACATGCCCTCGGCGCGCGACAGCAGCCGCGGCGCCTTCTTGAACTGGCGGTTGGCCGAGAACGGCATGAAGAACGCCGAGTTCTCGAGCGACGTGCTGACGGCTTCCGGCCGGGCTCTCTCGTTCATGGGTTTTCTCCTGGCAATTGGCGCAATGGTACGCCTCCGGGCTGCCAATGGAGTTGCGCCGGAAAAAACGGGACGCCCTCCCAGGCTAGCCCGGCCAGGCGACGACCTTCTGTTTCTGCTCGCCCAGGCCGCGAATTCCCAGCGTCATCACGTCGCCCGGCTTGAGGAACACCGGATTCGGTTTGATGCCGAGCCCGACGCCCGGCGGCGTGCCGGTGCAGATGACGTCGCCCGGCAGCAGCGTCATGTACTGGCTGACGTGCGAGACGATCTGCGCGCAGTTGAAGATCATGGTCCGGGTGTTGCCGGACTGCATGCGTTTGCCGTTCACGTCCAGCCACATGTCGAGCGTCTGCGGGTTGTTGATTTCATCCGTGGTAACCAGCCAGGGCCCGATCGGGCCGGCGGTATCGAAGCCCTTGCCCTTGTCCCATTGGCCGGTAGCCATCTGGAAAGCCCGCTCCGAGACATCGTTCACCACGCAATAGCCCGCCACGTACTCCAGGGCTTCCGCCTCGGATACATATTGCGCCTTCGACCCGACGACGATGCCGAGCTCGACTTCCCAGTCGAGCTTGGTGGATCGCTTGGGCTGGATCACGTCGTCGTTCGGTCCACTGATGCAGGTCGTCGCCTTCATGAAGACGATCGGCTCGGCCGGGATCGGCATGCCGGCTTCCTTGGCATGGTCGGAATAGTTGAGGCCGATGGCGACGAACTTGCCGATGCCAACGAAAGGCACGCCCAGGCGCGGTCCGTTGGCGACCACCGGCAGCGTGTCCGGCTTCACCTTGGCCAGCATCTTCAGGCCACGCGGCGAAAGTTCGTTCGGGCCGATGTTTTCCACCACCTTGGAAAGGTCGCGCAGGCGCCCGTCGGTGTCGATGATTCCCGGCTTCTCAAAGCCGTTCTTGCCGTAGCGGCACAACTTCATATCGTCATTCCCCCGTCTATCGAATACATGTTTCCGGTCGCGAACTTCGATTCGTCGGATGCGAGGAACACGAGTATCCCCGTGATGTCCTCGACCGAGCCCAGCCGCCCCATGGGCTGGCGCGCGATGAAATCTTTCCTCGCCTGCGCCGGATCGGCGAAGGCGTTGATGCGGTCTCCGAGCGAAGGCGTGTCCACCGTGCCGGGGCCGATGCAGTTGCAGCGAACGCCCTGCTTCACGTAGTCCGCGGCGATCGATTTCGTCAGCCCGATCACCGCCGCCTTGGTGGCGCCGTAGACGAAGCGGTTCGGCAGCCCCTTCACGCTGGAGGCGATCGAAGACATGTTGATGATCGAGCCGCCGCCCTTGTTCAGCATGCCCGGCAACAGCGCGCGGGTCACCAGGTACATGGACTTCACATTCAGGTTGAAGCTGAAGTCCCAGTCCTTGGGCGTGCAATCGAGGATCGTGCCGTGGTGCACGAAGCCCGCGCAATTGAACAGGATGTCGACCTGGCCCACTTCGCCGGCCAGCTTGTTGATCGCCGCTTCGTCGGTCGCGTCCAGCATGCGGGTGCGGATGCCGTCCTTGCCCTCGATGCCGGCGAGCGCCTTGGCATTCAGGTCCGTCGCCCAGACTTGCGCGCCCTCGCGCGCGAAGGCGAGAGCCGCGCCGCGGCCAATTCCCTGACCGGCCGCCGTAATGAACGCGGTCTTGCCTGCGAGCCTGCCTGCCATCGCGCGAGAACTCCCGACCGGGTGTGGTTATTGCGAAGGGCGCGAATTATAGCCCAGGGTTTTGTGCATAACTTTCTAGCGCGGTGCAGCATCCGCATTCCCAAAAATAATCGGTCTGACCACTTGACCAATCATCCGCCGCGCCGATACCCTGCGCGGGCTCCGCATTTTTCCTCCGAAACTAAAAACATAGCGCCATGCGCCTGCAGGTTGTCGAGTCCCGTCGTCTCTACCGGCAGATTGCGGATCAGATCCGCACGCTGATCGGCAACGGCGAAGTGGCGCCCGGCGCGCGCCTGCCGGCCGAGCGCGATCTCGCCCGCCAGCTCGGCGTGTCGCGGCCGAGCCTGCGCGAGGCGCTGATTGCCCTCGAAGTCGAAGGCCTGCTCGACGTGCGGGTCGGCTCGGGCATCTACGTCAGCCAGCCCGGCGAACGCGACCGCGGCGCGGAACTTGCCGACGCTTCCGGCCCCTTCGAAGTGATCCGCGCGCGCTGGATGATCGAAGGCGAGTGCGCCGCGCTCGCCGCGAAGAACGGCAGCCCCGGCCAGTTGCGCGCCATCCGCAAGGCGCACGCCGACCTGCAGAAAGAGGCGAAGCGGCACCACAACCCGCTCGACGCGGACCGCGCTTTTCACGTGCGTATCGCCGAGGCGACCGGCAACAGCGCGCTCGAGCTGGTGGTGCAGACGCTGTGGGACCAGCGCGTCGGGCCGCTCTACCGGGCGCTGGAATCGAAGCTCGAATACCCCGCGATGGCCGGCGACACCATCGACGAACACGAGGCCGTGGCCGTCGCGATCCTCGAGCGCGACCCGGCGGCGGCGCGCGCGGCGATGCGCCGGCACATGGACATGACCAAGAAGCGCTACAGCAAGGACTGGAAGGAGGCGGGGAAATAGCATGGCGGCAGTAACGCTAAAAGGCGTGCACAAATCCTTCGGCTCGACCGCGGTGGTCCACGGCATCGACCTCGGCATCGAGGACGGCGAGTTCTGCGTGCTGGTCGGCCCCTCGGGCTGCGGCAAATCGACGCTGCTGCGGATGATCGCCGGCCTGGAGGAGATCAGCGGCGGCGAAATCGCCATCGGCGGCCGCGTGGTCAACAACATGGCGCCGAAGGAACGCGACATCGCCATGGTGTTCCAGAACTACGCCCTCTACCCGCACATGACCGTGTACGGCAACATGGCCTTCAGCCTGAAGCTCGCGGGCGTGGCGGACGGACAGCTGGAGCAGCGCGTGCAGGACGCCGCCGAGATCCTCGGCCTGAAGGAATACCTGGAGCGCTATCCGCGCCAGCTCTCCGGCGGCCAGCGCCAGCGCGTCGCCATGGGCCGCGCCATCGTGCGCAAGCCCCAGGTGTTCCTGTTCGACGAACCGCTGTCGAACCTGGACGCCAAGCTGCGCGTGGCGATGCGCACCGAGATCAAGGCGCTGCACCAGCGCCTCAAGACCACCGCGGTCTACGTCACGCACGACCAGATCGAGGCCATGACCATGGCCGACAAGATCGTGGTGATGAACGCCGGCAAGGTCGAGCAGATCGGCTCGCCGCTCGATCTCTACGACAACCCGGCGAACCTCTTCGTCGCCGGCTTCATCGGCTCGCCGGCGATGAACTTCATTCCCGGCAAGGTGAATGGCGGGAGTATTGACGTTGGTAGCGGTGTTTCTTTTTCGTTAAAAAATAATTCAAATTTGAAAACCGGGAGCAACATCATTCTCGGCGTGCGCCCCGAACACCTCGCGGTGTCCGCCGACGGCCTGCCCGCCGACGTGGTGGTGGTCGAGCCGACCGGCGCCGACACCCAGATCTTCTGCAAGCTCGCCGGCGCCGACGTCACCGCCGTCGTGCGCGAGCGCCACGAGTTCCACCCGGGCGAGACGATCCGCCTTACCCCGGAACTGACGTTCCTTTTTGATCCCGCGAGCGGCGCAAGGCTCGCGTAACTACGCAACCGATTGTGACTCACGACAGGAGGAGTACGACATGAGCAAGATGAAACGCAGGGACTTTCTGAAGGCAACCGCAACTGTGGCCGCGGGCGCGGCGGCGCCGATGATCTGGATAAAGGACGCGCACGCCCAGTGGAGCAACGCGCCGGAAAAAGGCGCCAAGCTGCGCGTGCTGCGCTGGAGCCGCTTCGTGCAGGGCGATATCGACCAGTACATGAAGAACGTCGCGGCATTCACTGCCAAAACCGGCATCGAAGTGCGGGTGGACAACGAGAGCTGGGAAGACGTGCGGCCGAAAGCCGCCGTCGCGGCGAATGTCGGCGCCGGTCCCGACATCATCCTGGGCACCAACGACGACGCCGACCTCTACCCGGAGAAGTTGCTCGACGTCACCGATCTTGCCAATTACCTCGGCAAGAAATACGGCGGCTGGTATCCGGCGTGCGAGGCCTACCTGCGCCCGAACGGCAAGAGCTGGATCGGCATCCCCCTGGGGGCGGCGGGCAGCATGATGGTGTACCGCGAGAGCCAGGTGAAGGCGGCGGGCTTCGACGCCATCCCGAAGGACACCGACGGCTTCCTCAAGATGATGAAGGCGCTCAACGCCAAGGGTACGCCCGGCGGCTTCGCGCTCGGCCACGCCACCGGCGACGCCAACACCTGGTGCCACTGGGTGGTGTGGGCCTTCGGCGGCAAGATGGTCGACAAGAGCGGCAAGGTCGTGCTTGACAGCCCGGAGACCATCCGGGCGCTGGAGTACGCGAAGGAGCTTTACAGCACGTTCATCCCCGGCACGCTGTCGTGGCTCGATCCGAGCAACAACAAGGTGTTCCTCGACGGCCAGATCTCGGTGACCAACAACGGCATCTCGATCTACTACGCCGCCAAGACCTCCAAGGACCCGAAGATCGCGGCGTTGGCGGCCGACATCAACCACTCGACTTACCCGGCCGGCCCGGCGGGCAACGTGGCGTCCCAACTGTTCCTCAACCAGATGATCTTCAAGTACACCAAGTACCCGAAGGCGGCGAAGGAGTTCATCCGCTTCATGATGGAAGAGGAGCAGTACGGGCAGTGGATGCAGGCGAGCATCGGCTACGTCGCGCACCCGCTGCGCGCCTACGAGAAGAACCCGATCTGGACCGTCGATCCCAAGCACCTGCCTTTCCGCGACGCGGTGAAGGAACTCCGCCCGGCGGGCTACGACGGCAAGCTCGGCTACGCCTCGGCCGGCGCGCTCGCGGACTTCATCATCGTCGACATGGTGGCGGAAGCGGCGAGCGGCTCGAAGTCGCCGAAGGAAGCTGCCGAGCGCGCCGCCAAGCGCGCGGAACGCTATTACAAGGTCTAGATTGAATCGCTGGCTGGAAAACCGGAACGTCCTCGGGCCGCTGTTCATGCTGCCCGCGGGCGTTCTGCTGCTCGTTTTCCTCACCTATCCGCTCGGCCTGGGCACCTGGCTCGGCTTCACCGACGCCAAGATCGGGCGCCCGGGGGAGTGGATAGGCGCGGAGAACTTCACTTTCCTGTTCGGCGACAGCGTGGCACGGCTGTCGCTGTTCAACACCTTTTTCTACACTATCGTGGCGAGTGTCCTCAAATTCGCGCTCGGCCTGTGGCTCGCGCTGCTGCTCAACAAGAACCTGCCGTTCAAGGCCTTCCTGCGCGCCATCGTGCTGCTGCCCTTCATCGTGCCCACCGCGCTGTCGGCGATCGCCTTCTGGTGGATGTACGACTCGCAGTTCTCGGTGATCTCCTGGACGCTCAGCAAGCTGGGCTTCATCCATAGCTACATCGACTTCCTCGGCGAGCCCTGGCTCGCCCGCCTCTCGACCATCGCGGCGAACGTCTGGCGCGGCGTGCCTTTCGTGGCGATCACGCTGCTCGCCGGCCTGCAGACAGTGTCGCCCTCGCTCTACGAGGCAGCATCGCTCGACGGCGCCACCGACTGGCAGAAGTTCTGGTACGTCACCCTGCCGATGCTCACCCCCATCATCGCCGTGGTGATGACCTTCAGCGTGCTCTTCACCTTTACCGATTTCCAGCTGATCTACGTGCTGACGCGCGGCGGGCCGCTGAACGCAACGCATCTGATGGCGACACTATCCTTCCAGCGCGCCATTCCCGGCGGCGCGCTGGGCGAGGGCGCGGCGCTCGCCACCGCGATGGTGCCGTTCCTGCTCGCGGCGATCCTGTTCAGCTACTTCGGCCTGCAGCGGCGCGCCTGGCAGCAGGGAGGGACCGACAAATGAGCGCGGCGATCCAGGACTCGAAGGGCATGGAGTACCTCGACTCCCGGCTGCGGCGCTGGGTGACGGTCTACATCCCGGTCCTCTGCTTCCTCTTCGTCCTGCTGTTCCCCTTCTACTGGATGATCATGACCTCGTTCAAGCCGGACGAGGAACTGGTCTCTAAGGCGGCCAACCCGTTCTGGATCGTCCGCCCGACCCTGGCGCATTTCGAGAAGCTGCTGTTCCATACCGAGTATCCGGAATGGATGTGGAACACCATCCTGGTTTCCACGGTGGCCACGTTCACGTCGCTGGCTGCGAGCGTGTTCGCGGCCTACTCGATCGAGCGCTTGCGCTACAAGGGCTCCAAGCAGGTCGGCCTGGCGATCTTCCTCGCCTACCTGGTGCCGCCCTCGATCCTGTTCATCCCGCTCGCGGCGATCGTGTTCCAGCTCGGCCTGTTCGACACGCGCTGGGCGCTGATCCTCACCTACCCGACCTTCCTGATCCCGTTCTGCACCTGGCTGCTGATGGGCTACTTCCGCACCATTCCCTACGAACTGGAGGAATGCGCGCTGATCGACGGCGCGACGCGCTGGCAGGTGCTCACCAAGATCATCCTGCCGCTGGCGGTGCCGGGGCTGATCTCGGCGGGCATCTTCGCCTTCACGGTGTCGTGGAACGAATTCATCTATGCGCTGACTTTCATCTCGTCCTCGGAAGTCAAGACGGTGCCGGTGGGCGTCATCACCGAACTGGTCGAGGGCGACGTGTACCACTGGGGCTCGCTGATGGCGGGCGCGCTGCTCGGCTCGCTGCCGGTGGCGGTGCTGTATTCGTTCTTCGTCGAGTACTACGTGTCCGGAATGACGGGAGCAGTGAAGGAATGAACCAGCTTGATTTAAAGGGCAGGACCGCGGTCGTCACAGGCGGCATGCAGGGCATCGGCGCCGCCATCGTCAAGCGCCTGGAGGCTTCGGGAGCGAAGGTTGCCGTGTGGGATCTAGATGGAACGGAGAAAGTGGACGTATCGAACAATGATTCGATTCAACTTGCCTTGAAGAACACGATAGAAAAATTAAAAAAAATAGATATTCTGGTAAATAACGCCGGTGTCGCCGGCCTGAACGCGCCGACGGTGGACTACCCAGTCGATGAGTGGGAGCGCGTCATGCGCGTCAACCTCACCAGCCAGTTCCTCTGCTGCCGCGCGGTGGCGCCGCACATGGTGAAGGCGAAATACGGGCGCATCGTCAACATCGCCTCGGTCGCCGGCAAGGAAGGCAATCCGAACGCGGTCGCCTACAGCGCGTCCAAGGCGGGCGTGATCTCGCTCACCAAGTCGCTCGGCAAGGAACTCGCGCAGACCGGCGTGCTGGTGAACTGCATCACGCCGGCGGCGGCGAAAACGGCGATCTTCGAGCAGATGACCAGGGAGCACATCGCCTACATGCTCTCGAAGATCCCGATGAACCGCTTCGTGAACGTGGAGGAGATCGCCGCGCTCGCGGGCTGGCTCGCGTCCGAGGACTGCTCGTTCAGCACCGGCGCGGTATTCGATATTTCCGGCGGCAGGGCAACTTACTAAAAAGGGGAAACTGTGAAACGCATCGCATCGTTCGTCGTTCTGTGCATGCTTGCTTTACCTGGGATCGCGCTCGCCCAGCAAAAATTGAAATTCGCGCACGTCTACGAGACCTCGGAGCCGTACCACAAATGGGCGCTGTGGGCCGCGGCCGAGCTTCCCAAGCGCACCGGCAACCGCTACACCATGGATGTGTTCCCCGCATCGGCGCTGGGCAACGAAACCCAGATCAACCAGGCGCTGTCGCTGGGCACCGTGGACCTGATCTACACCGGCCAGGCGTTCGCGGCGCGCACCTATCCGCCGCTCGCCATCGGCGGCGCGCCGTACATGTTCCGCGACTTCGACCACTGGAAGAAGTTCTCGCATAGCGCGGTGCTGGCGGAACTCGCCGACCAGTACTACGCCAAGGGCGGCAACCGGCCGATCGCCTTCACCTACTACGGCGTGCGCCATACCACCGCCAACAAGGCGATCGTCAAGCCCGAGGACATGAAGGGCCTCAAGCTGCGCGTGCCCGATGCGCCGCTCTACATCATGTACCCGAAGGTGGTCGGGGCGAACGCGACGCCGATCGCCTTCGCCGAGGTCTACCTCGCGCTGCAGAACAAGACCGTGGACGCGCAGGAGAATCCGCTGCCGACCATCGAGGCGAAGAAGTTCTACGAGGTGCAGTCGCACATCAACCTGACCGGCCACATCACCGAGATGCTGCTCACCATCGTCGGCGGCCATGTCTGGAAAACCCTGTCGGATGCCGACAAGAAGGCCTTCCAGGACATCTTCCGTGAAGCAGCCGCCAGGGCGACCGACGACATTGCCGCCTCGGAAGCCAAGCTGGTCGATGATTTCACCAACAAGTACAAGAAGATCGTGGTGAAGTCCGATCGCGAGGCGTTCAAGAAAGTGTTCATCCCGTTCCACACCGGGCCGGACGCCACCTGGGACAAGGCGCTCTACGACAGGGTGCAGGCGATCAAGTGAGCCGGAAAGCAAAGCCCGCGAAGACTGCCCCCGAACTGCGCAGCGTCAAGTGGTTCGGGCGCGAGGACATCTACGGCTTCATCTATAGAAGCTGGACGAAGAACCGCGGCGTGCCGCAGGACCAGTTCGACGGCCGCCCGGTGATCGGCATCTGCAATACCTATTCCGAGCTGGTGCCGTGCAACTCCCACTTCCGCGTCCTCGCCGAGCACGTCAAGGCGGGGGTGCTGGAAGCAGGCGGCTTCCCGATGGAATTCCCGGTGATGTCGCTCGGCGAGACGCTGCTGCGCCCCACCGCGATGCTCTACCGCAACCTCGCCTCGATGGACGTCGAGGAATCGCTGCGCGCCAACCCGCTCGACGGCACGGTGCTGCTGGTCGGCTGCGACAAGACCACGCCGTCGCTGCTGATGGGCGCATCCTCGGTGGACCTGCCGACCATCGCGGTCTCGGGCGGCCCGATGCTCTCGGGCAAATACCGCGGCACCGACATCGGCTCGGGCACCAACGTCTGGTCGATGTCCGAGGACTTGCGCGCGGGCAAGATCACGCTGGACGAGTTTCACGAGGCCGAGTCCTGCATGCACCGCTCGCACGGGCATTGCATGACCATGGGCACCGCCTCGACCATGGCCTCGATGGTGGAGGCGCTCGGCATCGGCATGCCGGGCAACGCCGCCTACCCGGCGGTGGACGCGCGCCGCAACGTGCTCGCGCGCATGGCGGGCCGGCGCATCGTGGAACTGGTGAAGCGGAAAGTCACGATTTCGAAAATCCTGACCAAGCAGGCCTTCGAGAACGCGATCCGCGCCAATGCGGCCATCGGCGGCTCGACCAACGCGGTGATTCACCTGATCGCCATCGCGCGGCGGCTGGGCGTCGACCTGACGCTGAACGACTGGGACCGGCTCGGGCGCGGCGTGCACACGCTCGTCAACCTGATGCCGAACGGCAAATACCTGATGGAGGATTTCTGCTACGCGGGGGGGTTGCCGGCCGTATTGCGCGAGCTTGGGGAAAATAATCTGTTGCATAAAAATTCCCCGACCGTCAACGGCGGAACCATCTGGGACAACAACAAGGACGCGCCCTGCCACAACCGCGACGTCATCACCCCGTTCAGGAAGCCGTTCAAGAAGAACACCGGCATCGCGGTGCTGCGCGGCAACCTGTGCCCCGGCGGCGCCATCATCAAGCCCTCGGCCGCGACGCCGAAGCTCATGAAGCACCGCGGCCGCGCGGTGGTGTTCGAGAACATCGAGGACTTCCACAAGCGCATCGACGATCCGCAGCTGGACATCGACGAGAAATGCATCATGGTGCTGAAGAACTGCGGCCCGAAGGGCTACCCGGGCATGGCCGAAGTCGGCAACATGCCGCTGCCGCCGAAGCTCCTGAAGAAAGGCGTCACCGACATGGTGCGCATCTCGGATGCGCGCATGAGCGGCACCGCCTACGGCACGGTGATCCTGCACATGGTTCCCGAGGCGGCCGCGGGCGGCCTGCTGGCGTTGGTGCGGAACGGCGACATGATCGAACTGGATGTGGCGAAGCGGAAGCTCGAATTGAAGGTCTCTTCGAAGGAAATTTCCAGGAGAAAGAAGGCCTGGAAAAAACCGAAATCCCCCCTGCCCCGGGGCTACTGGAAACTCTACTTCGACCACGTGCTGCAGGCCGACCAGGGCGCCGACCTCGATTTCCTCGCCGGCAAATCCGGTCCCTTCGTGCCGCGCGACAATCACTGAGCCGTGGAAAGCAAGGAAGCCGCGCAGGAACACGTGCTGGGCGAGGACGGCCAGTTCCACGTCGAGGACGCGCCGATCGACCTGTCCGGCCACGGCTGGGAGGACTGGCTCGCCCTCGCCCTGTTCTGGGTCCTGGCGGCGGTGGTGTTCATCCAGTTCTTCACCCGCTACGCGCTGAACGATTCCGCCGGCTGGACCGAGGAAATCGCGCGCTATCTGCTCATCAGCATGGTGTTCATCGGCGCCTCGATCTCGGTGCGCAAGAACAACCACATCCAGGTGGACGTGTTCTACCGCTTCATGCCCCGCCTGGTGGGGCGCGCGCTTTCCACCGCCATCGACGTCTTCAGGACGATCTTCTTCGCCTATGCGGCCTGGCTGACCTGGGTGCTGATCGGCAAAATCGGCTCTTCGCGCATGGCGGTCATCGACTTGCCGATCGGCATCGTCTACTCGTTCGTCCTGTTCGGCTTCGTCATGATGCTCTACCGGTCGATCATGGTGGCGATCGAAAACTGGCGGCGCGGCTACAGCGTGCTCGAGCGGCCGGAAATCGCCATCACGGAGACCATTTGAGCGCAAGCGCGAATCCTTCATGAGCGGCGCGATGCTGGCGTCGTTCCTCGCGCTGATGGCGACCGGCCTGCCGGTGGCGCTCGCCATGTCGGCCGCGTCGCTCATCTACGTGATGGCGACCGGCACGGTCCCCGATTACGTCGTCATCCACCGCATGGTCGGCGGGCTCGATTCCTTCCCCCTGCTGGCGGTGCCGTTCTTCATCCTCGCGGGCAACCTGATGAACACCGCGGGCATCACCAACCAGATCTACAACTTCGCCCTGGCGCTGGTGGGCTGGATGAAGGGCGGCCTCGGCCACGTCAACGTGGTGGGCTCGATGATTTTCTCCGGCATGTCGGGCACTGCGATCGCCGACGCCGCCGGCCTCGGCACCATCGAGATCAAGGCGATGAACGACCACGGCTACCCGATCGAGTTTTCGGTCGGCGTCACCGCGGCCTCGGCGACACTGGGGCCGATCATCCCGCCGTCGCTGCCGTTCGTGATCTACGGCATGATGGCCAACGTCTCCATCGGCCAGCTGTTTCTCGGCGGCGTGGTCCCCGGCATCGTCATGTCCATCTTCATGATGCTCACCGTGGCCTACTATGCGCATACGCGCGGCTACGGCTCGGACACGCCGTTCTCCTGGGCCAGGCTCGTCAAGGCGACCCTCGAGATCGTCATCGTCCTCTGCTTCCCGTTCGCCATCTGGCTGCTCACGCTGGTGGGCGTATCGTCCAACTGGGCCACCGGCATCAGCTTCGGCGCCCTCCTCGCGCTCGACTGGATATTCAAGTTCTCCGCAGTGATGGCGCTGATGGCGCCGGTCATCCTCATCGGCGGCATGACCATGGGCTGGTTCACGCCCACCGAGGCGGCGGTGGCCGCGGTGGTATGGGCGCTGTTCCTCGGCCTGGTGCGCTACCGGTCGCTCAGCTGGCGGATGCTGATCAAGGCTTCGATGGACACCATCGAGACCACCTCGACCGTGCTGCTGATCGTCGCCGCTGCCTCGATCTTCAGCTGGCTGCTCACGGTAACCCACGTCGCCGAGGCGATCAGCAACGGAGTTCTTGCCATCACCGACAAGCCGGCGATGTTCCTGTTCCTCGCCAACATCCTGATGCTGTTCGTCGGCTGCTTCCTCGAGACCACGGCGGCGATCCTGATCCTGGTGCCGATCCTGATGCCGATCGTACTGAAACTCGGCATCGATCCGGTGCATTTCGGCCTCGTCATGGTCCTCAACCTGATGATCGGCCTGCTGCATCCGCCCATGGGGATGGTGCTGTTCGTGCTCGCGCGCGTGGCGAAGCTCTCGGTCGAGCGCACCACCGTCGCCATCCTGCCCTGGCTGCTGTGCCTGCTGGTCAGCCTGGTCGTGGTCACCTACATTCCAGAAGTCACGCTCTGGCTCCCCAGAAAATTCTTTTAGCCGGCTGGCACGCGTCCTCATCCTCGCCGATGACCTGACCGGCGCCGCCGACAGCGCCGCGGCCTTCCTCGGCCGCGCCAGGTTGATTTCAGTTCTCCTTCATCCCGGCGCCCGCTCGAACGCGGAAGTGGTTGCGCTGGACCTGGACACGCGCTCGCGATCGGAAAAGTCCGCGCGCGGCATCGTGCGCCGTGCGTTCTCCGCGCACCGGGCGAGCCGCGCAACCGTCCTGTTCAAGAAGATCGACTCGACGCTGCGCGGACATGTCGGCGCCGAACTCTCCAGTGCCCAGCGCGCGTTCCCGGGCAAGAAGCCCGTGCTTTTCGCGCCCGCCTTCCCGGGCCAGGGGCGGACCGTGCGCAATGCGCGGCTCCACCTGTCGGGAAAGCCGCCTTCCGGAGATCTTCGCGCCCTGCTTTCCGGCGCCGGATTGCCGGCGACGCACATCGATCTCGCGGCCGTGCGCAGCGGCTCCCTCGCCGGCGCGCTGCGTGCCGCACTGGCAACCGGGGCCCACGCGCTCGCCTGCGACGCGGAATCCGACGCAGACCTCGACCGCATCGCCAGGGCCGGCCTCGCGCTGCAGCCGCGGCCGCTGTTCGCCGGTTCGGCCGGTCTCGCCCGCGCGCTCGCCAGGACGCTTTCGCGCAAGCGCCCGGCGCCCCGCCGGGCGGCCCCTCGCCGCCCGGTCATCACGGTCGTCGGCAGCGCGTCGGCGGTCTCGGTGCTGCAGGCGCGACGGCTGGCGCGCGATCCCGCCAATATCCTCGTGCAGATGGCCTGGACGCGGGAGCCGGCGCCGCGCGACATCCCCGCCGTACGGCGGCTCGGCCGCCTGGTGGCGCAGGCCGCGCCGCGCGTCCACTACGTGCTCACGGGCGGCGAGACGGCGCGCGCCGTACTGGGCGCGCGCGGCATCCGCGAATTCAGCCTGCAGGGCGAGGTCGAGCCCGGCGTACCATTCGGCATGACGCGCGACGGCACGCTGGTCTGCACCAAGGCAGGCGCCTTCGGCAAGCCGGATACGCTGGCGAAGTGCGTGGCGCGCCTGAAACGCGAGATGAAAGGCAAATGAATCTTCCACTGATCGGCATCACCATGGGCGACCCGGCCGGCGTCGGCCCCGAGGTCGTGATGAAGGCGCTCGCCCGCGCCGACGCCTACGCGCTGTGCAGGCCGCTGGTCATCGGCGACGCGCGGCAACTGGCGAGAGCGAAGGATCTTTTGAAGTTGGCCATCGATATTCGTTCGATAGAAAAACCGGGAGAAGCCAACTTCAAAACCGGTACCGTCGAAATCATCGATCTCGCGTCCGTGCCCGCGGATCTCCCCTACGGCAAGGTTTCGGCGGCGGCGGGCGAAGCCGCCTACCGCTACATCGAGCGCGCGGTGCAGCTCGCGCTGGAGCGTTCCATCGACGCCATCTGCACCGCCCCGATCAACAAGGAGGCGATGAACGCGGCCGGCCACCGCTTTCCCGGGCATACCGAGTTGCTGGCGAAGCTGACCGGCACGAAGGAGGTGTCGCTGACGCTGCTCGCGCCGAAGCTGCGCGTCATCCACGTCACCGCGCACATCGGCCTGCTGGACGCCATCGAGAAGATCGACGCCGCGCTGGTGGAACGCACCATCGCGCGCGGCCGCGAATTGCTGATGCGTGCCAACGGCAAGGAACCGCGCATCGGCGTCTGCGGCATCAACCCGCACGCGGGCGAGAACGGCCTGTTCGGACGCGGCGAGGAGGAAAAGAAGATCGTTCCCGCGATCGAAGCGGCGCGCAAGCGCGGCTGGAAGGTGGACGGACCTCTTCCGGCGGACAGCCTGTTCTACCTCGCGGCGCGCGGCGACTACGACCTGGTGGTGGCCATGTATCACGATCAGGGACACGGGCCGGTGAAGGCCATGGGCCTGGAACACGGCGTCAACGTCACGGCCGGGCTGCCGATCGTGCGTACGTCCGTGGACCACGGCACCGCGTTCGACATCGCCGGCACCGGCAAGGCGGACGAACGCAGCATGATCGAAGCGCTCAGGCAGGCCGCGGCGCTGGCGCCGCACCCGTACGCGCTGGCGCCGCACCCGTACGCGCCGGCACCGCACGCACGCGTGGTCGCGCCGCGCTAAGATTGAATCCGGAGGAACCATGCTCCAGGCCGCCGACCTCACCATCCGCCTCAACCCTGCCGACGACGTCGTCATCGCGCGCGTCGAACTCGCCGCCGGCACGACGCTGGTGAAGGAGGCCAACGTCGCCGTGGCGGCGCGCGTGCCCGCGGGGCACAAAGTCGCCGTACGCGAGGTGAAGACGGGGCAGCCGGTGCGGCGCTACAACCAGATCATCGGCTTCGCCACGCGCGACATCCGCGCCGGCGAACACGTGCACGTGCACAACCTCGCCATGGGAGACTTTGAGCGGGATTACGCCTATTCCCAGGGCTGTGTTGAAACTGCATACGAAAAAAACCCGGCGACATTCCAGGGTATCGTGCGTCCCGACGGCCGCGTCGCGACGCGCAACTACATCGGCATCCTCACCAGCGTGAACTGCTCGGCAACGGTCGCGCGCGCCATTGCGCGGCATTTCGAGAATCGGCTGGACGCCTATCCGAACGTGGACGGCGTCGTCGCGCTGACGCACAAATCGGGCTGCGGCATGGCCTCGGACGGCGAGGCGATCGACGTGCTCCGCCGTACCATGGCGGGCTACGCGCGCCACCCGAACTTCTACGCGGTGCAGGTGGTGGGCCTCGGTTGCGAGGCGAACCAGATCAACAGTCTGCTGGCCACGCAGAACCTGAAGCGGCACGACAAGCTGCACGCCTACACCATCCAGGAAAAAGGCGGCACGTCGAAGGCGATCCGCGAGGGCGTGGCGCGCATCGAGGCGGTGCTTGCCGAGGCGAACAAGGTAAAACGCGAGACGGTGCCGGCGAGCCACCTGACGCTCGGCCTGCAGTGCGGCGGCTCGGACGGCTACTCCGGCATCAGCGCCAACCCGGCGCTCGGCGCCGCGGTGGACCTGCTGGTACGGCACGGCGGCACGGCGATCCTCTCCGAGACGCCGGAAATCTACGGCGCGGAGCACCTGCTGACGCGCCGGGCGACCAGCCGGGAAATCGGCGAAAAACTGATCGGGCGCATCAGGTGGTGGGAGGAGTACACCCGCCGCAACGGCAACGAGATGAACAACAACCCTTCGCCCGGCAACAAGGCGGGCGGGCTCACCACCATCCTGGAGAAGTCCCTCGGCGCGGTGGCCAAGGGCGGCACCACCAACCTCGTGCAGGTGCTGGAGTACGCCGAGCCGGCGACGGCGAAAGGCTTCGTCTACATGGACACGCCGGGCTACGACCCGGTGTCGGCCACGGGCCAGGTCGCCGGCGGCGCCAACATGATCTGCTTCACCACCGGCCGCGGCTCGGCCTACGGCTGCAAGCCGGCGCCGTCGCTGAAGCTCGCCACCAACACGGCGCTCTGGGAGCACCAGGAAGAAGACATGGACATCAACTGCGGCACCATCATCGACGGCAAGGAAAGCGTGGCCGAGGTGGGCGCGCGCTTTTTCCGGCTGGTGCTCGAGACGGCGTCCGGGAAAAAGAGCAAATCCGAGCTGTTCGGCTACGGCGAAGACGAATTCGCGCCATGGGTGCTCGGCGCCACGATGTGATCCCGCGGGCGGCCGGGCTGCTGCTCGCCGCGCTGCTCGCCGTTCCGGCGGCGCTTGCCGCTCCCGCGGCCAAGCATTCGGCCGTGCCGAACCGGTTCGGTGCCATCGCCTACCACCGCGCGAGCAAGTCCTGGGGCGTCAGCTACGACATGGTGCGTGCGCGCGACGCGAGCGTCGAAGCGCTGAAGCAGTGCGGCAACCGGGAGTGCGAGGTGGTGCAGAAATTCAGGAACGGCTGCGCGGCGCTGGCCGACGGGCCGAAGGTTCCCGCGGTGTCTTCCGGCGCGACACGCGCCGAGGCGGAGACCAAGACGCTGAAGCGCTGCAGCGCGCTGAACCACGGCGCAAGCTGCGAAGTCGTCGCCTGGGCCTGTACGCGCTAGGCGCGCTCCGGACATGAAGGATCGCCAGGGACGCGTGCCGCGCCTGTTCGTCGACGCGGATCTCAAAGCGCAGACGAGGCTCGCGCTGCCGGAGAACGCGGCGCATCACGCCGCCCGGGTGCTGCGGCTGCGCGAAGGAGATGCGGCGGTGCTGTTCGACGGCCGCGGCGGCGAATACGAAGCCCGGCTGTCCATGCCCGGCCGCGGCCACGTAGTGGCCGAGATCGGCGAGTGGCGCGACATCGAGCGCGAATCTTCTCTCGCCGTGACGCTGGTGCAGGCCGTCTCCTCCGGCGAGAAGATGGATTTCACCATCCAGAAGGCAATCGAGCTCGGCGTCGCGGGGATCCAGCCGCTGCTGACGGTGAAGTCGGTGGTCCGGCTGAGCGCCGAGCGCGAAGCAAAAAAACTCGCCCACTGGAAGCGCGTCGCGATCGCCGCCTGCGAACAATGCGGCAGGAACCGCATCCCGGACATCGCCGAACCCGTGCCGCTGGATCGCTACAAGGCGCCCGCAGGCGTTTCGAAAATCCTGCTGTCGCCGGCCGGCGCGCAGGCGCTGGCGGGCCTGGCGAAGGGGCCCGCCGCGCTGGCGGTCGGCCCGGAAGCCGGATTCAGCGCGGAGGAAGAACGGCTGCTCGAGCGCGCGGGCTTCGTGCCGGTGCGGCTCGGCGCAAGAATCCTGCGCACCGAGACCGCGGCCCTGGCGGCGCTCGCCGCCCTGAACGCGCTGGCGGGGGATTTCTAGTAACGTAGCGACCCCATGAGCACGCTGCCGCATCCCGAAGCCTTCGTCCGCTGGTTCCGCCAGGCGGCGCCCTACGTGCACGCCTTCCGCGGCCGCACCTTCGTCATCGGCTTCGGCGGCGAACTGGTCGCCGAGCGCGGGCGCTTCGTCAAGTTCCTGCACGACCTCAACCTGCTCGCCGCTATCGGCATCCGGCTGGTCCTGGTGCACGGGGCGCGCCCACAGATCGAGGCCGAGCTGCGCGCCAAACGGCTCCGCTCGCGCTACGCGAAGGGGCTGCGCATTACCGACGCGCAGTCGCTGGTCGCGGTCAAGCACGCGGCTGGCGTCCTGCGCGTCGAGATCGAGGCGCTGCTCTCGCAGGGCCTGCCCAATTCGCCGATGGCGGGCGCGCAGATCCGCGTCGCTTCGGGCAACTACATCGCCGCCAAGCCGATCGGCGTGGTGGACGGGGTGGATTTCCAGTTCACCGGCGCCGTGCGCAAGGTCGACGCCGTCGCCATCGCGCGGCGCCTGGAGGACAACGAGGTGGTGCTGGTGCCGCACATAGGCTATTCCCCCACGGGCGAGGTATTCAACCTGTCCTGGGAAGACGTCGCCGAGGCCGTCGCGCGCGCGCTGAAAGCCGACAAGCTGCTGCTCTACGTGGACCAGCTGCCGACCGGCCGCCGCGGGCAGATCGTCTCCGAGCTCACCGCGCGCGAAGCGGAGGCGCTGCTGAAGAAGGACGGAAAAGGCGGGCTTTCTGCGCCCACCAGGCGGGCGATCGAATATGCGCTGCGTGCGGTGCGCGCCAGCGTCGGACGCGCGCACCTGGTCTCGCGCCGCGCCGACGGCGCGACGCTGCTGGAACTGTTCACCCATTCGGGCGTCGGCACCATGATCACCGCCGACCCGGTCGAACGCCTGCGCCCGGCGAAGATCGAGGACGTCGGCGGGATACTCGCGCTGATCGAACCGCTCGAGGCCGACGGCACGCTGGTCAAGCGCGGCCGCGAACGGCTCGAGCAGGAAATCGTCAACTTCGAGGTGATCGAGCACGACGGCACGATCCTCGCGTGCGCCGCGCTCTACCCGTCCGGGGGGGAGCGCAGCGCCGAGCTCGCCTGCCTCGCGGTGGCGCCCGAGACCCGCGACGCCGGCTACGGCGAGCGCCTCCTGCATGCCTGCGAGGCGCGCGCCAAGGAGATGAAGATCCGGCGCCTGTTCGCCCTCACCACGCGCGCCCAGCACTGGTTCCTCAGCCAGGGTTTCAAGGAAGCGGGGGTCGAGGTGCTGCCGGAGAAGCGCCAGGCCCTCTATAATTGGAAGCGCGGTTCGAAAATCTTTTTGAAGCGACTGTAGGTACCGATCCCCCCATGGCAAGAATGGTGAAGTGCGTCAAGCTCGGCCGCGAGGCGGAGGGGCTCGATCGCCCGACCTATCCGGGCGAACTCGGCAAGCGCATCTACGACAATGTCTCGAAGGAGGCCTGGGCCGCGTGGCTCAAGCACCAGACCATGCTGGTGAACGAGAACCGGCTCAACCTCGCAGACGCGAAAGCCCGCAAATACCTGGTCGAGCAGATGGAAAAACATTTCTTCGGCGACGGCGCCGACGTGGCGCAGGGTTACGTGCCGCCCAAGGAATAGCGAATCGGGCTCTGACCCCGGTTTTTATTTCTTCTTGTAGGTCTTCACGCCCTCGGGCGTTCCCAACAGCAGCACATCCGCGCCGCGCCGCGCGAACAGGCCGTTGGTCACGATGCCGGAAACATTGTTCAGTTCCGCCTCGAGCGCCGGCGGGTCCATGATCGTCAGGCCGTGGCAATCGAGGATCAGGTTGCCGTTGTCGGTCTTGAAGTTCTCGCGCAGCACCGGCTGCGCCTTGCGCCGGAGCATCTCGCGCCCGACGTGGCTGCGCGCCATCGGGATCACCTCCAGCGGCAGCGGAAACTTGCCGAGCACCGGCACCAGCTTGGATGAATCGCAGATGCAGACGAAGCTCTTCGCCACCGCGGCGACGATCTTCTCGCGCGTCAGCGCGCCGCCGCCGCCCTTGATCATGTGCAGGTGCTCGGTGATCTCGTCCGCGCCGTCCACGTAGACCGGCAGCTCGTTCACGCTGTTCAGGTCCAGCACGCGAATGCCGTGTTTTTTCAGGCGTTCCGCGCTCGCTTCCGAAGCCGCCACTGCGCCTTCTATTTTGTTTTTTATTCTGGATAAAAATTCTATGAATAAAAAAACAGTGGACCCGGAGCCGACACCGACCACGGCATCCTCGACCACGTACTTGAGCGCGGCCTCGGCAACCTGCTTCTTCAGCTCGTCCTGGGTCATTTCTTCCTTTGTGGCGGCAGGTCGGTGCAGACGCCTTCGAAGAGTTCCGCGGCCATGCCGACGGACTCGCTCAGCGTCGGGTGCGGGTGGATGGTCTTGCCGATGTCGGTCGCATCGGCGCCCATTTCGACCGCCAGCGCGAGTTCGCTGATCAGGTCGCCCGCGCCGGTGCCGACGATGCCGCCGCCGACGATGCGGTGCGTCTGCACATCGAAAATCAGCTTGGTGAAGCCTTCGTCGCGTGCGTTGGCGATAGCGCGCCCGGAAGCAGCCCAGGGGAATTTCGCCACGCCGACCTTAGTGCCCGCCTTCTTCGCTTCGTCCTCGGTCAGGCCCACCCAGGCGATCTCGGGATCGGTGTAGGCCACGGACGGCACGACACGGGCGTCGAAGAAGGATTTCTGGCCCGCTGCGGCTTCCGCCGCCACGTGCCCCTCGTGCACCGCCTTGTGCGCGAGCATCGGATTGCCCGCGATATCACCGATCGCGTAGATGTTGGGCACGTTGGTGCGCATCTGCTTGTCCACCGGGATGAAACCCCGTTCGTTCACCGCGACGCCGGCGTTCTCTGCGCCGATCTTCCTGCCGTTTGGAGTGCGTCCCACCGATACGAGGATCATGTCGTACAGGCCCGCTTCGCCCTGGTCGAAGGAAACCTTGATTCCCTGCTTCGTCGCCTCGGCCTTCGTCGTCCTCGTCTTCAGCATCACGCGGTCGAAGCGCGGGGCATTGAATTTCTGCCAGACGCTCACCAGGTCGCGATCGGCGCCGAGCATCAGGCCGTCCAGCATCTCCACCACGTCCAGGCGCGCGCCCAGCGTCGAGTAGACCGTGCCCATTTCCAGGCCGATGATGCCGCCGCCGATCACCAGCAGTTTCTTCGGCAGGCTACGCAGTTCGAGCGCTCCGGTCGAATCGACGACGCGCGGGTCGTCGGGGAGGAACGGCAGTTTCGCCGCCTGCGAACCGGCGGCAATGATGGCGTTGGCGAAAGTGAGGGTCTTGCCATCGACTTGAATGGAATTTTTCCCGGTGAAACTTCCAACCCCCTGGACAACGGTCACTTTCCGCATCTTCGCCATCGAGGCGAGGCCGCCGGTGAGCTTGCCGACCACCTTGCCCTTGAAGGCGCGCAGCTTGTGGAGGTCCACCTTGGGATCGCCGAACGCGATGCCGTGCTCGGCCAGCCCGCTCGCGGCATCCACGACCGCCGCCGTGTGCAGCAGCGCCTTGGACGGGATGCAGCCGACGTTCAGGCACACGCCGCCGAGCACCGCGTAGCGCTCGACGAGGATGGTCTTCAATCCGAGGTCGGCTGCGCGGAAAGCCGCCGAGTAGCCTCCGGGCCCGGAGCCGAGCACCAGCATGTCGCAATCGAAACCGGAACTGTTTTGTACGGGCTGGGCTGCTTCAGGTTTTGGTTTCTGTTCCGGAGACTTTTTTTGTTCTCCGGATTCAAGCTTCAAAATAACCGAACCCTGCGACACCTTGTCGCCCAGTTTGACGACGAGTTCCTTCACGACGCCCGCCTGCGGCGACGGAATCTCCATGGACGCCTTGTCCGACTCGAGCGAGACCAGCGACTGCTCTTTCGCGACGGTGTCGCCGGGCTTCACCAGCACCTCGATGACTTCGACGTCCTTGAAGTCGCCGATGTCGGGAACCTTCACCTCGATGATGCCGGCCATCTAGAGCAGCGTCCGGCGGATGTCGGAGAGGATCTTGGTGAGCTCGGTGGTGAACCGCGCCGCCGCCGCGCCGTCGATCACGCGATGGTCGTACGACAATGACAGCGGCAGGATCAGGCGCGCCTTGAAAACGTCTTCGCCTTTTTCGTTCTTGCCCGAATAAACGGGTTTCAAGGAAGAACGTGAAACACCCAGGATGGCCAGTTCGGGCGCGTTGATGATCGGCGTGAAGTAGGTCCCGCCGATGCCGCCCAGGCTGGAGATCGAGAAAGTGCCCCCCTGCATGTCGCCCGCCTTCAGCTTGCCGTCCTTGGCGACCCTGGAAATTTCCGCCAGCTCGCGCGCGAGGTCGAACACGCCCTTGCGGTCCGCATCGCGCACCACCGGCACCACGAGGCCGCCCGGCGTGTCGACGGCGACGCCGATGTGGAAGTACTTCTTCACGATCAGGTTCTCGCCCGACTTGTCGAGCGAGGCGTTGAACTGCGGGAACTGCCGCAGCGCGGTGACGCAGGCCTTGATCATGAAGGCGAGCATCGTGAGCTTGAAACCTTTCTTCTCGGTCTCGACGGTCTGCGCCTTGCGGAAGGCCTCGAGATCGGTGATGTCCGCATCGTCGCACTGCGTGACGTGCGGGATGGAAACCCAGTTGCGGTGCAGGTAGGGCCCCGACAGCCTCTGAATGCGCGACAGGGGCTTCGATTCGATCGGGCCGAACTTTGCGAAATCGACGTCGGGCCAGGCCGGGAGGTTAAAGGGCAGCGCGCCGCCCCTTGCGGCGGCTGGCGCGCTTACCTGCTTGCCGGCCAGCGCGCTTTTCACGTAGGCCTGCACGTCTTCCGTGACGATGCGGCCCTTGGGGCCGCTGCCTTGCACGCGGCCCAGGTCGACGCCGAGCTCGCGCGCGAATTTCCGGATGGACGGGCTGGCATGCGGCAGCGAGGTCACCGCGTCTTTCGGCTCCGCAGGCACCGGCTCGACGCGCGTCACGACGGAAGGAACGGGAGGGACGGGAGGACTTTCCTTCTTCGGTTCAGGTTTCTTCTCTGCAGGCTTTTCAGCTGCCGCTGCGAGCGCCGGACCGCCAGGCTCCAGCGAGAGCAGGACGGAGCCCTCGGAAACCTTGTCGCCCACCTTGATCCTCAACTCCTTCACCACGCCCGCCTCGGGCGACGGAATCTCCATCGTCGCCTTGTCCGACTCCAGCGACACCAGCGACTGCTCCCTGGCGACCGTGTCGCCCGGCTTGACCAGGATCTCGATGACCTCGACCTCCTTGAAGTCGCCGATGTCGGGGACGCGAATTTCCTTCACGCGATGTCCTTCATACGGTGGTCGGGTCCGGCTTGTTCGGATCGATGCCGTACTTCCTGATCGCCTCGGCCACCGTCTTCGCCTTGCCCTCGCCCGTTTCGGCGAGCGCCTTCAGCGCCGCGATGGCGATGAAATAGCGGTTGACCTCGAAGAAGTGGCGCAGCTTGGCGCGCGAGTCCGAACGGCCGAAGCCGTCCGTCCCCAGCACCTTGTAGATCCGGTCCTTGGGCATGAACGGGCGGATCTGGTCGGCAAAGGTCTTGATGTAGTCGCTTGCCGCGACTACCGGCCCGGCACGCTTTTCCAGGCACTGCGTTACGTAGGGCACGCGCGGCTTGTCTTCCGGGTGCAGCAGGTTCCAGCGCTCGGCGGCAAGGCCGTCGCGCCGCAGCTCGGTGAAGCTGGTCGCGCTCCAGATATCCGCGGCGACGTCCCAATCCTTCTCCAGCAGCTCGGCGGCGGCGATCACCTCGCGCAGGATGGTGCCCGAGCCCATCATCTGCACGCGCGCTTTTGCCTTTGCCTTCGACTCCCTGAGCGAATAAAGCCCCTTCAATATCCCCTGCTCGGCACCCTCGGGCAGCGCCGGGTGCTCGTAGTTCTCGTTCATCAGGGTGATGTAGTAGTACACGTCCTCCTGGTTGCCCACCATGCGGCGCAGGCCGTCGTGGATGATCACCGCCAGCTCGTAGCCGTAGGTCGGATCGTAGGAAACGCAGTTCGGGATCACCGAGGAAAGGATGTGCGAATGCCCGTCCTCGTGCTGCAGGCCCTCGCCGTTCAGCGTGGTGCGCCCCGCGGTCGCGCCGAGCAGGAAACCGCGCGCGCGCTGGTCGGCCGCCGCCCAGGCGAGATCGCCGATGCGCTGCATGCCGAACATCGAGTAGAAAATGTAGAACGGCACCGTGACCTGGTTCGAGTGGCTGTACGAGGTCGCCGCCGCGATCCACGAGCACATCGCGCCCGCCTCGTTGATGCCTTCCTCGAGAATCTGTCCCTGCTTGTCCTCGCGGTAGTACATCACCTGGTCCTTGTCGACCGGCTCGTACTTCTGGCCCTCGGGCGCGAAGATGCCCAATTGGCGGAACATGCCCTCCATGCCGAAGGTGCGCGCCTCGTCCGGCACGATCGGCACGATGCGCTTGCCGAGTTCCTTGTCGCGCACCAGCGCGGTGAGGACGCGCACGAACGCCATGGTGGTCGAGATCTCGCGGCCTTCGCCCGAGCCTTTCAGCACCTGGTCGAGAGACGACAGCGGCGGCACGGCCGGCGCCGCTTCCGCTTTCGAGCGCCGCTGCGGGAAGAATCCGCCCAGCGCCTTGCGGTGCTCGTGCAGATATTTCATCTCCGGCGAATCGGCCGGCGGCACGTAGAACGGCAGCTTCTCCAGCTGGTCGTCCGGGATCGGCACGTTGAAGCGGTCGCGCACTTCGCGGATGGTGGCAATGTCGACCTTCTTCAGCTGGTGGGTCGGATTCTTCGCCTGGCCCTGCTTGCCGAGGCCGTAGCCCTTGATGGTCTTGGCGAGAATGACGGTGGGCTGGCCCTTGTGCTTCACCGCCGCCGCGTAGGCCGCGTAGATCTTGTGCGGGTCGTGGCCGCCGCGGTTCAGCCGCCAGATGTCCGCGTCCGACATGCGGGACACCATTTCCAGCACCTTGGGATCCTTGCCGAAGAAATTCTTGCGCACGAAAGCGCCGTCGTTAGCCTTGAAGTTCTGGTACTCGCCGTCGACGGCGTCCTCCATGATCTTGCGCAGGCGCCCTTCCTTGTCGCGCGCGAGGAGCGCATCCCAGTAGCCGCCCCAGATCAGCTTGATGACGTTCCAGCCGGAGCCGCGGAATTCACCCTCCAGCTCCTGGATGATCTTGCCGTTGCCGCGCACCGGCCCATCGAGGCGCTGCAGGTTGCAGTTGACGATGAAAATCAGGTTATCGAGCTTCTCGCGCGCCGCCATGCCGATCGCGCCCAGCGATTCCGGCTCGTCCATCTCGCCATCGCCGCAGAACACCCAGACTTTGCGGTTCTCCGTCTGCGCGTGCCCGCGCGCCTGCAGGTACTTGAGGTAGCGCGCCATGTAGATCGCCTGGATCGGCCCCAGACCCATCGACACCGTCGGGAACTGCCAGTAGTCCGGCATCAGCCAGGGATGCGGGTAGGACGACACGCCCTTGCCGTCCACCTCGCGCCGGAAATCGAGCAGCTGCTCCTCGGTGAAGCGGCCTTCGAGCAGGCCGCGCGCGTAAATGCCCGGTGAGGAATGGCCCTGGAAATACACCAGGTCGCCGCCGTGGCCTTCGTGCGGTGCATTCCAGAAATGATTCTGGCCGACGCCGAACAGCGTGCCCACGGATGCGAAGCTGGCGATATGGCCGCCCAGCTCGTCGTCGTTCTTGTTGGCGCGCGCCACCATCACCATGGCGTTCCAGCGGCAGAAGGAACGGATGCGTTCCTCGAGCGCCGGATCGCCGGGGGAACGCTCTTCCATGTGCGCCGGAATGGTGTTGACGTACGGTGTGTACGGACTGTACGGCAGGGTGACGCCCGAGGTGCGCGCCTTCTCGGTGAGCTTCTCGATCAGGTAATGCGCACGCGCGCCGCCTTCGCGCTCGAGGACGGATTCGAGCGCGTCGAGCCATTCCTGGGTTTCAAGGCCGTCGGGGTCGTTGGCCGCGGGTTGCTGCGGAACGGCGGACATGGCTTCCTCCTGCTTTATCTCTTGTAGAGGTTAGAGAGGGATTCGAAGCGGGACAGTAATACGGGGTGATTTATAGTATGCCATGGCCGCAACATTGATCGACGGAAAATCGCTCGCCGCTGCCGTGCGCGCAGCGCAAAAGAGCCTTGTCGATTCGCTCGCGGCGCGCGGGATGCGCCCCGGGCTTGCCGCCATCCTCGCCGGCGACGATCCGGCGTCGCGCGTGTACGTGCGGAACAAGGCGCGCGCCTGCGAGGAGACCGGCGTTCGTTCCGAAGTCCACGAATTTCCGCTGAACGTTTCAGAAACCACGCTGCTGGAACGGGTGGCGCAGCTGAACGCCGATCCCCGGGTGCACGGGATCCTGGTGCAGCTGCCGCTGCCGCGGCAGATCGAGGGCGCCCGTGTGCTCGCCGCCGTGTCGCCGGCGAAAGACGTGGACGGCTTCCACGCGGTCAATCTGGGAGCGCTGGTGCAGGGGCGCCCCGGATTCGTACCGGGAACCCCGGCGGGGGTAATGCGGCTGATCGAGCATGCCGGCGTGGCGCTCGCCGGCAAGAACGCGACGATCGTCGGCCGCTCGACCATCGTCGGCAGGCCACTCGCGCTGCTGCTGTTGCAAAAGGACGCGACCGTCACCATCTGCCATTCGAAGACCGCGGATCTCGCGGCGGTGACGAGGCAGGCGGACGTTCTCGTCGCCGCGGCGGGACGCGCGAAACTCATCACCGCCGACATGGTCAAACCGGGAGCCTGCGTCATCGACGTCGGCATCAACCGGCTGCCGGACGGCAAGATCGCCGGCGACGTGGATTTTGCCGCGGTGAGGGAAGTTGCCGGGAGCATCACCCCGGTGCCGGGCGGCGTCGGCCCGATGACCGTCGCCATGATGATCGTCAATACTGTTCGCGCTGCGGAGATGTCGATTGAGTAATCCCCTGCTGGATTTTTCCGGGTTGCCGCGTTTTTCCGAGATCAAGCCGGAACACGTCGGCCCCGCGACGGACGGATTGCTGTCGGAGGCGCGCGCCGCGATGCGCGCGGCCGAGGACGCGGCGCCGACCTGGGAGCTCTTCGTGCAGCCGCTGGAAAACGCCACCGAGCGCCTGTCGCGCGCGTGGGGGCAGGTGGAGCACCTGCACGCGGTGCTCGACAGCCCGGCCTTGCGCGAGGCCTACAACGCCGGCCTGCCGAAGATCACCCAGTTCTGGACGGAGCTGGGGCAGAACCAGCGGCTGTTCGAAAAATACCGCGCACTGAAGGCTTCCCCCGCATTCGCCGGCTTCCCGCCCGCGCGCAGGAAGCTGGTGGAAAACGCGCTGCGCGATTTCCGCCTCGGCGGCGCCGAGCTGCCCGCCGAGGTGAAGCCGCGCTACGCCGCGATCCAGGAGGAACTCGCCTCGCTGTCGGCGAAATTCTCCGAAAACGTGCTCGATGCGACGAACGCCTTTTCGATTTTTTTGAGCAAAGATCAAATTTCCGGACTACCGGAGGACGCCCTCGCCGCGGCCCGCGAAGCGGCGGCGAAAGATGGAACCCGGACGGACGGCAAGCCGCGCTGGAAATTCACGCTGCAGATGCCTTCCTACTTTCCGGTGATGCAGTACGCGGAAGACCGCGCGGTACGCGAGACGATGTACCGCGCGAGCGCGACGCGCGCCGCGGAATTCGGCAAGCCGGAGTGGGACAACACTCCGCTGATCGGGCGCATTCTCAAGCTGCGCAAAGAAGACGCGGCGCTGCTCGGCTATCCCAGCTTCGCCGAAGTCTCCCTGGTGCCGAAGATGGCGCAGACGCCGGACCAGGTGATCGACTTCCTGCACGACCTGGCCCGCCGCGCGCGTCCCTTCGCCGAGCGCGACCTGGACGAATTGCGGCAGTTCTCCCGGGACGAGTTGGGCATCGGCAAGCTCGAATCCTGGGACATCGCCTACGCCTCGGAAAAGCTGCGCGCCAAGCGCTATGCCTTCTCCGACCAGGAAGTGAAGCAATACTTCCCCGAGACGCAGGTGCTGCCGGGAATGTTCGGATTGGTCCAGAGCCTATATCAATTGACAATCTCGGAACAAAAAACCGAAACCTGGCACAAGGACGTGCGCTTTTTCGACATCCGCGGCACGGGCGGCGAACTGGTCGGCCAGTTCTACGTCGACCTCTACGCGCGCGACACCAAGCGCGGCGGCGCCTGGATGGACGGCGCGATTTCCAGGCGGCGCCTGGACTCCGGCATCCAAGTCCCGGTGGCCTACCTCAACTGCAATTTCTCGGGGCCCATTGGCGGCAAGCCGGCCCTCTTCACGCACGACGACGTGATCACGCTGTTCCACGAGTTCGGCCACGGCCTGCACCACCTGCTGACGCGCGTCGAGGATCTCGGCGTCGCCGGCATCAACGGCGTGGAATGGGACGCGGTCGAGCTGCCGAGCCAGTTCATGGAGAACTTCTGCTGGGAATGGGACGTGCTGCGGCACATGACGAAGCATGTCGACAGCGGCGAGCCGCTGCCGCGCGCCCTGTTCGAAAAAATGCTGGCGGCGAAGAATTTCCATTCGGGCCTCGACACGCTGAGGCAGATCGAGTTCGCGCTGTTCGACATGCGGCTGCACTCGGATTTCGATCCCGCGCTTCATCCCGACTCCGGCCGCGCGGCGCTCGAACTGCTGGGCGAGGTGCGGCGCGAGGTGGCGGTGCTGCTGCCGCCCGCGTGGAACCGCTTCCCGAACAGCTTTTCGCACATCTTCGCCGGCGGCTACGCCGCGGGCTACTACAGCTACAAATGGGCCGAGGTGCTGTCGGCGGACGCCTACAGCGCGTTCGAAGAGAAGCGCTCGTCCAGGGGCGTGCTGGACCCGGAGACCGGCGCGCGGTTCCGCGACGAGATCCTCGCCGTGGGCGGCAGCCGCCCGGCGGCCGATTCGTTCCGCGCCTTCCGCGGCCGCGAGCCGAGCGTGGATGCGTTGCTTAGGCACAGTGGTATGATTCCCATATGATTTCCAGGGCTTTTTTGCTCGTCTTGCTCACGCTCGCGGGGCTCGCCCATGCGCAGCAATACCGCTGGGTAGACAAGAATGGCCGCATTCAGTACACCGATACGCCGCCCCCGGCTTCGGCGAAGGACGTACGCAAGACCGATAGCGCCGCCGGCGCGGCCGCCAAACCGTCCGGCGCCCCGCTGCCTTTCGAACTTGCCCGCCTGCAGCAGGATTTTCCGGTCACGCTCTACACCGCGCCCGCCTGCAAGGAAGGCTGCGATCGCGCGCGCGCGCTGCTCAACAAGCGCGGCATCCCTTTCAAGGAAGTTTCGGTCTTCGAAAACGACACGAATGAAGAACTGAAGCGCGTCTCCGGCGGCACCGACGTGCCGACGATGCTCGTCGGCCGTTCCGTCGAACGCGGCTTCGAACAGGGCGCCTTCGATGCGCTGCTCGACAGCGCCGGTTATCCGAGAGCGGGGGTTTTCCCGGCGCGCTCGCAGAAAGCGCCCGACGCGCCGGACGGCAAGCCTGCCGCCCAGGCGGAAAAAGTGGAGGCATCCTCGCAGAAGGCCGGGCCCTACGACCCCAGCGGCCTGCAGGGCACGCCGCAGAAGCCCGGCCCTTACGGCGTCCCCGGCGATACCAAGTAGTCCCGCCGCCGCAAGATGAAGCTTGCGGCCTGGAACGTCAATTCGCTGAAGGTCCGCCTGCCGCATCTCACTGACTGGCTGGCCAAGGCGCAGCCGGACATCGTTTGCCTGCAGGAACTCAAGCTGGAAGACCCCAGGTTTCCGCGCGCCGAACTCGAGGCCGCGGGCTACCAGGCCGCGGTCTCCGGGCAGAAAACCTACAACGGCGTGGCGATCCTTGCGCGCGCCGGCTTGTCGGAGGTGAGCATGGGAATGCCCGGCTTCGCCGACGAGCAGAAGCGCGTCATCGCGGCAACTGTGAACGGCGTACGCGCGGTTTGCGTGTATTGCCCCAACGGGCAGGCCGTGGGCTCTGAGAAGTACGACTACAAGCTGCGCTGGTTCGCGGCCCTGAAGGAATACCTGGCGGCGGAAATGGCGCGCCATCCGCAGCTCGCGGTGGCGGGAGATTTCAACGTCGCGCCGGAAGACCGCGACGTGCACGATCCGAAGGCCTGGGAAGGGCAGGTGCATGTCTCCGAGCCCGAGCGCGCGGCGTGGCGCGCGCTGCTCGCGCCCGGCCTCAAGGATTCATTCCGCCTGTTCGAGCAGCCGGACAAGACCTACTCCTGGTGGGACTACCGCATGATGGGTTTCCGGCGCAATGCGGGCCTGCGCATCGACCACATCCTCGTCTCGGCTGAGCTCGCACGGCGCTGTACCAGCAGCACGGTCGACAGGGAACCCCGCAAGCTGGAGCGGCCCTCCGACCATGCGCCGGTGATCGCGGAGTTTTCCTAACAGGGCGACCAGGGCGGTCGAGACGCCCCGTTCCCGACTAGTCGATGAGCTGGTACGCGGGCAGCGTGAGGAATTCGACGTAGTCGCCGACGGTAATTTTCTCGAACAGCTTCGCGCCCTCTTCGTACTTGCCGGCCCGCCAGGCTTCTTCGCCGAGATAAATCCGCACTTTCGGCAGCTCTTCGGCCAGCAAGGCGCGGAACAGCTCCACCGTCACCTTGCGGCCGTCGTCGAGCACGCCCTTGGACGAGCGGATCCACTGCCAGATCTGCGAGCGCGAGATTTCCGCGGTGGCGGCGTCTTCCATCAGGTTGAACACCGGCACGCAGCCGTTGCCCGCGAGCCAGGCGCCCAGGTACTGGATGCCGACGGAGATGTTGTTGCGCACGCCCGCCTCGGTGATCGGCGCCGAGGGCTTGAAATCGAGCAGGTCTTTCGCCGCGACGCTGACGTCGGGCCGCTGCTTGGCGTACTGGTTGGGCTGCGGCATGTACTGGTCGAATACTTCCCTGGCGATCGGCACCAATGCAGGGTGGGCGACCCAGGTCCCGTCGCAGCCGTCGGTTACTTCGCGCAGCTTGTCCTGGCGCACCTTGTCCATCGCCGCCTGGTTCGCCGCAGGGTCGTTCTTGATCGGGATCTGCGCCGCCATGCCGCCCATCGCCGGCGCGCCGCGCCGGTGGCAGGTCTTCACCAGCAGCAGCGCATAGCTGCGCATGAAGGGCGAGGTCATGGTGACCTGGGCGCGGTCGGCCAGGCAGAAATCCTTGTGGCTGCGGAGCTTCTTGATGCAGGAAAAGATGTAGTCCCAGCGGCCGATATTGAGGCCCGCCGAATGGTCCTTCAGCTCCCAGAGGAATTCCTCCATCTCGAACGCGGCGACCAGCGTCTCGATGAGGCAAGTGGCCTTGATGGTCCCCTTGGGCAAGTTCAAATATTCCTGGGAAGCCAAGAAGATGTCGTTCCACAGCCTCGCCTCGAGGTGCGACTCCATCTTCGGCAGGTAGAAATACGGTCCGCTGCCGCGGGACAGCAGCTCCCTTGCGTTGTGGAAGAAGTACAGCGCGAAATCGAAGATGCCGCCGGCAACCGGCTGGCCGTCGACGGTGACGTGCTTCTCGTCCAGGTGCCAGCCGCGCGGCCGCGGCAGCAGTACCGCGGTCTTCTCGTTCAGCCTGTAGCTCTTGCCGCCCTGCTCGAGCGTGATGCTGCGGCGCACCGCATCGCGCAGATTGATCTGCCCGTCGATCATGTTGAACCAGGTCGGGCAGTTGGCGTCCTCGAAGTCCGCCATGAAGGTGGCGGCGCCGCAGTTGAGCGCGTTGATCACCATCTTGCGGTCCGTCGGCCCGGTGATCTCGACGCGGCGGTCGAGCAGGTCCTTCGTCTGCGGCGCGATCCGCCACTCGGCATCGCGGATTTTTTTCGTTTCCGGCAGGAAATCCGGCAGCTTCCCGGCATCGAATTCCTTTTGCCGCGCCGCGCGCCGCGCCAGCAGCTCCTGCCGGCGCGCCTCGAACTGGCGGTGCAGTTTCGCGACGAAGGCGAGGGCTTCCGGGGTCAGGATGGTGGCGAACTGCGGCGTCACCTTGCCCAGCACCTGCGGCGTGGATTGCTCTTCGACAATGGCAGCGTTCATGATGTTTGACGTCTTTCGGTTTGATGGTATTTCAGGTTAGGCGGCCACGGACTCTGCGACGCGACGGTTCATCCCGAGGCGATCGTCCACCAGCCCGACGATTTCGCGCAGCGGCGCGCTGTGCGCCCCGAAGCGGCCCGCAATGCAGTGCACCAGGCTGTCGACCCGCTCGATGTGGGGTGCGCCGCTGAACAAGGCGCGCGCGGCGGATGACGGCTTGCCCAGCCCTTCCGCGGCTTTCGCGTATTTCTCGAAGGGCACGAGGTCGGCCGCCTCCGCGCCCAGCCGCATGCACAGGTCGGCGACCCAATTGTAGATCTCGCGCGAACGGTCTAGGTCGCCGTGCACCGCCTCGCGGATGGAAATCATCTCCTGCGCGCGGATGCAGCGGTAGTTGCCGGCGATCAGCATCGGCCATTTCGCCATCGGCACGAAGAGCGAGTCGTGCACCTTCAGCTTGACCGGCAGCTCGAGATCGCTCTTGCCGGCGAAGCGCGCGCGCTCGATGTCGGCCTCCAGTTCGCGCAGCAGCGCGGTGTGCGTGTCGGATTCGAAGCGCGCCGCCTTGAAGTTGGTGGGCAGGCCGACCTGCAGCACGTTCTTGGGCTCTCCCTGCGGGCGGAACGCCTGCGGATCGGGGCTGGCCAGGCTCACCAGGCCAGGCTCGAAGCCGTCCCAGACCGCCGGATCGGCGTAGCAGTGGCGCAGGTCCAATGCGGCCAGCGCCGGGATGCGCCGCAGGAACGGCGGCGGCGGCATGTTCATGATGGCGAGGCAGGGTTTCTTCGAACGGGCAATGCGCCCCGTCAGTTCGCGCACCGAGCGCTCGCCGTACTGCGCTTCCTGCATGCCGAGCACGACCAGGTCGTACCGGGCAGGATCGGCCGAAGCCGGTTCGCAGGCGTCCAGGCTGCCGGACAGGGCGGCCGAGGGCACCTGCAGCAGCCCCTGCCAGCCCTTGATCGGGAAACGGACCACCGTGCCTTCGCGGCTGACGAGCTCGGCCGTGCCCCTCGTGCAGACGAGGGTGACGCGGTGGCCGGCCATCAATAGTTTGGTGGCGAGCAGCGAACCGTAGGAGGCACCCAGAATCAGGACGTTGCGCTTCAAGCGGGGTTCCTTTGCTTGGGGTGGCACATGAGGCATTATGCTGGCTAGAAATGGAAAATTTCACTGTAGAAATTTCACATTGTTAATTTCACAAACGCTTTCCCGCCCATCCGCCTTCGCCGCGCCTCCATGACCCCCGAGACCCATGTCCGTAAAAGCCACTTCCTCGGCACCAAGCTGCGCGCGCTGCGCAAGCGCAACGGCCTGACGCTGGAGGAACTGTCCACGCGCTGCATCCAGCTCGATTCGGCCGGCGCCCCGTCGGTGTCCTACCTGAGCATGATCGAAAGCGGCAAGCGCGTGCCTTCCAGCGAAGTGCTGCGGCTCCTGTCCTCGGTGTTCCAGCGCGAGCCGGGCTGGTTCCTGGACGGCAACCCCGAGGCGGAAATGCCGGCCGCCGCGAGCCGGCTGGGCGGCGCGCCCTCGGTGCCGCTCGAGCCGGCGTTCCTGTTCTCCCGGGAACTGCTGCAGGCGGCGATCCCCGAGCTGCTCGCGCAGACCGGCACCACGGGCCGGCAGTTCGCGCACCTGCTGATCCGCTCGCACCAGGAAATGTCGCGCAACGATTTTCCGGACCTCGAGCGCGCGGCCGAGAGCATCGGCGAGCGGCGCTTCCCGCTGAGCGTGGACGATCTCACGCGCCTGTGCAAGCAGCACGGGCTGGCGCTGCGCTGGTTCGACAGGAAGCCGGTGCTGGCGCGCGACAAGGACCGCGAACTGCGCAGCATGGTGCGTTCGTTCTTCGAATCGCCGCGCACCATCTTCCTGAACCGCGAGCTGCAGGACGATCCGGCGCGCCTGAAGTTCGACCTCGCCTCGCACCTGGCCCACAAGGTGCTGCACGACGGCGACGGCCTGAAGTCGGCGCACGCCACCGGCGGCGAAATGGGCGGCAGCCCCGAGGGCGCACACACCGCGCCCGGCATGAGTCCGCAGGACGTGCTGCACGCGTGGCGCGATTTCGAGTGCAGCTTCTTCGCCGGCGCACTGCTCGCCCCCAAAGCGCCGTTCCGGCGCTTCCTCGCGCGCGAGTCCTACCGCGTCGAGGCGGGAGAGAAGATCGAGCTCACGCCGGCGGTGGTCATGCGCCGGATGACCAAGGTTTCGCCCTATCCCTATTGGCACTTCTTCGACGCCTATCCGCCGGGATACCTGCGCGCGGTGTACCGCGGCAACGGCATCCCGCTGCCCTGGGGGAACATGGCGCAGATTTCGGATCCGTGTCCGAACTGGGCGGTCTTTCGCATGCTGGAAGCCGGACGCGGCGCGGATCGCGGCTCACAGATCTCGGTCCTGCTGGATGGCGAACAGGCGCTGCTGTATTGCTGCCACTCCCGGCGCACCAGCGACATGGCCGGCAATTCTCACGTGCTGTCGGTCGGGCTGGACCTCTCCCCGGCGCTGCACTCGCACGGCGTAGACGCGGAGAAGGTGGTGAAAAGCATCGTCGGCGCCTGCCTGCAGCAGCACGGCGAGGCGAGGATTCCCGAGGCCGCGGCCGAAGCCATCCAGGGCGCAGCAAGGGTGCTGAACATCGCCTGGGTGGAGGATGCGCTGTCCAAGCCGGCTCGCATCATCTGCCCGCGCAGCATGCATTGCCCGAGAACGGAGCATTGCGACGGCGCGGGTGCGTCCCGCGCGCGCGAGATCACCGACGTGCGCGAAGAAATCGTCAGCAAGACCAAGCGCGCGCGCTAGCCGTCCCGGCCGGGCCCGAATGCTGCGGCGCGCGATTGCACCGCCATTGGCGCGGGAGTAGGCTGTTTTCCGTCCTACGAACCCCGATTCCACATTATGAAAAATCCCCATAGCGTCCTGATCTTCGGCGCCTCTTACGGCTCCCTGCTCGCCACCAAGCTGCTGCTCGCCGGGCATAACGCGAGAATGGTCTGTACCCCGGCGGAAGCCGAGCTGTTCAACCGGGAAGGCGCGATCGTTCGCATGCCCGTCAAGGGTCGCGAGGGCCTCGTCGAAATCGATTCGCGCAAGCTCGCGGGCAAGCTCTCCGCGTGCACGCCGGCCGAAGCGAGCCCCGCTGGCCAGGACCTCGTGGTGCTGGGAATGCAGGAGCCGCAATACCGCTCGCCGGGCGTGCGCGAACTGCTCGACGCAGTGGCAAAGGCCAGGGTCCCCTGCATGTCGATCATGAACATTCCGCCGCTGCCCTATCTCGCGCGGATTCCCGGCTTGTCCATGGCTTCGCTGCGCGACTGCTTCACCGATGCCACGGTCTGGGACGGCTTCGATCCGAAGCTGGTGACGCTTTGCAGCCCCGACCCGCAGGCCTTCCGCCCGCCCGAGGAGAAGGTCAACGTGCTGCAGGTGAGGCTGCCCACCAATTTCAAGGCGGCGCGCTTTGACTCGGAAGCGCACACCGGCATCCTGCGCCGGCTCGAGGCCGACATCGAAGCCGCGCGCTTCGAGGGAATGGAACTCCCGGTCAAGTTGAAAGTGCACGACTCGGTGTTCGTGCCGCTGGCGAAATGGGCCATGCTGCTCGCCGGCAACTACCGCTGCATCCGGAAGGACGGCATCCGCCCGATCAAGGAAGCGGTGCACTCCGACCTGGAAATCTCGCGCTCGGTCTACAACTGGGTGGTCGACCTGTGCGTCTCGCTGGGCGCGGACCGCAAGGACATGGTGCCCTTCGAGAAATACGCCGCGGCGGCGCAGTCGCTGGTAACGCCTTCCTCGGCCGCGCGCGCAGTGGACGCCGGCGCGCCCAACATCGAGCGCACCGACCGGCTGGTAAAGGCGATCGGCGCGCAGAAGGGCATGCGCTCGGCGGCGGTGGATGAAATCGTGGCGGTCGTGGACGCCCGCCTGGAGATGAATAGAAAAGCCAAGTAACCGTCATTCCCGCGAAACCTGGCCCCGAACGAATCTATCGGGGTGCGGGAATCCACGTGGGTCCCCGCTTTCGCGGGGACAACGACAATCTCAGTCGTCGGCGTCGCCGATGCCGAGTTCCTGGATTTTGCGCGTGATGGTGTTGCGGCCCATGCCGAGCAGGTTGGCCGCTTCGATCCGGCGCCCACCGGTGCGCGCCAGCGCCTTGGAGATCAGCGAGCGCTCGAACTGGCGCGAGAGCTGATCGAGCACGCCGGTCTCGCCGCGCGCCAGGCGCCGCTCGACCTCCTGCTCGAGCGCGGCGACCCAGTCCGAGGCCGGCGCCATGCTTGCGGCGGCGGGCTCGCCGCGGAATTCGGCCGGCAGATCGGCGATGCCGATCGCCTGACCGGGCGCCATGACCGTGAGCCAGTGGCACAGGTTCTCCAGCTGGCGCACGTTGCCGGGGAAATCCATCCGCGCGAGGTGAGCAAGCACTTCGTCCGACAGGCGCTTGGACTCTACGTTGAGCTCCTTGGCGCTCTTGGCCAGGAAATGCCGCGCCAGCAGCGGAATGTCCTCGCGCCGCTCGCGCAGTGATGGGATGCGGACGCGGATGACGTTCAGGCGATGGTAGAGGTCCTCGCGGAATCCGCCTTCGCGCACGCGGCTGTCGAGGTCCTGGTGCGTGGCGGCGATCACCCGGACGTTCGCCTTCAGCTGCTGGTGGCCGCCCACCCGGTAGAAGGTGCCGTCCGACAGCACGCGCAACAGCCGCGTCTGCAGCTCCGACGGCATGTCGCCGATTTCGTCCAGGAACAGGGTGCCCGCCTCGGCCTGCTCGAAGCGGCCGCGCCGCAGCGCCTGCGCGCCGGTAAACGCACCGCGCTCGTGGCCGAACAGCTCGGACTCGAGCAGATCCTTGGGCATCGCGGCGGTGTTGATGGCGATGAACGGCTTGGCCGCGCGGGTGCTGTGCCGATGCAGCGCCCTTGCCACCAGTTCCTTGCCGGTGCCGGACTCGCCGGTGATCAGCACCGTGGCGCTCGACTGCGACAACCGCCCGATGGCGCGGAATACCTCCTGCATCGCCGGCGCCTGCCCGAGGATTTCCTGAACCTCCCGGACGGGATCGAGCGCCTCCTGCTCGCGCTGGCTCTCCTCCAGCGCCCGGCGTATGAGCTCGACCGCCTGATCGACATCGAAGGGCTTCGGCAGGTATTCGTAAGCGCCGCCCTGGAACGCCGCGACCGCGGATTCCAGGTCGGAGTACGCCGTCATCACGATCACGGGGACCGCCGGGTGCTTTTCCTTCACCTCCTGCAGCAGTTCGATGCCCGATTGCCCGGGCATGCGGATATCGGAAATGAGGACCTGCGGCGCGCCGCCCGACAGTGCGTCGAGCGCCTCGCGCGCCGAGGCGAAGGAGTTGTACGAGATGCCCTCGCGGCTGAGCGCCTTCTCGAATACCCAGCGGATGGAGCGATCGTCGTCGACGATCCAGACCGGTTTCATGCCAGAGGCAACAATAGTGTGAATACGGTTCTTCCCGGGCGGCTGTCGAATTCGACCACGCCACCGTGGTTTTGCACGTAGGTCCGCACGAGCGCGAGGCCGATGCCGCTGCCCCCTTCCCGTCCCGAAACGAGCGGGTTGAAGACGCGGTCGCGGATTTCCTCGGGCACGCCGGGCCCGTCGTCTATTACTTGCAATTCCAATGCCAGCTTGTGCCGCTGCCGCGCAATGGTCACCTGGCGGACCGCCCGGGTCCGCAGCACGATGGCCCCCCCGCGGCCGCCGTTCGCCCCGGAAAGGAGCGCCTGGGCGGCGTTGCGGACCACGTTCAGCACGGCCTGGATCAATTGCTCCACGTCCCCCATCAGGTCCGGGACGCTCGGATCGTAGTTGCGGATGGCCGCGATGCCTTGCGGAAACTCGGCCAGCACCAGGCTCCGCACGCGCTCGAGAACCTCGTGGATGTTCACCTGCCGGAGCTGCACCGTGCGCCGCGGCGTCAGCAGCCGGTCGAGCAGCACCTGCAGACGATCGGCCTCCTTGATGATGACCTGGGTGTATTCCCGCAGTTCGGGCCGTTCGAGTTCGCGCTCGAGCAGCTGCGCGGAGCCGCGCAGGCCGCCGAGCGGATTCTTGATCTCGTGCGCCAGATTGCGCAGCAGCTCCCGGGTCGTTTCCTGCTGGTCGAGCAGGCGCTCCTCGCGCTCCAGGCGCAACTGCTCCTGGATCGGGCGCAGTTCGACCAGCAAAGGCATGTCCGGCATGTCGATCGGCGCGACCAGGCAGGACAGCGGCAGCGGATCGCGCCCGGCGCGTTCGTAGCCCACGGTCTGCGCACGGTAGCTCCAATGCACGGCAAGCGCCTCGGCAAGCATTTCTTCGAGGGCTGCGCCGTCGGCGAACAGGGCGGGGAACGGCTGGCCGACGAGGGACCGGGCGCCGGCGCCGAGCAGGTTCTCGGCGGCCGGGTTGGTGTAGCGCACGACGTAGCTGCCGTCCAGCACCACCACGGCGGTGGCCAGCAGCTCTAGCCCGGAGAACCCGGCGGAACGCGCTTCGGCCACGGGCCGGATCGGCTCCGCCTCAGCGCGAAAGATTGGCGAGCTCGCGCTTCAGGGCGTCGACGTTCTTTTCGTGGACCTCGACCGTGTCCTGGTACGGTTTCAGCCGCTCGAGCACCCTGGTGTAATTCTTTTCATCGCCGCCGCGCATCGCTTCCTGTTCGGAGAGCTTTTTCCTCGCATCCGCGAGCATCGACTCCTCCTGGGTAAGCTCCTGCTCCAGCGTGTCGCGCTGCTTGACCTTGGCGGCGACGCGGTCGGAGGTCGATTCCTTCGGGAACCCGGCAGGCGATTTGTTCTTGGAGGCCGGCACCACGGTCACGCGCTGCTGCTGCACGATGCGGCAGTCCTTGCCCACGGTGTCCTCCTTGAGATTGGTGACGCTGGTGCGCCCGGCGCTGTCCTTGCAGCTCCAGATCGTCTCCGTCTGCGCGAACGCAACGCCGCCGGCGGCAAAGCCGAGTGCCAGAACCAACAATGCACCGATCCGCGACATGGGCAAGAAGACGCCTGAAATGGATTCGCTAAGTCTATGCCACAAATAGGTTTTTTTCAATCCGGCCTCAAAATGAGAAGGACGGGCCGCAGCCCGTCCTTCTGCCCGTCCTTCTACTAACGCTTCAGCTTCCGAGGCGGCTACGAGCTGTAGTACATGTCGAACTCGACCGGATGGGTCGTCATGCGGAAGCGCGTGACTTCGTCCATTTTCAGCGCGATGTAGGACTCGAGGAAATCCTCGTCGAACACCCCGCCCTTGGTGAGGAAGGCGTGATCCTTCTTCAGGTTCTCGAGCGCTTCGTCCAGCGACGCGCAGACCTGCGGCACCTTGCCGGCCTCTTCGGGCGGCAGGTGATAGAGGTCCTTGTCGATCGGGTCGCCGGGATGGATCTTGTTCTGCACGCCGTCCAGCCCCGCCATCAGCATCGCGGAGAACGCCAGGTAGGCGTTCGCGGTCGGATCGGGGAAGCGCACCTCGACGCGGCGCGCCTTGGGGCTCGCCACGTAGGGGATGCGGCAGGAGGCCGAGCGGTTCTTCGCCGAGTAGGCGAGGTTGATCGGCGCCTCGAAGCCCGGCACCAGCCGCTTGTAGGAGTTGGTGCCCGGGTTGGTGATCGCGTTCAGCGCCTTGGCGTGCTTGATGATGCCGCCGATGTAGTGCAGCGCGAACTCGGAGAGGCCGGCATAGAGATTGCCCGCGAACAGGTTGTTGCCGCCCTTCCACACCGACTGGTGCACGTGCATGCCCGAGCCGTTGTCGCCGACGATCGGCTTGGGCATGAAGGTCGCCGTCTTGCCGTAGGACGCGGCGACGTTCCACACCGTGTACTTCAGGATCTGCAGCCAGTCGGCGCGTTGCACCAGCGGCGCGAACTTGGTGCCGATCTCGCACTGACCCGCGGCGGCCACTTCGTGGTGATGCACTTCGACCTCCACGCCCTGCTGCTCGAGCGCGATGCACATCGCGTTGCGGATGTCCTGCAGCGTGTCGGCCGGCGGCACCGGAAAGTAGCCGCCCTTCACCGGTGCGCGATGCGCCATGTTGCCCGACTCGTAGTCGATCCCGGTGGACCAGGGCGCTTCCTCGGACTTGATCTTGACCGAAGACCCGGACATGTCGACGCTCCAGGTGACGCCGTCGAAAATGAAGAACTCGGGCTCGGGGCCGAAATACGCCACGTCGCCGATGCCGGAGGACTTGAGATAGGCCTCCGCGCGCTTGGCGATCCCCCGCGGGCAGCGGTTGTAGGGCTTGCCGTCCGTGGGCTCGACCACGTCGCAGTTGATGTTGAGCACGGCTTCGTCGGTGAACGGATCCATGCGGGCGGTCGAGGCGTCCGGGTACAGCAGCATGTCGGAGGCCTGGATGCCCTTCCAGCCGGCGATCGACGAGCCGTCGAAAGCGTGGCCGTCGGTGAACTTGTCCTTGTTGAAGACTTTCGCCGGCACGGAAACGTGCTGCTCCTTGCCGCGGGTGTCGGTGAAGCGGATGTCGACGAACTTCACCTCCTTGTCCTTGATCATCTTCAATACGTCATCGGGCGTCATCGCCATCTGGAATCTCCTGAGCGGGTAGTTAAATGAGGACGGGCCGGGCACGCCGGCTGGACCCGCCTTAATGAGCAGAATCCATGCCAAACGGCAGCACCGTGGCCATCCCCCTTCTGGCCAAACCGATGCGATTCTAAACGACCAAAATGCACTTTGTCAGTGCGCCATGCGGTGCGCCGGCACCATGCCGGTGCCACCCCCTCCAGAACCTATAATCCTGGGTATGGATGAAATCAGGCAAAAAGCGAAAGAACGCGGCCAGAACATGCGGCTTCCATACGCGGGCGCCCTGCTCCCCACGGAAGCCCATGAGCTGATGCAAAGCGGGGCAAAGCTGGTCGACGTACGCACCGAGGCCGAACTTCAATATGTCGGTTCGGTGCCCGGCAGCGACACGATCGAATGGAGCACCTACCCGGACGGCCAGCGCAACCCGGATTTCCTCAGGCAGCTAGAAAACACGGCGAAGAAGGACGAACCAGTAATGTTCCTGTGCCGTTCGGGCGCCCGCTCGCACCAGGCGGCGATCGCCGCCACGCAAGCGGGCTGGAAGGAGGCCTACAACATCCTCGAAGGCTTCGAGGGCGACAAGGACGCCGAGCACCATCGCAATACCGTGGGCGGCTGGCGCAAGGCCGGCCTACCCTGGGTACAGGGATAGATACACCGCCCCGAGGACGAAAATCCCGAACGCGATGCGGTACCAGGCGAACGGCCTGAAGTCGTGCGTCGCCACATAGCGGATCAGCCAGCGCACCACTAGAAACGCCGAGGCGAAGGCGGCGACTGAACCGACGCCAAAGATCGGCAGGTCGCTCGCCGAGAACAACGCGCGATGCTTGAACAGATCGTAGCCGCCCGCCGCCACCAGAGTGGGCACGGCCAGGAAAAAAGAGAATTCGGTGGCGGCCTTGCGCGAAAGGCCGAACAGCATGCCGCCGATGATCGTCGCGCCCGAGCGCGAGGTGCCCGGGATGAGCGCGAAGCACTGCGCGAAGCCGACTTTCAGCGCATCCAGCCAGGACATCGAATGGGTGTCTTTTACTCTTGCACTTCTTTCGCCCCTATCGACAAAAAGAATAATCACACCCCCGACGATGAACGCGATCGCCACCGGCACGGCGTGGAACAGATGGCTCTTGATGAAGCCCGAAAACAGCAAGCCGAACACCGCCGCGGGAAGAAAGGCGACGAACAGGTTGCGGTAGAGCGCGACATCGACCTTGAAAAAACGCGCGCGGTATTCCCACACGATGGCGAGCATCGCGCCGGTCTGGATGACGATGTTGAACACGTTCCAGCGCTCGTCGTTCGCGCCGAGCAGCTCGCCCGCGAGGATGAGATGCCCGGTGCTGGAGATCGGCAGGAACTCGGTGAGCCCCTCAACGATGCCGAGGACCAGCGCCTGCAGCAGACTCGAATCCATGCCGCGTCAGGTCTTCTGGTAGATCTCGGCGCCCTTCTTCACGAACTCGACCGATTTTTCCTGCATGCCCTTCTCGACGTAGTCGCGCACGTCCTGGGTGATTTTCATCGAGCAGAAGTGCGGCCCGCACATCGAGCAGAAGTGCGCCACCTTCATCGAGTCCTTCGGCAGCGTCTCGTCGTGGAAGTCCTTAGCGGTGTCAGGATCAAGGCCGAGGTTGAACTGGTCGTCCCAGCGGAATTCGAACCTCGCCTTGGAGACCGCGTTGTCGCGGATCTGCGCGCCCGGATGCCCCTTGGCGAGGTCGGCGGCGTGCGCGGCGATCTTGTAGGCCATGATGCCGTCCTTCACGTCCTTCTTGTTCGGCAGGCCGAGGTGCTCCTTCGGCGTGACGTAGCAGAGCATCGCCGTGCCGTACCAGCCGATCTGCGCCGCGCCGATGGCGCTGGTGATGTGGTCGTAGCCGGGCGCGATGTCGGTGGTCAAGGGTCCCAGCGTGTAGAAGGGCGCCTCATGGCACTCCTTCAACTGGATGTCCATGTTCTCCTTGATGAGCTGCATCGGCACATGGCCCGGGCCTTCGATCATGACTTGAACGTCGTGCTTCCAGGCGACCTGCGTGAGTTCACCCAAGGTTCTCAATTCGGATAGCTGCGCTTCGTCGTTGGCGTCGTAGCCGGAGCCGGGCCGCAGGCCGTCGCCGAGCGAGAAGCTCACGTCGTAGGCCTTCATGATGTCGCAGATGTCCTCGAAGTGGGTGTAGAGGAAGCTCTCCTTGTGGTGCGAGAGGCACCACTTGGCCATGATCGAGCCGCCGCGCGAGACGATGCCGGTCATGCGCGAGGCGGTCATCGGCACGTAGCGCAGCAAGACGCCCGCGTGAATGGTGAAGTAGTCGACGCCCTGCTCGGCCTGCTCGATCAGCGTGTCGCGGTAGATTTCCCAGGTCAGGTCCTCGGCCTTGCCGTCCACTTTTTCGAGCGCCTGGTAGATCGGCACCGTGCCGATCGGCACCGGCGAATTGCGGATGATCCACTCGCGCGTCTCGTGAATATGCTTGCCGGTGGACAGATCCATCACCGTGTCGCCGCCCCAGCGGATCGACCAGGTCATCTTCTCCACTTCCTCGCCGATGCCGGAGGAGACGGCGGAATTGCCGATGTTGGCGTTGATCTTCACCAGGAAATTGCGGCCGATGACCATCGGCTCCGATTCCGGATGGTTGATGTTGGCCGGGATGATGGCGCGGCCGCGCGCGACTTCCGAGCGCACGAATTCCGGCGTGATGAGATCCGGGATCGCCGCGCCGAAGCTCTCGCCGCGGTGCTGCTTCAACATCAGTTCCAGCATTTTTTCGCCGGTCTTGCCGCCCGCCTTCAGGCTCTCGATGTACCGCTCGCGCTGCAGGTTCTCGCGGATGGCGATGAATTCCATCTCCGGGGTGACGATGCCTTTGCGGGCGTAATGCATCTGCGAGACGTTGCTTTTGCCTTTTCTCGGGTTTCTCTTCAGATTGAATCGCAGTTCCGCGAGCCTGGGATCGGCCAGTCTTTCCTTGCCGAATCGGGACGACGGTTCCCTGAGCAATTCAGTATCGTTGCGCGCCAGAATCCAAGGCTCGCGCAAGGCCGGCAGGCCTGAGCGGATGTCGATCTTCGCCGCCGGGTCCGTGTACGGCCCGGAGCAGTCGTAAACATAGACGGGCGGATTTTTCTCGCCGCCGAACATGCTCGGCGTGTCGGCCTGGGTGATCTCGCGCATCGGCACACGGATGTCCGGCCGGGAGCCCTCCACATGGATTTTTCTCGAATTCGGCAGCGGTTTGATCGCTGCCTCGTCGACCTGCGCGGTGGCGGAAAGAAACTTGGGATTGGCGTTCATGTGCGCTTCCTTCGGCGGCATTATCCGCATCAGGTTCTGAGGGTTTTTCTCACCCGGCTTCCGACCCTCGGAGGCGGGACCCCTGCGTAGGGTCAAGAGTTTGCGCCCCTTGACCATTTGGCACTGCAGCATTATATTACTAACCGGTCAGTTATTTTTATTCCGATGCCCTCCCCCGCCAAATCCGAACCCCGCTGGACGCGCCGCAAGCATGCGCGTCCCGAGGAAATTACCGCCGCCGCGCTGGAGCTGTTCGTCGAGCGCGGCTACGCGGGCACGCGTCTCGAAGATGTCGCTTCGCGCGCCGGCATCTCCAAGGGCACGCTCTATCTCTACTTCGAGAACAAGGAAGAGCTGTTCAAGGCGGTGGTGCGCGAAGGCCTGGTCTCGCCGCTGACGGTCATGAAGGGCGTGATCGAGCAGTTCGAAGGCAGCAGCTTCGAACTGCTGCGCATCCTGCTGTGCGGCTGGTGGGAAAAAGTCGGCGCCACGCCGGTCTCGGGCATCCCGAAACTCATCCTCGCCGAGGCCGGCAATTTTCCCGAACTCGCGCGCTTCTACGTCGCCGAGGTGGTCGAGCCGGGCCACGAGGTGATCGCGGCGATCGTCAGGCGCGGCATCGACCGCGGGGAATTCCGCGCGGTCGATCCGGTACAGACCGCGCCCCTGATCGCCGCGCCGCTGGTGGTGATCATGATGTGGCGCAATTCGCTCGCGGCGCACGGCCGCCAGGCGATCGACCCGGTGCGCTACATCGAGGCGCACCTGGACATGCTGCGCCACGGCCTTGCCAAGGATTGACGCGATGAACATTTTCCAGCGCATCACCCGCCGATCGATGATCACGACCGCCGCGGTGGCCTTGCTCGTACTCGCCGTTTCCGGCGTCGCCCTGCGAAGCCGCCAGAACAGCGCCGACGCTGCGGCGAGCGCGGCATCCGCCCGCCCGGTCGCCGAGTTCCTGCAGAACGACCTCACCATCGTCGAACCGCGCGCGCTCGAGCGCACCCTGCCGCTCACCGGTTCGCTGATGCCGTTCACCGAGGCTACCGTGAAGGCCAAGGTCGCGGGCGAACTGGTGGCGGTCACGGTGCGCGAAGGCGAGAGCGTCAAGCAGGGCCAGATGCTCGCCAGGATCGACCTCACCGAAGTGCAGGCCAAGGTCGCCGGGCGCGAGGCGGATGTGGAGGCCGCCCGCGCGCAACTGGTGTGGGCGGACAAGAACCGCAGCCAGCAGAAGGCGCTGCTCGACAAGGCGTTCATCTCGCAAAGCGCCTTCGACAACATCCAGAGCAACTACGAGGTCGCCGCCGCGAAGATGCGCGCCGCCGAAGCCGAACTGGTGGTGGCGCGCAAATCCATGGGCGACGCGGTGCTGATCGCGCCTTTCCCGGGCATCGTCTCGCAGCGCCACGCCCAACCGGGCGAGCGTGTGGCGCTGGACGCCAAGGTGGTGAGCATCGTGGACCTGTCGCGGCTCGAGCTCGAAGCCGCCGTGCCGCCCGCGGCGATCGGCCAGGTGAGAGTCGGCCAGGCGATGAATTTCCGCGTGGAAGGCTTCGGCGAGCGCGACTTCGCCGGTCGCATCGAGCGCATCAACCCGTCGGCCACCGCCGGCTCGCGCTCGATCAGTGTCTACGCGGTGATCGACAACGCGGACGGCCTGCTGCGCGGCGGCATGTTCGCGCAGGGCGCGCTCACGCTGTCGCGCATCGACAATGCGCTGGCCGTGCCCGCCTCGGCGGTGCGTGAAGAGATCGGCCAGACCTTCGTCTACGCCATCGAGGACGGGCTGGTGAAGCGCAAGAACGTGAAGGTAGGCGCGCCCGACGCCGCCGGCCGGGTGCAGGTTCTCGACGGGCTCGCCGCCGGCGACCGCATCGTGCGCGTAAACCTGGGTTCATTGCGGGAAGGATTAATCGCAAGACTCTCAGGTCCAGAACCTTCTGTTGCTGAAAAGAAATAACCCAGTCACGCCATGTGGTTCACACGGATAAGCATTTCCAATCCGGTGTTCGCGACCATGATGATGGCCGCGCTGCTGGTGCTGGGGGCATTTTCGTATTCGCGCCTGCCGGTGGAGCAGTTCCCCGACGTGAGTTTCCCGGTGGTGGTGGTGCAGACCGACTATCCCGGCGCCTCCCCCGAGAACGTCGAGGAGGAGGTCACGCGGCGCATCGAGGAGTCGGTCAACACCATCAGCGGCATCAAGACGCTCTCGTCGCGTTCCTACGAAGGCCTGTCGGTGGTGATCATCGAGTTCGACCTGTCGATCGATCCCAAGCTCGCGGCGCAGGACGTGCGCGAGAAGATCGCCCTGATCCGCTCCAGCTTCCGCGACGAGATCAAGGAGCCGCGCGTCAGCCGCTTCAACCCGGACGATTTCCCGGTCGTTTCGGTGGCGGTGCAGTCCGCGGGCCGCTCCCTGCGCGAGCTCACCACGCTCGCCGACCAGGTGATCAAGAAGCGCCTGGAGAACGTCAACGGCGTCGGCCAGGCGACCCTGGTGGGCGGCGTCAAGCGCGAGATCAAGGTCTTCCTCAACCTGGAGGCGATGCAGGCGCAGAAAATCGGCGCCGACCAGGTGGTGCGCGCGCTCGGCTCGGAAAACCAGGAAGTGCCGGCCGGTTCCATCGTCACGCCCAGCCAGGAGAAGATCGTCCAGCTGCGCGCGCGGCTCGCCGGCCCCGAGGATTTCCGCAACATGATCGTGGCGCGCCGCGGCGCCGGCGGCAAGACCACGGCGGTGACGCTCGGCTCGATCGCCGAGATCGAGGACGGCCAGCAGGAGGAGGAGAACTCGGCGCTGGTGAACGGACAGCGCGCGCTGTCCGTCGACATCATCAAGGCGCAGGGCGAAAACACCATCGCGGTGGTGGACGGCGTGCGCCGCGTGGTGAAGGACCTGCAGGGCTTCCTGCCTGCGGACGTGAAGGTCGACATCGTGCGCGACGCCTCCACCGGCATCCGCAACTCGGTCAACGACGTGAAGAAGACGCTGCTCGAGGGCGGCCTGCTCACCATCGCCATCGTCTTCCTGTTCCTCGCCTCCTGGCGCAGCACGGTGATCACCGGCCTCACGCTGCCGATCGCGCTGATCGGCACCTTCCTCTTCGTCTACGCCTTCGGCTTCACGCTCAACGTGCTCACGCTGATGGCGCTGTCCCTCTCGGTGGGCCTGCTGATCGACGACGCGATCGTGGTGCGCGAGAACATCGTGCGCCATGTGGCGCTCGGCGCGAACCACCACGACGCGGCGCTGATCGGCACGCAGGAAATCGGCCTGGCGGTGCTGGCGACCACCTTTTCCATCGTCGCGGTGTTCCTGCCGGTGGGTTTCATGGGCGGCATCATCGGACGCTTTTTCCACCAGTTCGGCCTCACCGTGGTGTCCGCGGTGCTGATTTCGATGTTCGTCTCCTTCACGCTCGACCCGATGCTCTCTTCCATCTGGCACGACCCGCAGGCCGAAGGAAAATTCAGCGATAACCCGCTCGGCCGGCTGCTGGCCTGGTTCCACGCGCTGATGGAGCGGGTCTCCGCCCGCTACGAACGGCTGCTCGCCTGGAGCCTCGCCCACCGCAAGACGGTGCTCTTGCTCGCCTTCGCCAGCTTCTTCGGCAGCTTCCCGCTCATGAAGCTGGTCGGCACCGAGTTCGTGCCCGAGCCCGACCTGTCGGAGCTGCAGGTGCAGTTCAAGACGCCGGTCGGCGCGTCGCTGGAACTCACCGAGCAGAAGGCGCGCCAGGCCGAGGCCGCGCTGCGCGAGTTCCCGGAAGTGAAAGTCACCTACGCCACGGTCAACACCGGCTTCGTGCAGGGGAAAAACAAGGTCAACATCTTCGTGCAGCTGGTGCCGAGGGCGGAGCGCAAACGCTCGCAGAACGACCTCACCAAGCCGATGCGCGAGCGGCTCTCGCGCATCGCCGGCATCGAGCTGCAGCAGATCGGCGCCTTCAAGACCGTCTCAAGCGGCAAGCCGCTGCAGGTATCCATCCTCGGCCAGGAACGCAAGGTCCTCGCCGAGCTCGCCGAGCAGGCGATGGCCGCGACGCGCGAGGTGCGGGGCGCGGTGGACGTCGAATCCAGCGACGAGGCCGCCAAGCCCCAGGTGTCGGTGGAGCTAAAGCGCGAACTCGCGAGCGACCTAGGCATCGGCGTCGGCCAGGTGGCGGCGACCCTGCGGCCGCTGCTCGCCGGCGAAGCGGTCGGCAACTGGAAGGGGCCCGACGACCAGTACTACGACGTGCAGGTGCGCCTGTCGCGCGCCGACCGCGCACGCGCCGAGGACCTGGAGCGCGTACCGCTCGCCTCCACGCAGACCGACGCCAACGGCTCGCCGAGGATGGTCAGCCTGCGCGAGATCGCCAGCATCTCGCCCGGCAGCGGGCCGCAGCAGATCAACCGCAAGGAGCAGCTGCGCGAGGTGCTGATCACGGCCAACGTGTTCAACCGCGCCGCCGGCGACGCCGCCAACGACCTGCGCGCCAGGCTCGAGCGCATCGTCATGCCGCCCGGCTACCGCTACACCATGGCCGGATCGAGCAAGGACATCCAGGAATCCTTCGCCTACGCGGTCCAGGCGCTCGCGCTGGCGGTGGTCTTCATCTACCTGATCCTCGCCTCGCAATTCGGCAGCTTCATCCAGCCGGTGGCGATCATGATGTCGCTGCCGCTGTCCCTCATCGGCGTGGTGCTGGCGCTCATCCTCTTTCGCTCGACGCTCAACATCTTCTCCATCATCGGCTTCATCATGCTGATGGGCCTGGTGACGAAGAACGCCATCCTGCTGGTGGACTTCGTGAATCAGGAAAGACGCAACGGAGCGCCGCGCAGGCAAGCCGTCCTGGCGGCGGGCCGCATCCGCCTCAGGCCGATCCTGATGACCACGCTGGCGATGATCTTCGGCATGATCCCGCTCGCCCTCGGCCTGGGCGAGGGCGGCGAGCAGCGCGCGCCCATGGGCCAGGCGGTGATCGGCGGCGTCATCACCTCCGGGCTGCTCACGCTGGTGGTGGTGCCGGTGATCTATACCTATCTCGACGACCTTGCCTCCTGGGTAAAGCGCTTTGGTAAGATGGACGCCTCCCCCGAAAATGCCGCGGAATTTCGCAAGTAACCGCAAATACCCTTTATGAACCTCGAACAGGCCCGCACCAACATGGTCGAGCAGCAGATCCGCACCTGGGAGGTGCTGGACCAGGACGTGCTCGACCTGCTCTACGCGGTGCCGCGCGAGGATTTCGTGCCGCCGGACTGCCGCAACCTCGCCTTCACCGACATGGAAATCCCCGTCGGCGAAGGGCAGAAAATGTGGCCGCCGAAGATGGAAGCCCGCGTTCTGCAGGAGCTGGCCGTGAGGAGAACGGACCGCGTCCTCGAGATCGGCACCGGCAGCGGCTACCTCACCGCGCTGCTCGCGCATCGCGCGGCGCAGGTGTATTCGGTCGAGATCCTGCCCGCGCTGGCGGCGTTCGGCCAGGCAAACATCGCCCGGCACGGCGTCGACAACGTCACCCTCGAGGTCGCCGACGGCGCGCGCGGCTGCGCAAAATGGGGTCCCTACGACATCGTGGTGCTCACCGGCTCGGTGCCGGTGATCCCGCGGGGCATCCTCGACAGCCTCGCGCCCGGCGGGCGCGCCTTCGCGGTGGCGGGCGAGGCGCCGGCGATGACCGCGAAGCTTGTGAGTTGCACCGCGCCCGGCGCTTTCCGCACCGTCGAACTGTTCGATACGCTGCTCGCGCCGCTCGCCAACTGCGAGCAGCCTTCCCGCTTCAAGTTCTGATAGGGTCTGCGAGATGCGTGCGTTCCTGCTTGCTCTTTCTGTCTTCGCGTCGCCTGCGCTCGCGCAAGACCTGCAGCAGGTCTACCGCGACGCCAAGGCCTACGACGCGCAGTACGCGTCGGCGCGCTATGCGCTGCAGGCCGGGCTGGAAAAACTGCCGCAGGGGCGCGCGCTGGTGCTGCCCAGCGTCGGCCTGACCGCCGCCACGACGACCAACCACCTGGGCATCGGCACCTACGGGCCCAACCCGGTGCCGCAATCCGGCCGCACGTTCTACAACCGCAACTACCTGCTGTCCTTTTCCCAGCCGGTCTACCGGCCGCAGAACTGGCTGCAGTTCGACCAGGCCGAGCAGCAGGTGCGCCAGGCGGAGGCGGTCTACGGCCAGGCGGGACAGGACCTCATCGTGCGCGTCGCCCAGGCTTACTTCGACGTGCTCGCCGCGGGCGACACGCTCGCCCTCGTCGGCGCGCAGAAGGTCGCCATCTCGGAGCAGCTGGCGCAGGCGAAGCGCAATTTCGAGGTCGGCACCGCCACCATCACCGACACACACGAAGCGCAGGCGCGCTTCGACCTCGCGGTGGCGCAGGAAATCTCGGCGCAGAACGATCTCGACAACAAGCGCAAGGCCCTGGCGCAGATCGCCGGCAAGGACTACGCCGGGCTGAAGCCGCTGCGCGGGCAGATACAGCTGTCGCCGCCCAGCCCCGGCAACATGAACGACTGGGTGGCGCTCGCCGAGAAGCAGGCCTATCCGATCGTCATCCAGGACGCGGCCACGCAGATCGCCGGCCTGCAGAACAGGTTCGCCCGCGCCGGCAACTATCCGACGGTGGACCTCATCGCCTCGTACGGCCAGACCGAACAGACCGGATCGAGCATTTCCGCCAACAGCTCGCAGCTGAATTCCGGCTCGATAGGATTCCAGCTGGCGGTGCCGATCTACCAGGGCGGCGCCATCAGCTCGCGCGAGCGGGAAGCCGCCGCCAACTACGAGAAGGCCAAGCAGGATCTCGAAAACGCGCGCCGCTCGAGCGTCCTGCTGACGCAGCAGTCCTACCTGGCCGTGATCAACGGCATCGCGCAGGTCCGCGCGCTGGACCAGGCCCTCGTCTCCTCGCAGAGCGCGCTCGATTCGAACAAGCTCGGCTACGAGGTCGGCGTGCGCATCAACATCGACGTGCTGAACGCGCAGCAGCAATTGTTTTCCACCCGGCGCGACCTCGCGGTGGCGCGCTACAACACCATCACCAGCCACCTGAAGCTGAAAGCCGCCGCCGGCAGCCTGCGCGAAGAGGACCTCGAAGAGGTCAATCGCGCGCTGGAACAGTAGCTGCGGCCGCAGCCGCGGCCTTGAGCAGCTCTGCGCAAACCGCCAGATGCTTTTGCGTGGCGCCGCGATGCGCCTCGCACAGCGCCCTGCCCGCCGCGCCCATCTTTTTTCTTTCTTGCGCGCCGGCCAGCAGCCGCGAGGCTTCGCGCATGGCGCCCGGCGCGTCGGCGGCCTGGACCGCCGCGCCCGCCTCCAGCGCGAGGCGCGTCGCCTCGGCGAAATTGAACATGCTGGGGCCGAGCACCACCGGCACGCCGGCCGCGCAGGCCTCGATCAGGTTTTGCCCGCCGAGCGGCGCGAAGGAACCGCCGATCACGGCGACATCCGCAGCCGCGTAGTAGAAATCCATCTCTCCCATGGTGTCGCCCAGGTGCACGCGGTCCTCCGGTCCCGGAATTTCACTGCGGCTGCGGCGGGACACGGGGAATCCGTCCTTTGCGGCCAGCGAGGCGACTTCATCGAACCGCCGCGGATGCCGGGGCACCAGGACCGCCAGGGTTTTCCTGTCCCAGGGCGGCAGCGCATCCAGCAGCATTTTTTCCTCTCCCTCGCGCGTGCTGGCCAGCAGCAGCACCGGGCGGCCGAGCCGTTCGCGCCAGGCGCGGCCGGCGGCGCTTCTCGCCTCGTCCGGCGCGCTGTCGAATTTCAGGTTGCCCGCAACCTCGACGCGCCGCGCGCCCAGCGCGCGCAGGCGCAGCGCGTCCGCCTCGCTCTGCGCGCAGACCGCCGCCAGCGAGGCGAGCGCCGGCCGCGCGAGGCCGCTCCAGCCCGCGTAGCCGCGCGCCGATTTTTCCGACATGCGCGCGTTCGCCAGCAGCATGGGCACGCCGTCGTCCGCGCAGGCGGCGAGCAGGTTGGGCCAGATCTCGGTCTCCATCAGCACGCCCAGGCGCGGCCGGTAGTGCTCCAGGAAGCGGCGCACCGCGCCGGGATAGTCGTAGGGCAGCCAGGCGACGTGCACCGATTCGCCGTGCAGTTCCTTCAGGGTTTCGCGGCCGGCGGTGGTGGTGCAGGTGATGAGCATTTCGCTGCCGGGATGCGCGGCGAGCAGCGCGCGCGCCAGCGCGGCGCCGGCGCGCGCCTCGCCCACCGACACCGCGTGCATCCACAGCACCGGCTGCGTGGGCGGCGCCTCCTTGTACTGGCCGAAGCGCTCGCCGATGCGGCGCCGATAGCCCGGCTCCCGCTGGCCGCGCCACCACAGTTTGAGCAGCAGGAACGGCGCCGCCGCGCGCAGCGCCAGCGTATAGAGGATGCGCATCAGTGCAACCCCTCCAGCACCTCTTTCACCGAGGGCGGCTTGCCGACGCCGCCCAGGTTGATCAGCCGCCCGCCGCCGTACAGGCCGGTCAGCGCCGGATCCGAACCGCAATACAGGCCGGTGACGGGAACGCCGAGCGCCGCCGCGAGATGGGCGAGCCCCGTGTCCACGCCCACCACGCACCGCGCCTCGCGCGCGAGGCGCGCGAGTTCCACGAGCGTCATGCGGCGCGGCACCACGGCGCCGCGGACCGCGGCGGCGATGCGGTTGCAGCGGCGCCGTTCCTCTTCGCTCCCCCAGGGCAACACGCATTGGATGCCGCGCGCCTCCAGCGCCGC
>DATBQR010000061.1:0-8143 GCA_036560705.1 Burkholderiales bacterium | reverse complement strand
TCGAAGCCCACGGCCCCCCGATGAATGTGCGGGTTCCCAGCGACCGTGCCCGGCGCAGGATCGCCAGCGCATCGGTTCTCTGGGCGTGCATGGCGCTGACCATCACCAGGTCGGCCCATTGGCAATCCTCGTCGGTGATTTTGTCGAAGGCGTGATCGCGCAGCCTCAAAGTCCACGTGGGAGGACAAAGCGCCGCGACGGTGACCAGCCCTAGCGGGGGGGTTACCGCGGCTTCCGGCATCATCTCCAGCGCGCCTTCGAATCCCCAGAAAGACGGCGGGAACTTCGGCCAAATCAGGAGGACCTTCAGGTTTTTGCCAAGAGGAGGGAACGAAGCGGAGGGCGGTTCGACCGGAATGTCTCGCAGGTTCCGGATCGCCCCGCCGTTGGGAAGCGGCATCCGTCGATTTTCCCCCTTATTTGGCTCGAAGTGCCGATTGGCGGGCAGGACGCGCAGAAATACTGCCGCCTGACATTTCTCTGACTTTGACTTACGCCCGGAGGGCGTCCTTCACGCCAGGAGGGCGTCCTTCACGAATTCGAGGCGGTCCTGGCCGAAGAACATCTGCTCGCCGACGAATATCGTCGGCGCCCCGAACACGCCGCGCTGCACGGCTTCCTCGGTGGTGGCGATCAGTTTCGCCTTCACGGCGGGGTCGCCGACCATCACGGTGAAATCCGCGGCGTCGAAGCGCTCGCTGGTCAGCATGGCGGCAAGTTCGACGGAATTGCCGAGGTCCCGCCCTTCGCCCCACATCGTCCGGTAGACGACGTCGACGTAGCGCAGGAAGCGGTCCGGGTCGCGCATCTGCATGCCCGTCGCGCCGCGCATCAGCGTGAGCGTGTTGGCGGGAAAATTCGGATGGATGTTCAGGGGCACGCCGTAGCGCCTCGCCCATTGCGCCATGTCCAGCCACATCCAGCGGCCCTTCGGCGCGATCGTCACCGGGCTCTGGTTGCCGGTGGCCTTGAACACGCCGCCCAGCAGCATCGGCCGCCAGACGATCTCCGCGCGGCACTCCATGGCGATGCGCGGCAGCTGCGTCCAGGCGAGGTAGGCCGTCGGGCTGCCGAAGTCGAAGAAAAATTCGATCCGCCTGCTCATGAGCGGGTGAGCAGCTCGGGCGACGGCTTGGCTTCGCCGCGCTCCACGCGCGTGACGATGGCGGCGAGTTTCGCGTTGGCCGGCGCCGGCACGCCGGCCTCGGCGCCTTTCGCCGCGATGAAGCCGTTCATGGCGTCGATCTCGGTGCGCCGCCCCTTGAGGATGTCCTGCGCCATCGACGGGCGCTGGATGTCCGCGCGCGGATTGCCGCCGGCCTTCGGCGTGAGGACCGCGTCGACTTCCGCGAACGCCGCCGCGTCGCCTTCGTTCGCGCGCGCGATCTTTTCGGGTTCCAGCCCGCGGATTTTCTCCATCTGGTAGCCGAGCGCCTGGCCGACGCGGATGCCTTCGCCCGCGAGGCGGAGCTGGAAGCGGCGGATGGTGTCGTCGCGGCCGCAATCGGTCGAACTCAGGCCGCTCGCCGCGCTGACGCCGTTGCCCATGCCGTTTTGCACCAGCTTCGCCCAGCGCTCGCCCCACAGGTTGGCGGTCGCCTTCGCGCTGTCGATGCGCACGAACCATTCCACAAGCTCCTCGACGCGCCGCGTGACGCGGCCGTGCGGCTCGCCGACGCGGAACACGGTGTGCTGGTCGCCGCCCTTGGGCATGGTCCTGCGGATTTTTCCCTTCTCGAACAGGTCCACGGATATGAGGGAGGCGACCACGCCGAGCGTGCGTCCCCAGCCGACGATGCCGGCGATGGTTTCCTCGTTCATGCAGTTCTGCAGCGAAACCACGCAGCCCTCGGGCGAGAGGTAAGGCTTGATGAGCGCCGTTGCCCAGGCGGTGTCGTAGGACTTCATCGACACGAAGGCGATGTCCACCGGACGCTTCGCGAGCGACTGCACCTCGGTGAGGTGCAGCGTTTTTGCGCTCTTGACGACCAGCTTCTCCTCCGGCGTCAGGCCGTCCAGTTCCAGGCCGCGCGCGCGGATCGTCTCGACGTGCTCGGGCCAGGGATCGATCAGCGTCACGTCGAGGCCCATCTGCGCGAACCAGCCGCCGACGTAGCCGCCCAGCGCGCCCGCGCCCACGAAGGCGATTCTTTTTTCCATTGCGCCATAATAAGGCATGCAGATTTCGCCGCGCATGCAGGTTTTGCCGCTCACGGGCGCCCTGGGGGCCGAGGTCCACGGCGTGGATTTGAAGGCGCTGGAAAAAAACGCCTGGAACGAACTCCACCAGGCCTTCCTCCGCTACTCGGTGCTCGCCATCCGCGAACAGAAGCTCGAGCCCGCGGACCTCATGAATATCGGCGCGCGCTTCGGCGAGCCCTGCCATTACCCGTTCGTCACCGGCATGGACGGCTACCCGTTCATCTTCGAAGTGGTCAAGGAGCCGGCCGAGACGAAGAACTTCGGCGGCGCCTGGCACTCCGACACCGCCTACCTGAAGCAGCCGCCGCTCGCCACGCTGCTGCATGCCGTCGAGACGCCCAGCCACGGCGGCGACACGCTGTTCTGCAACACCGCCGCCGCCTATGACGCGCTGTCGGAGGGCATGAAGAAAACGCTGGAGGGCCTGGTCGGCGTCAACAGCGCCGAGCTGAAGCACGCGGGCGGCCGCACCTCGCAGCACGCCAAGATCAAGGGCATGAAGGTGCACGGCACCGAGTCCGCCGATCAATACGTCGCCGAACACCCGGTCGTGCGCACCCATCCCGACACCGGCCGCAAGGCGCTCTACGCCAGCCGCAGCCACACCACGCACTTCAGGGGCATGACCGAAGAAGAGAGCGCCCCTATTTTGGGTTTTTTATTTCAACATCAAACAAAACCTGAATTTACCTGCCGCGTCCGCTGGGCGCCCGGCACGCTGACCGTCTGGGACAACCGCTGCACCCAGCACAACGCGGTGAACGACTACCACGGCCAGCGCCGCCACATGCGGCGCCTGACCGTCGGCGCGCAGACGCCGTGCTGAACGCCGCCGGCGCCGATCCCGCCGTGCGCAGCCGCTTCACCGATTTCGGCCCCGAGCCGATCTCTTCGACGCCGGAAGAACTCGGGCGCTATGTCCCTTCCGAGGTGGTGAAGTGGAAGGAAATCATCACCAAAGGCGGCATTACGCTGGAGTAGGCGGCGCCCGGTTATAACCGCGTTGTCAGGTCGAGCAGCCAGTCCGGCATGGCGCGCACGAAGGCGGCTTCCACCGTCCTGTCGTAGCCGGCCAGGATCAGGGCGCCCGCAGCCACGAGGAATGCGCCGAGCACCGGGTTGGCGATGCGCCCGGCGCGCTCGAGCGCGGCGCGCCGCGACCGGAGGGTCCGCCGCGAGCCGTACGCCACCGCCAGCAGCGGGGCGCTCGCGCCGATGCCGAACATCGCCATGGTCAGGGCTGCTTTCGGCAACGTCTCGGTGCCCGCCGCGAGCGTGATCGCCGCGCCCAGCGTCGGACCGGAGCAGGGCGTCCATACCGCCCCCAGCAATCCGCCGAGCAGGAACTGGCCCCGCAGGCCCTCGGGGGAGAAGCGCGACGAGAGGCCGTTGAAGAACCCGGCGAGCGGCGCCGCGAAGGCGGCAAAACGCTCCTTCAGCATCGTGCTGAGCAGCACGAGGCCGAAAAGCGCGAGAAGGATCGCCGAGGCGTCGCGGACGGCGTCGCCGGGCACGTCCAGCGCCCACGCCGATCCGGAGATCAACAGTCCGAACGACGTGAACGCGAGGACGAGCCCCGCCACCAGCGCGAGCGGCCCGTAGCGATGCTGCCCGAGCGCGCCGGCGAGGACGATCGGCAGGATCGGCAGGATGCAGGGCGAGAGCGTCGTCAACGCCCCGGCCAGCAGCCCGAGGAGGGCGCTTCCCATGTTCGGCCCTATTTCGCCTGGTCGACCAGGGCGCGGATCCGCTCCTCGGCGGTGATGCCGGTCGCGCGGGCGATTTCCCTGCCGCCCTTGAAGACCACCAGGGTGCTTTCCTTTCTCGCCTTGAAATCCTTCACCGCATCCTTCTGCCTGTCGTAGTCGACCCGCAGCCACGCGTAGCCGGCGTATTTGGCCTCGTCGAGCATCTTGCGGAGAACCTGGTCCTGCATCCGGCATTCGGTGCACCAGTCGGCGTGAATCTCCACGACGACCGGCTTGCCGGCGGCCTGGGCGGCCTTGAACGACGCGGCGTCGTACGGCTGCGGCAGGGCGGCAGCGGCGACGCCCGCCGCAAGGAGCAGGGCGGATGCGGAGGCAAATTTCGCGAGGCGGGTGAACGAATTGCGCATGGGAAAGTCCTATCGGCTGGTTGATGATTCCATCGACTCTAGGACCTCAAGCCACTTGAGATGCAAGGACCCCATGCAGACCACCTCCCAGGTCCCTGAACCGGTGCGGATCGGCGAGTTGTCGGAACAGACCGGCTGTTCCGTGCCCACCATCCGCTATTACGAGGAGATCGGCCTGATCCCGCCCGCGCGGCGCAGGTCGAGCGGCCATCGCGTCTACGACGCATCCGCCGCGCGCCAGCTCGGCTTCGTGCGCCGCTGCCGCGACTTCGGCTTCACCCTCGAGCAGATCCGGCTGCTGGCGTCCCTCAGCCGCGATCCGCGGCGGGATTGCGCCGAGGCGCGCGACCTCGCGCAGGAGCACCTGAAGGGAGTGCGCGCGAAGATGCTCGAGCTGATGGCTCTCGAAAGGACGCTCGCCCGGTTCATCGACGCCTGCGACCAGACCTGCGCCGGCGGCTGCGCGCCGGATTGCACGCTCTTCAGGGACCTGGCGCCGCCGGAGGCGGCTGTCCCGAAGCCATCCGGCTGCTGCGCCTAGCCGAGGGCTGCCGGACTACCTCACGCGCCTGACCGTCACGCGCAGCGAGCCGCGGTTGACCTTGAAGCCGCCTTCGCGGTCGTTGGCGTAGAAATACAGATAGCCCCAGAGCGGCCCGATGCCCTCCGGACCGAGATCGATCCGCGTGCCGGTGCCGACGCTGAAGCTGTCCAGCGCCTTGATCCGGCCTTCCTGGCTGGGATTGGCGAAGTCGGCGATCGCGCCCGTCAGCGCCATCCATCGCTTGCTCCAGACGCGCCGCGGCATCAGCCAGCCGGGGCCGCCGCAGCCCGCCGGCCCGCTCCTCACGAACCAATGCATCCATTCGCCGCGCGCGGAGATTTCATATTCCTCGACCGGATTCACGTAGAGGCCGGTCCAGTTCCATTTCTCGTGGGCGAACACCTCGAAGCTGCGCTCCTCGCCGACGTTCAGCCTGGCGAGGTCGCGGTAGGGCGCCTGCACGATGGGCGGCCGTCCCTGCCGTTCCTGCACCGAAACGTGGATCTGCTGGCCGAGCGGGCCGTCCGGCTCCAGCGGCGCGAGATCCGGCAGGCGGCGCGGCTGCGCGATGGCGTTGGCGAACACACCCTGCCGCGAATCGTGCAGCACCCCTCGCGCGTCGCCGTGGACCTGGTCGAGCATGTGCGGGTGGAACTGCACGCCCAGACCCTGCGCGCGCTCGATCATCCACTGCAGCGTGGTGTCCGACAGCCCCGTCTCGCGGTAGCCGCCGCCGACGTCCGCGTGCACGCCGGCGAACCACATCTGCACGACTTCCTTGTTGGTGTCGGAGCGTTTCGTCCAGAGCGTCGGCGAGAACGTGCGCCGCATCTCGTCCAGCGCGAGCGCGTGGTAGGCGTGCGTGACGGTGGGCGAGAGCTCGGTGTCGTGGAAGCGCGGCTGGAAGTAGGCGAACCACAGCGGCAGGCGCGGGAAATCGGGCGGGATGCCGAGCGCGCCGACCGTGTCCCACACGCCGAGGAAGTGAACCGGAGGGTACGCGAAGCGCGAATCGCCCGCATCCCGCTTGTGGCGCTTCGAGCAATCCTTGTATGCGCTTTCGATCAGCGTCCAGTCCGGCTCCCGCAAACCCGAACTGTCCGCCGTTGAGCGCGGAACGCCCTGGCTGGCGATCAGCCCCGACAGCGCCCGCACCGTGAACGCGCCGCGGCTGAAGCCGAGCAGGTAGATCTCGTCGCCGTCGTCGTAGTTGGCGGAGAGCCAGGCGTAGGCGCTCTTGATGTTGCGCGTCAGTCCGGCGCCGGTCATGCCGGCCCAGATGCGCTCGATCGACAACACCTCCTGCGTGCCGATGCCCGGGTGGTAGTAGAGGCGCTGCTCGATCTCGCCGCCGACGTCGCCCTCGACGAGCGAGTTGTAGAAGCGCAGGACGTTCGTCGGCACGGGAACGCCGTCCTGCAAATCGGTCGGCGCGTTCCAGGTGCCGTCGCAACAGACGAAAAGGCGCTTGATCTTCTTCTCCCTCAGTTTTTTTTCAGGCATTCCTCCAGCAGCGCGAGCGCGCGGCGCGTGAACTCGCGCATGTTCGCCTCGCGGTCCGTGCTGCCGGTCTCCAGCGTGATCGCCGCTTCCACGGACCCGCTCACCGCGATGCAGGCGTGCCCCGCGGCGTCGCCGTAGCGGTTGCCCGCCGGCCCGCTCGCGCCCGTTTCCGCGAGGCCCCAGCTCGCGCCGAGGTTCGCGCGCACGCGCCGCGCCATGAGCTGCGCGAAGGGCTCGCTCGCCGAGCGGATGCCCTTCATCTCCTCCTTCGTGATGCCGAGGATCCCCGCGCGGCCCGCCGCCGTGTAGATCACTCCGCCGCCGAGGTAGTACGCCGAGGCGCCCGGCACCGCCACCAGCGACGCGCTGATCAGGCCGCCCGCGGAAGACTCCGCCACCGCGATCGTCTCCCCGCGCGCCTTGAGAAGGGCGCCCGCCGCCGCGCCCAGCCGTCCGAGTTCGCTCATATGTGGATAATCATGCCAGAGGAGCCATGACAACGACTTATCCCATCCTCCGATGGCAGATCGGCGACGTGCGCATCTCGCGCGTCGTCGAGTCCGAGGGCCCGACCTCGCCGCGGTTCCTGTTCGCGGACGTGACGAAGGAAAAGCTGCTTCAGCACGCCTGGCTGCGGCCGCACTTCCTGACCGAGGACGGCAAGCTCCTCATGTCCATCCACGCCTTCGTCCTCGAATCGCAGGGCAGGGCGATCGTCGTGGACACCTGCGTCGGCAACGACAAAGTGCGCCAGTCGCCGAACTGGCACATGCAGAAGAACCGCTTCCTCGAAGACATGGCCGAAGCCGGCTTCCCGCGCGAACGCATCGACGTCGTGCTCTGCACCCACCTGCACGTCGACCACGTAGGCTGGAACACCATGATGAAGGACGGCAAGTGGGTCCCGACCTTCCCGAACGCGCGCTACCTCATCGGGCGCAAGGAACACGAATACTGGTCGAGACAGGACGACGCCTCCGACCGCACCATCCAGGACGACTCCGTGCGCCCGGTCATCGCCGCCGGCCTCGCCGACTTCGTCGACTCCGACCACCGCGTCACGCCCGAAGTCTTCCTCGAACCCACCCCCGGCCACACGCCCGGCCACGTGAGCGTGCGCATCAGCTCGAAAGGCCAGGACGCCGTCATTACCGGCGACCTCATGCACCACCCCGTCCAGTGCGCCGAGCCGCAGTGGGCGAGCAACTTCGACGTGGATGCCGACGCCGCGCGGAAAACCCGACACGCCTTTCTCAATCGCTACCGGGATGGGAAAACGCTGGTGCTGGGGACGCACTTCGCGGCGCCGACCGGCGGAAAAGTGTCGGGAGACAGCAAGGCATTCCGTTTTGGCTGACCTCTCCGAGCTGGACACGCCCTGCCTGGTAGTGGACCGCGCCAAGGTCGCGGCCAACGCCGAGCGCCTGAAGTCGCGCCTCGCCAAGCTCGGCGTGCCGCTGCGGCTGCATGTGAAGACCGCGAAGTCGCTGGAAGCCGTGGCCGCCGTGGTGGGTCCCGGCAAGCCGCCGATCACCGTCTCGACCTTGAAGGAAGCCGAGCAATTCTTCGACGCCGGCTACAAGGACATCCTTTATGCGGTCGGGTTTTCTCCTGCGAAAACCCCTCGTGCGCGTGCGCTGGTGGCGCGAGGTTGCAATCTGACCGTAATCACCGATAGCATCGAGACCGCTCGCGCCATCTCCGGCTTCCACGTCCTCATCGAAATCGACACCGACGGCCACCGCGCCGGCGTCAAGCCCGACGACGAAGCGCTGATC
>DATBQR010000060.1:0-2236 GCA_036560705.1 Burkholderiales bacterium | reverse complement strand
CCGGCAAGATCCAACGATTTAAGCTGCGAGACTAGATCGCAAGCGCGCGTAGTACGATTCCCGCGTGCTGCAGATCAGGGAAATCAGCAAGCGTTTCGGCGGACGTTCCGTTCTGAGCGCCGTTTCGCTGCGCATCGAGGCAGGGGAATACGCGGCGATCGTCGGTGAGTCCGGTGTCGGCAAGTCCACGCTGCTGAACATCGTCGCGGGGCTGGAACCGCCGGATGCCGGGGAAGTCTGGTTCGAAGACACGAACCTCACCACGCTGGGCGACGATGCACGGACCCTGCTGCGGCGGGACAAGTTCGGCTTCGTATTTCAAGCCTTCCACGTTCTGCCCCACCTGACGGTCGAACAGAATGTGGGTTTGCCGTTACTCCTTCGTTCTTTCCCCCCGGGAAAGATTAAAGATTCCTCCTTGAAAATTCTCAGAGCGGTCGGCTTGGCCGGTCGCGAGAGCAGCATGCCAAGAGAACTCTCGGGAGGAGAGCTCCAGAGAGTCGCGATAGCGCGGGCCCTGGTCGGCGAACCCAAACTCGTGCTGGCGGACGAACCCACCGGCAACCTGGACCAGGAGAACGCGCGGCAGGTGCTGGCACTGCTGCGCGAGCAGGTGAAGGCGCACGGCGCCGCCGGCATTCTGGTCACGCATTCGGAGGCCGCCGCGGCGACCTGCGACCGGCGCTACCGCCTCACCGCCGGCGGACTCTCCTCCCTGTAAAAATCGGGGTCAGAGCCCGATTTCCGTTCAGCTGCGCGGCCGCCGGAACAGTTTTCTGGCCGGGTAGGGCAGCCTGGCGTTGCCGAGCGATTCCTCGATGCGGATGCCTTCGTTCCATTTCGCCATGCGCTCGGAGCGCGCGAAGCTGCCGACCTTCAGCTGCGGCACGCCCCAGCCGACGGCCAGATGCACGATGGACACGTCCTCCGTCTCGCCCGAGCGCGCCGAGACGATGGCACCGTAGGCGGCTTCCTGCGCCGCCCGCCAGCAGGCAAGGGTCTCCGTCAGGGTGCCGACCTGGTTCGGCTTCAGCAGGACCGCATTGCAGGCGCCTCTGGTTTTTCCTTCCCGCAGTTTCTTCTCGCTCGTCACGAAGAAATCGTCGCCGACGATCTGCACGCGTTCGCCCGCCGTTCGCGTGAACGACGCCATCGCTTCCGCGTCGTGCTCGGCGAAGGGATCTTCGATGGAGACGATCGGGTAGCGGCCGATCCACTGCAGCAGCAGGGCGTGCAGCTGCTCGGCCGACAGCGCGCGCTTTTCCAGCGACAGGTGGTAGCGCCCGCCGCGCCAGAGCTGCGTCGCCGCGATGTCGAGCGCGATGCCGATGTCGGCGCCGGGCTCGAAGCCGGCGTCGCTGATGGCGCCGGTAAGTTCCGCCAGCGCCTCTTCGTTCGTTTTGAACGCCGGCCAGTAGCCGCCTTCATCCGCGACTCCGTGAAGCGCGTTGCGTTTCGCAAGGCGCGCGCCGGCGGCCTTGTAGACTTCCGCCGTCCATTCGAGGCCTTCGGTGAAACTGCCCGCGCCCGTGCAGATGATCATGAAGTCCTGCACGTCCATGCGGCCGTGGGCGTGCGCGCCGCCGCCGAAAATCTGGATCTGCGGCACCGGCATCGACACTGGGCGGTTCCCGGCGAGAAATTTCCACAGCGGTTTTTTTGCCGCCGCCGCCGCCGCATGGGCGCAGGCGAGCGAGACGGCGACGATGGCGTTGCCGCCGAGACGCGACCTGTCCGGGGTGCCGTCGAGATCGATGATTGCTTTGTCGTTTTCTTCCTGGTTTAAACGCTTGCCGACGAGAGCATGCCGAATCTCGGTATTCACGCCATGAACAGCCTGCTTCACGTCGATGCTCTTCGCCTCGCCAGAGCCTGTCGATGCTCCCGCAGGCGCAATGGCCCTGCCTCGCGCACCCTTTACAGCGATCTCGACTTCGACCGTCGCCCGGCCGCGCGAATCCCAGACGCTGCGGGCGAGGACTTCTAGGATCTTTGCCATGCGGCCCTTATCTCCGCGAGCGCCGCCGGCGGCGACTGCAGGAATCTTCCCGCGATTTCGCGGACGAAATCCTTGTCGGAATCGAGCTTCAGGTATTCGACCGGCGATTTGCCGTCGACCCGCGCGAGCAGCAGGCCCGGCAGCAGGGTGGCGGCGCGCTTTTCGATCTCCGCGCGCGGTTCCCACGTGACGCCGGAGAGATAAGCCTCGGCGAGTACGTCGAAGCATTTCAGGAAC
>DATBQR010000059.1:0-6054 GCA_036560705.1 Burkholderiales bacterium | reverse complement strand
TCGCCCATGCCCCAGCCGCACCAGAGGTTGCCGTCCACGTCGAGGCGGAAGCCGTCCGGCGTGCCCTTGGGGCCGGCGTCGATCAGCACGCGGGAATTCTTCAACGTGTTTTCTTTTGTGACTTCAAAAGAAAGTATGTTCCTCGGCACCGAGCGCGATTGCACGATGTAGAGAATCTTCTCGTCCGGCGAAAAAGCGAGGCCGTTCGGCTGGTTGATGCCTTCAGCGACGACCGTCACCTTGCCCGAAGGATCCCGGCGGTAGACGTTCATCGGCAACTCGGGTTCGGCTTTGCCGCCCTCGTACCAGCCGAGGATGCCGAAGGTGGGATCGGTGAACCAGATCGAGCCGTCGGACTTGCAGACGACATCGTTGGGGGAGTTCAGGCGTTTGCCTTCGAAAGAATCCACCAGCGTGACGATGCTGCCGTCGAGCTCGGTGCACGATACGCGGCGGCCGCCGTGCTCGCAGGTGACCAGGCGTCCCTGCCGGTCGCGGGTATTGCCGTTGGCGTGGCCCGAGGGCTTGCGGAAGGTGCTCACCGCGCCGCTTTCCTCGTCCCAGCGCAGCATGCGGTCGTTCGGGATGTCGCTCCAGACGAGCGAGCGCGAGTCGCCGAACCACACCGGGCCCTCGGCCCAGCGGCAGCCGGTCGCCAGGCGCTCGACCGTGGTGAGCGGCAGCCGGTAGCGGCTGAAGGATTCGTCCACGACCACCACCGCAGGGTCGGGGAAGCGGGCGCTGGGTTGCCATTGCATGGTCATTTCCCCCGATTCTCTCTCAATATCCCAGCACGTGCGGCAGCCACAGCGAAAGCGCCGGCACGTAGGTGACGATGAGCAGGGCCACGCACATGGCGCCGTAGAACGGCCACAGCTCGCGCGATACCTCCTCCATGGTGACCTTGCCGATGGCGCAGCCGACGAACAGCGTCGGCCCCACCGGAGGCGTGATCAGGCCGATGCCCAGGTTGAGCAGCATGATCATGCCGAAGTGCACCGGGTCCACGCCCATCGCCTTCACCACCGGCAGCATGATCGGCGTGCAGATGAGGATCATCGGCGCCATGTCCATGAAGGTGCCGAGCAGCAGCAGCAGCACGTTGATGAGCATCAGCATCACGTACTTGTTGGCGGTGACCGAGATGAAGAACGAGGTCGCCTTCGCCGGCAGCTGCATGATCGCCATCAGGTAGCCGAAGCCGGCGGCAAAGCCGATCACCATCATCACCATCGCCACGGTCTTGGTGACGCGGTGCACGAGCCTGGGCAGGTCGCGCCAGCGGTATTCCTTGTAGATGACCATGGTGCAGAAGAGGGCGTACACGCAGGCCACGGCGCCGGATTCGACGGCGGTGAAGGCGCCCGACAGGATACCGCCGAGGATGATGACGATGGTAATGAGGCCCCAGAACGCGTCGAGCGCGGTCTTCAGCGCTTCGCGCAGCGGCACCACGCGCCCGGCGGGGAATCCCTTCCGGCGCGCCGTCCACAGCACCAGGCCGATCAGGCACCCGCCGAACAGCAGGCCGGGAAATACGCCCGCCATGAACAGCGCGGCGATGGAAACCGTGCCGCCGGTGGCGATCGAATAGATGATGGAATTGTGCGAGGGCGGCACCAGGATCGCCTGCACCGAGCCGCAGATGGTCACGTTGGTGGCGAAGACCTTCGAGTAGCCGTTCTTCACCATCTCCGGGATCATCACCGAGCCGATCGAGGCGGTGTCGGCGACCGAGGAGCCCGACAGGCAGCCGAAAAACGTCGAGGCCAGCACGTTGACCAGCGCGAGACCGCCGCGGATGAAGCCGACGAAGACCTTGGCGAGGTTCACCAGCCGCCGCGCGACGCCGCCCTCGGACATGATGGCGCCGGCCAGCACGAAGAACGGAATGGTCAGCAGCGCGAAGTCGTCCATGCCGTCGGAGATCTTCAGCATCACCGCTTCCAGCGGCATGTCGATCCACAGCGCGGTCACCAGCGTGGCGAGGCCCATCGCGTAGGCCACCGGGATGCCGATGAACATGAACACCAGGAAAGCGACGAGAAGAATCAAGGCATCCACGGCCGGCCTCGGCGAATCGCGCGTCTATTCCGACTGCGGCTGATCGCGGAACGTGAACGAGGTGGCGGGCGGCTCGCCCAGCCACAGGCGCTCGATCACGAACAGCAGCGTCACGACCCCGGCGGCCGGGATCGGCAGGTAGGTCACCCCGACCGACAGCCCGGGGAATTCAGCGATGCTGTTCTGCCAGACCACCTGGCACAGCTGCACGCCCCACTTGATCATGAACACCGCGATGATCCCCATCCCGACGTCCGCGGCCCGTTCCATGCGGAGGCGGTCGGGATCGTTTAGCATGTTGAGCAGAGTCGATACCGCGATATGCGACTTCGCGCGGTAGGCGGCCGCGCCGCCCATGAACGAAAACAGCACCATCAGCAGGATGCCGGCGGGCTCGGGCCAGCTGGCGGGCGAATTCACCACGTAGCGCATGAAGACGCCGTAGGGAATGATGATCGTCATCACCAGCATGACGATGCCCGCCAGCCCGATGCAGGCGATGTACAGCCACTCCATCGCCTGCCGGTAGAGCGCGTTCAAGCGACGCCGCCCCTTTGACTACTTCGTTTCTGCAATGCGCTTGAGCAGCGCCGCGTACTTGGCGCCGTACTTGTCGCGTATGGGCTGCGTGGCCTTGAAGAAAGCGGGCTTGTCGGCCACGACGAACTGGACCCCCTTCGCCTTCAGTTCCTCGGTCGCCTTGACGGTTTTCTCGTCCCAGAGCGCGCGCTCCTCGAACTGCGCCTCGCGCGAGAGTTTGCGCAGCAGCGCCTGGTCGTCCTTCGACAGCGTGTCCCAGGTCCGCTTGGAGAACACGAACATCTCGGGAATGATGAGGTGGCCGGTCAGGCTGTATACCTTGGCGACCTGGTAGTGGTTCTGCGCGAGCACCGTCGGCTCGTTGTTTTCCGCGCCGTCCACCACGCCGGTCTGCAGCGCCGAATAGAGCTCGTTGAAGCCCATGGCGACGCCGTTGCCGCCCATGGCGTTCATGGTCTCGACGAAGATCGGGTTGCCCATCATGCGGACCTTCATGCCCTTCAGGTCGGCGGGTTTCGTCACCGCTCTGTTCGAGTAGACGTTGCGCGTGCCGGAGTCCATCCATCCCAGCGCGATCAGCCGCGTGTTCGGATTGGCGCTGATCTTCTCCAGCAGCTCGGCGCCGATCGGGCCGTCGATGACTTTGCGCATGTGCGCCTCGTCGCGGAAGATGAACGGCATGTTGAACACGTTCAGCTCGTCCACCACCGGCCCGAGCGCGCCCACCGAGATGCGCGCGATCTGCAGCGCGCCGACCTGCGCCTGCTCGATCATTTCCTTCTCGCCGCCCAGCTGCATCTGTGGATACATCAGGATCGAAATGCGGCCGTTGGTCTGCGCCTCGAGCTTCTTGCCCATGCGCATGAGCGCCTCGACCGTGGGATAGCCCAGCGGCTGCACGTCGGAGGCCTTCCAGACCTGCTTCTGCTGGGCGGCGGCGGGCAGGGCGATGGCGGCGGCAAAGACGGCAACGGCGGCGACAGACAGCAGGCGTCGGTGAAACATGGCGGACTCCTCCCAAAGTTAACCAGTTGGGTAATCTATACTTGGCGACCCTCGCATGTCCAGAATTCTTCTCACGCATTCTCCGGAGACGCTGGCGAATTACTACGGCGATCGCGCGCTGGCCGGCCTGCAGGCGCTCGGCGAGGTGATTCTTAATTTAAATGAGAAGCCATTGGACGGCGAATCACTCGTCCGCGCCGCCGCCGACTGCGCGCTCGTCGTCTCCTACCGGCAGTCGCCGGCGCCGGCAGCGATGTTCGAGCGCCTGCCGAAGCTGGTGGCGTTCCTGCGCTGCGCGATCGACATCCGCAACGTCGATGTCGCCGCGGCGAGCGGCGCGGGAGTCCTGGTGACGCAGGCGAGCGCGGGATTCGTCACCTCGGTGAGCGAACTGGTGATTGGAATGATGATCGACCTGTCGCGAGGCATCAGTTCTTCCTCCGCCGTCTATCGTTCCGGAAAAACGCCGCGATCGGCCATGGGCCGGGAACTCAAGGGCAGCACGCTCGGCGTGATCGGCTATGGGGCGATCGGCAGGGAATTGGTGCGCGTCGCCGGGGCCCTGGGGATGCGGGTATTGATCTGCGATCCCTATGTTTCCGATGTGAAAACCGTTTCCCTGGAAAAGCTCCTTGCCGAGTCCGATTTCGTCGTGCCGCTCGCGGTCGCCACGGCGGAGACGGAAAACCTGATCGGCGAGAAGCAATTCAAGGCCATGAAAGCGGGCGCCTGCTTCATCAATGCCTCGCGCGGCAATCTCGTGGACGAGGTGGCGCTGGTCCGTGCGCTGGATTCGGGGCGCCTGGGTGGCTGCGCGCTGGACGTGGGCCGTGCGCCGGACCAGATGCCGACGCCGGCGCTGGCTGCGCGCGCCGATGTCATCGCCACGCCGCATGCCGCGGGCCTCACCCTGCCGGCGATCGAGCACCAGTCCATGGAGACCGTGGCGCAGGCGGCGGAGATCCTGAAAGGCCGCGCGCCGAAGGGCGCGGTGAACGCGGAACACTGGAAACGCAAGGAGCTGCTCAAGACATGAAAACCATCCTGATCACCGGGGCCGCGGGCGATGTAGGCACGCATTTGCGGCGGGAGCTTGCGGGGAAATATGTTTTAAGGGTTTCAGATTTGCGTTCCCTGAAAAAAATAAACAAGGAAGAACAATTCGTCCGCGCCGACATCGCGAAAATGTCCGACGCCCTGCGCATCACCAAGGGCGTGGATGCCATCGTGCACCTGGGCGGCTATTCGGTCGAGGGGCCCTGGGAGGGCATACTCAACGCCAACATCGTCGGCTGCTACAACGTGTTCGAGGCGGCGCGGCGCAACGGCGTGAAACGGATCCTGTTTCCCACCTCGAACCACGCGACCGGCTTCTACCGGCGCGACCAGACCATCGATCACCGGGTCTATCCCCGGCCCGACAGCCGCTACGGCGTCTCCAAGGTGTTCGGCGAGGCGCTCGGCAGCCTCTACGCCGACAAGTACGGCATGGAAATCTTCTGCATGCGCATCGGCAACGTCGGCGCGGCGCCGATCGACAAGCGGCGCCTGTCGATTCTCTTCACGCCCAGGGACCTCGCGCAGCTGGTGACCATTGGCATCGAGCATCCGGACATCCGCTTCGAGATCGTCTACGGCGTGTCGAAGAACAAGCGCGGCTGGTACGACAACTCCAACGCCTACCGCCTCGGCTACAAGCCGCAGGACGACAGCGAGAAATGGGCAGCGGAGATCCTCGCGCGCGAGAAGCCGGGCGGCGATCCGCGGGCCGAGCAATTCCAGGGCGGGGTCTTCTGCGTGGCCGAGGAGATTCCGAATCCCGCGCCGCTGCCGAAGAAGAAAAAGGGCCGGTCGCCTGCCTAGCGGGGTCGCGGGCCAGAGACCTCAGGCCCCGATCAATCCCGCCAGCAGCCTGTTCACCTGGTCCGGTACTTCCAACTGCGGGAAGTGGCCGATGCCGGGAATGATCTCGATCCGCGCCTGCGGCGCATGGCGGTGCACCAGGTCGAGCCAGGGCGTGGTTTCCCCGGCCCTGAGCGCGAGGCGCTTGCCCTCGGTGTTCACGTCCGTGGTCTGGATGACCAACAGGGGCACTTTTACCGCGGCGAGCGCCTGTTCCATGTTGGCGGCATCCCAGCGCCCGGTGTCCGGGTAGAGCGCCGAGCCGATGGACGCCGGCAGGCGCATCGCCCGTTCGATGGCCGCCGTGCCCAGCGCGCTGGGCGCGAGGAACATCTGGCCGAATAATTCCCGCGCGAATTCCGCATAGTTCTCGATCGCGGGATTCGGACTTTTGCCGCGGTAGCTGCCGTCGACCAGCGCGATCGCCGAGACGCGTTCCGGCGCGTTCAGGAAGGCCTGCAGCACCACGCGGCAGCCCATGCTATGGCCGACCAGCACCGCGCCCTTCAGGTCCTTGCCGTCGAGCAGCGCGGCGATGTCCGA
>DATBQR010000058.1:0-155740 GCA_036560705.1 Burkholderiales bacterium | reverse complement strand
TGCGGCATGCAGGCGGGCAGCGAACCGTGCTGGTGCGCGTCGCTGCCCTCGCTCGAGACGGTAGTGCCGGGACGGGGTTGCCTGTGCCGGGAATGCCTCGCCGACGAACTCAGCGCCTCGCTGCAGAGCCAGGCGCGCGCGGACTAAGCGCGAGCACCAGCAAGCCGAGCGCCGCGATGGCGCAGACGATCATCGGGCCCGAGGGCAGGTCGGCGGCGAGCGAAGCAGCCAGGCCGATCACGTAGCCCAGCGCGCCGATCAGGTAGCCCTTCAGCAGCCGCCGCCTGCGCCAGTACCACGTGGCCAGCGCCGGGATCACCAGCGTGACGAACACCAGGTACAGCCCGACCAGCTGCACCGAGATGGTCACCGCGCACGCGAAGATCACGTAGAAGCCAACGCGGCCAAGGCGTTCGCGCAAGCCGAACCAGAGCGCAAGGATCACACCATAGAACAGCGCCTCCAGCGGCAGCTGCGCGGGATTGACCCAGAGGATCTGCCCGACCAGCAGGTCCTTGAGATGCTCGCCGCCATGCGGATTTTTCGCCAGCAGCAGCACCGCCGCGCTGGAGGCGAGCACGAAGACGACGCCGATGATCGCTTCCTGCACCTCCGGCCAGCGGCGCTCGGTCCAGGTGAGCAGCAGCGCGCAGCCGAGCGCGGCCGACAGCGCGGCCACCTGCACCGCCGCGCCGGTCGGCTCCCAGCCGAGCGCGTCGGCGAGGATCACGCCGACGCCCGCCACCTGGGCGACGGCGAGATCGATGAACACGATGCCGCGCTCCAGCACCTGCATGCCGAGCGGGACATGGGTGGCGGTCACGAGCAGCCCGGCGACGAGCGCGGGCCAGAGAATTGCCAAAGCGCCGGCGTCGAAATTCATTTCACCACCGCCAGGAGACGCGCGATCGTGTCGTCGAACAGCCCGACCAGGTCCTTCGCCTTGTCGGTGCCGCCCACGGTGAACGGCATCAGTGCCGCCGGGATCCCGGTGCGCTCGGAGAGGAACTGCGCGGCTTTCGCGTCGTTGTAGGGCGAATACACGATCACCCTGGCCGGCGCCCGTTTCATCTGTTCGACCAGTTCGGCGAGATGCGCGGGCGTCGGCGGAATGCCGGGCCTGGGCTCGAGGCTTCCCACTTCGTTCATTCCCATCCAGCGGAGGAAGTACGACAGGTCCTTGTGGAACACGACGACCGGCACCCCTTTCAGCCGCGCGCCCTCCTTTTCCCAGCGCGCGATCGCCCCCTGCCAGCGCGTTTTGAACGATTCGGCGCGCGCCTTGAAGACTTCGGCGTCCGCGGGATCGAGTTGCGCCAGCCGCTGCGTCAGGACTTCGGCGACGCGCGCGATGTTGCGCGGATCGGTATGGACGTGCGGATTGCCGGCCGGATGGATGTCGCCGAGCGAGCGATCCACCACCTTGGGGATCTCGATCCTCTGGACGAACTGCGACGCTTCCAGGTAGCCCGGCGAACCCGGCTGGATGCGGCTGTTGCCCGCTTGCGTCAGGAGCAGCGGCACCCAGCCGATTTCCAGCTCCGACCCCGAGCAGATCAGCAGGTCCGCGCTGCGGGCCCGCGCAATCAGGCTCGGCCGCGCCTCGATGTGATGCGCGTCCTGCAGTGCGGTGGTGGCGGCATACACATTGACCTTGTCGCCTCCCAGCTCGCCCGCCAGCGCAGCCCACTCGGGCTCGCAGGCGAAAACGTTGAGCGCCGCGAACGCCGGCGCCGCCAGCACCGCCAGCACCACGGCAAGAAAAACCTTCGATGCGTGTTTCATGTGCGTCTCCTCAAAACTGGTGCGCGCCATGCGCGCCCATGCTGACGATGTACTGGAGGAATATCTGGTTGTCGGTGAACCCCATGCGCGAGTAGTCGCGCGCGAACTGCAGCCGCAGGCGGCTGAACTCGCTGGGACTCCAGTCGATCATCCAGGTGTCGCGCTTCGGGTTGTAGCCGGCGAGGATGGGAAAATCCGCCGCCGTAAGCGCGCCCGTATTCACCAGCCCGATGCCGGTCGCGCCCGCGTTCAGCTGGTCATAGCGGTAGCCGACGCGCCACATCGGCGCGAATTGATACACGCCTTGCAGGTACCAGCCCGACTGGCGCGAGCGGTAGCTTCCGCTCTGGGTGCCGAGCGATGCCGCCTGAGTGTCGTAGGTCAGGGCGCCGTTCTCGTTGCGCCGGAAATACTCGCCTTGAAGCTTGAAGTTGTTGGTCGTCGGGTTGCCGTTCGGCGCCCACTTCAGCACGCCGTCCACCACCCACAGGCGGGAATCTCCGCTGAAGCTGTCGGTGACCGACGTCCCGGTGGAATCGAGATCCGCGTAAGCCCGGTTCTGCGGCGAGGTGGCGAGATAGGAGAGTCCCGTCTGCCACGCGAGGCTAGAACCGATATCGCCGCCCAGGTGCGTGAACAGGCTGCCCGCGCCGAAGCCGTTCTTGTTGCCGCCGCCGGAGGTGGCGGGAAACGCGCGGCCGCGCGCCAGCTCCATGCCGACGTCGAAATACAAGTCGGTGGGCGCGATCCACTTGACCTGGACGCCGTCGTCGTTCAGCTGGTTGCCGAGAAACGCCTTCATGGCGAGCGGCGCGTCGGTGAAATCCCAGGCATGCGCGTGGATCTGGTTCTGGTAACCCACCGCCGAGAAAAAGCGCCCCGCCTTGACGGTGAATCCGTTGGACAGGCCGAGGGTCTGGATGTAGCCCTCCTCCACGTCGATATGGCTGTCGTCGGGCGAGATCGAGGCGATCAGGCTGCCGCGGAACACCTGGTCGATGTTCGCCGTGAAGCCCAACTCCGATTCGCCCAGGCTCAAGCCCCGCCTGCCCGGACCCACGTCGCCCAGCGTCGGCACGAAACCGTTGATCCGGTACGCGTTCGGATCCTGCTGCAGGTTCGAATACACCCCGTTGAGGATCGCCGAGATGCCGGGATTGAGGACGTTTTCAGCCGCCGGCCGGCTCGAGGCCTGGACGGCGGTCTGGCTGGCCGTGTCGGCGGCACGGGCGGTACTTTCCGCCTGCGCGGCGCTGTCCGCAGCCTGGCCGGCTTTCGCCTCGGTTTCCTGCAGGCGTTTCTCCAGCGCCTCGATGCGCTTCTCGTACGCCTCCTTCATCTGCCGGATTTCGTCGCGGATCTTCCCCAATTCCGCGTCCTGCGCGCGCACGCTGAGCGGCGCACTCCAAGCCACGGCCAGCGCCATGGCGCACAACGTCTTGCGATGCATGTGTCGACTCCTTCAAAAAAACGATGCGAAGCGCGCCGGATTACGGACGCGCACGGGCACGGCGTTTCTAGAGGAGCGAGGGAGGAGCCTGGCTTCGGTAAGCGGGCGGCGGCGCGCCGAACAGCGCTACGGTCTCCCGCGGATGGATGGATTCGACGCCGGGATTGACGCCGATGGCAATCTTCGCCGACCCGGCGACGCAGGCAACGACCGCGGCGATCGCGTCGCACAGCGGATTGGGCGTCTTCTTCTTGTCCCCGGGAACGTGGGGCGCCTGGCCGCCGGCGACGTGCACGTAGCCGCCGTGGGCATCCACGTGCAGCAGCGGGTGCAGGAGCGCGCTCTGCCACGCCGCGAGCAGCAGCGCGGCGAGGGAAAGGCGCAGCAGGCGATACATACGATTCAGGCGAGGCATTCTTCCAGGCCGGCGAGGAACAGGTCCTTCGGCAGCTTCTTGCCGATGAACACCATGACCGACTGCTTCTTGTCCTTGCCCCAGGGCTTGCCGAGGTCTCCGCCCATCATCATGTGCACGCCCTGGAAGACGACGCGGCGCGGGTTGCCCTTCATCCACAGCACCCCCTTGTAGCGCAGCAGGTCGGGGCCGTAGACCTGGATCATGCCGGAGAGGAACTGCTCCAGCTTGTCGCCGTTGAAGGCTTTCTCGGAGCGGAACACGAAGGACTCGACCTCGTCGTGGTGCTCGTGGTGCGTGTCGACGAGGAATTCCGGGTCGAGCTCGAGGATCGCGTTCAGGTTGAAGCCGCGGATGTCGAGGATCTCCTCGATCGGCATTTCGCCGAAATGCACTTTCTTGACCGGCGCGCGCGGATTCATGCGGCGGATCCGTTCGGACAGGGTTTTGACGTCGTTTTCAGAAACCAAATCCGACTTCGAGAGAAGAATCCTGTCGGCAAAACCGACCTGCTGCTGCGCCTCGGTGAACTCGTCCAGCTGCGAGGTCGCGTGCTTGGCGTCCACCACGGTGAGGATGGAATCGAGCAGGTAGTAGCCGCCGATGTCCTCGTCGGTGAAAAAGGTCTGCGCCACCGGGCCCGGGTCGGCCATGCCGGTGGTCTCGATGATGACGCGGTCGAACTTGAGGGCGCCGGAGCTGCGCTTGTCCTTCAGGCTGCCGAGGATCTTGATCAGGTCGCCGCGCACCGTGCAGCAGATGCAGCCGTTGTTCATCTCGACGATCTGCTCGTCGCTCTTCTCGATGATCTCGCTGTCGACGCCGACTTCGCCGAACTCGTTCTCGATCACCGCGATCTTCTTGCCGTGGTCCTCCTTGAGGATGCGGTTGAGCAGCGTTGTCTTGCCCGCGCCGAGAAACCCGGTGAGGATGGTGACCGGCACCATCTGGCTTTGTTCCATTGCGCAATCCTTCCGAAGGGGAGCGATTCTACCCCGGCAGGGTCACCCCCTGACTACGAGCAGGCCTTTCAGGTAGTCGCCCTCCGGAAAGCTTAGCGCAACCGGGTGGTCGGCGGCGGGGCCGAAGCGCTCGATGATTTTCGCCTCCACGCCGGCATCCGACGCCGCGCCGGCGACGATGGACTGGAACAGCTCCGCGGAAACGCCGCCCGAGCAGGAAAACGTCGCCAGCAGCCCGCCGGGGGCGAGCAGCTTCAATGCCATCAGGTTGATGTCCTTGTAGGCGCGCGCCGCGTTCTTCACCTGCGCCGCGGTGGGCGCGAACTTGGGCGGGTCGAGTACCACCAGCCCGAAGCTCCTGCCGCGGTCGCGCAGCAGGCGCTGGTAGGCGAAGACATCAGCCTGTTCAAATGAAATTTTCGAGAGGTCCATCGCATTGGCGTTCACATTTTCCCTGGCGACCTCCAGCGCGGGCGCGGAACTGTCCACCGCGGTAACGCCGGCCGCGCCGCCCGCCAGCGCCGCTACCGAAAAACCACCCGTGTAGCAGAACGCGTCCAGCACCTCGCGCCCCTGCGCCAGCGCGCGCACGCGCTGCCGGTTGTCGCGCTGGTCGAGGAAAAAGCCGGTCTTCTGCCCGGCCTCGACGTCGACGCGGAAGTGCAGGCCGTGCTCGACGATCGGGCAGCGCGTCGCTTCGCGATTGCCGCGCGCAAACCCTGCCCTAGGCGGCAGGCCCTCCAGCTGGCGCACTTCCGCGTCCGAGCGTTCGTAGATCGCCTCGCAGCCGGTCGCTTCGGCAAGCGCATCGAGGATCGCTTCGCGCCAGTGCTCGGCGCCCGCCGAGAGGAATTGCGCCACCAGCACGTCGGCATAGCGGTCCACGATGAGTCCCGGCAGGCCGTCCGACTCGCCGTGCACCAGCCGCAGCGCGTTGGTGTGATGGAAAGCGGGCAGGGAGCTGCGCAACGCTACTGCCCGGTTTATTTTTTCCTGGAAGAACTTGCCGTCGACAAAAACGGAACAATCGAAACTCCAGACCCGCGCGCAAATCTGCGACTGCGGGCTCCAGGCCGCCACCGCCACCGGCTGGCCCTCGGCGGATTTGACCAGCACGGTTTCGCCGTTCGCCGGCGCGCCGTCCACTTTCCCCACCGCGCCGGAGAAGATCCATGGATGGCGGCGCTTCAGCGATTTGTCGCGCCCGCTCTTGAGGTGCAGCGATTTCATGTCCGCAGTCTTACTTTTTTCGCGCGCGCGGGTGCGCCGCGTCGTACACCTTGGCGAGCGCCTGGAAGTCGAGGTGGGTGTAGATCTGCGTGGTGGAGATGCTGGCGTGGCCGAGCATCTCCTGCACCGCGCGCAGGTCCTGCGAGGACTGCAGCACGTGGCTGGCGAAGGAATGCCGCAGCATGTGCGGATGCACCGAGGCGCCCAGCCCCTGGCGCTTCGCCCAGGCGCGCAGCCGCGCCTGCACGATCCCGGGCGCGATGCGCCTGCCGCGCGCGCCCACGAACAGCGCCCGCTCCTGCGGCGCCGCGAGCTGCACCCGCGCCTTGAGCCAGTCGCGCAGCGCCTCGCGCGCCCGCCCGCCGACCGGCACGGTGCGGGTCTTGCTTCCTTTGCCTGTTACGGTCACTTCGCCCTGTTTGAGTTCCAGCTTTCCATCGTCCATGTCCAGAGACACAAGTTCCGAGAGGCGCAAGCCGGAGGAATAGAGCAATTCGAACATGGCCCTGTCGCGCACAGCCTCGGGCGTGTTCACGGGTGGACCATCGAGCAGCTGCTGCGCCTGCTCCACCGACAAGGCCTTGGGCAGGTGGCGCGGCGATTTCGGCGCGCGCACGCCCTGCACCGGATTGGCCGGGAAATTCCTGTGGCGCGCGAGCCAGTGGTACAGCCCGCGCCAGGCCGACAGCGTGAGCGCGAGCGTGCGGCCGGACAGGCCCGCGGCATGCAGCCGCGCGACGAAGCGGCGGATCTGCGCGGCCTCGAGGTCGCGCAGCGCCGTTTTTTCCTTCAATTCGAATAAAACACCGAGGGCGCGGGAGTAGTTCGCCAGCGTGTGCGGAGAAAGGCGCCGCTGGTGCTCGAGCGTTTCGAGCCAGGCCTTGCCCAGGTCGGGGTCGCTCATCTCCCCCTCCCGCGCATGTTTCAAGTACGTGCGGCTAGCGCGCCCGCGGTGAGCTCGCCGATGCGGCGCAGGTAGAGCGTGCCCATCTCGGCGAAGAAGCGCTGCGGGTCCTCGCTGCCCAACGCCAACAAGCCGAGGGTGCGCGTCTGTCCCAGCGGCACCAGCGCCATCGAGCGGATGTGCTCCTGCGCCTCGCCGAACCAGGACAGGAAGGGGTTGCCCGCGGCCGGGCCGCAAACGGGCGCGCCCATGCTCTCGGCCTTGTCGCGGAGTTCCGCCGGGACATCCTCGCTGGCCCAGAGCCTGAGCGCCACATGGGGCACCGAGAAATCTTCGCGAAGATGAAAGTGAATCGCCTGCGTCGCCGCCGCCGCATCCTTCGCGCCCACCAGCGCGAGCGACAGGCGGTGCACCTTTTCGCCGATGGCGTCGTTGTCCTCGCCGAAGCGCACCAATTCGCCCAGCTTGCCCTCCAGCACGCGCACCTTGTCGCGCAGCGACACGATCTGCCGCTCGGTGAGCGGGATCGCCCGCCCGCCGTGCGGATGCGGCACGTAGATGGATTCGAGCAGCTGCGGGTGCTGGTCGAAGAACTGCGGGTTCGCCTTGAGGAACTGCGCGACGTCTTTTGCGTCCATTTTTCGAGCCTTCTAGAGTTCGATCGTGCCTTCGAACACGCTTTTTGCGGGGCCCTTCATCCAGACGGCATTGTCGCCGCCTGCCCAAGAAACGGTCAATGTACCGCCGCGCGTTTCGACCGTCACTGGAGAATCGAGCAACCCCCGCAGGATGCCCGATACCGCCGCCGCGCAGGCGCCGGTGCCGCAGGCCAGCGTCTCGCCCGCGCCGCGCTCCCAGACGCGCAGGGCGATGCGATGCCGGTCGCGCACCTGCAGGTAGCCCGCGTTGACCCGGTTCGGGAAACGCGGGTGATGCTCGAGCAGCGGGCCCTGGACCGTCACCGGCGCGCGCTCGACGTCGGCCACCACCTGGACCGCGTGGGGATTGCCCATGGAGAGAACGGTGACTTCCGGGGTTTCGTTTTTCAAGGCGATTTTTTGCAGCAAAGGCATTTCGACCGCGGGCGGCCCCATGTCCACGCTCACCTCGCCGTCATCCTCCAGGCGCGGCACGATGACGCCGCCGAGGGTCTCGACGCGGATCTCGCGTTTCTGCGTGAGGCCCTGGGCGTGCACGAACTTCACGAAGCAGCGCGCGCCGTTGCCGCACTGCTCCACCTCGCCGCCGTCGGCGTTGAAGATGCGGTAGCGGAAATCGACGCCGGGCTTCGACGGCTTCTCCACGACGAGGACCTGGTCGCAACCCGCGCCGAAATGCCGGTCGGCAAGCTTCTGTATTTGCCCTTTCTTCAGTGCAAAAGCCTTGCCTGTGAAATCAAGAACGACAAAATCGTTGCCTGCCCCTTCCATCTTCGTGAACTTAACTTCCATGGCGCGCCAGCCTTTCTTCGACCAGCCGGCCCACCTGCAGCGCCAGCGCCAGCGCCTGCCGCCCCTGCTCGCCGCTCACCAGCGGCGCGCCGCGCTCGCGCACCGCGCGCAGGAAATCCTCCGCCTGCAGGCGCAGCTCGTCGGCGCGCTCGAAGGCCTGCTCCGATTCCACGATGCCGTCTCCACCCTTGCGCACGGTGCGCAGTTTCTGCCCCTGCAGGTCGGCCGAGACGTAGCTGTCGTGGCGGAACACGCGCAGCTTGCGCACCGGCGACTGGCTGACGCGGCTGGCCGAGACGCTGGCGATGCAGCCGTCGGCGAATTCGATGCGCACGTTGGCGATGTCGATGGCTTCAGTGAGAACGCGGAAACCGCTGGCGCTCACCTGCTCGATCGGCGCCTTCGCCAGCGCCAGCACCAGGTCCAGGTCGTGGATCATCAGGTCGAGCACCACGTCGACGTCGGTGCCGCGCGCCTTGAAGGGCGCCAGCCGCTCGATGTCGATGAACAGCGGCCTGCCGCCCTGCGCCGCGAGCGCCTGGAAGGCCGGGTTGAACCGCTGCAGGTGGCCGACCTGGAGGACGAGCCCCTTCGCGCGCGCCAGCGCGAGCAGCGCATCCGCTTCGTCGAGCGTGCGGGAAAGCGGCTTTTCCACCAGCACGTGCACGCCCGCTTCGAGACAGTCCCGCACCACGCGATGGTGGTGCTCGGTCGGAACCGCGACCACGGCCGCGTCAATCTTACCGAGCCAGGGTTTGTAGTCGGTTCCATGGGTGGCACGCGAAGCGTCAGCGTCGATCACCGCGACCAGCTCGGCGCCGGCGCTGGCGGCGAGTTTTTCAGCATGAAAACGGCCCATGTAGCCGGCGCCGATGACCGCGGTTCTGATTTTTTTCATGTTGTCAGTAGAAGCGCGCTTCGCCCTCGGGGCGGGTCTTGAAGCGCTTGTGCATCCAGAGATACTGCTCGGGCATCTCCAGCACGCGGCGCTCGATGTACTCGTTCATGCGGCGCGTGTCGGCCGCCACGTCTTCGGTCGGGAAATTGTCCCACGGCGCGTCGATGTGCAGCACGTAGCCCGCGGCGCCCGGCAGCATCTGTGTCACGCAGGGCACGACCCTGGCGCCGGCGAGGCGCGCGATGCGCGACAGGCCCGGCACGGTCGCGGCCGGCACGCCGAAAAAGGGCACGAAGATCGCGTCGCGCGGGCCGTAGTCCTGGTCGGGAAGATAGTAGAAGGGCCGGCCCGCGCGCATCGCGGTGACGGTGGCGCGGATGCCTTCCTGGCGCGACACCATGCGCTGGTCGCCGAAGCGGCTGCGGCCGCGCAGCAGGAGTTCGTTGAACTTCGCGTCCTTCTGCATGGCGTACATCGACACCAGGTTCACCTCGCAGGTCATGCGCGTGCCGCCCGCATCCATGCCGACGAAGTGCGGCGCGAACAGGATCACCGGCGCGCCGCCCAGCGCGTGCAGCCGTTCGATCCCTTCGACGCGGACCAGGCGCTCGACGCGCGCGCGCGGCGCCCACCAGAGAAGCGCGCGGTCGACGAAGCTGCGGCAGAACACGCGGAAATGCGCCCTCGCCAGGCGCTCCCTTTCCTCCGCGCCCATTGCCGGAAAACACTTTTCCAGGTTGACGCGCGTGACCCGCCGCCGTTCGGGAATCAGCCAGAACGCCATCACGCCCACCGCGTTGCCGATCGCCGCGATCAGGCGATACGGCAGCAGATGCACAATCCACAGAAGCCCGAAGATGATTCTGCTCACGCCTTTTCCGGTGCTCCCTTGGGTCGCTGTGCAGGAGCACCTTTCGGGTGCTTGTCAGGAGCACCTTTCGGGTGCTTGTAGCGGTTATAGCCCCACAGGTATTGCCCCGGGCATTCGCGGATCAGCGATTCCAGCGCGCGGTTCATGCGCCGCGTCCCGCTCTCGCCGGGCTCGGCGGCCGGCAACGGCCTGATATGGAGCACGTAGCCGGCGCCCCCCGGCAGGCGCTCGCCGAAGGCGAGCAGGCAAACGCTGCCCGGCCGCGCCGCCAGCTTCGCCCCCAGCGTCATGGTGTAGGCGGGCTTGCCGAAGAACTCGGCCCACTCCCCTTCTCCCTCGCCCGGCACCTGGTCCGGCAGTATGCCCACCGCCTCATGGCGCGCCAGCGCCGCGAGCAGTTCGCGCACGCCCGACAGGTCGGCGCGCGCCAGGCGCACGTTGTCCTGGCCGCGACCCTCTTCGATCAGCGGCTGCAGCCAGGCGAACTTCGGCGCGCGGTAGAGCACGGTGATGGGAAATTCGTCGGCGGCGATCTTGGCGGTGATCTCGAAGCAGCCCAGGTGCGGCGTGAGGAACACGATGCCCTTGCCGGCCGCGCGCGCGGCATCCACGTGCTCCCTGCCGTCGATGCGCCGCACGAGCGCCACCACGCCGGCGCCCGGGCGCAGCCAGATGGCGGGCAGTTCGGCGAGCAGGCGGCCGGCGCCCGCGATCGCCGCGCGCCGCGTGGCAGCATCCGCGTAGCCGGCGGCTTCCAGGTTGTCGCGCAGGTGGCGCCGGTAGGTGGGCGACAGCCCATACATCGCCCACCCGAGCAGCGCGCCCAACGCGTGCAGAATCGCGAGCGGAAAACGGGCTGCGAGGCTCATCAGGAAGCGCGACATCTGGTATCCTTGCAGCCCCGTTTTTGCAGCGAACTCAGAACAAACCCATGAGCGAATTTCTCTTCACCTCCGAGTCGGTTTCCGAGGGCCATCCGGACAAGGTCGCGGACCAGATTTCCGACGCGGTGCTCGACGCGATTCTAAAGCAGGACCGGAAGTCGCGCGTCGCGGCCGAAACGCTCGTCAAGGACAACCTGGTGGTGCTCGCGGGCGAGATCACCACCGGCGCGCGCGTCAACTACGACGAGGTCGCGCGCAGGACCATCAACCGCATCGGCTACAACGACCCGAAGATCGGCTTCGACACGCACACCTGCACCGTGATCGTCGCCTACGGCGAGCAGTCGCAGGACATCGCGCAGGGCGTGGACGAGGGCAAGGGGCTCGACCTCGACCAGGGCGCGGGCGACCAGGGCCTGATGTTCGGCTACGCCTGCGATGAAACCCCCGGCCTGATGCCGCTGCCGATCTACCTGTCGCACCGCCTGGTCGAGCGCCAGTCGGAAGTGCGCCGCGACGGCCGCATGCCCTGGCTGCGCCCGGACGCCAAGTCCCAGGTCACCATCAAATACGTCAACGGCAAGCCCGACGCCATCGACACCGTGGTGCTGTCCACGCAGCACGCGCCGGACATGACGCACAAGCAGATCGAGGAAGCGGTGATCGAGCAGGTCATCAAACCCGTGCTGCCGAAAAATCTCGTCAAGGGCAAGGTGAAGTACCTGGTCAACCCGACCGGCGCTTTCGTCATCGGCGGCCCGAAGGGCGACTGCGGCCTGACCGGCCGCAAGATCATCGTCGACACCTACGGCGGCTCGGCGCCGCACGGCGGCGGCGCGTTCTCCGGCAAGGATCCGTCCAAGGTGGACCGTTCAGCCGCCTACGCCGCGCGCTACGTGGCGAAGAACATCGTCGCGGCCGGACTCGCCGCGAAATGCCTGGTGCAGGTGTCCTACGCCATCGGGGTGGCGCAGCCGACCAGCGTCATGGTGACCACGCAGGGCACCGGCAAGCTGTCGGATGAAAAGCTCTCGCAGCTGGTGCTGCAGCACTTCGACCTCAGGCCCAAGGGCATCGTGCAGATGCTGGACCTGCTGCGGCCGATCTACGAGAAGACGGCCGCCTACGGCCACTTCGGGCGCGACGAGCCCGAATTCACCTGGGAAGCGACGGATAAGGCGCTGGCGCTAAAACAGGCCGCTTGACGGCCTGTTTCCTTCACGACAAGCCGCTTGAGTCGTCGTCCCCGCGAAAGCGGGGACCCAGTATCACGTCCGGCCAGCCTCCGGTCAGCTCAGCAGCCAGTAGATGAGCGCCGCGCCGACCGGGCAGAACAGGCAGAACTTCATCATTCCGTTGAGCCGGGAACGTTCTTCCTGGAGTATTTCGAACTTCTTGGCCATCTTCCTGGCCCGTTCGGACGCGGCGCGGCGGATCGCCATGTACTCGAACAGGTAAAGGAAGACTCCGATGCCGAGCCCGATCAGGGCGCCTTTGAGTGCGGGGTGCATGGCCCTAGTCTAGCGCAGCTCGGGCCGCGCCACGAGTAGCGCCGCGCCGCGCCATGCCTGCAGCCAGGCTCCCCTGAACGGCGCCTGGTATTCAGGACCGCCCGCGCCCGCGTAGCGGGTTCGTTCGACGGTCAGCACCTGCCCGCCGGGGTGCGCGGCGACCCAGCCTTTCACCTCGGGCGGATCGAGAATTTCGATCGGCTCGCGCAGGTGTCCGGCGAAGTTGTACTGCCCGTGGTACTTGCCCAGATGCGCGAGCGGCACCTTGCTCTCCTGGAGCGCCGCCAGGTGCCGGGCGGCAGGACCGGGATCGCCGTACGGCACGAAGGCGGGAATGACGCCCACGCCCGCCACCACGAACGCGGCCAGCATCGCGAAGGCGAGGACGCGTACCTGGATTGCGGTTTCCTTCCGGCAAAAGAACAGCGGGATCAGCGCGGCCAGCGCCAGCACCGCAATAGGCCAGAGCGGAATCTCCGCGGCCCACTCCGGCAGCGCCATCGCCGCCGGCAGCGTACGCAGCCAGGCGAGGAACGCGGGCAAGGCGAGGAACCCGATCACCGGCGGCAGCATTTCCCACCACCGCGCCGGTGATTTCACCTTGTCGAGCGCGCGGCCGGCGAGCAACGCGAACGCGGGCACCAACGGCACCAGGTACTTCGCCTGCTTGCCGCTCACCAGCGAGAAGCCGACCAGCGTGAGCAACAGCCAGGCGGCAAGAAAACGAGTGCCTTTTTCCGACTTTATATTTCTCAATCCATTCCAGAACCGGGGAAAAACAAACCACGGGAAAAGAATCAGCGGCAGCTGCGGCAGGTAGTACCACCAGGGCGAGCGGTGAGCGAAGGAATCCGCCACGCGGCCCGCGGTCTGGCCCCAGAAGATGGCGCGGCGATATGCCTCGCCGCCCGCATACGCCGCGGGCAGCGCCCACGCCAGCGCGATCGCAGCGCCAAGCAGCACGCCGAGCAGGAGATCGAGATACCAGCGCGCGAGCCGGCCCGCGGGTTTTCCATTCACGTGGGGCGCCCACCACGGCGCGGCCACTGCCGCGGGCAGCACATGCAGCAGGATCACCGGGCCTTTGGCGAGAACGCCCAGACCGATGCCGGCGCCCAGCCAAAGCAATCCAGGAATTCTTTTTTGATGGCTTAAATTCAAAACCCCGATCATTCCGGCCATCGTGCACAGCAGCAGCAGCAGGTCGAACATGGTGAGCGTGATGAAGCCTGCGAACAGCAGCGTGCCGAACAGAACCCAGATCGAGTAGCTGTCTTGCCCTTGCTTTTCATGCCAAAGAAGCTTTTCCAATTTCAAAAGCAAAGGAATTGCCGCAAACGCACATAGCGGCGCCACCATGCGCGGCCACCAGTCGTTGACGCCGAACAGGCCCCAGCCCAGCTGGATCAGCCAGAACAGCAGCGGCGGCTTGTGGCTGTAGGGCTCGCCGTTGATGTAGGGCACCAGGAAATCGCCGCGCAGCCACATCTCCCAGGCGACGCTGGCGTAGCGCGTCTCGTCCACCGGCCAGAGCGGCCGCAGCCAGATCGAGGCGACGGAGAAAACCATCCAGCCCGCGAGCAGCAATACCCACGTGCGATCCTGTTTCAAATTGCCTTTTCCACGTCTTCCCCCAGCGATTTGCCGTGGCGATACTTGCGGTACAGCCAGATGCCGATCGCTCCGGAGGCGACGAAGAACAGCACCGCCAGCGCGACCCGCAGGCCGCCGCCCACTTCGACGCCGCTGCCGGCGAGCGTGAAGACGAACGTCTGCGGCAGATAGCCGAGCAGCGAGCCGAGCAGGAACGGCCGCGCCGGTACCCGCGAAACGCCGGCGGCAAGGCTGGTCGCGAAGTTGCTGCCGATCGGCAGCAGGCGGATCAGCAGCGTCATCGAGAAGGGATTGGCGGCGAGGAAATCCTCGATCCGCCGCACGCGCTCGCGCATTTTCTCCGACATGCGCGCACTCACCAGCGGGCGGCCGACGTAGCGGCTGTAGAAGAACGTCAGCAGGCAGCCCAGTTCCGTCGCGGCGAGCGCGAGGGCGGTGCCGAGGCCCAGGCCGAAGGCGTAGCCGCCGAGAAAGCTCACCGCGTGGCGCGGCACGGCCAGCGCCGTGACGATCCCGCCCGCCGCGACGAACAGCAGCTCGCCCGGAACGCCCTGGCCGCGCACCTCCCGGTCGATCCAGGCCTCGCTCAGCAGGCCGCGCAGCAGGCCGCTCTCGACGAGGTAGCCGATCGCGATCAGCGTCGCCAGGAAAACGAGGCCCGGCAGGTAGGTTTTCAGCCTCAAGATTTTTTGATTTCCGTCACTGCAGGCCGCCTGGCGCGCCGCTGCAGCCACATCACGCCGAACAGATCGACGATGCCGACCCACAGCCGGTCGAACAAACCGTAGTTCGAGACGCCGCGCGTGCGCGGACGGTGGTTTACCTCGACCACGATGGTGGCGCCGCCGTTCCTCTGCACCAGCGCGGGCAGGAAACGGTGCATGTGATCGAAGAAAGGCAGCTCGAGGTATGCCGCGCGCGCGACCAGCTTCAGGCCGCAACCGGTATCGGGGGTCGCATCGCCGAGCAGGCTCGAACGCACCGCGTTGGCGATGCGCGACGACATCCGTTTCAACCAGGTGTCGCGGCGCCGCTTTCGATAGCCGGCGACCAGTTGCAAGTTTGCAGCCTGCGCCGCATCGCGCGCCGCCAGCAGCTTCGGGATATCGGCCGGATCGTTCTGGCCGTCGCCGTCCAGCGTCGCCACCCACTCGCCGCGCGCGGCGCGCACCGCGGTCATCAGCGCCGCGCTCTGGCCGCAGCTCATCCGGTGCGCCAGCACGCGCAGGCGCGGGTAGCGGACGAGGGCCTCGGCCAGCCGCTGCGGCGTCGCGTCCGTACTGCCGTCATCGACATAGACGACCTCGAATTCGCCCCGCTGCTCCAGCGCGGCATGGATTTCCGCGAGCAGCGGCAGGATGTTGTCCGCTTCGTTGCGCACCGGGACGACGATGGATAACCGCACGGGGAGCCGCCGAAAAAAGCGGCATTATCCCACCCTCGCCAACCCGGGTATAATGCGCGCTGCTGAGGAGCGCTGCATTCCTGGGGTTAGAAAGGCTTTTCCTCCCCTCCCTCATGGATCAGGCTCAGCTAAATACAACGGCGCTCGCACCGGAAACGGTGCGGGCGCTTTTTCTTTTTGGAGACCGGAAATGAATGCTGCCGTGATCAATCCGAAGTTCACCGACTACAAGGTCGCCGACCTCGCGCTCGCCGCCTGGGGCCGCAAGGAAATCGCCATCGCCGAATCCGAGATGCCGGCGCTGATGATGATCCGCGAGGAATACGCCCGGGCGCAGCCGCTCAAGGGCGCGCGCGTCACCGGGTCCCTGCACATGACCATCCAGACGGCCGTGCTCATCGAGACGCTGAAGGCGCTCGGGGCGGACGTGCGCTGGGCGTCGTGCAACATTTTCTCCACCCAGGACCACGCCGCCGCCGCGATCGCCGCGGGCGGCACGCCGGTGTTCGCGGTCAAGGGTGAGACGCTGGACGAGTACTGGGACTACACGCACAAGATTTTCGAATTCGGCCATGAGGGACAAATGCGGGGCCCGAACATGATCCTCGACGACGGCGGGGACGCGACGCTGCTGATGCACCTGGGCAGGCGCGCGGAGAAGGATGCGTCTGTCATCGCCAAGCCGGCGAGCGAAGAGGAAACCTCGCTCTTCAAGGCCATCAAGGCGAAGCTGGCGAAGGATCCGACCTGGTACTCGCGCATGGCGAAGGACATCAAGGGCGTGACCGAGGAGACCACCACCGGCGTGCACCGGCTTTACGAAATGGCGAAGAAGAAGGAGCTGCTGTTCCCCGCCATCAACGTGAACGACTCGGTGACGAAGTCGAAGTTCGACAACCTCTACGGCTGCCGCGAGTCGCTGGTGGACGGCATCAAGCGCGCGACCGACGTGATGATCGCGGGCAAGGTCGCGCTGATCGCCGGCTACGGCGACGTGGGCAAAGGCTCGGCGCAAGCCATGCGCGCGCTCTCGGCGCAGGTGTGGGTCACCGAAGTCGATCCGATCTGCGCGCTGCAGGCGGCGATGGAGGGCTACCGCGTCGTCACCATGGACTACGCGGCCGACAAGGCCGACATTTTCGTCACCTGCACCGGCAATTACCACGTGATCACGCACGACCACATGAAGAAAATGAAGGACCAGGCCATCGTCTGCAACATCGGCCACTTCGACAACGAGATCGAGGTCGCCTCGCTCTCGCAGTACAAGTGGGAGGAAATCAAGCCGCAGGTCGACCACATCATCTTTCCCGACGCGGGAGGGAAAGAAGCGAAACGGATCATCCTTCTCGCCAAGGGGCGCCTGGTGAACCTCGGCTGCGGCACGGGGCATCCGTCCTACGTGATGAGCTCCTCCTTCGCCAACCAGACCATTGCGCAGATCGAGCTGTATACGAACACGGCGAAGTACCCGGTCGGCGTCTACACGCTGCCCAAGCACCTCGATGAGAAAGTGGCGCGGCTGCAGCTCAAGAAGCTTAACGCCACGCTCACCGAGCTTTCCGACGAGCAGGCGAAGTACATCGGCGTGGCGAAGAACGGGCCCTACAAGTCGGATCACTACAGGTACTAAGTTGAAGCTTCTCCTCGTCTGGCTGGTGAACGCGGTGGCACTGATGGCCGTGGCCTACCTGCTGCCGGGCATCGCGGTCTCCAGCTTCGTCACGGCGCTGGTCGCGGCGCTCGTGCTCGGTCTCGTCAACGCCGTGTTGCGTCCCATCCTGATCCTGCTGACGCTGCCGGCGACGCTCCTCACGCTGGGCCTGTTCATCTTCGTCGTCAACGGGCTGCTGTTCTGGTTCGTCGGCTCGTTCATCGAAGGCTTCAGCGTGAGCGGGTTCTGGCCCGGCGTGTTCGGGGCGATCGGCTACAGCGTCGTTTCCTGGGCGCTCGCCGCGATGCTGTCCGGAAAATAAGGCAGGGGCCGAAACCCCGCCACCCGACATGCGTGTTGCGATCTTCGGTACCGGGGGCGTCGGCGGCTATTTCGGCGCCCGCCTCGCCGCGGCAGGCAACGACGTCCATTTCATCGCGCGCGGCGCGCACCTGGCCGCGATCCGGGAGCGCGGTTTGCAGGTGGAGAGCCCTCTCGGCAACGTCGCGATCAGGCCCGCCCGCGCGCATGAAGATACCGCCGGCATCGGCCCGGTGGATATCGTCATCTTCGCCGTCAAGCTGTGGGACGCTGCCTCCGCCGCGGCAAAGCTCGAGCCGGTGCTCCTCCCCGAAACCGCGGTGATCCCGTTCCAGAACGGCATCGAGGCGCCGGGCGTGGTCGCCGGCGTGATCGGCGCGCAGCACCTGCTCGGCGGCGTCGCCTACATCGCGACCGGAATCCGCGCGCCGGGCATCATCGCGCATACCGGCACCATGGCGCGCATGCAGATCGGCAAGACGCCGGGCGCGGCCTCGTCTCGATTTGCCGAAGCTTGCCGCGCCGCGGGCGTCCAGATCGAGGTCAGCGAGGACATCGATCGCGCGCGCTGGGAAAAGTTCGTCTTTCTCTCCGCGCTGAGCGGCGTCACTTCCCTCGCCCGCAAGGACGTCGGGGCTTGCCGCGCGGACCCCGGGCTGCGGGCCATGCTGGAAACGGCGATGCGCGAGGCGTGGGCCCTGGGCCGCAGCCGCGGCGTGGCGCTGGCGGAGGATTTCGTCGCGGAGCGGATGCGCTTCATCGACGGGCTGCACGGCCACATGCGCACCTCGATGCAGCACGACCTGGAGCAGGGCAACCGGCTCGAGGCCCCCTGGCTCTGCGGCGCGGTCGCCCGGATGAGCGACCAAGCCGGGCTGGCTGCGCCGGTAAGCCGCAAAATCTTCGCCGCGCTGCAGCCCTACGTCGACGGCCGCCGCTAGCGGGATGCTGAAGGAAAAACTGCTCGATCCGGCGAGCGCGGTGCTGTTGTACGGCACCACGCCGCCGCGCGCAGGATCGGACGCCGGCGCGGTGGAAACCGCCGCCGCCAAGCTTGCCGCGCGCCTCGCGCCGCTGCCCATCGACGGCGTCGTGGTCTACGACATCCAGGACGAATCGGTGCGCACCGGCGCGCCGCGCCCTTTCGCCTTCACCGGCACGGTGGATCCGCGCAGCTACTCGTCGCTGCTCGCCGCGCGCACCGGCAAGCCCGCGATCACCTACAAGTGCGTGGGCGATCTGGACGAGGCGGCCTGGCAAACCTGGCTCGCGGATGCCGCGCGCGAACACGCCGTGCAATTCCTCTCGATCGTGGGCCGGCCGACCTCGGGCGTGCGCTATCCGCTCGCGCTCTCGAGGGCGATCCGCCTCGCCGAAGCGCATCCGGGCGGCTTCACGGTGGGCGGCGTGGCGATCGCCGAGCGCCACGGCGCGGAAAAAAGCGAGGCCGCGCGGCTGCTCGCCAAGGGCATCGAAGGCTGCGGCTATTTCATCTCGCAGACCGTCTATCACGCCGATGCGAGCGTGCGCCTGCTCGCCGACTACGCGCGCGATTGCCGCGGCGCCGGCGTCAGGCCGCGGCGCATCGTGCTCACGTTTTCCCCGGCCGGGCGCGACAAGACCATGGCGTTCCTCAACTGGCTGGGGGTGCGGATTCCGCCCGAGACCGCGCGCGCTATCCTCGGCGCGGCGAACCCGCTGGCGAAATCCATCGACATCTGCTGCGACAACCTGCTGCGCATCCTCGAGCAGCCCTACGCCCGGGAAATTCCGCTCGGCATCAATGTCGAGAGCGTTTCGATCAACAAGGATGAGATCGACGCGAGCGTGGATCTGTTCCACGCGCTCGCCGGTGTGTTGAAGCGCTAGGCCGCTCTTTTCTTCCGCTGCGCGTCTTTGACGTGCATCTGCGCATACGCGCCGTGCGCGGCGGCTTCCGCGTCGCCGACGTGCACCGGCAAGCCCATGTCGGAAAGCACCGAGCCGAGCGCCGAGAGGCACAGCATCACGTTGTCCGGGCGGCAGGAGTAGCCCATCAGGCCGATGCGCCAGATCTTGCCGGCGAGCGGCCCGAGGCCGGCGCCGATCTCGATGCCGAATTCGCTCAGCAGGGTCTTGCGGACTTCCGCTTCGTTCACGCCCTGCGGGCAGAGCACCGCGTTCATCTGCGGCAGCTGGTATTTCTCCGCCACCAGCATCTTCATCCCCATCGCCTCCAGGCCCGCCTTCAGCGCGAGGTGGTGGCGCGTGGCGCGCGCCCAGGCGTTCTCCAGGCCTTCCTCGCGGATCAGCAGCAGCGCCTCGTGCAGCGCGAAGAGGGAATTCGTCGGCGCGGTGTGGTGGTAGGTGCGCGCACCGGCGGTCCAGTAGTTGAACAGCAGGTTCATGTCCATGAACCAGCTGTGGATCTTGTCCTTCCTCGCCTTGACGCGCTCGACCACGCGCTCGGAGAACGACACCGGCGACAGGCCCGGCGTGCACGAGAGGCATTTCTGGCTCGCCGAGTAGATGGCGTCGATCTCCCACTCGTCGACCCTCACCGGCGTGCCGGCCAGCGAAGTGACCGCATCGACGATCACCAGCGCGCCGTGCTTGTGGGCGATTTGGGTCAGGAGCTTGGCGTCGGATTGCGCGCCGGTGGACGTCTCGGCGTGCACGAAGGCGACGACCTTGACGTCCTTGTTCTTCTTCAGCGCGTCTTCCACCTTCTGCGGATCGACCGGCTCGCCCCACTTGTCCTCGATGAGGATGGGCACGCCGCCGCAGCGGATCACGTTCTCCAGCATGCGGCCGCCGAACACGCCGTTCTGGCAGACGATCACCTTGTCGCCGGGGGCGACCATGTTGACGAAGCAGAACTCCATGCCGACCGAGCCTGGTCCCGACAGCGGGAAGGTAAGCGCGTTCTTCGTCTGGTAGGCGTAGCGCAGCAGCGACTTGAGTTCCTCCATCATCTCGACGAACACCGGGTCGAGGTAGCCGATCGCCGGCTGGCTCATAGTGGTGAGCACGCGCGGGTGGATCTCCGTCGGGCCGGGGCCCATCAGGGTGCGCTGCGGCGGGTGGAAGGAATGGATGCGCTTCGTGGGGGCGAACTGGCTGGTAGGCATGATGAGGGGATCGTTCTCCGACAAAATTCCAAATTGGGAATCGTCCGGGCGCGACTTCACGCGCACCGGGTTCTTGGCGCTGGCTTCGTTGACGACTTCGTCCGAACCGATGCGGCCCTGGGTGACGCGCTCGACTTCGCCCGCCCAACGCGCGGGGACGTAGCCGGTCTTCACCCAGTTGTGCACCACAGCCCGGTCGAGCTGGAACGCGCGCGCGACGTCGGCCTGGCTGCCGAACAGTTCGACCAGTCGCAACGCGCAGTTCACGGGGCGAATTCTAGGATGTCAAGATGAGTTTGACAAGTGCAGATACAATTCGACAACCTTCGACGTACGCCCGTCGTGCCACCATCAGCTGCCATGAGCCACCCGACCCGCAGCGCCCTTGCCGTCACCCTTGCCGCCGCCGCCTTCCTGATGGTGACGATGGGCGTGCGCCAGTCGTTCGGCCTGTTCATTTCGCCGCTCAACTCCTCGACCGGACTCGGCATCGCGACCATCAGCTTCGCGCTCGCCATCGGGCAGTTCACCTGGGGCGCGGTCCAGCCGATCGCCGGGGCGATGGCCGACCGCCACGGGCCGGGCACGGTGCTCGCGGTGGGGCTGTTCCTGCTCGCCTGCGGCATGGCGCTCACGCCGTTCATGGGCTCGGGCTTCGGGCTCATCGTCTCGCTCGGCCTGCTCGCCTCGATCGGCTCGGGCGCGGGCAGCTTCTCGGTGCTGATCGGCGCCGCGTCCAAGCGCCTGCCGGCCGAGGCGCGCGGCAAGGCCGCTGGCGTGGTCAATGCCGGCGGCTCGCTCGGCCAGTTCGTGTTCGCGCCCATCTCGCAGGCGCTGATCCAGGCGTTCGGCTGGATGACCGCGTTGTGGACGCTCGCGGCGATGACGTTCATGGCGCTGCCGCTGGTGCGCACCGTGGCGGCGCCGCACGCGGCCGCGCCGGCGCAACACTCCGCAGTCGATTCCCCGTGGCGCGCGCTCGGCGACGCGTTCAAGGACAACAGCTACATCCTGCTCAACCTGGGATTCTTCACCTGCGGCTTCCACATCGCCTTCCTCGTCACGCACCTGCCGCAGGAGGTGAACCTCTGCGGCCTGCCGCCCACCGTCGCCAGCTGGTCGCTCGCCATCATCGGGCTCGCCAACATCGCCGGCAGTCTGCTCGCCGGCCATTCGACGGCGCGTTACCGCAGCAAGCACATCCTCGCGCTGATGTACGGCTCGCGCGCCGTGCTGATCGCCGCCTATCTCGCCGCGCCGAAGACCGCGCTGACGTTCTATGTCTTCGCCGCAGGACTCGGGTTGACCTGGCTTGCCACCGTGCCGCCCACCGCGACGATCGTGGGCAAGCTGTTCGGCATCCGCTTCCTCGCCACGCTGTTCGGCATGACGCTGCTGTCGCACCAGATCGGCGGCTTCCTCGGCGCCTGGCTGGGCGGCCTCGCCTTCGAGCGTTCCGGCAACTACCAGTGGATGTGGTACGCCGACATGGCGCTCGCCGCCGCCGCCGCGCTCGTCAATCTGCCGATCAAGGAAGCGCCGGTCGCGCCGGCCCAAGCCGCCCCAGCATAGGCAGCTTGAGCGCCGGGTCGAAGGGATTGATGCCGAAGGTGAGGCCGAGCAGGTTCACTTCCAGCCCTTCCACGGCGCTCGCGGTGAGCGCGAACATGCCGCCCAGCGAGAACTGCAGGCCCCGCCCGCTGGGCGCGGATCCGACGATCGTCGCGCCCAGGTAATCCTTGCCGATCGCCGTCGGCGGCAGATCCACCTGCAGTTCGGGAACCGCGCGCGTGATCCACGCGGTGAAGGTATTCGAATTCGGCCCGGGCCAGGCGGTGTATTCCTTCGCGTACGGGTAGGAGCGCGCCGCGGCGTCGATGCGCGGGATCAGCTTCTCCGCTTCCGCGCCGCGCTTGTCCGAATACAGTTCCGGCACGCTGCCGTACCAGCGCGCATCCGCGGCCCTCGCGTGTATGAACACCACGGAATTGTCCCCGCGCAGGCGCCAGCCGATGACTTCATAGACGGTATAGGCCGTCGCGTTCGCCGGCTTCACCGCCACCCAGGTGTGTACGCCGAACGTCCCGCGCCAGCCCCAGGTGCGCGCGCCGTAGACCTGCACCACCGCCTCAGGCGTGGTCGCGGGATCGGGCGCGAGGCCGACCGGCTCGTGGCTGGCCGTGCGCCAGTCCTGGCCGCTCGCGCTTTTCGCTACGAAAGCGAAAACCAGCCCCGACAGAAGAGTGAATGCCGCCAGACGCCGAAGCATGCTATTCGACGAACAGCGGCTCGCCGAGTTCCCTGAATTTCACCACGTTGACCGGCGTCCGGTCGGCGCCCGCATCCGGTTTCAATCCGGCGAAATCGAACAGCTTGCGGTCGAGCAGCTGTGACGGCCGCACGTCGGTCATCGCGCGCAGGATGGACTGGATGCGGCCCGGCTCGGCCTTCTCCCACTCCTTCAGCATCCGGCCGACCACCTGCCGCTGCAGGTTCGCCTGCGAGCCGCACAGCGTGCACGGGATGATGGGAAAGGCTTTCGCCTCCGCGTAGGCGGCGAGGTCTTCCTCGGCGACGTAGGCGAGCGGGCGGATGACGACGTGCCTGCCGTCGTCGGAGCGCAGCTTGGCCGGCATCGCCTTCAGCTTGCCGGCGTAGAACAGGTTGAGGAAAAAAGTCGCCAGCACGTCGTCGCGGTGGTGGCCGAGCGCGATCTTGGTGGCGCCCAGTTCGCCGGCGACGCGATACAGCACGCCGCGCCGCAGCCGCGAGCACAGGCCGCACATGGTCTTGCCTTCGGGGACCACCCGCTTGACGATGGAGTAGGTGTCCTGCTCGATGATTTTGAACGGCACGCCGAGCGAGGAAAGATAGTCCGGCAGCACGCGCGCCGGGAACCCGGGCTGCTTCTGGTCGAGGTTGACGGCGATCAGTTCGAACCGGACCGGTGCCTTGCTCTGCATGTGCATCAAGGTATCCAGCATGCCGTAGCTGTCCTTGCCGCCCGAGAGGCAGACCATCACGCGATCGCCCTCCTCGATCAGCTTGAAATCGGCAATGGCTTCGCCCACCTGCCGGCGGATGCGCTTGGCGAGCTTGTTGACTTCGTATTCTTCTTTTCGCGGGTCGCTCATAGGTATACCGATCGGCCGCCATCCACCGCCAGGACCTGGCCGGTGACGAAAGGGGCCGTGGCGAGGAAGTGTACTGCCCGCGCGATCTCCTCGGGCGAACCGAGGCGCGAGAGCGGCGTGCTGGCGAGAATGCGCTCGCGTTCCCGCGGCTCGAACTGGCCGTCATCGGGCCAGGCGATCGCGCCGGGCGCCACCGCGTTGACGCGCACCTCGGGAGCGAGCTCGAGCGCGAGCGAGCGCGTGAGCGCGGCGAGTCCCGCCTTCGCCATGCTGTAGACGAGATAGCCCTTGAGCGGGCGCTCGGCGTGGATGTCGGCGATGTTGACGATGGCGCCGCCGTTTTTTCTCAGTTCCGGCGCCGCTTCCTGGGCGATGAACAGCGGCGCGCGCAGGTTCGAACCCATCAGCTCTTCCCAGTGGCCGGCCTCGATCGAGCCGAGCGCCGTCGGATAGAAGGTGGAGGCGTTGTTCACCAGCACGTCCAGCCGCCGGAAATGCGCCAGCGCCGCGTCCACCAGCGCGCGCGGCGCGATCGGCGCCAGCAAATCCGCCTTCATCCGCACGGCGCTGCCGGCGCGCAACGCGTTCAGCTCCGCCTCCAGGCCGGCCGCCTCGGCCTCGGCGCCGCGATAATGCAGCACCACGCTGGCGCCCGCCGCGTGCAGGCGGCGCGCGATCGCCGCGCCGATGCGCCGTGCCGCGCCGGTAACAAGAGCCGTCTTTCCTTCGAGTTCGCCGCTCATACAGGGCTGAATTCTAGGTTAAATTCCCCGCAGGCCCGCCATGCGTCCCACTGAGCTTCCCTCGCCCGATCCCCAGGCGCTCGCCGCGAGCCGCGCGCTGCTCGAACGCATCGGCGCGGAACTGGCAGCCTCCGGCAACTGGATTTCCTTCGCGCGCTACATGGAGCTCGCGCTGTACGAGCCCGGCCTCGGCTACTACGCCGCCGGCGCGCGCAAGCTGGGTGCGGGCGGCGATTTCGTCACCGCGCCCGAGCTCTCGCCCCTGTTCGGGCGCACGCTCGCGCGCCAGGTCCGCGAACTGCTGCAGCCCGGCGACGCCGTGTTGGAATTTGGTGCGGGTTCAGGGGCGCTGGCGCGAACGGTGCTGCAGGATCTTTCCGTTCCTTATTTCATTCTGGAGACAAGTCCGGAATTGAAACAAAGACAAAAGGAAACCCTGGGAAGCAGCGTTCAATGGATCGACAGGCTCCCTGAGCGCTTCCGCGGCGTGATGCTCGCCAACGAAGTGGCGGACGCGATGCCAGTGCACGCGCTGGCGTGGACGCGCGCGGGGATCCTGGAGCGCGGCGTGTGCGCAAACGAAGGACAGCTGGCGTGGTCCGACCGCGTCGCCGACAAGGCCGTATTCAGCGCTGCAAAAAATATCCCCATCGACATTCCGCCCTCGGGCCGCTACGAAAGCGAACTCGCCCTCTTCGCGCGCGCCTGGATGCGCTCGCTCGGCCGCTTCCTCGAGCGCGGCGCGGTTCTCGTCATCGACTATGGTTTTCCGGCGCGCGAGTATTTCCATCCGCAGCGCTCCATGGGCACGCTCGCCTGCCACTACCGCCACCACGTGCACGGCGACCCGTTCTATCTGCCGGGCCTGCAGGACATCACCGCCCACGTGGACTTCAGCGCCCTCGCGCGTGCGGCGGGCGACGCCGGACTGGAAGTACTGGGCTACGCCAACCAGGCGCAGTTCCTCGTCAACTGCGGCATTACCGACCTGCTTGCCCAGGAAGATCCCGCCGATGCAAAACGCTACCTGCCGGCGGCATCAGCGGCGCAGAAACTGCTTCACCCCTCCGAGATGGGCGAACTGTTCAAGGTGCTGGCCGTCGGGCGCGGCGTCGATGCTCCGCTGATGGGATTCTCCAGCGGAGACCGCTCGCAGACGCTCTAGCCGGCGATCAGGACGGAACCGCCATCCCCCGCACATGAAGGAGTCGCACGTCTTCGACCCTCATTGAGGAATCGCCATCCCACGTGCGACGGCCGGCCGCGCGCCGATGGTGTCGTACCAGCGCTTCACCGCGGGAAATTCGGCGAGATCCACGCGATGCCACTCGTGGCGCGCCACCCAGGGATAGGTGGCGATGTCGGCGATGGAATATTCTTCAGCCAGGTAGGCCGCTTCCGACAGGCGCTTGTTCAGCACGCCGTAGAGGCGCTTCGCCTCCGTGCCGTAGCGCTCGCTGCCGTAGGGAATCTCGTCCTTCTTCGCGCGCATGAAATGGTGCGCCTGCCCGAACATCGGCCCCACGCCGCCCATCTGGAACATCAGCCACTGCAGCGCGATCCACTTGCCGCGATCCGTCGCGGGCAGAAAGCGGTTGCCGACTTTGGCGGAAAGATAAACAAGGATCGCGCCCGACTCGAACAGCGGCAGCGGCTTGCCCTCGGGACCGTGCGGATCGACGATCGCCGGAATGCGGTTGTTCGGATTGATGGCGAGGAACTCCGGCTTGAACTGGTCACCCTTGCTGATGTCGACCGGATGCACGCGGTACGGCAGGCCGCACTCCTCGAGCATGATGGACACCTTGCGCCCGTTCGGCGTGCTCCACGTGTAGAGATCAATCATTGCCCTTCCTTTCGGCTCGGGAATTGGAAACTTTCAGAGCGCGGCGGCGATTGCCTGCTCGCGCGCCGCATCGAGCAGCGCCGGAATCTCCGCGGGCGCAGATGCCCGGCTCGCTACCGCACCCGCATCCACCACGGACGCGGCTTTAAGGGTGCGGTCGATTTTCTGCGAATCGAAACCTGCTTGCGCTAAACGTGCGGCGTCGAGGAAGGCGGCAAAGCGCTCAGGGCGGCGGAAGGCGTCGGCGCGCTTGAAGAGGTTCAGGAATTCGCCGGGTTTCGAAGCATTCAGGAAACTTTGGCAACGACAGGCGAGCAGGGCGAGTTCACGTTCCTCGTTCGGCACTTTCAGGCGGTCGCACAAGGCTTTGATTTCGGTTTCCGACAGCGGCCAGCACAGAACGGTAAAACGTACCGGCAGAGAACCGGAAAAGGTCTTCGGCAGTTGTTTTAGTTCGGGCAGCAGCTTCGGGCGCAGGCCGCATTGTTCGAGCACTTCGAACATCAGCCCCGGCTTGGGTTCGGTAAGGCCCTTGGCGAATTCCTGCCAGACGCGCTCGGGAACCAGGTGATCGGTTTCTCCGGAGGCGACCATCATCTTCATCAACGCCAAGGTTTCGTCGGCGACGCGGAAGCCGAAGCGCGCGGCGAAGCGCGCGACGCGCAGGATGCGCACCGGGTCCTCGGCGAAAGCCTCGCTCACGTGCCGCAGCACGCCGTCCTTTACGTCCTTCTGCCCGTGGAACGGATCGATAAGCGCGCCGTCGTCCGCTTTGGCGATGGCGTTGATGGTGAGGTCGCGGCGCGCGAGGTCCTGTTCCAGAGTGACGTCCGGCGCGGCGTAGACGGTGAAGCCCTTGTAGCCGCGCCCGCTCTTGCGCTCGGTGCGCGCGAGCGCGTACTCCTCGTGCGTCTTCGGATGCAGGAACACCGGGAAGTCCTTGCCGACCGGCTTGTAGCCGGCAGCTACCATTTCTTCCGGCGTGGCGCCGACGACAACATAATCTTTGTCCTGGACGGCAAGGCCCAGCAGTTCGTCGCGCACCGCGCCGCCGACCGTATAGGTTTTCAAACCCAGCCGACCCTCACCGAAACTATCTTCCCGCGCGCCAGCGCAGCTTGGGGTAACGCTCGCGCGGGGCCGCGTGCGCGAGCCAGGCGGGCGCGACAGCTTCGAGCGCGGCCGGCTGGATGCCGAAGGGAAATTCACAGTCGCAGACGCTCGGCACCTGCATCGAGCGGTAGTTGTCGCGCGTCAGCAGCGGGAACGGCAGGAATTCCATCGCCCAGGCCTGCAGGTACGAAAGGCTGTCGGGCAGGCCGACGATCAGCCGCGTGCGCCCGGTGAGGTTGCAGACGTAATGGACGAGTTCGCGCAGCGTGCACTCGTGCGGGCCGCACAGGTCGTAGCGCTTGCCGATGGCTTCGCGGTTGTCGAGCGAAGCGAGCATCGCCTGCACCACGTCGCCCACGTAGACCGGCTGGAAGCGCGCCTCGGGCGAACCGAGCGCGAGGACGGGGAACAACGCGGTGAGTTTCGCGAACAGGTTGAGGAACCGGTCCTCTGGTCCGAATATGACGGAGGGCCGGAACGCGGTCGCCGCGAGGTCGTCCGCGGCGAGCACCAGGTCTTCGCCGACGCCCTTGGAACGCAGGTATTCGGAGGGCGCGTTCGGCTCGGCGCCGAGGGAGCTCATATGCAGCAGCCGCTTGACCCCGGCTTCGCGGCAGGCGGTGACCACCGCCTGCGCGAGTTCCACGTGCGCCCGCGCGAAATCGGGCCCATAGCGGTTCGACCCTTTCGCGGGCCGGCTGTGCAGCACGCCGGCGAGGTTGATGACCGCGTCGCGCCCGGCGGCGAGTTTGGCGAGCGTGCGCGAATCGCGCGCATCGGTCTCGATCACCTCCACCGTCGGCAGCAGGATCAGGTGCCTGGCGCGGTCGCGGCGGCGCGTCGGCACGGTCACGCGCGCCCCGCGCGCGGCGAGCGCGGCGACCAGGTGCCGGCCGACGAAGCCGGACCCCCCGAGGACGAGGAAATTGTCGTAGTTCACGGCAGCTCTTCGTTGAAACGCTCGGCAGGCTGCCTGGCCGGTATCTGGCCGAGCCTGTCCTTCAGCGGGATAAGCTTACCGCCGATCAGCTGGGAGTAGTACATCGTGTTCGCCATCACCTTCTTCACGTAGTCGCGCGTCTCGTTGAACGGGATCGTTTCCACGTAGACCGCGCCCTCCAGCGGCAGCGCATCGCGCCAGCGGCGCGCGCGGCCGGGCCCGGCGTTGTAGGCGGTGGAAGCGAGCACCGGGTGGCCCAGGTCGTCGAGCACGTGCCTCAGGTAGCCGGTCCCCAGCGCGATGTTGACCGGCACCTCGGCGATGCGCGACGGATTGAAATCCTTCACCCCGTCGTGCTTGGCGACCCAGCGCGCGGTCGCCGGCATCAGCTGCATGAGCCCCTTCGCGCCGGTCGAGGACCTGGCATCCACGATGAAGCGGCTTTCCTGGCGCACCAGTCCCAGCACCCAGGCCTCCTCCAGGCCGGCGGCGCGCGCGTATTCGTCGAACAGCTCGCGGAACGGCGCGAGGAACCGCACCTTGTAGTTGTGCAGGTGCACGGTCTTGTCGGCGGTGTTGATCGCGCGGTCGAAGATCCCCGCGCGGCGCGCGAGTTCCGCGGCCGCCAGCAGCTGCGTGTCGTCCATGCCGCGGATGGCGAATACCCATTCGCGCGTCGCCTCCGAGCGCAGGTCGAGGCGGTAGAGCTCGAGCGCGCGCGCGAGGCCGGGCACGGCCTTCGCGGCCGCCACGTCGGCTTCGGCCGATTCGTAAAACGGCTCGGGCGCCATCGCCATGATGCCGAGTTCCTCGCCGGCGAGCAGTCCGTAGAAGTTCGGCTGCCCCATGATGCGCAGGTAATAGGCGCGCGCGCCGTCGTCGCGCCCCTGCGCGCCGAGCGCGCGGCCGTACCAGTAGATCCAGGCCGGATCCTGGCGCGCGACGGCCGACATGCGGTCGATCGCGTCGCGCACCGCCTGCCAGTCCGGCACGCGCAGCGCGGCGCGCGCTTTCCAGGCGAGCTGCTCGTCGTTCAGCGCGGCATCGTCGGCGAGCGCGTACCACTGCAGCGCCTCCGGGATCAGGCGCCGCGCGCCCTCGTAGGCGAGGCGGCCCCACAGGTACTTCACGTCCCCGGCAGGGAGCCGCGCGCCCAGCTTGCCGCGCAGCAGCTCCGCCGCGCCTTCCAGATCGCTGCGCGCGAGCCGCAGCACCGCGAACACGGCGATCTCGCGCGCCGCGCGCCTGTCCAGGTTGCGCGGCGGGCCGCTGAGGAATTTCTTCGGCGCGATGGCCGCCTGGTTGAGCTGCACTTCGTCGTGCTTCTCGCCGGGCGGCAGGAAGGCGAGCGTGCGCCGCGCCGCGGTGAGCACGCCGTTCTCGAACAGCAGCCGCACCCGGCGCCAGACGTCGTCAACGCTGATTTTTCCGGTATCGAGCATCTTGTCGACCAGCTCGTTGCAGCCGTCGGGCAGCTCGCGCGGCTCCCGCCACACCGCGCGCGCCTCGTCGAAGGCGCTCTCGTCGCCGCGCGACAGGCGCGACAGCCAGGCGTAGCAGCGGATTTCCAGGTCGTCCTGCGCGAGCGGCGGCAGGGTCCGGTCGAAGCCCAGCCAGTCGCCGCGCCGGCCGAGCTCCTTCAGCCAGTCGGCGCGCAGCCGGTCGGCGAGATAGCTGCCCTCCTGCTGCTCGAGGAAGGCGCCCACGTCGGCTTCCGGCGCGTCCTCGATGCGGATCTTCAGGCGCCAGTACTCGAGGTAGGGCGCAAGCACGCCGGCGCCCGTGCCGCCACCCAGCTGGCCTGAGAATTTCTGCAGCCTGACCGCATCCCCGGCGCGGAATGCATCGTATGCCTTGAGGAGAACCTCATCCGCGGACGCCGCCTTGGGCGCGGCTGCGCCATGCGCGAGCGCGGCGCCCACCCCGCCCGACAGGAGCAGGGCTGTTATAGTGGTGAGGAAACGCCTAAAAATCATGGACTAAGCTTAACACTCCGGGTACACAGCCGTATGACAGCAGATGAATTAAAAGCCTGGCGGAAAGCCGAGCGCCAGCGCCTGATCGCCAAGCGCGAAACGCTGGACGCGGCGACGCTCGAGCGCTTCCGCGAACGGATGGACGCCCACATCGAGCGCGCGTTCCCCGGCCTCGCCATGGCGAAGCTCGCTTTCTGCTGGCCGATCCGGGGCGAGTACGACGCGAGGCACATCGCAAGAACGCTGCGCGAGCGCGGCGCGTTGACCGCGCTGCCGGTGATCGTGGCGCCGCGCACGCCGATGATTTTCCGCGAGTGGCATCCCGGCATTGAAACGGCCGTGGGCGGCTTGGATATTCCCTACCCGGTGAATTCGGCGGCGGTGGTTCCCGACGCGGTGCTGCTGCCGATGAACGGCTGGGACGGCGGCGGCTACCGGCTGGGCTACGGCGCCGGATTTTTCGACCGCACCCTGGCTTCCCTGCCCAAAAAGCCCGCGGTGATCGGCGTGACCTACGAAATCGCGCGCATGGAGACCATCCATCCGCAGAGCTGGGACATCCCGGTGGACTGGCTGGTGACCGAACGCGGCGTGTACAGACGAGACGGCGACAATCTCGCATTCCTCGGCGAACCGCCCGCGGGCGAGCCGAGCAAGCTGGCCTCGCCCGTGTGCTACGCGGACGAAATCGCGCCGGGATATTTCGGCGAACGCAAGGACTAGGTAACTACCGCTTCAGCGCCAGCGTCACGCCGTCGCCGATCGGCACCAGCGCTATCTCGACGCGGCGGTCGTGGCGCAGCTTCCCGTTGAAGGCGCGGATCGCCTTCGCGTCCGCCGTCCGGTCGTTGCGGTCGATCACGCTGCCGTGCCACAGCGTGTTGTCGATGGCGATCAGGCCGCCCCTGCGCACCAGCTTCAGGCAGCGGTCGTAGTAGTTCTGGTAGTTGCTCTTGTCCGCGTCGATGAAAACGAAGTCGAACGGGCCTTTCAGTTTTTTCAGCGTCTCGAGCGCCGGCGCCAGCTTGAGCTGGATCTTCCCGGATACGCCGGCCAGCGCCCAGTATTTTCTCGCCACGGCAGTCCACTCTTCGCTCATGTCGCAGCAGACAACGCGGCCGCCCGGCGGCAGCGCGAGCGCCACGGCCAGCGACGAATAGCCGGTAAAGGTGCCGATCTCGAGGCAGCGCCGGGCGCCGATCATGCGGACCAGCAGCTGCATCAGCGCGGCCTGCTCGGGGCCGATCTGCATGGTGCCGAAGGGAATCTTGCGCGTCACCGCGCGCAAACGCCGCTGCACCGCGGTTTCGCGCACGCCCGTCGAAACCACGTACGCCGCGAGTTTCTCCGGGAGATCTATGGCGCCGCGTGCCATGGTCAGCCGAGGAAGAGGCGATACGCCGGGTTGCGCGTCTCGTCGACGCAGGGATAGCCGAGCCTGCCCAGGAAGCGGCGGAATTCGTTCATCTCTTTTTTGGGCACCTGCATGCCGACCAGCACGCGGCCGTAGTCGGCGCCGTGGTTGCGGTAGTGGAACAGGCTGATGTTCCAGGAGGGATTCATGCTGCGCAGGAATTTCATCAGCGCGCCCTGGCGCTCCGGGAACTCAAAGCGATACAGAAGTTCACCGGCAGGAGCGCGCCCGCGCGCCGGCGCCAACCCCGCGCGGCCGCCCACCATGTGGCGCACGTGGGATTTGGCGATTTCGTTGTTGGACAGGTCAAGCGTGCGGCAGCCGGCGCGCGCGAGGCGGCGCACGATGCGGGCGGTTTCCTCCTGCCCCTGCACGCCGACGCCGACGAAGATGTGCGCCGCGTCCGGACCCGACATGCGGTAGTTGAATTCGGTGATGTTGCGCCCGGAGAGCGTCTCGCAGAAGCGGCGGAAGCTGCCGCGGCGCTCGGGGATCGTCACCGCGAGCACGGCCTCGCGATGCTCGCCCAGTTCCGCCTGCTCGGCGACGAAGCGCAGCCGGTCGAAATTGGTGTTGGCGCCGGAGGCGATGGCAACGAGCGTTTTGCCCTTCGCCTTTCGCTTCGCGGTCCAGGCCTTGGCGCCGGCAATCGCCAGCGCGCCCGCCGGCTCCAGCACCACGCGGGTGTCCTCGAACACGTCCTTGATGGCGGCGCAGATTTCGTCGGTGTCCACCAGCACCATTTCGTCGACCAGCTCGCGCGCGAGGCGGAAGGTCTCCTCGCCCACCTGCTTCACGGCGACGCCGTCGGCGAAGAGGCCCACGTGGCCGAGCACTACGCGGCGCCGCGCCTTCAGCGACTGCGCCATGGCGTCGGCGTCGGCCGGCTCCACGCCGATGATGCGCACCGACGGCCGCACGCGCTTGATGTAGGCGGCGATGCCGGAAATCAGGCCGCCGCCGCCCACCGGCACGAACACCGCGTGGATCGGCCGCGCGTGCTGGCGCAGGATTTCCATGCCGATGGTGCCCTGCCCGGCGATCACTTCCGGATCGTCGTAGGGATGCACGAAGCTGAGCCCGAGCCGGCGCTGCATCTTCTTCGCGTGCGTGAGCGCTTCCGCGTAAGTGTCGCCGCGCAGCACCGCTTCGGCGCCGCGCGCCAGCACCGCGTCGATCTTGATTTTCGGCGTGGTCACCGGCATCACGATCACCGCGCGGCAGCCGAGTTTCTGCGCCGCCAGCGCGACGCCCTGCGCGTGGTTGCCCGCGCTCGCCGTGATCACGCCCTTGGCGAGCCTGGCGGGCGCGAGGTGCGCCATCTTGTTGTAGGCGCCGCGCAGCTTGAAGGAAAACACCGGCTGCAGGTCTTCGCGCTTGAGCAGCAGGCGGTTGCCGAGGCGCCGCGACAGCGCGGGCGCGGGCTCGAGCGGCGACTCGATCGCCACGTCGTAGACGCGCGCCTTGAGAACACGCTCGAGATAGTCGTCCTTGCGCATCGGAAAAGCGTAGCACATCGGGTTCGCTGCGCAGACCCGGCGTGCTAGATTCGCCGCATGATCCGGCGCGAATGGCCTCTGCTCGCGAGCTATGCCACGGCGGCGCTGTTCTTCCTGTTCGCCCGGCAGCTGCCGGGCGACCTGGGCAACAGCTGGTGGGCGGCGTTCGTGCTCGTATGGCTGTTCGCCGTGATGCTGGCGGCGGCTTTCGCGGTGGTCAGGCACTCTGAATGTCTTGCGACGATCCTCGGCGAACCCTTCGGCACGCTGATCCTCACGCTGGCGATCACCGGCATCGAAGTGATGATGATCGCGGCGGTGATGCTGAACGGCCCGCCGGTCTCGGCGCTCGCGCGCGACACCATGTTCGCCGTGGTGATGATCGTCTTCAACGGCATGGCGGGCCTCACGCTGCTGGTCGGCGGCCTGCGCTACCACGAGCAGACCTACAACCTGCAGGGCGCCAACGCCTTCCTCGCGGTGATCGTGCCGCTGGCGGTGCTCGGGCTGGTGCTGCCCAACTTCACCGAATCGCCCGGCGGCACGCTGTCGGCGCTGCACGAGATTTTCCTCATCTTCATGTCGATTGCGCTGTACGGCGTCTTTCTCGCCATCCAGACCCTGCGCCACAAGCACTATTTCGTGACGGCGGACGAGCCGGCCGGCGACGACCACGGCGACCTGGAAGTGCGCTCGGCCGCCTTTCACGGCGTGCTGCTCATTGCCTACATCATCCCGATCGTGCTGCTGTCGAAGAAAATCGCCGTGCCGATCGAGCACGCGGTGCAGGTGCTGGGCGCGCCCGAGGCGCTGGTGGGATTCCTGGTGGCGGCGCTGATCCTTTCCCCGGAATCGCTGGGCGCGGTGCGCGCGGCGCTGGCCAACCAGCTGCAGCGCTCGGTCAACCTGCTGCTCGGCTCGGTGCTGGCGAGCATCAGCCTGACCATCCCGGCGGTGCTGGCGATCGGCCTCTTCACCGACCGCAGCGTGGTGCTCGGGCTGGAACCTGTGGATGTGGTCCTGCTCCTGCTCACGCTGGGACTCAGCACCATCACCTTCGCCAGCGGCCGCACCAACATCCTGCTCGGCGCCGTGCACCTGCTGCTGTTCTGCTCCTACCTGGTGCTGCTGTTCGAGAGGTGAGAAAGCGGCGCTAAGCCACTTCCAGCTTGGCCACCGCCACGGCAAGCCACTTGACGCCCTGGCGGCCGAAATTCACCTGCACGCGCGCATCGCTGCCGTCGCCCTCGGCATCCACGATCACGCCGGCGCCGAATTTCGGGTGCGTCACATTCTGGCCGATGCGCAAGCCCGGACCCTCGCGGCGCTTCGCGAACGTGACGGTTTCCTTCTTCGGAAAGTAGCTGTCCTTGTCGTCCGCGCGCGACTGCCGCCGCGCCGGCATGTCGAACCCCATCGATCTCTGCCGCGACAATTTCGGCGTGAGCCATTTCTTCAGGCCCTCGGGGATTTCCTCCAGGAAGCGCGACGCCAGGCTGTAGCGCGTCTGGCCGTGCAGCATGCGGGTCTGCGCGAAGGACAGGTAGAGCCGCTGCCGCGCGCGCGTGATGGCGACGTAGGCGAGGCGGCGCTCCTCTTCCAGGCCGTCCTTCTCCACCGTGCTCTGCTCGTGCGGGAACAAGCCTTCCTCCAGGCCGCTGAGGAACACGGCATGGAATTCCAGGCCCTTGGCCGAGTGCGCCGTCATCAGCTGCAGCGCGTCCTGGCCTTCCCCGGCTTGATGGTCGCCCGCCTCCAGCGCCGCGTGCGTGAGGAAAGCGACCAGCGGCGGCATCTCTTCGTCCGCTTCCGGATCCCGCTCGCTTTGCGTGAAAGCCGCCGCGGCGTTGACGAGTTCCTCGAGGTTTTCGACCCTGTCGACGCCCTCGCGCTCGTTCTTGTAATGCTCGATCAGGCCGCTGCGGTGGATCACGTGCTCGACGACCTCCGGCAGCGGCAGGTCTTTGGTCTCGGTTTGCAGATCCTGAATCAGTTTTTTAAAGGATAGGGATTTGACAGAAGAAAAATCAACGGCCTCGAACAGCGGGATGCCCTTCTGCTTGGCCGCGTCCTGCAGCTGCTCCATCGAGCGGGCGCCGATGCCGCGCGGCGGAAAATTGGCGACGCGCAGGAACGAGGTGTCGTCCGCCGGCGAGGAAATCAGGCGCAGATAGGCGAGCGCGTGCTTCACCTCGGCCCGCTCGAAGAAGCGCAGGCCGCCGTAGACGCGGTAGGGGATCGTGGCGCCGAACAGCGCGTGCTCCAGCACGCGCGACTGCGCGTTGGAGCGGTAGAGCACGGCGATATCCACGAGCCGCATGCCTTCGCGCCGCAGAGCGCCGACCTCCTCGGCGATGAAGCGCGCCTCGTCGGCGTCGCTCTCGCCTTCGAACACCCGCAGCGGATCGCCGCTGCCGGCCGAGGTCCACAGGTTCTTGCCCAGGCGCTGCGTGTTGTTCGAAATCAGCGCATTGGCGGCATCGAGGATGTTGCCCTGCGACCGGTAGTTCTGCTCCAGGCGGATCACTTTCCCCCTCGAGTATTCCTTCTCGAACTCCGCCAGGTTGCCGACGTTGGCGCCGCGGAAGCCGTAGATGGACTGGTCGTCGTCGCCCACCGCGAACAGGCGCGACGCAGGCCCCGCGAACATCTTCAGCCAGCGGTACTGCAGGCGGTTGGTGTCCTGAAACTCATCGATCAGGATGTAGCGGAAGCGCGCCTGATAGTGCTGGCGGATGATTTCGTTTCTCGCCAGCAGTTCGTAGCTGCGCAGCAGCAGTTCGGCGAAATCCGCCACGCCCTCGCGCTGGCACTGCTCGTCGTAGGCGGCGTAGAACTCCACCTGGCGGCGCGCGATGTCGTCGCCGGCCGGCGCGTCGCGCGCGCGCAGGCCCTCTTCCTTGTTGCCGTTGATGAAGCGCTGCAGGTCGCGCGGCGGAAAACGGTCTTCGTCGACGTTGAGCGCCCTGGCGAGGCGCTTCACCGCCGAGAGCTGGTCCTGCACGTCGAGGATCTGGAATTCGCGCGGCAGCCCGGCCTCCTGGTGGTGCGTGCGCAAGAGGCGATTTGCGAGCCCGTGGAAAGTGCCGATCCACAGGCCGCGCGGATTCATCGGCAGCATCGCCGTGAGGCGCGTCATCATTTCGCGCGCCGCCTTGTTGGTGAAGGTCACCGCCAGCACGCCGCCGGGCGTGACGTGGCCGGATTTGATCAGCCAGGCGATGCGCGTGGTGAGCACCCGGGTCTTGCCGCTGCCCGCGCCTGCGAGCACGAGGGCGTGTCCCGCGGCGCCCTCTTCGTGCAGGGTCACCGCGGCGAGCTGTTCCGGATTGAGGTGTTCGAGGTGTAGGGACAAATTCGGCCGCGACAAAACGGCGCATTATCTCACCCTTTATAATCCGCGGCTTCCCGACACGGCGCCGAAACGATCCGCAACATGCAGGAACGCTACGAACCCCGCAGCATCGAAGACGAAGCCCAGTCGTTCTGGGAATCGCAGCGCTCGTTCCGCGTCACGGAGGACCGCGCGAAGGCGAAGTTCTACTGCCTGTCGATGTTCCCGTACCCCTCGGGCAAGCTGCACATGGGGCACGTCAGGAACTACACCATCGGCGACGTGCTCACCCGGCATTACCGCATGCGCGGCATGAACGTGCTGCAGCCGATGGGCTGGGACGCCTTCGGCCTGCCCGCCGAAAACGCCGCGATGGCGAACAAGGTGCCGCCCGCCCGGTGGACGCGCGACAACATCGCGTACATGAAGAAGCAGCTGAAGAGCCTCGGCTTCGCCATCGACTGGGAACGCGAGCTCGCCACCTGCGACTCGAGCTACTACAAGTGGAACCAGTGGCTGTTCACGCGCCTCTTCAAAAAGGGCCTCGCCTACAAGAAGACCGGCGTCGTCAACTGGGATCCGGTCGACCAGACGGTGCTCGCCAACGAGCAGGTGATCGACGGCCGCGGCTGGCGCACCGGCGCGCCGGTGGAAAAGCGCGAAATCCCGATGTACTTCTTCCGCATCACGAAGTACGCCGAGGAGCTGCTCGGCGCGCTCGACGGCTTGGACGGCTGGCCCGAGCAGGTCAAGCTGATGCAGAAGAACTGGATAGGCAAATCGGAAGGGGTTCGAATTGGCTTCCCGTATGAGCTGAATGGCGAGCAAAAGAATCTTTGGGTATTTACCACCCGCGCCGACACGCTGATGGGCGTGACCTTCATGGCGGTGGCCGCCGAACATCCCATCGCCCAATATGCCGCCGGGAAAAATCGGAAGATCAGGGCCTTTGTCGAGGAATGCAGGAAAGGCACGGTGGTGGAAGCCGAACTCGCGCAAATCGAGAAGAAAGGCGAGCCCACCGGCCTGTATGTAAAACACCCGGTCTCGGGCGAACAAATCCCCGTCTGGGTGGGCAACTACGTGCTGATGGGCTACGGCGAGGGCGCGGTGATGGGCGTGCCGGCGCACGACGAGCGTGATTTCTCCTTCGCGCTGAAGTACGGACTGCCGATCCCGCAGGTGATCCAGGTCGGCGACGGGAAGTTCGACGATCGCAAGTGGTACGCCTGGTACGACGAAAAAGGTGCCGGCCAGTGCGTCAACTCCGGAAAGTACGACGGCCTCGGCTTCCAGCAGGCGGTCGATGCCATCGCTGCCGACCTGAAGGCGAAGAACCTCGGCGAGAAGCAGGTGCAGTGGCGCCTGCGCGACTGGGGCATCTCGCGCCAGCGCTACTGGGGCTGCCCGATCCCGATCGTGCACTGCCCGTCCTGCGGCGACGTGCCGGTGCCGGACGACCAGTTGCCGGTGGTGCTGCCCGAAGACCTGGTGCCCGACGGCACCGGCAATCCGCTGGCGAAGCTTCCCGCGTTCTACGAAACCAGGTGTCCGTCCTGCGGCAAGCCGGCGAAGCGCGAGACCGACACCATGGACACCTTCGTCGATTCGTCCTGGTACTTCGCGCGCTATGCCTGCCCGGACCAGCCGGGCGCGATGGTAGACGAGCGCGCCCGGTACTGGATGGCGGTGGACCAGTACATCGGCGGCATCGAGCACGCCATCCTGCACCTGCTCTACTCCCGCTTCTTCATGCGCGCGATGCGCGACGAAGGCCTGCTGGATGTCGCCGAACCCTTCACCAACCTGCTGACGCAGGGCATGGTGCTCGCCGAGTCCTACTACACCGACGCCAATGGCCGGCGCGAGTGGGTGAACCCCGCCGACGTGGCCCTCACGCGCGACGCCAAGGGCAAGATCCTCGTCGCCAAGACAAAGAGTGGCATGGAAGTGGTGTACGACGGCATCGGCACCATGTCGAAATCGCGCAACAACGGCGTCGACCCGCAGAAGCTGATCGAGCAGTACGGCGCCGACACCGCGCGCTTCTTCATCATTTTCGCCTCGCCGCCGACCAGCACGCTCGAGTGGTCGGACGAAGGCGTCGAAGGCTCGTACCGCTTCCTCAAGCGCCTGTGGAACTACGGCTTTACCTTTTCGAAAAATACTTCCGGCAGCAAGGCCAGCGCCAAGGACGTCCGCCGCGAGATCCACGCGGTGCTGAAGCAGGCCAACTACGACCTCGGCAAGCACCAGTTCAATACCGTGGCTTCGGCGGCGATGAAGATGCTGAATGCCCTGGAAAAGCTTCCGGGCGCGGAAAACGAGACCGCCAAGGAAGGGCTGTCGATCCTGCTGCGGCTGCTGTCGCCGATCACCCCGCACGTCTGCCACGCGCTGTGGCGGGAACTCGGCTTCGGCGGGGACGTGATGACGGCGCCGTGGCCGGAACCGGACCCGGCCGCCCTCGAGCAGGACGAGATCGACTACGTGGTGCAGGTCAATGGCAAGACGCGCGGCAACGTGAAAGTGGCGAAATCCGCCGACCAGAAGACCGCCGAAACGATGGCGGCCGAGGCCGTAAAGAAGTACATTGACGGCAAGGCCATACGCAAAACCATCATCGTGCCCGGCCGCTTGATCAATATCGTCGTCTGATGCGCTTCGCAAAACCCGCCGCCGTTTTCGCGCTCGCCGTTCTGCTGGCGGGATGCGGCTTCCAGCTGCGCGGCACCGCCAATCTGCCGTTCGCATCGGTGTACCTGCCGCCGGGCTCGGGCGGCGTCGCGCTGGATCTCAAGCGCAACATCCAGTCCGGCACCAACACCAAGGTGGTGGACGATCCGAAGAAGGCGGACGCCATACTCGAGTTCTCGCAGGAGACCCGCCAGAAAGTCATCCTGTCGCTGGCCGCGACCGGGCGCGTGAGCGAATACTCGCTGGTCTACCGCGTCGGCTTCCGCGTGCATGACGGCAAGGGCGCCGAATTCCTGCCCCTCAACACCATAGAACTCAAGCGCGACGTCACCTTCAACGACTCCGTGGTGCTCTCCAAGGAACTCGAGGAGGCGAATCTCTACCGCGACATGCAGTTCGACATGGTGCGGCAGATCATGCGGCGCCTCGAGTCCGCGCACCCTCCGAAACCCGCCGAACAGTAATCCCCTTGCGCGCCGAGCAGCTCGAAGCGCAGCTTGCCAAGTCCATTGCCAGCGTCTACGTCATCCACGGCGACGAGCCGCTGCTCGCGCTGGAATCGGCCGACGCCATCCGCGCCGCCGCGCGCAAGAAAGGCTGCGAGGAGCGCGAGGTGTTTACCGCCGAGCGCGGCTTCGACTGGAGCGAACTGACGCAGGCGGGCGCGAGCCAGTCGCTCTTCGGCGGACGCAAGATCGTCGAACTGCGCATTCCCACCGGCAAGCCCGGAACGCAGGGGGCCGCGGCCATCCTGGGTTATTGCGAGCGCCTGGCGAAGGAAAACGTCACCATCGTGAGCGTGCCGCGCCTGCGCAAGGACGATCAGAACTCGCGCTGGTTTCTCGCGCTCGCCGGCGCCGGCGTGGTGGTCGACGTCTACCCGGTGGAGCGCGCGCGGCTGCCGGAGTGGATCGCCGCGCGCCTCGCCCGGCAGGGACAGCGCGCTTCCCCCGAGGCGCTCGGCTTTCTCGCCGACCGCGTGGAAGGCAACCTGCTCGCCGCCTACCAGGAAGTGCAGAAGCTCGGGCTCTTGTTGCCTGGGGGCGAGCTCTCCGCCGAGCAGGTGAACGACGCGGTGGCGAACGTGGCGCGCTACGACGCCAAGGACGGCGCCGCGGCGCTGCTCGCCGGCGATGCGGCGCGCTACGTGCGCGTGCTCGACGGCCTGCGCGGCGAAGGCGAGTCGACGGTGCTGGTCCTCTGGATGCTCGCCGAGGAACTGCGCGCGCTCGCACACATCCAGCAGGGGCTGGAGGCGGGCCGCGCCATCGACCAGCTGCTGCGCGAGAACCGCGTATGGGGCGAACGCCAGGCGCCGGTGAAAGCGGCGGCCCGCCGATTTCCGCGCGCCGCGCTCGAGCGGGCGCTCACGCACGCGGCGCGCGTCGACCGTGCCAGCAAGGGCGTCGGACCCGGCGAGCCCTGGGATGAACTCATCAGGCTGGGGTTAGAATTGCTGGATGAGAGCGAAGTCGCACGCGCAGGTTCCCGCCACGTCGGTTGATCTTGCCGCCGCCATGCGCGACATGGGGATTGCGGCGCGCCTGGCCGCGCGTGAGCTTGCGCGCGCGGGCACCGATGCCAAAAACGGCGCGCTGCGCGCGATGGCGGCGGAAATCCGCCGGCAGGCGACCGCGCTGCTGGAAGCGAACCGCGCCGACGTCGAGCAGGCAAGAAAGACGGGCCGCGACGGCGCGTTCGTCGACCGCCTTACGCTCACGCCGGCGACCGTCGAGCAGATGGCCGAAGGCCTGGAAGACATCGCCGCGCTCGCCGACCCGGTCGGCAAAATCACCGAACTGGCGCGGCGCCCGACCGGCATCGAGGTCGGCCGCATGCGCGTGCCGCTCGGCGTGATCGGCATCATTTATGAATCGCGGCCCAACGTGACGGCGGATGCCGCCGGCCTGTGCCTGAAGGCCGGCAACGCCTGCATCCTGCGCGGCGGCTCCGAGGCGCTGCGTTCCAACCAGGCGATCGCCGCCTGCGTGCGCGCGGGGCTGAAGACCGCCGGACTGCCCGAGGCGGCGGTGCAGATGGTGGCGACCGCCGACCGCGCGGCGGTGGGCCACCTCATCACCATGAACGAATACGTCGACATCATCGTGCCGCGCGGCGGCAAGGAGCTGATCGAGCGGCTGTCGCGCGAATCGAAGATCCCGATGATCAAGCACCTGGACGGCGTCTGCCATCTCTACGTGGACGACCGCGCCGACCCGGAGATGGCCGTGCGCATCGCCGACAACGCCAAGACGCAGCGCTACGGCACCTGCAACACCCTTGAGACGCTGCTGGTGGCCGAAGGAATCGCCGGAAAGGTTTTGCCTTTGATTGCCTCTATTTACAAAAGCAAAAATGTCGAAATGCGCGGCGACGAGGCAACGCAAAAGCTGGTAAAGGACGCGAAGCCCGCCACGGAACAGGATTACTACACCGAGTGGCTCGCGCCCATCGTCTCGATCCGCGTGGTGAAGGATCTCGACGAGGCCATCGCGCACATCGCCAAGTACGGCTCGCAGCACACCGACGCCATCGTCACCGGCGACAAGGAACGCGCCGGCCGTTTCCTGCGCGAAGTCGATTCGAGCTCCGTGATCGTCAACGCATCCACCCGATTCGCCGACGGCTACGAGTACGGCCTGGGCGCCGAGATCGGCATCTCCACCGACAAGCTGCATGCGCGCGGCCCGGTCGGCCTGGAGGGCCTGACGACGCAGAAGTACGTCGTCCTCGGACACGGAGAAATCCGTACGTGAAAGGGGGGCTCCAGAAAAACGCTTCTGCCCCCCTCCAGAACCCCCCGCTTTGAGTCCCATCGGCATCCTCGGCGGCACCTTCGATCCTGTCCATAACGCGCACCTGGCGATCGCCGGCACGGCGCTGTCCGCGTTGCCCCTGGAAAAAATCCTCTGGCTGCCGACCGGCGTCCCGCCCTACCGCCCGGCGCCGGTCGCCGCGGCCGCGCACCGCGCGGCGATGCTGAAGCTGGCGGTCGCGGGCGAAGCGCGCCACGCCGTCGACGAGCGCGAACTGCGCCCAGGCGCCTCCGGCTTTACTTTCGACAGCATTTCTTCCTTGAAAGACGAAAATCCGAAAAGCAAGTTCGTGCTCATCATGGGCGCGGACCAGTATGAAAAGCGCGAATCCTGGCATCGCTGGGCGGATCTCGAAAAGCTCTGCGATGTCGCCGTTTTCGCAAGACCCGGATGGACACTCGATGCAAAGGCAAAAAAAATTCCCATGACCCCCTCAGCCATTTCCGCCAGCGACCTCCGCGCGCGCATCGCGCGCAACGAGGATGTTTCTGCGATGCTCCCGCCGCCGGTGCTCGGCTATATCCGCGAGCACGGCTTGTACCGTTGATGGACATCAAGAAGAAGGAACGCGCCGTCGTCGAGGCGCTGGAAGACGTCAAGGGCCGCGACATCGTGGTGTACAACGTCGCCAGGCAGACCGCCTACTTCGAGCGGGTGGTGATCGCCAGCGGCGACTCGAACCGGCAGGTGAATGCGCTGGCCGTGAACGTCCAGGAGAAGCTCAAGGCGCTGGGCGCGAACATCGTCGGCGTCGAGGGCCGCCGCAACGGCGAATGGGTGCTGGTCGACCTGGGCGACATCGTGGTCCATGTAATGCACCCCGCGGTGCGCAGCTTCTACAACCTGGAAGAACTCTGGGGCGGCAAGGAAGTAAGGATAAAAGCGAAACCCAGGCCCAAACCCAAGGCAAAACCGGCCAGCAAACCCCGCGCCCGTGCCAAGACTGCTCGTCCTCGCCGTCGTAAATAGGCTGCCGGCCTGGGCCGAAGCGGCCCGCGACCAGTATCTCGAACGCATGCCGCGCGGCTACGAAGTAAAGCTGCTGCAGCTCAAGCCCCGGGACGCGGGAAAAATCCGCGAGAAAATCCCGGCCGACACGCGCGTGGTGGCCCTCGATGAGCGCGGCAGGGACCTCACCACCCGGCAGTTCGCGGCGCTGCTCGCCGAACCCACGGCCTTCGTCATCGGCGGCGCCGACGGGCTGGATCCGGCGATAAAAAAACGCGCCGCGCTGCTGCTGCGCCTGTCCGCGCTCACGCTACCGCATGCTCTCGCACAGGTCTTGCTGTGCGAACAGCTTTACCGCGCAGCAACGCTGCTCACAGGGCATCCGTACCACCGGGATTAGCCTTAAACTTCGCGGTCCCGTGATCACCCAGCTCGACCGCAGTATTTATCTTGCGTCGCGCAGTCCGCGCCGGCGCGAACTGCTGTCGCAAATCGGCGTGCGCTTCCACATGCTGCTGTTCCGCGACAAGCCCGAGACCGATCCGGAACTCGACGAGGCGCCGCTCGCGGGCGAGCAGCCGCGCGCCTACGTCGAGCGCGTGGCGCGCGCCAAGGCGCAGGCCGGCTGGAAGCGCCTGGAGCAGCGTAACCTGCCGCGCGCCGCGGTGCTCGCCGCCGACACCACGGTGGCGGTCGGCGAACGGATTCTCGGCAAGCCGGCGGGCCGCCGCGAGGCGGCCGACATGCTCGCCGCCCTCTCAGGCAGCCGGCACGAAGTGCTCACCGCGGTCGCCATCAAGCACGAAACGCAGTTCGAATGCGTGCTGTCGGTATCCGAAGTGCAGTTCAGGCCGTTGTCGGCGGAAGACATCCGCCAGTACGTCGCCACCGGCGAAGGCGACGACAAGGCCGGCGGCTACGCGATCCAGGGCCGCGCGGCGCAGTTCGTGGTGGAGCTGCGCGGCAGTTTCTCCGGGGTGATGGGCCTGCCGCTGTACGAGACCGCCGAGCTCCTCGAGCGCATGGGCGCGCAGCGCGACCGGCGGAAATGAGCGACGAAATCCTCGTCAACGTCACGCCGCAGGAGACCCGCGTCGCCGTCCTCTCTGCCGGCCAGGTGCAGGAACTGGTCGTCGAACGCGCGGCCAGCCGCGGCCTGGTCGGCAACATCTACATGGGCAAGGTCGCGCGCGTGCTGCCGGGCATGCAGTCGGCGTTCGTCGAGATCGGCCTGGAACGCGCCGCCTTTCTTCATGTCGCCGACGTGTGGGAGCACCGGCGCGCCGGCGCCGACGGCGGGGAACACAGAAAAACAAACGGCGATCCCGGCAAGCCGATCGAAAAACTGCTTGCTGAGGGCCAGCCGGTGCTGGTGCAGGTGCTCAAGGACCCGATCGGCACCAAGGGGGCCCGGCTCTCGACGCAGCTGTCGGTCGCCGGCCGGCTGCTGGTCTACCTGCCGCAGGACCCGCACATCGGCATCTCGCAGCGCATCGAGGACGAAGCCGGGCGCGCGGCGCTGCGCGAGAAGCTGAAGGAACTGGTTCCCGCCGACGAAAAGGGCGGCTTCATCCTGCGCACGCTTGCGGAAAGCGCCAGCGACGAAGAACTGCGCGCCGACATCGAGTACCTGCGCAACATTTGGCGCGATATCGGCGAACGTTCGCTGGCGGCGCAGCCGCCCAAGCTCGTCTACCAGGACCTGTCCCTCGCGCAGCGCGTGCTGCGCGACATGGTGTCCGACGGCATCTCGGCGGTGCGCGTCGATTCGCGCGAGAACCACCAGAAACTCGATGCCTTCGCGCAGGCCTACATGCCGCGGCTGCGCGGCAGGCTGGAGCACTACACCGGCGAGCGGCCGCTGTTCGACGCCTACAACGTCGAACAGGAAATCGAGAAGGCGCTCGCGCGCCGGGTCGACCTCAAGTCCGGGGGAACGCTGGTCATCGACCAGACCGAGGCGATGACCACCATCGACGTCAATACCGGCGGCTTCGTCGGCCAGCGCAACTTCGACGACACCGTGTTCAAGACCAACCTCGAGGCGGCGCAGGCGATCGCGCGCCAGCTGCGGCTGCGCAACCTCGGCGGCATCATCGTGGTCGATTTCATCGACATGGCCTCCGAAGCCCACCGCGCGGCGGTGCTGGAGGAATTCCGCCGCGCGCTGGCGCGCGACCGCACGCGCATGACGGTGAGCGGCTTCACCGCGCTCGGGCTGGTGGAAATGACGCGCAAGCGCACCCGCGAGTCGCTCGCGCACGTGCTGTGCGAGCCCTGCGCCGCCTGCGGCGGCCGCGGCCAGCTGAAAACCGCGCGCACGCTGTGCTACGAGATCCTGCGCGAGGTCCTGCGCGAGGCGCGCGCCTTCAAGGCGAGCGAGTTCCGCGTGCTGGCGTCCCAGGCGGTATGCGACCTGTTCCACGAAGAGGAATCGGGCGCGCTGGCGATGCTCTCGGATTTCATCGGCAAGCCGGTTTCGCTCCAGGTCGAGACAGGCTATTCGCAGGAGCAATACGATATCGTATTGCTTTAATGCAGGGACCATACGGCATCGTGCTCCTATGACAGACATCTGCTTTACGTCCGCAAAAAGGCTGGCGCAACTCGTGCGCAGCCGCAAGCTTTCCGCCACCGAGGTGATGAAGGCCTTCATCGCGCAGATCGAGCGCGTGAACCCGAAGGTGAATGCCATCGTGACTTTCCTGCCCGAGCTCGCCCTTGCGGGGGCGAAAAAGTTCGACAGGAACTTCAAGTCGAACAAAGCCAAACCCCTGGCGGGCCTGCCGATCGCCTACAAGGACAACGTGCCGACGCGCGGCATCCGCACCACCTCCGGCTCGCCCGTCTACAAGGACCACGTGCCGAAAGAGGATCACCTCATCGTGGAGCGGCTGTCGGCCGCCGGCGCGATCACTATCGGCAAGACCAATCTTCCCGAATTCGCCGCCGGCAGCCACACCTTCAACCTGGTGTTCGGCGCCACGCTCAACCCCTACGACCCGAGCAAGAGCGCCGGCGGCTCCTCGGGCGGCGCGGCGGCGGCCGTCGCTTCCGGCATGCTGCCCTTCGCCGACGGCGGCGACCTGGCGGCATCGCTGCGCAACCCGGGCAATTTCTGCAACGTCGTCGGCTTCCGGCCCTCGCCCGGGCGCGTGCCGTCCTGGCCGGCGCCGAGCGCCTGGAACACGCTCGGCGTGCTGGGGCCCATCGCGCGCACGGTCGAGGATGCCGCCTTCCTCCTCTCGGCCATGGCCGGCCCGGATGCAAGAGCGCCGACGTCGATGACGGAATCGGGGAAGGTATTTACTTCTTCTCTCGTCCGTAACTTCAAAAAAACGAAAATCGCCTGGAGCCGGAACCTCGGCGGGCTGCCGATGGATCCGCGCGTTACCGCCGTCCTCGAAAGACAACGGAAGGTATTCAAGGATCTCGGCTGCATCGTCGAGGAGGCCGAGCCCGACTTTGCCGGCGCGACGGAAGCCTTCGAAACCATGCGCGCCGTCGCCTTCGTGCAGAACTACAGCGAGCTGGTGAAGACGCGCCGCCGCGAAGTCAAGGATTCGATCGCCTGGAACGTCGAGCAGGGACTTCAGCTCACGCCCGAAAAAATCGCCCGCGCCGAAACGCTGCGCAACACGCTCTACCATCGCATGCGCGTGTTCCTCGAGCGCTACGAATTCCTGCTCTGCCCGGTGAACCAGCTGCCGCCCTTCCCCGCCGAGATCGAGTACCCGACGCTGATCGCCGGCGAGAAAATGGGCAATTACCTCGACTGGATGAAGAGCTGCTACTACATCACCATCACCAGTCACCCGGCGATCTCGGTGCCGGCGGGATTCACCGGCGACACGCCGCCGTTGCCGGTCGGGCTGCAGATCGTCGGCCGCTATCGCGACGATGTCGGCGTGCTGCAGCTCGCGCATGCTTTCGAACGGGAAACACAGGCATGGCGCCAGCGGCCCTCCATCGCGACCGCCTAGGCCTGGAGCTCACCGCCGCGAACGGCGAAGCCGCGCGCGCCTTCGACGACACGGTATGGGCCTACGTGGGCTTCTCGCGCGAGCCGGGGGTTCCGCTCAAGCGCGCGCTTCAGGCGGACCCCACAATGCCGATGGCGCTCTGCCTGCAGGGCTATTTCATGCATTTGATGGGATTGCCCGCCCTCGCCGCCAAGGCGAAGAAAATGCATGAATCGGTTTTGAAGATCAAAGATACAAACGCAAGAGAAAATGCCCACATCGCCGCGCTCGGCGCCTGGTGCGACGGCGAACTCGAACGCACCTGCGAACTCCTGGAGGGCATCCTGCGGGACCACCCGCGCGATTTCCTCGCGCTCAAGCTGGCGAACTACCTCTACTTCTACATGGGCGACGCGGCGAACGTGCGCGACGGCCCGGCGCGCGCACTCGAGGTCTGGGACGAGCACATGCCCGGCTACGGCCACCTGCTCGCCCTGCACGCTTTCGGACTGGAGGAATCCGGCGACTACGCCGCCGCCGAACGCGACGGGCGCCGGGCGGCCGGGATCAATCCCGCCGATCCCTGGGCGGTGCACGCGGTGGCGCATGTCATGGAGATGCAGGGCCGCGCGGCCGAGGGCACGGCGTGGATCCAGGGACTTTCGCCGCACTGGGACACGGCGAACTTCTTCCGCTTCCACCTGTGGTGGCACCTGGCGCTGATGCACTGGGGCGCGGACCGGCCCGGCGAGGCGCTGGCGCTCTACGACGCGCGCATCTGGGCCGACGGCTCGAGCGAAAACCTTTCGCTGTGCAACGACATCTCGCTGCTGGCGCGCCTGGAGCTGTCGGGCGTCGACGTCGGCCCCCGCTGGCAGGCCGCCGCGGCGGTCGTGAAGGAGCAGTCGGGCGGTTCGGTGCTCGCCTTCGTTGACGCGCACTACGCCATGGCGCTGGGCGAAGTGCCGAAGCTGGAGGGGCGGGGCACGACCTCGCGCGTCCATTCCGCCGTGGGCCGGGCGGCGTGCGACGCCGCCGTGGCGTGGCGCGCGAAGGATCACGCGCGCGTCGTCGAACGCCTGGCGCCGGTACGCAAGGAGCTGCATCGCCTCGGCGGCAGCCACGCGCAGCGCGACCTTTTCACCCTGCTGCTGCTGGATTCGGCGGGAAAAACGGGAAACGCGGCGCTGGCCCGGGCCGTGCGCGAGGAGCGCGCGAAACAGCGCCCCGCCGGCAGGCTGCCCGCGCGGCTGTCGCGGGAATAGAGCCCAACGGTGGTACGTTTACGCAGACACACAACCAGCGAGGAGACGCCGCAATGCTCAAGGAAGCCCCCGCAAGTACAACCCCGGGCCTGTGGTCCGACGATCATTTCAACAGCCTCGTTCCCGAGACGCCCATCAACCGGCGCGCTTTCATCGCCGCGGCGATTGCCGCCGGCTTCGCCGTCACCGCCGAACCGGTGCTGGCGCAGGCCATCAAGACGCCGATGGACGGGCTGGAGGGCGGCGACTTCAAGGTCGGCGACATTCCCGCGTACTACGCGGTGCCCAAGGCCGGCGGCAGGCACGCCGTGGTCATCGTCATCCCGGAAATCTGGGGCCTGCACGAGTACCAGAAGGACATGTGCCGCCGCCTCGCCAAGGCGGGCTACTTCGCCGTCTCCTCGGACCCCTACTTCCGCATCGGCGACCTGGCGAAGCTCACCGACATCAAGGACGTGATCGCGGGCGCCAACAAGCTCACCGACGACCAGGCCTACGCTGATCTAGACGCGGTGCTCGGCTGGGCCGAGAAGCACAAGCGCGCCAACACGGCCAAGCTCGGCCTCACCGGCAATTGCCGCGGCGGCCGCATGGTCTGGATGTACGTCGCGCACCAGAAGAAGATCAAGGCCGCGACGTCCTGGTACGGCTCGCTGATGCCGATCCCGCCGGCGATGACGCAGGGTCCGCTCGACGTCACCGACCAGATCCACTGCCCGGTGCTCGGCCTCTACGCCGGCGCCGACCAGGGAATTACGCAGGACCAGGTCGAGCGCCTGCGCGCCGGCCTGCTCGCCTTCGGCAAGGACAAGACCTGCCCGATCCAGGTCTACCCGGGCGTGCCGCACGGCTTCCACGCCGACTACCGGCCGACCTACCGCAAGGCCGAGGCCGAGGACGGCTGGAAGCGGATGCTCGCCTGGTTCAAGAAAAACGGCGTCGCCTGATTTTTTCGACGCAATGAAAAAGGCCGCCCGCGGGCGGCCTTTTCTTTGGTTTGCAGTGTTGGCGCGCCCGAGACGATTCGAACGTCCGACCCCTGCCTTCGGAGGGCAGTACTCTATCCAGCTGAGCTACGGGCGCCTTCCTGATACCGCGAGTTTCACGCTAAAATCAGCATTTTACACGCACTGTTCCGGGGACGCCGCATGGCCGAGCACGACGAGCATTCCTCTTTCATCAAGACGCCGCAGCAGCTGATCACCGTGATCCTGCTTGCCTTCGTGGTGCCGATCTTCGGCATCGTGATGGTGGTGCAGCTGGTGATAAACCGGCCGCACGCGGATCCCGCCGCGCTCACGCCGGAGGCGGTCGCCGCGCGCATCCGGCCGATCGCCACGGTGGAATTCGGCGCCGCGCCCGGAGCACCCGGCGCGCCGCGCGCGGGCGAGGAAATCGTCAAGGCGATTTGCGGGGCCTGCCACCTCACCGGCGCCGCGGGCGCGCCCAAGATCGGCGACAAGGCCGCCTGGGGACCGCGCATCAAGGAAGGCTTCAACCACCTGCTCGCGACTGCGATCAAGGGCGAGAAAGCCATGCCGCCGCGCGGCGGCGCGGCTGACCTGACAGATTTCGAGCTCTCGCGCGCCATCGTCTACATGGCGAACCAGTCCGGCGGCAGCCTGAAAGAGCCGGCCGAGCCGGCGCAACCCAAGCCCGCCGCGGCCGCCAAGAAGTAGGAGTCCGCGCGCCGCCCGTCAAGCGGGGCCGCGGCCCCGCGTCTTCAGCCACCGGATTAAAGGGGGTCCTGCCATGGTCCCGCATCTCATTACCGCACTCAACGGCCCGCTGCTCGAACTGGAGCAGCGCGTGCTGGATGCCAACGTGGCGATCGAGCGCTGGTTCCGCCTGCGCTGGCAGGCGCAGGAAGCGCCCTTCTACTGTTCGGTGGACCTGCGCAATTCCGGCTTCAAGCTGGCGCCGGTGGACACCAACCTGTTCCCCGGCGGCTTCAACAACCTCGGCCCGGCGTTCACGCCGCTCGCGGTGCAGGCGGCCACCGCGGCGATCGAGAAAATCTGCCCCGACGCGAAGAACCTGCTGCTGATCCCGGAGAACCACACGCGCAACCGGTGGTACCTGGAAAACGTCGCCACGCTGGCGGCGATCCTGCGCCAGACGGGGCTCGAGGTGCGCATCGGCAGCCTGAATCCGGAAATCACCGCGCCGACCGAGCTCGAGACGGCGACCGGCAGGAAGCTGATCGCCGAGCCGCTGAAACGGGTCACATCCGGCACGGGCGGGCGGCTGGGCGTGGAAGGATTCGATCCCTGCGCCATCCTGGTCAACAACGACCTGTCCGCCGGCATCCCGGAAATTCTGCGCGGGCTGGACGAGCAGGTGCTGCTGCCGCCGCTGCACGCGGGCTGGGCGGTGCGCCGGAAATCCAGCCACTTTTCTGCTTACGACCAGGTCGCGGCGGAGTTCGCGCAACTGCTGCAGATCGATCCGTGGCTGGTGAATCCCTACCACGCGCGCTGCGGCGAGATCGACTTCCAGGCGCGCGAGGGCGAGGAATGCCTCGCCTCCAATGTTTCGTCGCTGCTGGAAAAAATCCGCGCCAAGTACCTCGAGTACGGCATCAAGGACCGGCCCTATGTCGCCGTCAAGGCCGACGCCGGCACCTACGGCATGGGCGTGATGATGGTGCACGACGCCGCGGAAGTGCGCGATCTCAACCGCAAGCAGCGCAACAAGATGGCGGTGGTGAAGGAAGGGCTGGCGGTGCACGACGTGATCATCCAGGAGGGCGTGCACACGGTCGAGCGCGTCGAGGAAAAAGCCGCCGAGCCGGTGGTGTACATGATCGACCATTACGTCATCGGCGGCTTCTACCGCGTGCACGGCGCGCGCGCCGCGGACGAGAACCTGAACGCGCCCGGCATGCATTTCGTGCCGCTCGCCTTCGAGAAATCCTGCAGCGTGCCGGATCCGCACGCGGGCTGCGACGCGCCGCCCAACCGCTTCTACGCCTACGGCGTGGTGGGCCGCCTCGCGCTCGCCGCCGCCGCGCTGGAACTGGAACAGACGGCTCCGGCCGCGGCATAGCCTGCGCGTGAAACTGCTCTTCATCCTCGATCCGCTGGAGTCGCTCAAGGGCTACAAGGACACCAGCGTGGCGCTGATGCGCTCGGCGCAGGCGCGCGGCCACCAGATTTTTTCCTGCGAGCAGGCGGACCTGCACTGGAGGAACCGCGTATTCGCGCGCGCCGGCCGCCTGTCGCTGACCGACAACGACGAGGACTGGTACCGGCCGCACCCGCCGGAGCAGGCCGAGCTCGCCTCCTTCGACGCGGTGCTGATGCGCAAGGACCCGCCGTTCGACCTCGAATACATGACCAGCACCTGGCTGCTGTCGCAGGCCGAACGCGACGGCGCGCGCGTGTTCAACAGGCCCGCCGCTATCCGCGACCAGAACGAGAAGCTCGGCATCCTCGAATTCCCGCAGTTCGTCGCGCCGACGCTGGCGACGCGCGACCCGCAATCGGTGCAGGCGTTCATCGACGAGCATCGCGACGTGATCCTGAAGCGCCTCGATGGCATGGGCGGGGAAAGCATTTTCCGCGTGCGGCAGGACGACCCGAACCGCAACGTGATCGTCGAGACCATGGTGCAGGGCGGCGCGCGCTCGATCATGGCGCAGCGCTACCTCCCGGCGATCAAGGACGGCGACAAGCGCCTCCTGCTGATCGATGGCAAGCCGGTGCCCCACGTGCTCGCGCGCCTCGCCAAGCCGGGCGAGTCGCGCGCCAACCTGGCGGCGGGCGGGCGCGGCGTCGCGCAGCCGCTGTCGGCGCATGACCGGAAAATCGCCGAGACGCTCGGGCCGGTGCTCGCCGCGCGCGGCCTGCTGCTGGTCGGCCTGGACGTGATCGGCGAGCACCTCACCGAGATCAACGTGACCAGCCCGACCTGCGCCCGCGAGATCCAGGACCAGACGGGTTTTGATGTCGCCGGCGCTTTTATGGATTCCCTGGAGAAAAAAATAAAAGGAACCACGCGATGATCGGCATCCTCATCGTCGCGCACGGCGCCTTCGGCGAGGCGCTGATCCACTCGGCCAGCCATGTGATCGGCAAGCGCCCGCTGCGGGTGCGCCAGGTCGGCATCACGGTGCACGACGATCCGGAGGCGATCCTGCCGCAGGCGAGCGACCTGGTGCGCCAGCTCGACGAAGGCGACGGGGTGCTGGTGCTGACGGATATCTACGGCGCCACCCCCGGCAACATCGCCCTCAAGCTGCTGGTGCCGGGCCGCGTCGAGGGCATCTCGGGAGTCAACCTGCCGATGCTGATCCGCGCGCTCACCTACCGCGACCAGGGACTGGCCGCCGCGGTCGAGAAAGCGCTTTCAGGCGGCACCGAGGGCGTGGTACACATGACCACGGATACCTGCGGGAAGGACCACGCGGGGCGTGGTGACGGATCACGGGTGCCGTGATGGCAAGCGCTGAGGTACAGATCGTCAACAAGCTGGGCCTGCATGCGCGGGCCTCGGCCAAGCTCACGCAGGTCGCCAGCAGCTTCACGTGCGAGGTCTGGCTGTCGCGCAACGGCCGCAAGGTGAACGCGAAAAGCATCATGGGCGTGATGATGCTGGCCGCCGGCAAGGGCGCCTCCATCACCATTGATGCGCAAGGCGATGACGCGGAGGCGGCACTCGCCGCCCTGCAAAAACTGATCGCCGACAGGTTCGACGAGGGAGAGTGAAAAGGACCCGCCCCTTGAAGCCTTGCCCGCCCCTGTGAATTTCGTGCTGCACGGCGTCGCGGTATCTGCCGGCATCACGATCGGTCACGCGCACCTGGTTTCCAGCGCCCGGCTGGAGGCGGCGCACTACGAAATCCCGGAAGCCTCGGTGCAGGCGGAAATCTTCCGCTTCGACGCCGCCATCGCGCGCGCCAAGCAGGAGCTGGCGGCGCTGGAAGGGCAGATCCCGGACGACGCGCCAGGCGAATTCGCCGCCTTCATCAACCTGCACCGCATGATCCTCGAGGACTCCTCGCTGTCGCAGGCGCCGCAGGAGCTGATCCGCGAGCGCCGCACCAATGCCGAGTGGGCGCTGGTGCAGCAGATGGAGAAGCTGGTGGCGCAGTTCGAGGAGATGGAGGACCCCTACCTGCGCGAGCGGCGGCAGGACATCGAGCAGGTGGTCGAGCGGGTGCTGAAGGCGCTCGCCGGCGCGCAGGGCCCGAGCGCGCCGCTGCCCTCGGCCGAGCACAACCTGATCGTGGTCGCGCACGACCTGTCGCCCGCCGACATGATCCTCTTCAAGCGACACAAGTTCGGCGGCTTCGTGACCGACGTCGGCGGCGTCACTTCGCACACCGCCATCGTCGCGCGCAGCCTGAACATCCCGGCGCTGGTGGGCCTGCACCACGCGCGCCACATGGTCCGCGAGAACGACCTGCTGATCGTGGATGGCCTGCAGGGCGTGCTGGTGGTCGACCCGGACCCGGTGGTGCTGGGCGAGTACCGCCTGCGCCAGTCGCAGCACGGCCTGGAGCGGCAGAAGTTGAAGCGCCTGAAATCGACGCCTTCGGCGACGCTGGACGGCACGCCGGTGGAACTGTTCGCCAACATCGAGCTGCCGCAGGACCTGGGCGACGTGCAGGAGTCGGGCGCCCAGGGCGTCGGCCTGTTCCGCACCGAGTTCCTGTTCATGAACCGCAAGGTGCTGCCGAGCGAGGACGAACAATTCGAGGCCTACCGCGACGTCGCCAAAGCCATGGACGGCCGCCCGGTGGTGATCCGCACGCTGGACCTGGGCGCCGACAAGGCGATCACCGAGGGCGGCCCGGCGGACATGCCCAACCCGGCGCTGGGGCTGCGCGCCATCCGCTACTGCCTCGCCGAGCCGCAGCTGTTCCTCGCCCAGCTGCGCGCGATCCTGCGCGCCTCGAAGTTCGGCAAAATCAAGATCCTGCTGCCGATGCTCGCGCACGCTCACGAAATCGACCAGTCGCTGACGATGGTGAAGCAGGCCAGGCAGCAGCTGGAGGACAAGCGCATCGACTACGACAAGTCGGTCGAGGTGGGCGGCATGATCGAGGTGCCGGCGGCGGCGCTGGCGCTGCCGATGTTCATGCGGCGCCTGGATTTCCTCTCCATCGGCACCAACGACCTGATCCAGTACACGCTGGCGATCGACCGCACCGACGATGCCGTCGCGCACCTCTACGATCCGCTGCACCCGGCGGTGCTGCACCTGATCGCGCATACCATCCAGGCCGCCAACCGCGGCGGCACGCCGGTCGCCGTGTGCGGCGAGATGGCGGGCGAGCCGGGCCTGACCCGCCTCTTGCTCGGCTTCGGCCTGCGCAATTTCTCGATGCACGCGCAGCAGTTGCTGTCGATCAAGGAGCGGGTGCTGCGCACCAACCTCGCCGAGGCGCAGCCGCTCGCGCAGCGCGTGCTGCGCCAGTCGGATCCCGCCAAGACCAGAGAGTTGTTGGCGAAATTGAATTCCTGAGGGAGAAAACCGTGAGCAAATGGATCGGGGTCGTTGCCGGAATTTTTTTCTCTGCCGCAGTCCTTGCGCAAAGCTATCCGTCGAAACCCGTCAAGCTCGTCGTGCCTTTCCCCGCCGGCAGCGCCACCGACCAGATCGCACGCGTCGTCGGCCAGGAGTTGCAGGCCGCGCTGGCGCAGCCGTTCGTGGTCGACAACAAACCCGGCGCGCAAGGCACCATTGCCGCCGAGAGCGTCGCCAGGAGCGCGCCGGACGGCTACACGCTCATGGTGACCACCAACACGCCGCAGGCGGCGGCAGCCAGCCTGTTCAGGGAATTGCGCTACGACCCGGTGAAGGACTTCGCTCCCGTCGCGCGCCTCGGCACCATTTCATTCATGCTGATGGTGACGCCCGAGTTTCCGGCGAAAAATCTGAAGGAGTTCCTTGCCTATGTGAAAGCAAACCCCGGCAAGCTCTCCGCGGGCTACGGCTCGTCCGGATCGCAGGTATCGCAGGCAATGCTGCGGTCGATGGGCAAGATCGATTTCGTCGACGTGCCCTACAAAGGGTTGCCTCAAGCGATCACCGATGTGCTCGGCGGGTCGATCAGCTTTACCTTCGCCGATCTTGCCAACGCGCTCGCCCAGTCGAAAGGCGGCAAGCTGCGCGGGCTGGCGGTGACCTCCGAGAAACGCTCGCCGCTCGCGCCGGAAGTACCCGCCATCGCCGAGGAACTGAAAGGCTACGAACTGATCGCGTGGTTCGCCCTGATGGCGCCTGCGGGCACGCCAAGAGAGATTGTTTCCGCGCTTCACGCCGCCACCGCAAAAGCGCTGGCGAAATCCGACGTGGCCGCAAAGTTCGGCACGCTGGGCACCGACGTCGCGCCGATGGATCCGGCGCAACTCGCGGGCTTCATCCAGACCGAGATCGCCAAGTGGGCGCACCTCGTCAAGGAAGCCGGAATCCAGCCGCAGTAGGCGTCAATCTGCATACAATCCCGCCGTGAGCGGTCCTCTTGACGGCGTACGTATCCTCGACCTCACCACGGTGGTGATGGGGCCGTACGCGACGCAGATCCTCGCCGATTACGGAGCGGACGTTGTCAAGCTCGAGCCGCCCGAAGGCGACGTCATGCGCCACAACGCGCCGATGCGCTCCAAGGGCATGGGGCACATCTTCATGAACGCCAACCGCAACAAGCGTTCGATCGTGCTCGACCTGAAGAAGGACGGCGGGCGCGCGGCCTGCCTGGCGATCGCCAAAGACGCCGACGTGCTGGTCTACAACATCCGGCCGCAGGCGATGGCGCGCCTCAGGCTCTCCTACGAGGAAGTGCGCGCGGTGAATCCGCGCCTCATCTACGTCGGCGCTTTCGGCTATTCGCAACGCGGGCCTTACGCGGCGAAGGCGGCGTACGACGATCTCATCCAGGGCGCGGTCGGGCTGCCCTGGCTGGCCCGGGAAGCCGGCGCCGAGACGCCGCGCTACGTGCCGGCGACCCTCGCCGACCGCTCGGCCGGACTGCACATCGTCAACGCAGTCTGCGCCGCGCTCTATCACCGAGAGAAAAGCGGCAAGGGACAGCGCGTGGACGTGCCGATGTTCGAAAGCCTGCTGCAGACGGTGATGGGCGAGCACATGGGCGGCTACACCTACCTGCCGCAGAGTGGCAAGCCCGGCTATGCCCGCATGCTGGCGAAGGAGCGCCGGCCCTACGAGACCCGCGACGGTCATGTCTGCGTGCTGGTCTACAACGACAAGCAGTGGCGCGCGTTCTTCGAGCTGATCGGGCGGCCCGAACTGCTCGCCGACCCGAAATTCGTTACGCAGGAAGCGCGCAGCCGGGACTTCGAGGGCGCCTACCTGCTGATCGCCGCCGAGATGAAGAAGCGCAGCACCGCCGAGTGGATCGCGGCCATGGAAGGCGCCGACATCCCGGTGCAGCGCATGAACAGCCTGGACGACATCATCGACGACCCGCACCTCGCCGCGACCGGGTATTTCCGCGCCGTCGAGCATCCCACCGAAGGCAGCATCCGCACCATGGCCGTCCCCTCGGAGTGGTCGGAATCGCCGCCCGAATACCGCCGCCACGCGCCACGCCAGGGCGAGCACACGCGCGAAATCCTGCGCGAAGCGAAGCTCACGGAGGCGGAAATCGAGAAGCTGATCGCAAGCGGGGCCGCTCGGATATAATGCCCGTCAGCGCCGATTTGAGGTTCAGCTTGCGGGCGCTCTACAAATTCCGCTAAAGAGACGAGTCGCCAAAACCCGTTTCTGCGCAAGCTGAACGGGTTTTTCTTTTGGGGCACGGCGTGATCGTCGAGGCGCGCAAGGCGAAATTCACCGAACCGCTCAAATTGTCGAGCGGCGCGGTGCTGCCCGAATTCGAGATCGCCTACGAGACGTATGGGGAACTGAATGCGGCCCGCTCGAACGCCGTGCTCGTCTGCCATGCGCTGAACGCCTCGCATCATGTCGCCGGCACCTACGCCGGCGAGCCGGACAACCTCGGCTGGTGGGACAACATGGTCGGGCCCGGCAAGCCGCTGGATACCGACAAATTCTTCGTCATCGGCAACAACTACATCGGCTCCTGCTTCGGCTCGACCGGGCCGACCTCGATCAACCCGGCCACCGGCAGGCCCTGGGGCGCGGATTTCCCGGTGGTGACGGTGGAGGACTGGGTCGCCGCGCAGGCCCGCCTGGCCGACCGCCTCGGCATCGCGCGCTTCGCCGCGGTGATGGGCGGCAGCCTGGGCGCCATGCAGGCGCTGCAGTGGGCGCTGTCCTTCCCGCAGCGCGTGCGCCATTCGATCGTCATCGCCGCGACGCCGCGCCTGTCGGCGCAGAACATCGCCTTCAACGAGGTGGCGCGCCAGGCGATCATGACCGACCCGGATTTCCACGGCGGCCACTACTACGACAAGGGCGTGGTGCCGCGCCGCGGCCTGCGCATCGCGCGCATGATCGGCCACATCACCTACCTGTCGGACGACGCGATGATGGAGAAATTCGGCCGCGTGCTGCGCCGCGCGGCGCCCGGCTTCGATTTCGACGTCGACTTCGAGATCGAGTCCTACCTGCGCCACCAGGGCGACAAGTTCTCCTCCTACTTCGACGCCAACACCTACCTGCGCATCACCAAGGCGCTCGACTACTACGACCCGGCGGCGGACTACGGCGGCGACCTGTCGGCCGCGTTCGCGCGCGCGCAGGCCGATTTCCTCGTCGTGTCGTTCACCTCGGACTGGCGCTTCTCGTCGGCGCGCTCGCGCGAGATCGTAAGGGCGCTGCTGGACAACAAGCGCGTGCTCTCCTACCTGGAGATCGACGCGCCGCAGGGGCACGACGCCTTCCTGCTGGACGACCCGCGCTACTTCGGCGCGCTGCGCGCCTACTTCGGCAACATCGCGCTGTGACCGAGGCCGACACCATCGCGCGCTGGGTGACGCCGGGAGCCCGGGTGCTGGATCTCGGCTGCGGCAACGGCGCGCTGCTAAAGCACCTGTGGCAGGCGCGGCAGGCGCCGGGCTACGGCGTCGAAATCGACGACGCCAAGGTGCTCGAATGCATCCGCAACGACGTCAACGTGCTGCAGATGGACCTGGAGGACGGCCTGTCGGCGTTCCAGGACGGCTCCTTCGACTTCGTCATCCTCTCGGAGACGCTGCAGGCAATCCATCGCCAGGAACCGCTGCTGCGCGACATGCTGCGCGTGGGGCGCGAGGCGATCGTGTCGTTTCCGAACTTCGGCTTCTGGAAGGCGCGCATCCAGATCACCTTCGCCGGCCACATGCCGGTATCGCGAGAGCTGCCCTACCAGTGGTACGACACGCCCAACGTCCACCACTGCACGCTGGTGGATTTCGAGGCCCTGTGCGCCAGGCTCGGCCTGCGCATCCTCGAGCGGCAGGTGCTGACAGACGGCAACCCGGTGAGCGTCCTGCCGAACCTGTTCGGCAGCCTGGCCGTCTACCGCGTCAGCGCCTAGGCCCCTTCGCACCCTGATGACGGCAAGAATTGTCCGCCTCGGCACGCCGAGACTATCCGGCGAAGGATTGCGCATCGGCACGGTGCGCCGCCCGCCGCGCGGGGTGCCGAAGGAAAAATTCGCCTCCGGCAACTGGTACGACGTCTGGCTGCCGGATCTCTCGCCGAGCGAGGCGACGGTGAAGCTCGCGCAAAAAGCGGACTCGGACGCGGAATGGAAGGTCTTCGCCAGGCGTTACACGAAGGAGATGGCGGCGCCTGCGGCCAGCCGGCTGCTGGACCTGCTTGCGGCGCTTTCGCGCGAAACGGATTTTTCGGTCGGCTGCTACTGTGAAGACGAATCGCGCTGCCACCGGTCCATCCTGCGCCAGCTGCTGAAGGAACATGGCGCAAAAGTTTCCTGAAGGGGAATCACGATGAAGAAAACGGTCCTGGCTTTCGCGGCCCCACTAGAACTACATCCAGCACAACCCTCGCGTGCCCACCGGGCGCCAGGCGTTCATCGATTTCTTCACGAAAGTCCGCAAGCCCACGCCGATCGAGCCTAAGGTCAAGGCGCCGCTGGTGGCGATGACCGCAGACGGCGATCTGGTGACGATGGTGTTCGTGCGCGAATACCCGGAACCCAGCGACCCGTCAAAGAAGTACACCACCACCTGGTTCGACATGTTCCGCATCGTCGACGGCAAGATCGCCGAGCACTGGGATCCCGCGGTCAAGTAGGCCGGGCATCGAGCGCCTCGATGCGGCCGCGCATCGAGATCAGCAGCGCCAACCCCGGCAGCGCGATGAAAAAGGTGAACAGGAAGAACAGCTGCCAGCCGAAACCGGCGACCAGATAGCCGGCGGCCGGACCAACGTAGACGCGGCCGACCGCCGACAGCGCGCTCAGCAATGCGTACTGGGTGGCGGAGAAGCGCCGGTCGCAAAGCGCCATCAGCAGCGCGACGTAGGCAGCGGTGCCCATGCCGCCGCACAGGTTCTCCAGGCCGATGACCGTGATCATCAGTGCATAGCTCTTGCCGCTCGCGGCAAGCAGCATGAAGCCGAGGTTGGTGAGCGCCTGCAGCAGCCCGAAGATCAGCAGCGCGCGGTACAGGCGCATCTTCGCCATCAGCGCGCCGCCGGCGAGCGCGCCGACGATGGTCGCGACGAGGCCGAAGCCCTTGTTGATGGCGCCGATCTCGGTGAGGGAGAAGCCCGGTCCGCGCAGGAGGAAGGTGGTGGTGAGATTGCCCGCGAAGGCGTCGCCGAGCTTGTAGAGGACGACGAGGAGCAGCATCGCGATCGCACCTTCCCGCGAGAAGAATTCGGCGAACGGCTTCACCACCGCATCGTCCAGCGTTTTCGGCGCCGCGCCCTTTGGCTCGGGCTCGACCACCAGCCAGGTCGCCAGCATGCCGATGCCCATCAATGCGGCCATCAGCCAGTAGGTCATCTGCCAGCCCAACCATTGGTCGGCGAGGATCAGCGCGCCGGCGCCGGACACCAGCATGGCGATCCGGTAGCCGAACACCGACACCGCTGCGCCCGTGCCGCGCTCTTCGCGCTCCAGCCAGTCGGCGCGCAGCGCGTCGAAGACGATGTCCTGCGAGGCGGACAGGAACGCCACGCTGAGCGCAGTGCCGCTCAGCAGCCAGGCCGAGTCCGCGGGCGTGAGCGTGCCCATGAAGGCGATCGCCGCCGCGAGCAGCAGCTGCGTCACGAGCAGCCAGCCCCTGCGCCGGCCGAGGAAAGACAGCGCGTAGCGGTCCATGACCGGCGCCCAGAGGAATTTGTAGGTGTAGGGCTGGCCGACGAGCGCGAACCAGCCGATGGCGACGATGTCGACGTTCGCGGAAGCGAGCCAGGCCTGCAGCGTGCCGGCGGTGAGGGCGAGCGGCAGGCCGGAGGCAAAACCGAGCAGCAGCAGCAGGCCGATCTTGCGGCTGCGGAACGCTGCGGCGTAGTCGGCGAGCGCCATCGGGGCGCATCTTACCCGGCCCCGCGGATGCCCTCTGTGGATGCCCTCTCGCGCCTCTTCGCGGCGCTCCCTTTTCCGTTGCCAGCAGGTGGAAAAACCGGTAGCCTCCCCTCCCCCCAAGCACATTCAGGAAGTCCGGAAATGAGCGCCCAATCCGCCGATGTGAGCAAAGAAAAACTTGTCGCCGACCTGAAAGTGGTGGTCGCCGATGCCGAGGAACTGCTGCGCGCCACCGCCTCGCAGGCCGGCGAAAAAGTCACCGCCGCGCGCGAGCGCATCCAGGCATCGCTGGCCTCCGCCAAGGTGAAGCTGGGCGACGCCGAGCGCGCGCTGCTCGTGAAAACCAAGGAAGCCGCCAAGGCGACCGACGAGTTCGTCGAGGACCATCCGTGGAAGGCAGTCGGCATCGCCGCCGGCGCCGGCCTGCTGCTCGGCATCCTCATCAGCCGCCGCTGACCTTTCGCTCATCCCCCGGGCTTCGAGGAACAGTCCATGCTCGGCCCGGTCAGGGAGTTAGCTCGCACGCTGCTGTCGTTCGCCCTGACGCGCACGCGGCTCGCCGCCACCGAGCTGGAAGAGCAGGCGCTGCGCCTGGTCGAGATCCTGGTCTGGCTCGCCGTGGCGCTGTTCTTCCTCGGGGTCGCGCTGGTGTTCGCCGCGGTGCTGGTGGTGCTGCTGTTCTGGGACTCCAACCGCCTGCTCGCCGCGGGATTGCTCGCGGCGCTGTTCGTTTCCATCGGCGCTGGCGCCGCGCTGATCGCCCGCCTGCGCCTGCGCGAGCGGCCGAAACTCCTCGCCGCGACGCTGGCCGAACTCGAGCGCGACCGGGACACGCTGGGCCAGCCCTGATGCGCCAACGTCTTCTTGCCCTAGCCGAGAGCCGCGCGCGCCTGGTGGCGCGCGCGCGGGAAGAGCGCGCGGCCATCGCCGCGCTGCTGGCCCCCGCGGACGGTGCAGCCTTCCTCTCGGTTTCCCTTTTCCGCGCGGCGCTCCGCGCGCTGGAAGAAGCGCGGCACCATCCTTTGCTCGCCGTTTTCGGAGTAACCCTGCTGGCCGCGCTGCGGCCGCGGCGCGCGATCGGCTGGCTTGCCAGGGGCTGGTCGCTGTGGCGCCTTTATCGCGGCGCGTACGGCTGGTGGCAGCGTTTTGCCGCGGCCGCGCCGGCCGGCGCGCCGAAGTAGCCGGCATGCGCGCCCTCGTGCCGGTCCGCCGCGCGTTCGAGCTCGCCGAGCGCGAGCGCAAATACCTGCTCTCCGAGATGTCCCAGGTGAAAGGGCTGATGCCGGTGCTGATGCGACGGCGCAACAAGCAGAAATGGACGCAGGAGGAACTCGCCCAGATCCGCGCCCACCTCCGGCGCCTCTCCAGGATCTCGCCTTATCTCGTGATCATCGTGATGCCGGGCGGCTTCGCGGTACTGCCGGTGCTCGCCTGGTGGCTCGACCGCCGGCGAAACCGGCGCCAAGTGCCGGCCTGACTGCGGCGCGCGCTCGGCCCGGCCTAGGAGTTCAGAGCTTCCAGCGGTAGTCGATGATCAGCGGCGCGTGGTCGCTGAAGCGTTTTTTCAGGTAAATCGACTCGCGCTGCGCCGTCGCCGCCACGCCCGGCGTGGCGATCTGGTAGTCGATGCGCCAGCCGACGTTGTTGGCCCAGGCCTGACCGCGATTGGACCACCAGGTGTACTGGTCGGGCTTCTTGTTCAGCGTCCGGAAGACGTCGACGAAGCCGACCTCCTCGAATACCCGCGTCAGCCAGGCGCGCTCTTCGGGCAGGAAGCCGGAGTTCTTCTGGTTGGAGCGCCAGTTGCGCAGGTCGATCTGCTGGTGCGCGATGTTCCAGTCGCCGCAGAGGATGATTTCGCGGCCGCTGTCTTTAAGTCTTTTCAAGTGGATAAAAAATTTATCCAAAAAGCGAAATTTTGATGCTTGGCGGTGCGGCCCGGCCGAGCCCGACGGCAGGTAGAGCGAGATCACCGACAGCTTTCCGTAGTTGGCCTCGAGAAAGCGCCCCTCGGCGTCGAACTCCCTCACGCCGAAGCCCTTCACCACCGACCCGGGCTCGGCACGGCTGTAGAGCGCGACGCCGGCATAGCCTTTTTTCTCGGCGCAGTGGAAGTGGCCCACGTAGCCTTTGGGAGCGAGCATGGCGGGCTCGAGATCGGTCTCGTGGGCCTTCACCTCCTGCAGGCAGACGACATCGGCCTTCTGCGCGCCGAGCCATTTGTACAGGCCCTTCTTCGCCGCGGACCGGATGCCGTTGACGTTTAGGGTGATGACCTTCAAGGGAGCCTAGCCGCTCGGAAAGCTGGCGGCGCCGCCGTGCGCGGCGGACCACTCGGCGGGCGCGTTGAGGAATTTCTCGACCTCGCCGATCTGCGCCGAGGCGAGGTAGTTGCCCTGCTTCACCACGCCCAGCACGTCCCACCAGGTGGCGAGGTGATGCAGGCGCACGCCCAGTTCGCCCATCACTTTCTTCGACTCGGGAAAGATGTCGTAGTAGAAGTTGACGAACACGTGCTCGACCACGGCGCCTGCCTCGCGCAGCGCCTTGCAGAAATTGATCTTGGAGCGCCCGTCGGTGGTGAGGTCCTCCACCAGCAGCGTCCTCGCCCCCTCGCGGAGGTCGCCCTCGATCTGCGCGTTGCGGCCGAAGCCCTTCGGTTTCTTGCGGATGTACTGCATCGGCAGTCCGAGGCGGTCGGCGATCCAGGCGGCGTACGGGATGCCGGCGGTCTCGCCGCCCGCGATGACGTCGAACTGTTCGAAGCCGGCGTCGCGCGCCAGGGTGGCGACGGCGAAATCCACCAGCTGCGCGCGGATGCGCGGATAAAAAATGAGCTTGCGGCAGTCGATGTACACCGGACTCGCCCAGCCGGAGGTGAAAATGAAGGGCTTGCCCTCGGAAAACAGCACCGCCTTCACTTCGAGAAGCATTTTCGCAGTGGTTTCTGCGATGAAAGCGCGATCCGCGGAGTGCATGGCGGGCGGATTCTAGCAGGTCAATGTGGGGTCAACCCCGGGGCCGCAGCCGCGTTAGAATCAAGGCCGGTTCCATACTGGGAGTACCCATGTTGCGCGCCGCTCTCGTCGTCCTCGTCGCCGCCCTGCCGCTGGCCGCGCAGGCGCAGTCCTATCGCTGCGTCGGCAAGGACGGCAAGAAGTACTACGGCCAGAGCATTCCGCCTCAATGCGTGGGCCTGCCGATCGAACAGTTGAACGCGCAGGGCCTGGTGGTCAAGAAAATCGACGCGCAGGCGACCGCGGACGAACGCGCCAAGAAGGAGGCCGAGGAAGCCGACCGCAAGAAGCGGGAAACCGCTTCCAAGGAGGCGGGCCGCCGCGACCGCGCCCTGCTCGCCACCTTTACCAGCGAGAAGGACATCGAGGATGCGCGCGGGCGCGCCCTGGAGGGCAATCGGCAGCAGGTGAAGGAAGTCGAAGGCAAGATCGCCACGCTCAAAAAACGCCGCGCAACGCCCGGGGAAGATGTCGGCAGCATCGACATCGACCTCAAGGCGCAGGAAGGCCTGCTCGCGGCGAAGAAGACGGAAGCGGAAGCGATCAACGCCAGGTACGACGACGACCGGAAGCGCTACGTCGAACTGACGAGCAAGGCGAAACAGCCATGAAGACCGCCGCCGCACTGTTCATCACCGGCCTCGCGCTCGCGCCGCTCGCGGCCGACGCGCAGTCCTACCGCTGCACCGGCAACGACGGGAAAAAATACTACGGCCAGTCCATCCCGCCGCAATGCCTGGGGCTGCCGGTCGAGCAGCTGAACTCGCAGGGCATGGTGATCAAGCGCTACGACGCGCAGGCATCCGCGGCGGACCGCGCCAAGAAGGAGGCCGACGAGGAGGAGAGGAAAAAGCGCGAAGCGGTCACCAAGGAGGAAGGCCGGCGCAACCGCGCGCTGCTCGCCACCTACACCAGCGACAAGGACATCGACGAGGCGCGCCGCCGGGCGCTGCAGGACAACGAGGGCGCGGTAAAGGATATCGAGCGGCGCATCGCGGCATTGAAGACGCACCAGGACGAATTGAAGAAGGAACTCGATTTTTACCAGGGCAAGAACAAGCCCCCGGCCAAGCTGAACAACGACATCCAGAACCTGGATTTCGACATCAAGACGCAGCAGGATCTCCTCACTTCGAAAAAGCGGGACGTCGACACGATCAACACCCGCTACGACGAGGACAAGAAACGCTACCTCGAACTGACCAAGGGCGGCGCGCGCTAGCCGTGACTCCCCTCAGGATACTGGCCGTCGTCTGCCTCGCCCTCGTCGCGGCGCCGGCGGGCGCCGAGCGCCCGGTTTACAAAAGCGTCGATGCAACCGGCAAGGTGACCTATTCGGACCGGCAGGGCGCGCCCGGCGCCGTGCCGGTGAAGACCACGCGGGTGAAGAACTGGACGCCGGCAAGCCCGAGCGGCTACGCCTACCAAGCCGCCGTGGCGCGCGCGGATTCCGACCGCCTCTACTACGCGCGCCTGCTGGCGGAGCGCCGGCTGCCGGCGCCGGTGGTGATCTACGATCCGCGCGGCTGGCAGGCCGCGCGATTGCAACCGTCGTATGCCACGGGGGGAACGTGGTGGCGGCTGCGCCGGGACCCGAACCTGCCGGACTCGCCGGCGCCCGGTTTCGAGCCGCATTTCTACTACAACAGGTAACGTCAGACGCGCGCAGCCAGGGAGGCAAGCGTGGCAAAAAAAACGCTCTATCAGGCATTGCAGGTCAGTCCGACGGCCGAACCGGAAGTGATCAAGGCCGCCTACGACGCCAAGCTCGCCGCGCTCCAGCAGAGCGCGGCGCCGGAAGTGGCGGCCGAGCGCACCATCGTGCGCGAAGCGTACGAGCTGCTCGCCGACCCGGTGCGCCGCAAGCTCTACGACGAGAAACTCAGGGAGGAACGCTTCCGGGCGCTCTCCAGCGGCGGCGAAGACATGGGTCGGCCGCGGCCGGCGAACAGCGCCGCCGCGCACCCGGCGGAATCTCCCGCGAGTTCTCCCCTGGGCTGGATGAGCGGCGTCGCGCTGCTGGCCGTGGTGGCGATCATCGGCGCCTGGGTCTGGCTCGATCACAAGCACAAGGCCGAGGCGCAGCGCCTGGAGGAATTGCGGCAGGCCGAGGAATTGCGCCTGAAGAACGAACAGGCCCAGTTCACGCGCGAGGCCGTGGATTGGGCGAAGGACCGGACCGACGCCGCGCGCCAGACGGCCGAGGAGCGGCGCCAGGACATGCAGCGCCAGGCCGACAACCGGCGCATCGAATACGAGCGGCAGCGTCTCGCGCAGCAGGAGCAGGCGGACCAGAGAAAGCAGATCGCGGACCAGCAGCGGGCGGCAGCCGAACAGCGGCGCCAGGACCAGGACAGCCTGCGGCAGTCGCAGCAGCAGCTCGAGCGGGACCGGCGCTACCTGCAGGAACTCGAGCGCAACCGCGGCATGGCGATCCCGCCGCGCTAGACCGCCAGTTTCCGCCGCAGGATCTCGTTCACCTGCGCCGGGTTCGCCTTGCCCTGGGTGCGCTTCATCACCTGGCCGACCAGCGAATTGAACGCTTTCTCCTTGCCGGCCCGGTAATCCTCCACCTGTTTGGCGTTCGCCGCCAGCACCTCGTCGACGACCTTCTCGATCGCGACCGAGTCGCTGATCTGCCTCAGGCCGCGTTTTTCGATGATTTCGTCCGCGGACCCTTCGCCCGACCACATCGCCTCGAACACCTCTTTGGCCATTTTTCCGGACAGAGTGCCGTCATCCATTCTCTCGGCAAGGCCGCGCAATTGAACCGCCGACACCTTGCTGCTGCTGATATCGGCGTCGCTTTCATTTAATTTCGCGCTTAGCTGCCCGACGATCAAATTCGTCACGGTCTGCGTCGTGTTCCTGGCAGCGCCCGCGATCGCGGCCATCGCGTAGTTGGTCAGCTCGATACTGGAAACAAACTGATGCGCTTGCGCAGGTAAAACACCCATTGCGATGAATTTCCCTTGCTTCTCTTCGGGAAGCTCGGGCATCGCATTTCGGATCTGTTCGATGTCCTTTTCCGAAATCACCAGCGGCAGCAGGTCGGGGTCGGGAAAATAACGGTAGTCCTGCGCGTCTTCCTTCGAGCGCATCGAGCGCGTTTCGTTCTTGTCGGGATCGTACAGGCGCGTCTGCTGCTGGATCGAGCCGCCGTCCTCGAGGATCTCGATCTGGCGTCGCGCCTCGTACTCGATGGCCTGCTCCATGAAGCGGAACGAGTTGAGGTTCTTGATCTCGCAGCGCGTGCCCAGCTTCCCGTCGCCCGTTTTCCTGACCGAGACGTTGGCATCGCAGCGGAAGGAGCCTTCCTGCATGTTGCCGTCGCAGATGCCGATCCAGACCACCAGCGCGTGCAGCGCGCGCGCGTAGGCGACCGCCTCCTTCGCACCGCGTAGCTCCGGCTCGGTGACGATTTCGAGCAGCGGCGTACCGGCGCGATTCAGGTCAATGCCGGTCCGGTCCTTGAAATTCTCGTGCAGGGACTTGCCGGCGTCTTCCTCGAGATGGGCGCGCGTCAGGCGAATCGATTTCTCGGCCTTGTCGACGAAAAAGTGGACGGTGCCGCCCTGCACGACCGGAATTTCATACTGGCTGATCTGGTAGCCCTTGGGAAGATCCGGGTAGAAGTAGTTCTTGCGCGCGAAGACGGAGCGCGAGCTGATCTTTCCCCTCACAGCCAGCCCGAAACGGATGGCGTGCTCGATCGCGGCGCGGTTGGCCACCGGCAAGGTGCCTGGCAGCGCGATGTCCACCGCGGAGGCCTGACTGTTCGGCGCGGCGCCGAACGCGTTCGGCGCGCCCGAGAACATCTTGCTCCGCGTAAGCAGCTGCGTGTGGGTCTCGATGCCGACGACGATTTCCCAGGTCATGGCGCTATCCGCATCTCTACTTCGATTGCGGCCGCAACAGCTGGCAGCCGCCTCTGTGGTCGACCAGCACCGGCTCGAGATATCCCTGCGCGTCGCACATCGCGGCGCAGTCCTGGGCGCTCACCCGCACGTATTCGCCCAGGTCGCGCAGCGTGACGCTGCAGTGTCCGGCGGCAAACCGCAGGCCGCCGCTGAAAGCCTGCTGCTCGAGCCCGGAAATGGCGCAGGGATGGTCCCCCGGCGACACCGTGGAGCGCCACTCGATGCTTTTCAGCCTGCCGCTTTCTACCGCGTAGGCCAGTGTCGAGGCGTAGCGCGCGTCGGTGGTTTCACAATGCACATTCGCGGCGTAGCCGTCCATCGAGGCAAAACTCTCGCTGAATTCGAATCGCTCGCGCTCCTGGCCGGCGGCTCCATAGCGGGTGCCCTTGAACACTCCGCCCGCGTACGTGCCCTGCAGCGTCGCCTCCGGCGGCCGCCCATAGAGGATCGGCGAGGGGCCCTCCTTCAGAAAGGTGACGCCGAGCTGCTTGCTGCGCTCGCCTTCCAGAAAACGCCGCTGCAGCGTCGGCAGCACGAGATACTCGCCGGTCAGCCGCGCCGAGCCGTCCGGCAGGCTGGTGACGTACAGGTTGATCAGCGCCGCGCGCCCGCCGAGGTTGCCGATCAGTTCGCGCGTCTCGGTCGTCTCCTGGGAAAAAGCCTGGTACGAAAATACCCAGAGAAAAAATACCAGCCATTTCATAGCGGCGCTTCCTTCGGCGCGCGCAAGTGCCAGTCGGTGGCCTGCTGGTAGCGGTGGGCGGCGCCGAGCATCTTCGCCTCGGCGAAATAATTGCCCATGATCTGCAGGCCGACGGGCAATCCCTTGCCGTCGAACCCGCAGGGGATCGACAGCCCGGGCAGCCCGGCGAGCGGCGCGGGGATGGTGAAAATGTCGTTCAGGTACATCTGCACCGGATCCTCCGACTTGGCGCCGAGCGCGAACGCGGTCGAGGGGGCGGTCGGTCCCATGATCAGGTCGCAGCGCGCGAAGGCCTCGGTGAAATCCTTCGCGATCAAGCGCCGCACCTTCTGCGCCTGCAGGTAATAGGCGTCGTAATAGCCGTGCGACAGCACGTAGGTGCCGATCAGGATGCGCCGCTTGACCTCCGCGCCGAAACCTTCGGCGCGGCTGCGCCGGTACATGTCGTTCAGGTCCGAATATTCCTTCGCGCGATGCCCGTAACGCACGCCGTCGAAACGCGAAAGGTTGGACGAGGCCTCGGCCGGCGCGATCACGTAGTAGACCGGCACCGCGAGCGCGGTGTTGGGCAGCGTGACTTCGACCGTTTTCGCCCCCTGCGACTCGAACCAGCGCACGGCCTCGCGCACCCGGGCGAGCACGTCCGCATCCACGCCATCGGCAAAATATTCCCTGGGCAGCCCGATGCGCAGCCCCGCAAGATCGAGGTTCAGGTCGCGGCCATAGTCCTCCGCCGGGCGCTCCAGGCTGGTCGAGTCGCGCGCATCGAACCCGGCCATGGCGTTCATCAGCAGCGCCAGGTCCGCGGCGCTCTTGCCCAGCGGCCCGCCCTGGTCGAGCGACGAGGCGAAGGCGATCATGCCGTAGCGCGACACCACGCCGTAGGTGGGCTTCAGGCCCGAGACGCCGCTCAACGCCGCCGGCTGCCGGATCGAGCCGCCGGTGTCGGTGCCGGTCGCCGCCGGGGCCATGCGCGCCGCCACTGCCGCCGCCGAGCCGCCCGAGGACCCCCCGGGCACCCGCCCGGTATCCCAAGGATTGCGCACCGGCCCGAAATGCGAGGTTTCGTTGGACGAGCCCATGGCGAATTCGTCCATGTTGGTCTTGCCGAGCAGCACCGCGCCGGCGGCATTGAAGCGCTCGATCACATGGGCGTCGTAGGGGCTGGCAAAGTCGGCCAGCATGCGCGAGCCGCAGGTGGTGCGGATGCCCCTGGTACAGAAGATGTCCTTGTGCGCCACCGGGATGCCGGTGAGCGGCCCGGCCTCTCCCGCGTTTCCCCTGCCGGCGCGTCGCTCGTCGGCGACACGGGCCTGCGCCAGGCTGATCTCTTCGTCCACCGTGATGAAGGCGTTCAGCCTGCCGTTGAGCCCCTTGATCCGGTCGAGGAAGAGGCGCGTCAACTCGACCGATGAAATCTTCCTGGCGGCGAGGGCGGCCGACAGCTCGGATACCGTGGAATTGATCACCTATTCGATCACTTTCGGCACCAGATACAGCCCCTCCTCCACCGCCGGGGCGACCGCCTGGTAGGCGCCGCGCCGGTCGGGTTCGGTGACGGCGTCCGGCCGCAGGCGCTGCCGCACGGCGAGCTGGGCGTCCAGGGCATGCGACATGGGCTCGATGCCGCGGGTATCCACGGCCTGCAACTGGTCGATCAGGCCGAGCACCTGGTTGAGCCGGTCGGTCACCCCCGGCGCCTCCTCCAGCCTGACCTCGATACGGGCGAGCAGCGCGATGCGCTGGAGCTGGTCTGCAGTGAGCGACATGCAAAAAAGAGTATCATAGCCGCCACTGGAATAATCGGTTCCGGGACGCAGCCTTAGCGCGGGAAGTTAAGGCAAATTACGGTGTTTTTCCGGATCACGGGTTCACGGGAAAGGGTCGGCCACGAACATGTTCGGATTCCTGCGCAGCTACTTCTCCAACGACCTCGCGATCGACTTGGGCACCGCCAACACGCTGATCTACGTGCGCGGCAAAGGCATCGTGCTGGATGAGCCGTCGGTGGTGGCGATCCGCGAAGACAGCGGCCCGAACGGCAAGAAATCGATCCAGGCCGTCGGCAAGGACGCGAAGATGATGCTCGGCAAGACGCCCGGCAACATCGTGGCGATCCGGCCGATGAAGGACGGCGTGATCGCCAACTTCACCGTCACCGAGCAGATGCTGAAGTTCTTCATCAAGAAAGTCCACGACAACAAGCTCTTCTCGCCGAGCCCGCGCATCATCATCTGCGTGCCCTGCGGCTCGACGCAGGTCGAGCGGCGCGCGATCCGCGAGAGCGCGATCGGCGCGGGCGCGGGGCAGGTGTTCCTCATCGAGGAGCCGATGGCGGCGGCGATCGGCGCGGATCTTCCGGTGGCGGAAGCGACCGGCTCGATGGTGGTGGACGTCGGCGGCGGCACCACGGAAGTGGGCGTCATCTCGCTGGGCGGCGCGGTGCACAAGGGTTCGGTGCGCGTCGGCGGCGACAAGTTCGACGAAGCGATCATCAACTACATCCGCCGCAACTACGGCATGCTGATCGGCGAGACCACCGCCGAGACGGTGAAGAAAACCATCGGCTCGGCGTTCCCCGGCAGCGAAGTGCGCGAGATGGAAGTGAAGGGGCGCAACCTCGCCGAGGGAATCCCGCGCAGCTTCACCATCTCTTCGAACGAAATCCTGGAAGCGCTCACCGAGCCGCTCAACCAGATCGTCAGCGCGGTGAAGAGCGCGCTGGAACAAACCCCGCCCGAGCTCGGCGCAGACATCGCCGAGAAAGGCATGGTGCTCACCGGCGGCGGCGCGCTGCTGCGCGACCTCGATCGCCTCCTGATGGAGGAAACCGGGCTGCCGGTGATCGTCGCCGACGACCCGCTCACCTGCGTGGTGCGCGGCTCGGGCAAGGCGCTCGAGCAGATGGAGCACTTCGGGGCGATCTTCACGAATGAGTGAGTGACGGGGCGGGGGCTGGCACCCCCCGCAGATCCCCTCCATAGGGATGGAGCACACTCCCCCGCCGTTTTTCAACCGCGGCCCCGCGCCGCTCGTACGCCTCGCGTTTTTCGCTTCCCTTTCACTCGCGCTGCTGGTCCTGGATGCGCGCTTCCACTACACCGAGGGGCTGAGGAGCGTGCTCGCCCTCGCGGTCTACCCGCTGCAGACGCTCGCCACCATGCCGGCGGCGCTCGGCGAGCGCATCGCGGGCTACTTCGCCAGCCAGTCGCAGCTGCGCGACGAGAACACCGAGCTGCGCGCGAAGCTGCTGAACGCTTCGCAGGCCGCGCAACGCTTTGAGGCGGCGCAGGCCGAGACCGCCCGGCTGCGCCGCCTGATCGGCGCCGAGGAACGCCTGCCGCTCAAGGCGACGCCCGCCGAAATCCTCTACAACGGCCGCGATCCGTATTCGCGCAAGGTGGTGATCGACAAGGGCAGCCAGGCCGGCGTCAGCCCGGGCTCGCCGGTCGTCGACGAGAACGGCGTGATCGGCCAGGTGACGCGGGCGCACACGCTGTCGTCGGAAGTCACCCTGCTCACCGACAAGGAACAGGCGATCCCGGTGCAGGTGGTGCGCAACGGCCTGCGCGCGGTGGCTTTCGGCGCGGGTTCGAGCGGCATGCTGGAGCTGCGGTTCATGGCGGCAAACGCCGAGATCCAGAACGGCGACAAGCTGGTCACCTCGGGAATCGACGGCACCTATCCGCCCGGCCTGCCGGTGGCCACCGTGGCGCGCATCGAGCGCGATGCCGCCTATGCGTTCGCGCGCATCGTCTGCCAGCCCGCTGCTGGCGTCGAGAGCGGCAGCTACGTGCTGGTGCTTGGCAGCGAGGCGAAGCGGCTCGCCTACCCCGAGGAGGCCAGTCCCGAGCGCGACAAGCGCCCCGGCAGGATCCGCAAGGCACGCCGCAAGGATGCCGATGCAACTCAGTAACCCCTCCTCGCAGGCGATCCTGCTGCCGGTGCGCGCCGGCACCATCCTCGGCTCGCTCGCGGTGGCGCTGCTGCTCGACTTCCTGCCGTGGAAGAACGTCGCGCTGGCGCCCGATTTCGTGGCGCTCGCGCTCGCCTTCTGGTGCGTGCGGCAGCCGCGGCTGGTGGGCCTGGGCGCCGGCTGGCTGCTGGGCCTGCTGATCGACGTCGGCAACGGCGTGCTGATGGGCGAGCACGCGCTCGCCTATTCGCTGCTCGCCTTCGCCGCCATCACGCTCTCGCGCCGCATCCTGTGGTTTCCGCTGTGGGGACAGGCGCTGCACGTCGCCGCGTTGCTGCTGTTCGCGCAGGCGATCGAGGCGCTGGTGCGCCTTGCGGCCGGCGCCGAGTTTCCCGGCTGGGCGATCGCCGTGGGGCCGCTTGTCGGCGCCGCGCTCTGGCCGCTGGTGAGCGTGCTGCTGCTGCTGCCGCAGCGCATGCCCACCGATGTCGACGAGACCAGGGCGATATGACTGAAAGGGGGGCTCCAACGAAACGTTTCCGCCCCCCTTCAAATCCCCCCGCGCGTACATCATGCGTCTAGGAGAACTAAAGAACCACGAGCGCGAGCTGTACTTCTTCCAGCTGCGCATCGGCTTCGCCGGCTTCGCCGTGCTGGCGGCGTTCGCGCTGCTGTTCCTGCGCTTTTTCCAGCTGCAGGTGGTGCAGCACGACACCTACGCCGCCAAGGCCGAGGACAACCGCATCTCGATCGTGCCGATCGCGCCCAACCGCGGCCTCATCCTGGACCGCAACGGCGTCGTGCTGGCGCGCAACTATTCCGCCTACACGCTGGAGATTTTCCCGGCGAAGGTGGCGGACCTCGAGCGCACCATCCAGGAGCTCGGCGAGCTGATCGACGTGCAGCCGAAGGACCGCAGCCGCTTCCGCAAGTTGTTCGCCGAGACGCGCAACGCAGAGAGCCTGCCGATCCGCACCCGCCTGACGGACGAGGAAGTGGCGCGCTTCGCGGCCAACCGCTACCGCTTCCCCGGCGTCGAGATCAAGGCGCGCCTGTTCCGCCAGTATCCGCACGGCGATCTCGCCGCGCACGTCATCGGCTACATCGGGCGCATCAACCAGGCCGACCAGGACAAGCTCGAGGACCTCGGCGTCGAAGCCAATTACCGCGGCACCGATTTCATCGGCAAGACCGGCCTGGAGGCGAGCTACCAGCAGGAGCTGCACGGCACCACCGGTTTCGAGCAGGTGGAGATCGACGCCGCCGGCCGGGGCATCCGCACGCTCGCGCGCACCCCCGCCCAGTCCGGCAACAACGTCACGCTGACGCTGGACGTCAAGCTGCAGGAAGTCGCCGAGGCCGCCTTCGGCGAGCGCCGCGGCGCGCTGGTGGCGATCGAGCCGTCGACCGGCGGCGTGCTCGCCTTCGTTTCCAAGCCGGGCTTCGACCCGAACCTCTTCGTCGACGGCATCGACCCGCAAAGCTGGGCGGAGCTGAACAATTCGCCCGACCGGCCGCTCAACGACCGCGCCATCGCCGGCGTCTATCCGCCCGGCTCCACTTTCAAGCCCTACATGGCGCTGGCCGCGCTGGAATCGGGCAAGCGCACGCCGAAGAGCGCGATCAACGACCCGGGCTATTTCGAGTTCGGCGGCCGGCGCTTCCGCGATTCCAAGCCGGGCGGCAACGGCCACGTCGACCTCTACAAGTCGATCGTGGTGTCCTCGGACACCTTCTACTACCAGCTCGCCAACGACATGGGCATCGACGCCATCGCCGGCTTCATGGGCAAGTTCGGCTTCGGCTCGAAAAGCGGCATCGACCTGGAGGGCGAATCGGCCGGCGTGCTGCCCTCGCCCGAATGGAAGCAGAGGCGCTTCAGCAGGCCCGAACAGAAGAAGTGGTACGCAGGCGAGACCATCTCGATCGGCATCGGCCAGGGCTACAACGCGTACACGCCGATCCAGCTCGCCGTCGCGCTGGCGACGCTGGCGGCCAACGGCGACATGTACCGGCCGCACCTGGTCTCGGCGATCGACAACCTGCACACCGGCGAGCGGCGCCACATCGAGCCCGTGCTGGTAAAACGGATTCCGCTGAAGGCCGAAAACGTCGAGTTCGTCAAGCGCGCCATGGCCGGGGTGAACAGGGAAGGCACCGGCGCGCGCGCTTTCGCCAGCGCGCAGTACACCAGCGGCGGCAAGACCGGCACCGCCCAGGTGATCGGCATGAAGCAGGGCGAGAAGTACGACGAGAAGAAAGTCACCGAGCGCCACCGCGACCACTCGCTGTTCATCGTCTTCGCGCCGGTCGAGAGCCCCAAGATCGCGCTGATGGTGATCGTCGAGAACGGCGGCTTCGGCGCGCGCACCGCGGCGCCGATCGCGCGCGTCGTCCTCGACTACTATCTGCTCGGCAAAATGCCGGAAGGAGATGCGCCGGGAGCGCCCAAGCCCGGCGCGGCGGCGGAAGACGAGGAGGATGGCGACTGATGGATCTCGCCCAGTATTCGCCGCGCCGGATTGCCGCGCGCCTCTCTGAAGGCATCGACGGTCCGCTGCTGGCCATCACCCTCTGCCTGGTGACGCTCGGCCTGGCGACGCTGTTCTCGGCGAGCTACGAGCAGCCGGCGCGCGTCACGGCGCAGCTCGCCAACCTTTCGGTCGCGTTCGTGGCGATGTGGATCGTCGCGCGCATCCCGCCGCAGACGCTGATGCGCTTCGCCGTGCCGGCCTACGTGCTCGGCGTCTCGTTGCTGATCGCCGTGGCGCTCGCCGGCGACATCGTCAACGGCGCGCGCCGCTGGCTGCACATCGGCGTCACGCGCTTCCAGCCCTCGGAGATGATGAAGCTCGCGCTGCCGCTGATGCTCGCCTGGTACTTCCACAAGAACGAGGCGACGCTGCGCATGCGCGACTTCGGCATGGCCGCGCTGATGCTGGCGATCCCGGTGCTGCTGATCGCGCGCCAGCCCGACCTCGGCACCGCCGTGCTGGTGGCCGCGGCAGGCTCCTACGTCATCTTCTTCGCCGGCATCGGCTGGAAAGTGATCGCCACGCTGGGCGTGCTGGGCCTGGCGAGCCTCGCGCCGCTATGGGGCATGCTGCACGACTACCAGCGGCGCCGCATCCTCACGCTCATCGATCCGACGCAGGATCCGCTGGGCGCCGGCTACCACACCATCCAGTCGACCATCGCGGTCGGCTCGGGCGGACTCGCCGGCAAGGGCTGGCTGCACGGCACCCAGACCCACCTCGAGTTCATTCCCGAGCGCCACACCGATTTCATCTTCGCGGTGTTCTCGGAAGAGTTCGGCCTGATCGGCAACGTGTTGCTGATGACGCTGTACATGCTGCTGGTCGCGCGCGGGCTGATGATCGCGGCCAATGCCGCCACCTTCTTCGCGCGCCTGCTCGCCGCGACCATCACGCTGATGTTCTTCACCTATGCCTTCGTCAACATGGGCATGGTTTCGGGAATCCTTCCCGTGGTCGGCGTGCCGCTGCCCTTCGTTTCCTACGGCGGTTCGGCGCTGCTCACGCTGTTCATCGGCATCGGCATCCTCATGAGCGTCCACAGTCACCGCAGGCTGGTCCAGACCTGAGCTGTCCTCGGCCGTGGTTTTTGCGGGGCAGCATAAATTTGAAATCCTCCACCGTATTATGAAATCGAGATCTCCTAACACACTGTAAATACTTGTTTTTATGCCTTTTCACATCGTGGTTTAGAGTTGTTGCTGTGCGTCATAGCGGCCGGTAATGTGCTGGGGATTCAAAGCTTTGCATTCCGCACATTTCACCAGGAGCCATTGATGACCTCTAGAGAGCAGGCAATCGCGCAAATTCAGAAGGACTGGAAAGAGAATCCCCGCTGGACGGGCGTGCGGCGCGGCTACGACGCCGCCGATGTCGTCAAGCTGCGCGGCAGCGTGACGATCGAGCACACGCTGGCGAAACTCGGCGCGGAAAAACTCTGGAAGAAATGCAGCGAAATGCCGTTCGTGAATTCGCTGGGCGCGCTCACTGGCAACCAGGCGATGCAGCAGGTGAAGGCCGGCGTGCCGGCGATCTACCTGTCGGGCTGGCAAGTCGCCGCCGACGCCAACGATTCGCTCTCCATGTATCCCGACCAGTCGCTGTATGCAACCACCTCCGTCCCTTCCGTGGTGAAGCGCATCAACAACGCGCTCATGCGCCAGGACCAGATCCAGACCATGGAAAGCACGGGTGATATCGACTGGTTTGCGCCCATCGTCGCGGATGCCGAGTCGGGCTTCGGCGGCGTGCTGAACGCCTTCGAGCTGATGAAGGCGATGATCGACGCCGGCGCGGCCGGCGTGCACTTCGAAGACCAGCTGGCCAGCGTGAAGAAATGCGGCCACATGGGCGGCAAGGTGCTCGTTCCGACGCAGGAAGCGGTGCAGAAACTGATCGCCGCGCGCCTCGCCGCGGACGTCATGGGCGTGCCGACGGTGCTGCTCGCGCGCACGGACGCGGAGGCGGCCGACATCGTCACCACGGACGTCGATGAAAACGACAAGCCGTTCCTCACCGGCGAGCGGACGTCGGAAGGTTTCTACAAGACCAGGAAGGGGTTCGACCAGGCGCTGTCGCGCGGCCTCGCCTATGCCGAGTACGCCGACATGGTGTGGTGCGAGACCGGCACGCCGGACCTCGCCTTCGCGCGCAAGTTCGCCGAGGGCATCCGGAAAAAATTCCCGGGCAAGATGCTCGCCTACAACTGCTCGCCCTCGTTCAACTGGAAACGCAACCTGGACGACGCCACCATCGGCAAGTTCCAGCGCGAGCTCGGCGCCATGGGCTACAAGTTCCAGTTCATCACGCTGGCGGGCTTCCACTCGCTCAATTACTCGATGTTCGAGCTGGCGCACGGCTACGCGCGCGACAACATGACCGCCTTCGTGGAACTCCAGCAGAAGGAATTCGCCGCGGCGGAAAAAGGCTTCACCGCGGTCAAGCACCAGCGCGAGGTCGGCACCGGCTACTTCGACCAGATCACCCAGGTCGTCACCGCCGGCAAGGCCTCCACGCAGGCGCTGCACGGCTCGACGGAAGACGAGCAGTTCTTCGACGAAAAGAAGGCAGCGAAGAAGGCCGCCTGAGCGGAGTTCCTGGCGGTGCGCCTAGAACAGGCCCGCCGCCAGGCCGCGCAGGTGCGCGAGCGGGATGAGCAGCACCTGCAGCGCCACGATCAGCACCAGCGGCGACAGGTCCACGTTGCCGACCGGCGGCACGAAACGCCGGATCGGCCGCAGGAACGGCCGCGTCAATGCGTCGAACACGGGCGCCACGGGCGAGTACGGATTCACCCAGGAAAGCACCGCCTGCACGATCAGCGCGAATATCTGGATGTAGACCGCGTCGCGCAGCAGGTCGACCAGCGCGAGCCCGGCCAGGATGCCGGCGGCGCCCCCGGGTGACGAACCGAAATCCCAGCCGGCGATTGCCAGGAGAACGTAGAGTGAAGCGGCCTGCACCAGCAGGGCGAGCAGCAGCGAGGCGAGGTCGAGCCCGCGCAGCGAAGGAACCACCCGCCGCGCCGGCGCCACCATCCAGTTGGTCGTGGCGACGATGAACTCGCCCAGTGCGTTGCGGAACGGCACGCGCAGCCACTGGAACAGGAAGCGCGCCAGCAGCGCGAAGACGAAAAAATCCGCCGCCACGCCGATCAGGAAGCTGGCAATCTGCGTGAGCATTCAGTCTTTCGCCATTTCGCCGCCCAGCTCGGCGCCGCGATCGCGCGCCGCCTCGACCGCGCGCAGGAAGCGCTCGGCGAGCTTCTGCTCCTCGAACGCCCTGAGCGCCGCTTCCGTGGTGCCGCCTTTCGAGGTCACGCGCTCGCGCAGCGCGGCCGGCGATTCGCTGCTCTGCGCCGCGAGCCTGGCCGATCCCAGGACCGTCTCGAGCGCGAGTTTTTTTGCAACCTCGGAAGGCAGGCCCAGGAATTCGCCCGCGCTCGCCAGCTGCTCGATGAACCAGAACACGTACGCCGGACCGCTGCCGGACACCGCGGTGACGGCGTCCATCAGCGACTCCTCCGGTATCCACACGGTGGCGCCGACCGCTCCGAGGACGGTCTCCGCCTGCTTTTTCTCCGTCTCGCTCACGCCTTCGAGCGCATACAGGCCGGTGACGCCGGCGCCGATCAGCGCCGGCGTGTTGGGCATGGCGCGCACCAGCTTGCCGTGTCCGCCCAGCCAGCGCGCGAGGCTCTCCAACGTGACGCCGGCGGCGATGCTGATCACCAGGTTCGCGTTCGGCTTGAAGCCGGAGAAGCGCGCCGCTTCCTTCATCTGCTGCGGCTTCACGGCAAGCACGATGACGTCGCCCGGGCGGTAGGCCTTCTGCGGCGCGTCGAAGCAATCGATGCGATGCTTGTCGGCGAGCCGCCGGCGCGCGTCGCCGTTGACCTCGACCGCGCGCAGCTGGCCGGCGGAAAAGCCGTTCTTCAGCAGGCCGCCGATCAGCGCGTCGGCCATGTTGCCGCCGCCGATGAACACCACGTTCATGGCGACGTTCACGCGGCGGTCCTGATGTTCTTGCGCGCGCCGAAAATCGCCGTGCCGATGCGCACCAGGGTCGCGCCTTCGGCCACGGCAAGCTCGAGGTCGTCCGACATCCCCACCGAAAGGGTGTCGAACTGGAACCCGCTTTTCAGTTTTTCGTACAGGTTTTTCAATTCCCGATAGCGGGCGACATTCGCGCCAGGCTCCGGCACGGCCATCAAGCCGCGCAGGCGCAGGCGCGGCAGTTTACGGATGGATTCCGAAAGCGAAAAAACCCCTTCCGCAGCGATGCCGCTCTTGCTGCCTTCGCCGGAAACATTCACCTGGACCAGGACGTTCAGCGGGGGCATCCCCGCCGGGCGCTGATCGGAAAGGCGGCGCGCCACCTTCTCGCTCTCCACCGTATGCACCCAATCGAAGCGTTCGGCAACGAGCCGGGTCTTGTTGCTCTGGAGGGGCCCGATGAGGTGCCATTCCAACGCGCGGGCGCGTTCCTTGCCAACGTTGCCCGAGAGCGCATCCATTTTCTCCACGGCTTCCTGCACGTAGTTTTCGCCGAAAGCTCGCTGGCCGGCGGCTAGCGCCTGCTCCACCAGGGCCGCCGGGTGGGTCTTGGAAACCGCCAAAAGCGTCACAGTCGAGGGGTCGCGGCCGGCCGCCGCCGCGGCGCGCTCGATGCGCTCCCGTACGGCTTGCAAGTTGTCATGGATTACCCGCATACTTTGGCCACTCGTTTCCCGGGGAATTGTAATGGATCTCACTGAATTGCTTGCCTTTGTCGTCAAGAACAAGGCATCCGACCTGCATCTGTCCTCCGGACTGCCGCCGATGATCCGCGTGCACGGCGACGTCAAGCGCATCAACCTTCCGGCGATGGAGCACAAGGACGTGCACGGCATGCTCTATGACATCATGAACGACGGGCAGCGGAAGTTCTACGAGGAAAACCTCGAATGCGACTTCTCCTTCGCGGTGCCGAACCTGGCGCGCTTCCGCGTCAACGCCTTCGTGCAGAACCGCGGCGCCGCGGCGGTGCTGCGGACGATCCCGTCCAAGATCCTGTCGCTGGAACAATTGAAGTGCCCGAAGTCCTTCGAGCAGATCGCCGACCAGCCGCGCGGCGTGGTGCTGGTCACCGGGCCGACCGGCTCGGGCAAGTCCACCACGCTCGCCGCGATGGTCAACCACAAGAACGAGACCGAGGAAGGCCACATCCTCACCATCGAGGACCCGATCGAGTTCGTGCACGACTCGAAGAAGTGCCTGATCAACCAGCGCGAGGTCGGGCCGCACACGCTGTCCTTCTCCAACGCGTTGCGCAGCGCGCTGCGCGAAGACCCGGACGTGATCCTGGTGGGCGAGATGCGCGACCTGGAAACCATCCGCCTCGCCCTGTCAGGCGCGGAAACCGGCCACCTGGTGTTCGGCACGCTGCACACCTCCTCGGCGGCGAAGACCATCGACCGGATCGTCGACGTATTCCCGGCGGCGGAAAAGGAAATGATCCGCGCCATGATCTCGGAGTCGATCCGCGCCATCATCTCGCAGACCCTGCTGAAGACCAAGGACGGCGCCGGCCGCGTCGCGGCGCACGAGATCATGGTCGGCACGCCGGCGATCCGCAACCTGATCCGCGAGAACAAGATCGCGCAGATGTACTCGTCGATCCAGACCGGCGCGCAGCTGGGCATGCAGACGCTCGACCAGAACCTGCAGGACCTGGTGAAGCGGAACATCGTCTCGATGTCCGAGGCGCGCAGCAAAGCCGCCAACAAAGACAATTTTGCGGGAGCTTGAAACATGGAACGGGAACAGGCAACTAAATTCATCTACGACCTGCTGCGCGCCCTGCTGGCGAAGAAGGGCTCGGACCTTTTCATCACCGCGGGCTTCCCGCCGGCGATGAAAATCGACAGCAAAATGACGCCTGTATCGCAGACGGCGCTTACCGGCCAGCATACCGCAATGCTCTGCCGCTCCGTGATGAACGACAAGCAGGCGGCCGAATTCGAATCGAAGAAGGAATGCAATTTCGCCATCAACCCCTCCGGCATCGGCCGTTTCCGCGTCAATTGCTTTGTCCAGATGGGACAGGTCGGCATGGTGCTGCGCGTAATTACCGTGGCGATCCCGAAATTCGACGACCTCAAGCTGCCGCCGGTGCTGAAGGACGTGATCATGACCAAGCGCGGCCTGGTGCTGTTCGTCGGCGGCACGGGTTCGGGCAAATCCACCTCGCTCGCGGCGATGATCGGCTACCGCAACGAGAATTCCCACGGCCACATCATCACCATCGAGGACCCGGTCGAATACGTCCATCCGCACATGAACTGCCTGATCACGCAGCGCGAGGTCGGGGTGGACACCGACTCCTGGGAAAACGCGCTCAAGAACACGCTGCGCCAGGCGCCCGACGTGATCCTGATCGGCGAGATCCGCGAGATGGAGGTGATGGAGCACGCGGTGGCCTTCGCCGAAACCGGCCACCTCGCCCTCGGCACGCTGCACGCCAACAACTCCAACCAGGCGATGGACCGCATCATCAACTTCTTCCCGGAAGCGCGGCGCCACCAGCTGCTGATGGACCTGTCGCTCAACCTGAAAGCGGTGGTCTCGCAGCGCCTGATCCCGCTCAAGGAAGGCAAGGGGCGCGCCGCCGCGGTGGAGGTACTGCTCAACTCCCCGCTCATCTCGGACCTGATCTTCAAGGGCGAGATCCACGGCATCAAGGAAATCATGAAGAAGTCGCGCGAACTGGGCATGCAGACCTTCGACCAGGCGCTGTTCGACCTCTACGAGCAGGGCCGCATCGGCTACGAGGACGCGCTGCGCTTCGCCGATTCGACCAACGAGGTGCGGCTCAACATCAAGCTGCACGGCAAGGAATCGAAGGACAAGGACCTCACCAAGGGCATCGAGCACCTGGATATCGTCTAATCCTGCGCGGCGGGAGGAAAGCGGGCGCGCAAGCGCCCGTTTTCATTTCTTGCGATTGCTGCCGGCGACGATGGCGATTTCGAACAGGCGGCACTCCAGCGCGCCGTTGTAGAGCGGCACGCGGCGCGAAGGCTGCAGGCGCATGAGCTTGGGCAGCCGCAGGTCGGCGGTGAAGAAGTGGCAGCGCCAACCGGGATAGTTCTTCTTCAGCGCGCTGCCCAGCTTCGGATAGAACTCCGCCAGCTCTTCCTTCGAGCCGATGCGCTCGCCGTAGGGCGGGTTGGCGATCATCACCCCGCCGGCGGCGGGCGCGGCGCGCCCGAGGACATCGGCCTGCTCCAGCCTCACCCAGCGGTCGACGCCCGCAGCGGCGACATTGCGCCGCGCGTCGCCCAGTACGCGCGGATCGTTGTCGCTGCCGAAGATTTGCAGCGGAACGGAGGAGGAAGGAGTTTCGGATTTTTGATTTCTGATCTTTTTCCAGAGTTCCGAATCGAAAGCCTTCAATTTCTCGAAACCGAAGTTCCTTTTCGCTCCAGGCGCCCTGCCCCTGGCCATCGCCGCGGCTTCCACCAGCAGCGTCGCCCCGCCGCACATGGGATCCAGCAGCGGCTCCCCCGGCTTCCAGCCCGAGAGCATCACGAGGCCCGCGGCGAGGTTCTCGCGCAGCGGCGCTTCGCCCGCGCCCGCGCGCCAGCCGCGCTTGAAGAGCGGCTCGCCCGAGGTATCCAGGTAGAACGCGCCGCGCTCGGCTTCGAGGAAGGCGTGCACGCGCACGTCGGGATTGGCACGGTCGATGTTCGGCCGGCTGCCGACGGTCTCTCGAAACCGGTCGCAGACCGCATCCTTGATGCGCAGCGTGGCGAAATCGAGGCTGGTCAGCGGGCTCTTCTGCGCCGACACGTTGACCCGCAGGGTGCGCTCCACCGTGAAGTAGCGCATCCAGTCCACCTTGCGCGCCGCCTCGTGCAGGTCGCCCTCGTTGCGGTAGTCGAATTCGCCGACGCGCCAGAGCACGCGCGAGGCAAGGCGCGACCAGAGGTTCGCCGCGTAGCAGACCCGCCAGTCGCCCGAGAAGGCGACGCCGCCGGGAACCGCGGCCGCATTTTTCGCGCCCAGCGCGCCGAGCTCGGCAAGCAGCAACGGCTCCAGGCCGCGCGGCGCAGAAGCGAAGAAATGTTCCACTACTGGGGCTTGAAAACGACGAGCAATACGATCGCCACGAGGATCAACACCGGAATTTCGTTGAACCAGCGGTACCAGACGTGGCTGTGCCCGTTCCTATCGCGCCGGAAATCCAGCATCAGCTTGCCGCACCAGGCGTGATAGGCGACCAGCACCGCGACGAGAGCCAGCTTGGCGTGCAGCCAGCCCCCGGCGCCCTGGAACCAGCCCAGCCACAGCCACAGGCCGAACGCGAGCGTGAGCACGGCGCCCGGCGTCGCGATCCCCCAGAAGAGCTTGCGTTCCATGACCTTGAAGCGCTCGAGGGAGATCCGATCGTCGGCTTGCGCGTGATAAACGAACAACCGCGGCAGATAGAAGATCCCGGCGAACCAAGTCACCATGAAAATGAGATGCAGGCTTTTGACGAGCAGCATGCCTACTTCCAGCTGCCCTGGATGATCGAGCGCAGGATATGCAGCCGGCGATGGAAAAAATGGTCGGCGCCCGGCACCACGACCACCGGCAGGTCCTGCGGCCGCGCCCAGGCGAGCACGTCCGACAGCAGAACGGTGCCGTCCTCCTCGCCGTGGATCACGATCGTGTCGGCCGGCACAGGCATCGCATCCAGGTGCTTCACCGCAAGGCCCACCAGAGCCATGCGCGACGGCGCATTTCCTTCCTTTACCAGACGTTGCGCGAGCTTGGTCTGCACCGCGGCACCGAACGAAAACCCGGCCAGAACGGGCTTTTCACTTTTGGAAAATTCAAGAATGGCGAGGAGATCCTCCACTTCGCCGCGCCCCTCGTCGTGCGTTCCCTCGCTCGCGCCGACGCCGCGGAAATTGGGCCGCCAGGCCGCATAGCCGAGCTCGACGAAAGTACGCGCCAGCGTCTGCGCCACCTTGTTGTCCAGCGTCCCGCCGAACAGCGGATGCGGGTGTGCGACGAGAGCGACGCCGCGGGAAGATCCGCTTTCGGGTTCATCGACGACGCACTCTATTTTCCCCGCCGGACCGGCGATCAGTTCGCGTCGGGTGGAGGCACGCATCAAATGCGCAGCCGCTCAACGACGCGGCCGTGGCGCAGGTGCTCTTCGACGATCTCGTCGATGTCGCTGCGATCCACGTAGCTGTACCAGACCGCCTCGGGGTAGACGACGATGCAGGGCCCTTCTTCGCAACGGTCCAGGCACCCCGACTGGTTGATCCTGACCTTGCCGGGCCCGGCAAGGCCGCCCTGCTTGACGAGCTGCTTGGCGTAGTCGCGCATTTCGGAGGCGCCTTTGCCGTTGCAGCAGGGCCGCTCGCCGCCGTCGCGCTGGTTGCAGCAGAAAAAAACGTGCCGTTCGTAGTAGGCCATGGCGCGCAATTTTACCGGAGGGGCTCGCGCAGCCTCGCCGAGGCGAGGTAGACCAGGTAGGCGAGCGCGGCGAACGGCCACGCCGCCGATACGAGGCGGGTGAGGCCGTTGAAGTTCAGGAAATGTCCCTGCTCCCAGACCTTGAGCGTATCCGCGAGATACGGGTTCGGCGGCGCGAGGTTGACCAGCACGGTTGCCGCCATCAGCAGCACCGCCGCCAGTGCCAGGCGCGCGGCGCGCGGCAGCCTGAGGGCGGCCAGCGCTATCGCGATGCCCGCCGCCAGGCCGAGCTGCGCGCCCGGCGTGAGCCAGACCAGCACATGCTCGGCGTGCATGAGGATCATGAAGGCGAGCGTCTTGACCACCAGCGCGACGGCGAGCAGCGCGAGCAGCAGCCGCAGCATCGGCGCACCGGCGCGCACCCCGGCGGATGCCAGCAGCGCCACCGCCGCCAGATTCGCCGCCGCGATCGCCGCCTCCACCGAGACGAACAGCTGCGCGCCGTAGCGCGCGCCGGCCGGACCGGCGACCAGGTCCCGCAGGTCGCCGGTGCCGAACAGCAGCATCGCCGGGTTGAGCTGGGCGAACAGCCAGAGCCCGAGCAGCGTCAGGCCCAGGTCGGCGGCGGTGCCCGGCGCAAGCGCTTCGGCGCGCAGGCGCTGCAGGGGTCCGCCGGCGAGCAGCGCGGGCGCAAATCGCGCGCCGAACAGCCCGCCCACGGCGGCCCCCGCGACGTTCGCAACGACGTCCAGATTGGACGAAATGCGCGCGGGCAGGAAGCCCTGGGCCGTTTCCAGAGAAAGTGAAAGCGCGGCGGCGCCCAAGAGTGCGAGCAATACGGCTGCCGCGCCCCTCAGGCGCGGGTGGACCGCCAGCACGCACAGCAGGCCGTAGGGCAGATAGCCGAGAAAATTCACCGCCAGATCGAAAGCGGTGACGTAGCGCGGCCAGGGCGCGACCAGGAACGCGAGCGCCGGGCCGCCGGGATCGCGCCAGCCGGCCAGCGGGTAGAGCGACGCATAGACGACGAGGAGAACGTAGACAACGAGGAAAAAACGCGTCAACGGAGACTCGTGTTGCTGGGTCCGGGACGCCTCGCGCAAGCTAGGACTTGTTCCCGGCCGGCATGAACGAGCCCGCCACCATGCCCGCAACAGAGAACCCAAGCCCGACCAGCGGCGATGGAACGGTGGGATCCGCCGCCAGCATGTCCGCCGCCAGCCAGGCAACCAGTCCGAATATTGCGGACAGGATGGCGCCCGCGTTGTTGGCGCGTTTCCAGAAAATGCCCGCCGCGAGCGGCACGAAAGCGCATACCAGGGTCACGCTGTAGGCATTCTGGACCATGTCGTACATGGTTTTCTTCGAATTGAGCGCGAACATCAGCGCGGCGAGCGTGAACGACACCAGCATCAGGCGCAGCGTGAGGAGGAACTGCCGGTCGCTCATGCGCGGAAACAGTGGCTTGATGATGTTTTCCGTGCACAGGGCGGTCGGCGCGATGATCGCGCCGCTGGCGGTCGAAAGGATCGCCGACAGCAGCGCGCCGAAAAACAGCACCTGGATCCAGAGCGGCGTATGCCCGAGGATGAAGGAAGGCAGGATCTGCTGCATTTCGCGCGCATCATCGGCAGACAACAGCCTGCCGAGCGAGGGATCGATCAGGAGGCTCGCGTAAACGATGTAGATCGGCACGAAGGCAAAGCTGAAATAGACGACCCCTCCCAGCAAAGTGCCGCGGATCGCCGTCTTCTCGTCCTTGGCCGAAGTGACCCGCTGGAAAATGTCCTGTTGCGGAATCGAGCCGATGGCAAGCGTCAGAAAGGCGGTGATGAATGCCAGCCATTCCTTCGTATCCCCCCTGGGCCAGAACTCGAACCTGCCTCCAGCCGACGCCGCGGCGAGAATTTTCACGGGGCCGCCCGCCATGTCGCCAACCACCCAGGCGATGAGCACCACGCCGACGATGATCATCACCGACTGGAAGAGATCCGTCATGGCCACCGACCACATTCCCCCCCAGATGGTGTATCCCAGCACCACCACCCCGCTGAGGATGATCCCGGATTCCAGGGAAATGGCGCCGCCCGTAAGAGTGGAGAACGCGAGGCCCAGGGCGGTCAGTTGCGCTGCGGTCCAGCCGAGGTAGGAAATGGCGATGACGACGCTGGTGCCGAATTCCATCCCGCGCCCGTAGCGCTTGCGGTAGAAGTCGCCGATGGTGAGCAAGTCCATGCGGTAAAACGCCCGCGCGAAGACCAGCGCCACGATCACCAGGCAGAACGACGAGCCGAAGGGATCGGCAATGATGCCGCCCAGCCCGCTCTTGGCGAATTCCGCCGAAACCGAAAGCACGGTTTCGGCGCCGAACCAGGTGGCGAATACCGTCGCGGTATTCATGTACAGCGGCAGGCTCCTGCCGGCCACCACGTAATCCTTCGAGTTCTGGACTCGCTTCGCGGCCCACAGGCCGATGGCGATAGTGACGAGCAGGTACAGAACGACAAAAGCGATCAGCACGCGCGCAGTTTACAGGAGCAGCAATATCCCCAGCAGTGCCACGCCGATGCCCGCCAGAACCGCGAGCAGGCGGTTACGTCGCCGCGCTTCCTCGATGAGACGCGCCAGAGATCCTTCGAGATGGCCGATCCGGTCCTCGGCCAGCAGGTGATGCACCAAACGCGGGATCGCCGGCAGCGTCTGCGCCCAGTAGGGCGCCTCGCGCCGCAGCGTGCGCAGCAGGCCGCGCCAGCCGATCTGCTCGCTCATCCAGCGCTCGAGGAACGGCTTGGCGGTCTGCCAGAGGTCCAGGTCCGGATCCAGTTCGCGCCCGAGGCCCTCGATGTTGAGCAGCGTCTTCTGCAGCATCACCAGCTGCGGCTGGATCTCGACGTTGAAGCGACGCGAGGTCTGGAACAGGCGCAGGAGCAGCTTGCCGAAATAGATTTCCTTCAGCGGCCGCGAAAAGATGGGCTCGCACACGGCGCGGATCGCCGCCTCGAATTCGTCCAGGCGCGTGCCGGCGGGCACCCAGCCCGCGTCCAGGTGCGCCTGGGCCACGCGCCGGTAGTCGCGGTTGAAGAAAGCGAGGAAATTCTGCGCGAGGTAGCTTTTGTCCACCTCGGACAGCGTGCCCATGATGCCGAAGTCGAGGGCGACGTACTGCCCGGCGTCGGACACCAGGATGTTTCCCGGGTGCATGTCGGCGTGGAAAAAGCCGTCGCGGAACACCTGAGTGAAGAAAATCTCCACGCCCGCCCGCGCCAGCGCGGGAATGTCGATGCCCTTGCGCCTGAGAGCCTCGATCTGCGATATCGGCGTGCCATGCATGCGCTCCATCACCATCACGCGCCGCGCGCAATACTCCCAGTGCACCGCGGGCACCGCCAGCAGCGGCGAGTTCTCGAAGTTCCGGCGCAGCAGCGAGGCATTCGCCGCCTCGCGCACGAGGTCCAGTTCCTCCTCGAGGTGGCGCGCGAACTCGGCCACCACTTCGCGCGGCTTCAAGCGCCGTCCGTCCGCCCAGAGGCGCTCCATCAGCCCCGCCGCGGTCTGCAGCAGCAGCACGTCCTGCGCGATCGCCCGTTCCACGCCCGGCCGCAGCACCTTCACCGCGACTTCGGCGCCGTCCTTCAGCGCGGCGACGTGCACCTGGGCGACGGAAGCGCTGGCAATGGGTTTCTTTTCAAATGTCCCGAAGAGTTCGTGCAAAGGCTTGCCCAGCGAGCTTTCAATCTCGGCGACGGCAAGCGCGGAGGAGAACGGCGGCACCCGGTCCTGCAGCTTCGCCAGCTCGTCGGCGATATCCGCGGGCAGCAGATCGCGCCGCGTCGACAGCACCTGGCCGAACTTTACGAAGATCGGCCCCAGCGCTTCAAGCGCTTCGCGCAGACGCGCAGCTCTGGTCGGATCCTCGCCGTGCGCGAACCGCGGCACGAAGCGGTACAGGCGAAAGCGCAGCCCGACGTACAGTATGCGCAGCAGGCGCAGCAGGTTTCCCACCTCAGGCTCCCAGCCGGCCGATGCGTTTCTCCAGCCTCTCCAGGCCGTCGCGCAGGCGCGCGTGCGCCGCCGCGATGCCCTGCAGCTCGCCGCGCGCTACCAGGATTTTTTTCTCTTCAACGGCGTACTCGACGAATCCCTCGGCAACGCGGCGCACAGCGTCAGCATGCCAGGCGGCGACCTCCTTCGCCGTCGCCACGAGACGGTGCGCCGCCGCGTCGCCGACGAACTTCGCCGCATCTTCCTCCGCATCCCAGCGCAGGTGGCGGACCAGAAACATCACTTCGCCCGCCAGCCTGGCGTTCCCCGCGACGTCGATCGCGCGCAGCAGGTGGTCTTCGCCCTTCAGCGCGGCGGCGAGTGCGCCGGGGCCGAAAGTGATCGTCAGCGACGCGGTGGTTCCAGCGCCGGGCGCCAGCCGCCCGTCGCCGGTCACCGCGAGGCGCAGCGGCGGCAGCGGCGGCGCGCGCAGCTCCAGGGTCTCGGAGGCAAACGGCGCGAGGCGCTCCCGCGCCCAGGGTTCAGCCTCGAGCAGGTGATTCAGTGCGGCGGCAAAGGGAGATTCCAGTTTCATCGCGCGAAAAAAAAGCCACCCTGAGGCGGCCTTTTGTCAGTGCCAGACGGAAGATTAATGCATCTGCTGGATGCCGGCGAGTTGCCAGCCTTGCGAGCCGTTGACGGGCTTGGCGAGGTTCCACACTTCCTCGAATCCGGTCGGCGCCTCGCCCGGCGACTCGCGCACCGTCCCCGAGAAGCGCACGCTCGCCCAGTGCTTGTCCCCCTCGGTGACGACTTCCAGCAGGTCGGCATTCAGCGCCAGCACGTCAGTCTGCTGCTGCGCGCCGCCGCGCTGCTGGAGGTCCTTTTTCAGTTCCTCGAACAGGTCGTCGCTGGTGAATTCGCGCAGTTCGGCCAGGTCGCCGCGGTCATTGGCGATCTGCAGCTTCATGTAATTGAGTTTCGCGCCGCGCAGGAAGCCGGCGACATCGAACCCCGCCGGCACGTTCGCCGCGATTCCCGCGGCGACGGGCTGCGCCTCGAAACCGGCCGCCTGCGAGGGTGGAGGTGCGGCAACGGTCTCACTGCCCATCGCGGGGTAGGGGCCCTGCGATCCTGCCGCAGCGTACTGCATGCGCAAAGGCGCCTCCTCCCGGCGCTGCGTCAGCATGCGGAAGACGAAGACGCCGGCGAACACCAGCAGCGCAAACAGCATCATGCCGACCAGCGCGCCGCCCATGCCGTTGGCGCCGAGCAGCCAGCCGAGCGCGCCGCCGAGCGCGAGTCCGCCCAGCAACGGCATCCACCGGCTCATGCCCGAGGGGGCCGGCTGAGGAGCCGCGGGGGCAACCGAGGACGGAGACTGCGGCGCCGGCTGCACCTGCGCCGGCCTGGCCGGCGGAGCGCTGAAACTGCGCTGCGCGCCCAGGGAACGGCCGCCGCCGCCGAGGCGAGCCGCTTCAGCTTCGGCCGCCAGGAAGGTCACGCTCAACAGCGCGGCCGCGAATCCGAACACGAGCTTTTTCATGTCATTCCTCTATGCGATCCAACGGAAATCCCGTCAGGATTCCGTCAGCTTTTGAATGCTACTCCAGTTTGTAGCCGCGATGCACCGCAACCACCCCCGCGGCAAGGTTGAAATATTCGACCCGCTCCAGCCCGGCTCGTTCCAGCATGGCCGCCAGAGTCGGCTGGTCGGGATGCATGCGGATGGACTCGGCCAGGTAGCGGTAGGCCGCGGCATCGCCCGCGACGCGTTCGCCGAGCCAGGGCAGTACGTGGAAGGAATACAGGTCGTAGGGTTTCTGCAGCGGCTTCCAGACCTGCGAGAAATCGAGCACCAGCAGGCGCCCTCCCGGCTTGAGAACCCTCGCCATTTCCGCGAGCGCGGCGTCCTTGTGCGTCATGTTGCGCAGGCCAAAACCCACGCTGACGCAATCGAAACTGCCGCTGCCGAACGGCAGGCGCTCCGCGTCGCAGCGCACCGCGGGCGTCATCTTCCCCGCGTCCAGCATGCGGTCGCGGCCGCGCGCCAGCATCGGTCCGTTGATGTCGCTCATGCAGACCTCGGCGCCGCGCGCGGCGAACGCGCGCGCGAGGTCGCCGCTGCCCGAGGCGACGTCGAGCACCCGCTCTCCGGGCCGGATGCGGGCGACCGACACCGCGAACATCTTCCACAGGCGATGCAGACCGAAGGACATCAGGTCGTTCATCAGGTCGTAGCGTTCCGCGACCCGGTCGAAGACCTCCCCTACGCGCCTTGCCTTTTGCTCTTCGGGAACGCGCTTGAAGCCGAAATCGGTGTCAGCCACGCGCATTTACTCCCTGCTGGCGCCTGCGTTCTCCAGCTTCGCCAGGTACTCCGCCCAAAGACGATCCTGATTTTCGCCCAGGTGATAAAGATATTCCCAGGAATAGATGCCGGTGGCGTGACCGTCGGAGAACGCCGGCTGCACCGCGTAGGAGCCGACCGGTTCCAGCGTGCGGATCTCGACCTCGCGTTTTCCCGCCTGCAGCACCTCCTGCCCCGCGCCATGGCCGCGCACCTCCGCCGAGGGCGAATGCACGCGCAGGAATTCGTAGGAAAGACGGAACGTCCTGCCGTCGGCGAAGCCGATCTCCATCAGGCGCGACTTCTGGTGCAGCCTGATCTCGGTCGGGACCGGACCGGTCCCCGTTGTTTCAGGCGCCGACACCCCCGAACCCTAGGTGACGATCTCGTAGGCGACGCGCTCGTAGTCGCTGCCGCGGTCGATCATCTCGGTGAGCCGCACCCTGACGTGTCCTTCGACGTACACCTCGACGACCCGCTTGGGCTTGAACCATCCCGAGGGCAGCACCAGCGACGGCGGCGCGCTGATCGAGGCGACGGCGGTGAGCGAGAGCGCCTGCACGTACTTGGCCCCCATCACGTTCAGGCCGACCGGACGCACCGCGGTCGCCGCCGGCAGGCCGGGCAGCAGCCGGACGCCGGCGTAGAGATCGCCGGCGTCGTTCTGCACCAGCCAGCGCACCTGCCCGAGGATGAAGTTCTTCGAGTTGGCCGGCTTCACGCCGACCAGCTGCCCGTGGCTGAAGCGCTTGCCCGGGTTGGCGGCGCGGCGGACCATCTTCAGGCCCTGCGTGCTTTCGTCCTCGATTTCCCAGGGCTCCAGCAGGAAACCGTGCACCACGCTGTAGTCGTCCTCGTCGCGGGTGCTGACGCGGCCGAAGGCGGCGATCTGGTCGCGCTGCGCGGTAGTGAGCTCCTTGGTCTCGCCGGGCTGCCGGAACACGCGCCCGGAAATGTAGTAGTGGATGGCGGCCATGTCCTGGCTCGCCTGGCCGACCTCCGTGACGCGCTTCCTTTCCGCGGCGCGGGGCAGCTTGACCTGGCACCACTGGCGGTAGAGGAACACCAGCAGGTGCTCGCAGGAGGGCTGCACGCAATCTTCGCCCAGCGCGAGCTTCGCCGGCGATTCGCCTTTTCGCAGCAGGCCGATGCGGTTGCGCAGGCTCTTGGCGAGACGCCTGGCGCCGAGATACCTCGGCTCGGCGGCCTCCGGACCCTCGCGTTCCGGGCAAACATCGCTTTCCAGGTCGACGACGAGCGCGGGCGCCTCCTCGTCCTCGGGCGCATCCTTCAGCACCTCGACCTTCTCGGCCCAGCGCTCCAGCAGGAAGGCGACGAAGGTGAGCTGCCGCTGGCTGAGTTCGTTCGGGTTCGCCATGCCGAGCAGCAACGCGCGCATGTAGGCGATGCGCGGCGAAGTGTCGTTGACGTCGCGGTTGAGGTAGTCCTTCACCGCGGCCTCGGCCACATCCAGCGCCTCCGCCCTGGCGTAGCCTTCGTGCAGTTCCCGCCACACGCGCGGCGGCACCTGCCGGTAGGCGCGGTGATAGTGGAACATCTTCAGTCCCGTATAGGAAAGGGCCCTCTGGCAGACCAGCCCGCCCTGGGCGCGCAGGCCGGGCTCGCCGTCGGCAATCACCGCCTCGAGACAGCGCAGGTAGCCCAGGTGCATCTGCTCCCACAGGGCGAGCGTGTCGTCGAACACCGCGCTCTCGGCTTCCGCCATCGGCAGCGCGCGGTTGGTGAAGCGCCGCGCCTGCTCGATCTCGACGAATTGCACCGCCTCGCGCAGCGCCTCCAGCGTCGCCAGGCGGCTGACCGCCTTGGTGTCGTAGCCGTTGAACTCCTGCAGCTGCGCGAGGAGCTGGTGTTGGGCTGCGGCGACATTGGCCAGCGGCACGTTCTCCAGCCACGCCTTGGCGGTCGCCGCGTCGATGAATTCAGGCGCTGCTTGCGGGGAGAACGCGGGAAGATCCAGATCCTTCATAGGGGAATTGTAGGGGATTTAGGCGGGTTCTCGGCCGGATTTTCCGCGCCGAAAACGTCGCGGTAGCCGAGATAGGAACTCGCGAAGCCCACCGGCAGCAGCGTCCATACCACCGCGAACACGGCAGGGTCGGCCTGCATTCCAGCGCCGCCGCCGAACAGCAGCGCGCCGCCCATCGCCAGCAGCAGCACGAACCCGAACAACAGCAGCAAGGCCGAGCCGTAGACGAAGAAGGCGCGCCAGTTGATCAGCGAGGCCGCTACGCTGAAAAACGCCGCCTTGGTCGCCGAGAGCCCTTCCCACGCCACCAGCAGCGGCGCATACCAGAGCGCGCCGAGCAGCACGGTCTGCAGCCCCGCGCCGATCAGCATCGCCTGCCGCAGGCCGGGATCCTCCAGGTCGCCGATCTCGAGCCGCGTGCGGCCGATCATCGCCAGCGCAAAGCGGCCGTCGTCGGCCAGCGCGCTGGCGGCCAGCACCACCAGCATGGCGGCCAGGAAAAAACCGCCGAGCCGCAACTGCGCCGGCAGGTTCCGGCGGAAGCCCGCGGCCAGCAGCGAAGGATGCGGGAGCGCGCCGCCCGCAGCGGCGCGCGCCAGCGCGTGAGGACCGACCGCCAGCGCCGGAAACAGGACCCAGACGGCGGCAAATCCGAGCACGGGAACCGCGACCAGGATCGTGACCGCGAACAAAAACGCGAGATTGAGGAGCAATTGCCGCACCGGCCCGACGCGAAAGATCAGGAAAGCCTCCGCGACCCAGCGCAGGCCTCGCCTCGCCGCAAGACGATTGGCGCGCACGACGTTAACAGTCCTGCGTTCGAAAGGGCGCTCGCCGCATGGCGCCTAGGCAACCCAGGGCGCGGGCGCGCCGGGCGCCGCTCGCCGCGCGAGGATGTCGCGGAACTGCTCGGGATCGTGCACCTTCACCAGTTCCCCTGGGCGCGGCAGGTGCTTGTCGTAGAGGCGCGAGAGCCAGAAACGCAGGGCCGCCGCGCGCAGCAACGCCGGCCAGGCGGCGCGCTCAGGATCCTGCAGCGGCCGGATCGCGTGGTAGGCGCCGAGCAGCGCGAGCGTCCTCGCCTCATCCAGCCGGCGATCGCGCACGGGATCGGCCAGGCACCAGTCGTTGACGCAGACAGCGAGGTCGAAGGCGAAGCAATCCACGCCGGCGAAGTAGAAGTCGAACACGCCGCTGATGCGGCCGCCCTCGAAGACCGCGTTGTCGCGGAACAGGTCGGCATGCACCGCGCCGCGCGGCAGGTCCGGGTAGCGGTGCTCCGACTGGAAGCGCAATTCCGCGTCGAGCAGCTCCGCGTGCGCCGGGTCGAGGAAGGGCCGTACTTCGCGCGCCGCAGCGCGCCACCACTTCGGGCCGCGCGGATTCTCGAGATAGCCGCCGTAGGAGCGCGCGGCCAGATGCATGCGCGCCAGCAGCGCGCCAAGCTCGGCGCACTCGGCAGCGCCGGGATGCTCGATCGAGGCGCCCGCCAGCCGCGTCACCAACGCCGCCGGCTTGCCGTTCAGCGTGGAAAGAAAGCGGTCGTCGAGATCGGCGACCGGCGCCGGACAGGGAATGCCGTGGCGCGCGAGGTGCGCCATCAGCTCGAGGTAGAACGGCAGCTCGGCCGCGGGCAGGCGCTCGAACAGGGTGAGCACGTAGCGCCCCTGGCCGGTGGTGACGAAATAATTGGTGTTCTCGATCCCCGCCGCGATCGGTTCCAGCGCGGCGAGCGCGCCGACCGAGTAGTTCTTCAGCCAGCCGGCGAGCTGGCTTTCAGAAACTGGGGTAAAAACCGACAAACAGGATTAACTTCAGTCGAAGGATTTGATGGTCCACATCGGCACGCGAACACCCGGGTCGAGCGCATCGCGCCGGGTCCAGTTGCCGTCGCCGGTGAGGTCCAGGAGGTAATAGGGAACGCCGTTGGGCGGGGTGACCTTGAGCATCACCACGCGCCCGCCGTCGCGCATTTCCTCGACCTTGTCGCCCTCCTGCGGCGCGATGCGCACGCGCGGCTCGTCGGCGCCGTCGCGGATCAGCGGGGGCGGCGGCGGTTCGGGCAGCGGTTCGAGCTTGGGCGGCGGCTGCTGTGCCAGAGCCCCGGACGCGGCGGCTGACAGGGCGAGAATCAGGATGCGGCGCATGGAGGGATTCTACCCCAGCGGAATATCAGCGAGCATCGCCGGGTAAGATGCCTCCTCGATGGATAAAACACTGCTGCTGGTCGACGGGTCGTCGTACCTGTACCGCGCGTTCCACGCGCTGCCCGAGCTGAAAAGCCCGCGTGGCGAGCCGACCGGCGCGATCCACGGCGTGCTGAACATGCTGCGCCGGCTGCACGCCGACTATCCCGCGGCGGCGCGCGCCTGCATTTTCGACGCCAAGGGGAAAACCTTCCGCGAGGACGCCTATCCGCAGTACAAGGCGAACCGGCCGTCGATGCCGGAAGACCTGGCCTCGCAGATCGAGCCGCTCAAGGAAGCCGTCGCGGCGCTCGGCTGGCCGGTACTGACCATAACGGGCGTCGAGGCCGATGATGTCATCGCGACGTTGGCGGAGGAAGCACGCAGCAAGAGCTGGAACTGCGTCATCTCGACCGGCGACAAGGACCTCGCGCAATTGGTGGACGAGCGCGTGACGCTCGTCAACACGATGTCCAACGAAAAACTCGACCCCGCCGGCGTGCAGCAGAAATTCGGCGTCGCGCCGGAGAGAATCGTCGACTACCTGTCGCTCACCGGCGATGCGGTCGACAACGTGCCGGGCGTGGAGAAGGTCGGCCCGAAAACCGCCGTGAAATGGATCCAGCAATACGGCTCGCTCGACGCAGTCATCGCGCACGCCGGCGAGATCCCCGGCGCCGTGGGCGAAAATTTGCGAAAAGCGCTCGACTGGCTGCCCAAGGGGCGCGAACTCCTGACGGTGAAGCGCGACGTGAAACTCCCCGTCGGGCTGGGCGATCTCGGCGGCAAGGACGCCGACGCGGAAAAGCTGGCGGAATTCTTCGAGCGCTACGGCATGAAGACCATGCTGCGCGAAATCCGCGGCCAGGCGCCTGCTCCGGCGGCGAGCGCCGCGCCGGAGACGCCCTCCGCAGCCGAGCCGGCGCCGCGGCGCAAATACCTGACGCTGGGCGACGAGGCGGCGCTCTCCGGATTCGTCGCAAAGCTGGATGCCGCGGAGCTGGTCGGCTTCGACACCGAGACCACCGGGCTCGAGCCGATGACCGCGCGCCTGGTCGGCATGTCGTTCGCATTCGGCGATACGGCGTGGTATTTGCCTCTGGCCCATGCATATCCGGGCGCGCCGGACCAGGTCGGGGTCGAAAAAGCGCTGGCGCTGCTCAAAGGCTGGCTGGAAAGCGCGCGCCACAGGAAGGTAGGCCAGAACCTGAAATTCGATGCGCACATCCTCGCCAACCACGGCGTGGCGCTCGGCGGGATGGCGCACGACACGCTGCTCGAATCCTACGTCTACGAAGTGCACGAGCGCCACGACATGGACTCGATGGCGGCGCGGCACCTGGGCTGGAAGACCATCACCTACGACGAAGTCACCGGCAAGGGCGCTTCCCGCATCCCGTTCTCTTCGGTCGAGATCGGGCGCGCCACCGAGTATGCCGCCGAGGACGCGGATTTCGCCTTGAGCGCGCATGCCGTTCTCTACGGAAAAATCTCCGCCGATGAAAAACTGAAGTTCGTCTACGAGAAGATCGAACTGCCGGCGATGCCGGTGCTGCTGCGCATGGAACGCAACGGCGTGCTGATCGACGGCGCAAAACTCGATGCACAGAGTCACGAACTGGGCAAGGAAATGCTCGCGAAAGAACAACAGGCACACGAGGCCGCGGGCCAGCCTTTCAATCTCGGCTCGCCCAAGCAGATCCGCGAGATCCTGTTCGTCAAGCAGGGGCTGCCGGTAAAAAAGAAGACGCCGAGCGGCGAACCATCGACCGACGAGGACGTGCTGGCCGAACTCGCGCTCGATCATGCGCTACCCAAGCTGCTGCTGGAATACCGCGGCGTCGCCAAGCTCAAATCCACCTACACCGACAAGCTGCCGCGCATGGTGGACGCCAACACCGGGCGCGTGCACACCACCTACTCGCAGGCGACCGCGGTCACCGGGCGGCTCGCCTCCAACGATCCCAACCTGCAGAACATCCCGGTCCGCACGCCGCAGGGGCGGCGCATCCGCGAGGCTTTCATCGCGCCGAAAGGCAGCAAGATCGTCTCGGCGGACTACTCGCAGATCGAACTGCGCATCATGGCCCACCTTTCGGGCGACAAGGGCCTGAAGCACGCCTTCGAACACGGCCACGACGTGCACCAGGCTACCGCCGCCGAAGTGTTCGGCGTGCCGCTGGAAAAGGTGAGCAAGGACGAGCGGCGCACCGCCAAGGTGATCAACTTCGGCCTGATCTACGGCATGAGCGCCTTCGGCCTCGCGCAGAACCTCGGCCTGGAGCGCGCCACCGCGCAGGCCTACATCGAGTCCTATTTCACCCGTTACCCGGGCGTGAAGAAATTCATGGACGAGACGCGGGAGAAAGCGCGCTCGCTCGGCTACGTCGAAACCGTCTTCGGCCGCCGCCTGCGGCTACCTGAGATCAACTCCGGCTCACCCGCCCGCCGCCAAGGCGCCGAGCGCGCCGCCATCAACGCGCCCATGCAGGGCACCGCCGCCGATCTCATCAAGCTGGCGATGGTTTCAGTTCAAAATTATTTGGACTCTTCCAAACTGCAGACCAAACTCATCATGCAGGTGCACGATGAACTGGTGCTGGAGGTGCCGGAGAACGAATTAGACGAAGTAAAGGCAAAAGTGCGCGAGCTGATGCAGAACGTCGCGAAACTGGATGTCGCGCTGATCGTCGACGTTGGTGTCGGCGAAAACTGGGACCAGGCGCACTAAATCAGTCGATTCGCGCGCCCGAGCGCCTGACCACCTCGCCCCAGCGGGCGGACTCGGTGCGGATCACCTCGGCGAACTGCTCCGGCGTGCCGCCGGCCGGCTCGTCGCCGATGAAGGCGAAGCGCTCGATAAAGAACGGCGAGCGGATCGCCTCGTTCACCGCGGCATTGAGTTTATTGAGGATCGCCGGCGGCAAACCCGCGGGCGCGATGACGCCGGTCCAGGTGCCGGCCTCGTAGCCGGGAACGCCGGCCTCGGCGATGGTGGGCAGGTCCGGAAACGCGGGCGAGCGCCGGGCGCCGCTCACTGCCAGCGCGCGCACCTTGCCCGAGTGCGCGTACGGCGCGATGGAGTTCAGGCTTTCCCAGATGATCTGCACGTGTCCCGCGATCAGGTCGTTGATCGCCATGGCGCCGCCCTTGTAGGGCACATGCAAGATGTCCGTGCCGGTCATGTATTTGAAAAGTTCGCCGGCGACGTGCCCCGGCGAGCCGTTGCTGGAAGAGGCGTTGGTCAGCTTGCCCGGCATTTTTTTCGCCAGGTCGATCAGTTCGCGCACCGAGTGCACCGGCAGCGACGGCGACACTGCGAGCAGCAGGTGGCCGCGCGCCACCAGCGCGACCGGCTGCAGGTCGCGCTCGATGTCGTAGGGCAGCTTCGCTACCATATGCCGCGTGATCGCCAGCGCGCCGATCGGGCCCATGCCGATGGTGTAGCCGTCCGGCGCTGCCTTGGCGGTCGCATCGATGCCGATGGTCAGCGCGCCTCCGGGACGATTGTCGATGATGATCGGCTGCCCCAGCGCCTTCGACATCTCCGGGGCGAGCATGCGCGTGACGGTGTCGGTAGCACTTCCCGCCGCCTGCGGCACGATGAAGTGGATCGGATGATCCGGATATTGCGCGGCGGCGCCCGGCAGCGCGCACGCGAGGAGCAGGCCGGCGATGGCCCCGTTGGTCGCCTTCACGGGCGGCGCCTCGAGGCGCCGGCCGCGGTCAACCTCCTTTAAGGCAGGCGCGGATGAATTTCTCGCGCTCTTCGCCCTTCCTGTCTTCCGCCTTCACGCCGCAGCTCTTGGCGCGTTGCTGCTGCTGCTGTTGTTGCTCGGCTCTCTGCTTCTCGATCGACTCCTTCTGGGCCTTGTCCGCCGCCAGCACGGCCGACGACGCGACCAGCAGTACGCTACCCAATACGGCAATCAGTTTTCTCATCTCCGCCTCCTGATCGTTGCAACACGCAATCCCGGTCACTTCTGCAGCGCCCCGAACACTTTCTTGATGATGTCGCTGCCCGCCTGGACCGGATTCTGGCGGATTTTTTTCTCTTCCTCGGCGACCATGTAGAACAGGCCGTCGAGCGCCTTCTGGGTCACGTAGCTGTCAAGGTCCGTCTGATCCTTCTTTACCAGCCCGAACTTCGCGGCCTTGCCGGCGTACTCGTTGTATTTTTCCGCCAGCTTAACTTTCGCGGTCGCCTGCTTGACGATCGGCAGGAATTTCCCGCGCAGCGGATCGGACGTGGTGCGCTTGAAGTAGTCGGTGCCCGAGGTCTGGCCGCCGGTCAGGATGCCTTTCGCGTCCTGCACGCTCATTTTCTTGATGGCGTCGACGAACAGCTTCTTCGCCTCCGGCACGGCAGCCTCCGCGGCGCGGTTCATCGTCAGCACCAGTTCGTCGGCGTATTTGCCCATGCCGACGCTGTGCATGAGTTTTTCGTATTTTTTCAGCGAATCGGGCAGCGGGATCTTCACCGCGCCGTTGCCGAAAAAACCGTCGGTCTTGCCGAGCAGGTCGACCGCAGCACCGGAGCCTTTCTCAAGTGCAGCCTTGAGACCGGAAGCCGCGTCCTGGTTTGTGAGCGCGTCAAGATTCGCCTGCGCGGGAAATGCGCAGGCCATGGCCAGCGCGGCGAACAACGTGATGATCCGTGCATTCATGATTTCTTTCCCCCAGTCCGGCTGCAAGCTTATCCGGAAATTTTGTCGCCGGAGAGCGACGAATTCACCGGCCGGCGGCAGGCCTACCGTCCGCCAAGTCATTGATGCATCGAAAAACAGGCCGCTGGCACGGGGGTTGCAGATGTCCTGTCAGCGGGCCCTTCCGGTCCGTTTCTCTGTCCGAAACTCAAAGAAAAGGAGCAAACGATGAAATTCAATCGTGCAATCCCGCGCAATGCGGCAATCGCGCTGGCCGTGTGCGCGGCGTTCGGCGCGGTGTCCGCCGCGGCCGCCGACAAGCCGCAGGAACCGAACCCGAAGTTCGAGCAGCTGGACAGGAACCACGACGGCTTCCTGACCAGGGACGAGGTACGCGGCATCCGCGATTTCGGCAGGGCTTTCGACCAAGCCGACAAGAACAAGGACGGCAAGCTCGATCCCGCCGAATTCCTCGAAGCCGACGCGGTCCACGACCGCATCGCCGCGGGAATGTACGTGGACGACAGCGTCGTCACCGCCAAGGTCAAGGCCGCGCTCCTCAAAGAGCCGGACCTGAAATCGCTGGACGTGAGCGTGGAGACGCTGCACGGCGAGGTGCTGCTCTCGGGCTTCGTCAAGGACGAAGGCCAGCGGCAGAAGGCGTTGAAAGTCGCGGTCGCGGTGAACGGCGTCGCGTCGGTGAAGGACGCGATGGTGGTCCGTTAGTCTACGCCCGCCTGATGGGCCTGCTGGTCCGCGTGGTAGGAAGAGCGGACCAGCGGGCCGATCGCCGCGTGCCGGAATCCCATCGCCGCGGCCTCGCGCTCGAACATGGCGAAGGTGTCGGGATGCACGTAACGCTCCACCGGCAGGTGATGGGACGAGGGCGCCAGGTACTGGCCGATGGTCAACATGGCCACGCCGTGCGCGCGCAGGTCGCGCATCACGGCGAGAATTTCCTCGTCAGTTTCACCCAACCCGACCATGAGGCCGGACTTGGTCGGGATTCCGGGATTATTCCTTTTGTAAAAATCGAATAATTCCAGGGAATGCGCGTAATCGCCGCCGGGGCGGGCCTGCCTGTACAGGCGCGGCACGGTTTCCATGTTGTGGTTCATCACGTCCGGCGGCGCCGCGCAGAGGACTTGCAGTGCGCGCTCGAGGCGCCCCCTGAAATCGGGCACCAATACTTCGACGGTCGTGGCCGGGGATGTCTCCCGCACTGCGCGGATGCAGTCGACGAAATGCTGCGCGCCGCCGTCCTTCAGGTCGTCGCGGTCCACGCTGGTGATCACCACGTAGGACAGCTTCAGCCTGGCGATAGTCTCCGCAAGATGCCGGGGTTCCTCCGCGTCGGGCGCGAGAGGGCGGCCGTGCGCCACGTCGCAGAACGGGCAGCGGCGCGTGCAGATGTCGCCCAGGATCATGAAGGTCGCGGTGCCCTTGCCGAAGCACTCGGCGATGTTCGGGCAGGACGCTTCTTCGCACACGGTATGCAGCTTCTGCTCGCGCAGTATTTTCTTGATGTCGTGGAAGCGCGAACCCGGGCTCGCCGCGCGCACGCGGATCCAGTCCGGCTTGGGCAATTTCTCCTTGCGGAAAAACTGCAGGCGCGCGGTCTTCAACGCGCCCTTTTCCTTGACGCCGGCTTCACGCATCTTCGAGCTTCCCGACAAGGATGCCGGCGAGTTTTTTCCCGAGAATTTCCTTGCCTTCCGTTATTCCCAGGTCGCGTGTCTGCGTGACCTGCATGCCGGGATATCCGCAGGGATTGATGGCAGAAAACGGCGCCAAGTCCATGTCCACGTTGAGCGCAAGGCCGTGGAACGCGCAGCCCCGCGACACGCGGATGCCGAGCGCCGCGATCTTTGCGCCGCCGACGTAGATGCCGGGCGCACCGTGCTTTCTTTCGGCGCGACTGCCCAGGAGATCGATCACCGATTGCTCGAGCAGGGAGACGAACTGTTTCACCTTGATGCCGCGCCGAGCCAGGTCCACCAGCGTGTACAGCACCACCTGGCCCGGCCCATGGTAGGTGATCTCGCCGCCGCGTTCGACCTGCACGACCGGAATTGCAGATTCGCCTTTCGGCCCGTGCGCCGCATCCGCGGCGAGCCCGAGCGTGTAGACCGGCGGATGCTCGAGCAGCCAGAGTTCGTCGGGCGTGCCCGCATCGCGGCGTGCGGTGAATTCGCGCATGGCCTCCAGCGTGGCCAGATAGGGGCTCAGGCCCATCTCGACTACCCGAACCCGTTCCAGCACCGCACCCATCAAAGCACCATCACCACGGAGGGGTGATCGCAGAGTTCCCGGTAGAGGGCATCGAGCTGCTGTTGCGAGGTGGCGTTCACCGTGGCGGTAAGGCTGATGTACTTGCCCTCCTTGCTGGGGCGCGTCTCGATGGTGCCCGGCATGAAGTCGGGCGCATGCCGCAGCACGATTTCGATCACGGCTTTCGTGAAGCCGCCTTCCCTGCGCCCCATGACCTTGATCGGGAACGCGGTGGGAAAGTCGAGCAGAGAAGCCGTTGTGAGCGGCTCCTCCTTCTCAGGCGGCTTGCCGTTCCTTTCCTGCACGCATGACCTTTTGCTTGAATTCCTGGTACAGCGCATGGACGCGGCGGAACAGCGGGCCGGGCCTGCCGCCGGCCACCGGCTTGCCGTCCAGCGTCACGATGGCGAGCACTTCCTTGGAAGACGAGGTAACCCAGACTTCGTCCGCGCCGCGCACTTCGGCCTCGCTTACGTCGCGGAATTCGAGCGGCAAGCCGGCAGCCTGCGCGATCTCGGCGACGACGTCGTACGTAATGCCGGGCAGGATCAGGTTCGACTTGGGCGGCGACAGGATCACGCCACCCTTGACGACGAACACGTTCGAGGCCGAAGCCTCGGTCAATTTGCCGTCGCGGAACAAGATCGTCTCGGCCGCGCCCGCGTCCGCGGAAGCCTGGCGCAGCAGGCAGTTGCCGATAAGCGAGATGGACTTGATGTCGCAGCGATGCCAGCGGTCGTCGGCCGCGGTCACCGCGGAGGCGCCGCGCTCCACCAGTTCGCGAGGCGGATTGACGAGCGGATTGGACATGATGAACACCGTCGGCGCGGTGTCTTTCGGGAACGAGTGATCGCGCCTGGCGACGCCGCGCGTCACCTGGAAATACACGGCCTGGTCCTCGAAGGACTGCTTGGCGACCAGCTGCAGGATGATGTCGCGCCATTCCGCGCGGCCGTAGGGATTGCGGATGCGGGCTGCCGCGAGGCTGCGCTCCAGGCGCGCGAGGTGCTCGTCCATGCGGAACGGCACGCGCGAGTACACGGGAACCAGCTCGTAGACGCCGTCGCCGAAGATGAAGCCGCGGTCGAGCACGGGAACGCGCGCTTCCTCGACCGGCATGAACTTTCCATTGAGAAAAACCATGCTTGCCTCGCTACTTGAACCACAGCCTCAGTGTATCCCAGGCCCGGCCGAAAAAACCCGCCGCCGCCACCGGCTCGAGAGCGACCACCGGATATTCGCCCAGCGGCTTGCCGTCCAGCGTCACGCGCAGGTTGCCGACGCGCGCGCCCTCGGCGACGGGCGCCACCAGCGGCGACAACGACAGCAGGTCGGCCTTCAGCCTGTCGCCCTGGCCCCTGGGCACGGCGACCACCAGGTCGCTGCGGAACCCCGCCTTGAGGGAGGATTTCGCGCCCTTCCAGACTTCGATCTCCTTCACCGGCGCGCCGCCCGCATAGAGCTTCACGCCGTCGAAGAACTGGAAACCCCAGTTGAGCAGCTTCTGCGATTCCTGCGCGCGCATGCTCTCGGAAGTCGAGCCGAGCAGCACCGACACCAGGCGCCGCGGCCCGCGCTTGGACGACGCTACCAGGCAGTAGCCCGCCGCGTCGGTGAAACCGGTCTTCATGCCGTCGACCGTGCTGTCCAGCCAGAGCAGGCGGTTGCGGTTTACCTGCGTGATGCCGTTGTAGCGGAACTCGCGCATGGAGTAGTACTGCGCGTACTCCGCGGGAAAATCGCGCAGCAGCGCGGCGGCGAGCAGGTAGAGATCGCGTGCGCTGGAGTAGTGCCGAGGGTCCGGCAGCCCGGTGACGTTCACGAACCTGGTGTTCTTCATGCCCAGGCGCTCGGCCTCGCGGTTCATCATGCCGGCGAACGCCTCCTCGGAGCCGGCGATCCGCTCGGCGAGGGCGATGCAGGCGTCGTTGCCCGACTGCACGATCATGCCGCGGATCAGTTCGTCCACGGTCGCCGGCTTCCTCGGCTCGATGAACATGCGCGAGCCGGGCGCCCGCCACGCTTTTTCGGATACGTTCACCTGCTGGTCGAGCGCGAGCTTCTTCTCCCGCAGCGCGATGAACACGACATACGCCGTCATCAGCTTGGTGAGCGACGCGGGCTCGAAGCGCTCGTCGGGCTTTGCCGCGGCGAGGATCTGGCCGCTCGAGATATCGGCGACCAGCCAGGCGCGGCCGGCGACCTGCGGCGGCGGCGGCTCTTGCGCCGAGGCAAAAGCCGGCAGGAGAAAAACCAGGAAAAGCAGAAAGCGCGGCATCGGGGAATCGCTGCGAAAAAAGGCCGCGATTATAGCGGCTACCTGCTTACGATCACCGGCCGCAGGCTAAGTTCCGACTGGATGCGGTCCGCGATCGAGCGCGCCTCGTCCTGCGAACGGTAGGGACCCAGGTGCAGGCGGAACACCGAACCGCCGGCGACGATCTGGATCGCCTGCGACAGCCAGGCCAGCTCGCGGTAGATGCGCACGCGGAAATTCTCCGCCGCCTCGCGCGCGGAAAAGGCGCCCAGCTGCAGATACACGCCTTTCGCTTCCCGCAGTTGCTCCGGCGCATGCTCCGGTTCCTGCTTAGGCTCCGTTCCGGCAACCGCGGTTGCCGCCGGGGAAGGGCTGCCGGGAACGATCGATTCCACCTCGACGCGCGCGCTGCCGGCTTCCGCGTAGCCGAGCTTCCAGGCCGCCGTGTACGACAAGTCGATGATCCGGTCCGAATGAAACGGCCCACGGTCGTTGATGCGCACCACCACGCTGCGGCCGTTGGCGAGATTGGTGACGCGCGCGTAGCTCGGGATCGGCAGCGTCGGGTGGGCCGCGGTCATCGCGTACATGTCGTAGGGCTCGCCGCTGGAAGTAGAGGCGCCATTGAAGCGCCTGCCGTACCAGCTGCCGACGCCGGTCTGCCTGAAAGGCGCCAGGCTCGACATCGGCACATAGTCCTTGCCGAACACCTGGTAAGGGCGGTTGGCGGCGCGCTGCAGGGACTCGGGCCTGGGCACCGCGTCCGGAATGGCGGCCAGATCCTTCGGCGGGTTCGCGCCCGGCCCGTCATCCTTGTAGTAGGCCCCCTTTCCCGGCGGCAACGCCGTTGCAGGCGCAGGCGTGTGCCTGACCGCAGGAGGAGCGGGCTCGGAGCCCGGACCCGGAGCTTCGTTCCCGGGCGTCGTGGCGCAGCCGGAAACGGCGAGCAGCGCCGCAAACAGCACTGCCCTCACGCCGCCAGCCTCACGCTTGTTCGTACACCACGCGGCCGGCGACGATCGTCGTGCGCACGCGGCCGGCAAGCTCGTAGCCGAGGAAAGGCGTGTTCTTGCCCTGGCTCTTCAGCGCCTCGGGCGTCACGCGGAACGACTGCTGCGGGTCGAACACCACCAGGTCGGCGGGCGCGCCGGGTTCGATGCGGCCCGACGGTACGCCGAGGACGCGCGCCGCGTCGCTGGTGACGCGGGCGAGCGCTTTCGCCAGCGGCAGTTTCTTCTGCGCGCCCCACTTGAGTATCAGCGGCAGCAGCAGCTCCAGGCCGGTGGCGCCCGCCTCGGCCTCGGCGAACGGCATCTGCTTCTGGTCTTCGTCCACCGGAGTGTGATCGGACACGGCGCAATCGATCGTGCCATCGGCGAGCCCAGAGGCGAGCGCTTCCCGATCTCGCTGCGAACGCAGCGGCGGTTCGAGCCTGCAATGCGAATCGTAGTAGCCCAGGTCCATCTCCGAGAGGTGCACGTGATGGATGCCGACGTCGCAGCTCACCGGCAGCCCCTCTTTCTTCGCGGCGCGGATCATCTCGACGCCGGTCGCGGTGGACAGCCGGCAGAAATGCACCCGGGTGCCGGTCGCGCGCACCAGCTGCAGCACGCTGCCCAGCGCGATGGTCTCGGCGAACGACGGAATTCCCTGCAGCCCCAGCCGCGTCGCAACCTCGCCGTCGTGGGCGACGCCGCCGTGCGCCAGCCAGCGGTCCTCGGCGCGCAACCACACCGGGAAGCCGAAGGTGCCGGCGTATTGCATCGCGCGCCACAGCACCTGGGTATCGGCGAGCGGCGCGTTCGCCTGGGAAAAAGCGACGCAGCCGGCTTCGGCGAGTTCCGCCATCTCGGTCAGGCGCTCCCCTGCAAGCTTGACGGTAAGCGCGCCGACCGGATAGACGCGCGCCCGGGCGAGCGCCTTGGCGCGACGGCGCAGCATGTCGACGAGGCCAGGCTCATCGAGCGGCGGATCGGTGTCCGGCGGACAGGCGAGGCTGGTCACCCCGCCCGCCACCGCGGCGTCCATTTCCGATTCGAGCGTCGCCTTGTACTCGTAGCCCGGCTCGCGCAAGCGCGCCGAGAGATCGATCAGGCCGGGCGCAACCACCAGGCCCCTGGCTTCCACGGTTTGATCCGCTTTTTCCTTTTTCCCGGAGATTTTCCCATCGGAAATAAAAACATCCCCGACTTCGTCGCGGCCGCTCGCCGGGTCCACGACCCGTCCGCCCTTGATGAGCAGGTTCATCCGCCTTTTCCTAGTTCCCGGCCACGATGGACATCACCGCCATGCGCACCGCGATGCCGAAGGTGACCTGCGGCAGGATCACCGAATGCGGGCCGTCGGCGACCGGCGAATCGATCTCCACGCCGCGGTTCATCGGTCCCGGGTGCATCACGATCGCGTCGGGCTTCGCCAGCGCGAGCTTGTCGGCGGTCAGGCCGTAGTGCTTGAAGAATTCCTGCGCCGAGGGCAGCAGCGCGCCGTTCATGCGCTCGTTCTGCAGCCGCAGCATCACCACCACGTCGCAGTCCTTGAGCCCGGCGCGCATGTCGTGGAACACGCGCACGCCCAGCGATTCGACGCCGGCGGGCAGCAGCGTCTGCGGCCCGATCACGCGCACCTCGGGTACGCCCAGCGTGGTGAGGCCGTGGATGAGCGAGCGCGCCACCCGCGAATGCAGCACGTCGCCGACGATCGCCACCGTGAGGCTCGTGAAGTCCTTCTTGTAGTGGCGGATGGTGTAGAGATCGAGCAGCCCCTGCGTCGGATGCGCGTGCCGGCCGTCGCCCGCGTTGATGACGTGCTCGTGCGGCTTGACGTGGCGCGCGATCAGGTAGGGCGCGCCCGAAGAGCCGTGCCGCACCACGAACACGTCGGCCTGCATCGCCGACAGGTTGGCCACGGTGTCGAGCAGCGATTCTCCCTTGCTCTGCGAACTCACCGCCACGTTCAGGTTGATGACGTCGGCCGAAAGCCGCTTGGCGGCGATTTCGAAGGTGGTGCGCGTGCGCGTCGAAGCCTCGAAGAACAGGTTGAACACGCTCTTGCCGCGCATCAGCGGCACTTTCTTCACTTCGCGCTCGGTGACGCCGGCAAAGGGCTCGGCGGTATCGAGGATCTGCGTGAGAATTTCGCGCGGCAGCCCCTCGATGGACAGCAGGTGCTGCAGTTCGCCGTTGGAGTTGAGCTGCGGATTAGCCGGCATTGTCGGTACGTCCGGCATCCTCGAGCTCCAGCGACAGCTTGCCGCTGGCGGCGCGCTTCAGGCGCAGGCGCTTGCCCGCGGGAACCTCCACCTGCGCGCCGACGTGCTGCGCGGCGATCGGCAGCTGGCGCCCGCCGCGGTCGGCAAGCACCACCAGCGCGATGCTCTTCGGCCGGCCGTAGTCGAACAGTTCGTTCATCGCCGCGCGCACGGTGCGCCCGGTGTAGAGCACGTCGTCCACCAGCAGCAGGTCGCGGCCCTCGACTTCGAAAGGAATTTTGGTCCGCTTGGGATCGTGCTTGAGCCCCTCTTTCGCGTAGTCGTCGCGGTAAAACGCGATATCCATGAGCCCCAGCGGCTCCTTCAATCCGAGCAGCGGGTGCAGCCGCTCGGCCAGCCAGGCGCCGCCCGTGTACAGGCCGATCATCGCCGTGGCCGGCGTAACGCGCGCCTTCAGCTCGGCCGCGAGCCGGGGCAGCAGCGTTTCGGCGTCAGGCAGCTTTGTCACCGAAGTACTGTTCGAGAATGATCTGGGCGGCGTGCGAGTCGAGCTTCTTGCCGCGCGCCAGGGTCGCCGCCTTGCGGCTGCCGTAGGAAGCCCGCATGCGGCTTTCGACCTCCGCGGAACTGTAGCGCTCGTCCACCAGCTCCACCGGCAGGCGGAAGCGGCCGGTCAGCTGGCGCGCGAAGCGCTCGGCGCGGCGCGTCATCTCGTGCGGCGCGCCGTCTTCGCCAAGCGGGCGCCCGACCAGCAGGAGCGAAGGTTTCCACTCCTTCACCAGACCCTCGATCGCCGTGAGGCGGCCGGGCTGGGTGTGCGCGACGACGCCCTGCAACGGGTGCGCGGTGCCGAGCTCCGGCTCGCCCACCGCGACGCCAATACGCTGCAATCCAAAATCGAAGGCGAGGACGGTGCGGGCCTTCTCAGGCATGTCCCGCCTGGTCGGCGAGCCGCGCGTAGTCCAGGCCGAGCAGATCCATCGCCGCGACCAGCCGCTCGTCCGGCGGCAGATCGAAGATGATGGCGTCCTTCGCCTCCACCGTGAGCCAGGCGTTCTGCTTGAGCTCGTGTTCGATCTGTCCGGCCGACCAGCCGGCGTAACCGAGCGACACCAGCATCTTCGAAGGGCCTTCGCCGCGGCCGACTGCCTCCAGGATGTCCTTGGAGGTGGTCAGGCCGATGGCGCCGTCTTTCCCCGCGGTCACCTTGATCGTCGCCTGCCATTCGCCCGCGGGCAGATGCAGCACGAAGCCGCGGTCGGTCTGCACCGGGCCGCCGAAATAGATCGGCGCGTCAGCGAAGGCATGGTCCTTCAGCTTGAGCGACAGGCGCTCGAACAGCGCCTGCAGGGTCATGTCGATGGGACGGTTGACGACGATCCCGAGCGCGCCCTGATCATTGTGCTCGCAGACGTAAGTCAGTGTCTTCGCAAAGTACGGATCGGCCATGTTGGGCATGGCGATCAGGAAGTGATTCGTCAGATCGATCGAAGACACGCTTGGAGCTATTTTACCGCATCGCCCTCGCGCGCGCTGCCGGCCCGGGGGCGCGCCCGCCGCCGTGCCCGCTGCTAGATTTCCACCATCTCGAAGTCGTCCTTGCGCGCGCCGCATTCGGGACAGGTCCAGTTCATCGGCACATCCTCCCAGCGCGTGCCCGGGGCGATGCCTTCGCCGGGAATTCCCGCCGCTTCGTCGTAGACCCATCCGCAGATGAGGCACATCCATGTCTTGAATTGAACTTGCTGTTCGGTCATTGGGGGCGGCGCAGTAAAATTGTGCCGGATGATAGCAGGCGGCCTGACGCCTGTTCCTGGGACCAACGCATGTCGCCGACGCCTCCGATCGTTCTGGCATTCGCCGCCTCGGACCCGACCGGCGGCGCTGGCATCCAGGCGGATCTGCTGACCATCGCGAGCCTCGGCTGCCATCCGCTGTCGGTGCTGACCGGGCTCACGGTACAGGACACGCGCGGCGTCGACAGCCTGCTCGCCATCGAGCCCGCCTGGGTCGCGAGCCAGGCGCGCCGCGTGCTCGAGGACATTCCGGTCGCAGCGTTCAAGATCGGCGTGCTCGGCTCGGCCCGCAACGCGGAAGCCATCGCGGCCGTCCTCGCCGCGCATCCGCTTACTCCCGTGGTGCTCGATCCGGTCCTCGCCTCGGGCCGCGGCGATGCCCTTGCAAATAGTGAAACAGTGAAAGTGCTGCGAGCCTCTCTCTTCAAGCGCACGACCGTGCTGACGCCGAACAGCGTCGAAGCGCGCCGGCTTGCCGGCGCTGCGCCGGACTCGGATCTTGCGAGCTGCGCGCGCCGGCTCGCCGCGGACGGCTGCAGATACGTACTGATAACCGGAACGCACGAAACGGGTGCGGAAGTGGTGAATGTCCTCTACGACGCGCGCGGCGTGGTGCGGGAAGACCGCTGGCAACGCTTGCCGGGCAGCTATCACGGCTCCGGCTGCACGCTTGCCTCAGCGCTTGCCGCGCTCCTCGCCAGGGGACTGGATGTGGAGCGCGCGGCGCGGCAGGCCCAGGAATACACCTGGCAATCGCTCGCGGCCGGATTCAGCCCCGGGCGCGGCCAGGCGATTCCCGACCGCTTTTTCGACCGCCGATGAAGCTGCGCGGCCTGTACGCCATCACGCCCGAACTCGCGGCCGGCGAAGACTTGATGCGGCGCGTCGCGCAGGCTCTCGAAGGCGGCATCGCGATGCTGCAGTACCGGAGCAAGGGCGTGCAGCGGCTCGACGAGGCGAAAAACCTGGCGCGCATGTGCCGCGCCCGCTCCGTACCGTTCATCGTCAACGACGACCTCGTCCTGGCGCTCGAATGCGGCGCCGACGGCGTGCATCTGGGCAAGGACGACGGCGAGCTCGCCGCGGTGCGCGCCCGACTCGCCGGCAAGCTGCTCGGCGCCTCCTGCTACGACTCGCTTGCTGCGGCCCGCGCCGCCGTGGCGGCCGGCGCGGACTACGTGGCGTTCGGCAGCGTGTTCTCCTCCCCGACCAAACCCTCCGCGGTTCGCGCACCGCTGTCGCTCTTCGGCGAAGCGCGCGCGCTGGGCGTGCCGCTGGTCGCCATCGGCGGCATTACCCTGGAGAATGCGCCGCAACTGCTGCGGGCAGGCGCCGACGGCCTCGCGGTGATCTCGGACCTGTTCGATGCACCCGACGTCGCGGAACGCGCGCGCGGCTACGGTAAGCTCTTCCCTGCATGACATCGCGCAGCGATTCCCTGTTCGAGCGGGCGCGGGAGACGATTCCCGCGGGGGTGAACTCGCCCGTGCGCGCGTTCGGTGCGGTCGGCGGCACGCCGGTGTTTTTCGAGCGTGCTTACGGCCCGCATCTCTGGGACGTGGACGGCAGGCGCTACGTCGACTACGTCGGCTCCTGGGGGCCCATGGTGCTCGGGCACACCCATCCGCAAGTGGTCGAAGCGGTGCAGGCGGCGGCGGCGCGCGCGCTGTCCTTCGGCGCGCCGACGGAAGCCGAGATCGAGCTGGTCGAGACGATCTGCCGGCTCGTATCGTCGGTCGAAATGGCGCGGCTGGTGTCCTCGGGTACCGAAGCGACCATGACCGCGATCCGGCTCGCGCGCGGCCATACCGGACGCAGCCTGATCGTCAAATTCGAAGGTTGCTACCACGGCCACGCCGACAGCCTGCTGGTCAAGGCGGGTTCCGGCGCCCTCACCTTCGGCAACCCGAGTTCCGCCGGCGTGCCGCCGGAAACCGCAGCGCACACGCTTGTACTGGATTTCAATAATTCGGAACAATTGGAGAAAACATTCGCCGCGAGAGGCGCCGAGATCGCCTGCGTCATCGTCGAACCCGTGGCCGGCAACATGAACCTGGTGCTGCCCAAACCCGGTTTCCTGGAATCTCTGCGGAAAAACTGCAGCCAGTACGGCGCCGTCCTGCTGTTCGACGAGGTGATGACCGGATTCCGCGTCGCGCTCGGCGGAGCGCAGGCGCGCTACGGCATCCAGCCGGACCTCACCACGCTGGGCAAGGTGATCGGCGGCGGCATGCCGGTGGGCGCGGTCGGCGGCAGGCGCGACATCATGCAGAAGATCGCGCCGCTCGGGCCCGTCTACCAGGCCGGTACGCTTTCAGGAAATCCCGTCGCTGTCGCCGCTGGATTGGCGACGCTTAAGCTCGTGGATACGCCTGGATTCCAGGAACGAATTTCCCGTGTCGCGGAAGAATTGATTTCAGGCCTGAAAGACGAAGCAAAAAAAGCGAATGTGGTGTTCTCCGCGCAGTCGATCGGCAGCATGTTCGGCCTGTACTTCCGCGCCGCGCCGCCGACCAGCTTTGCCGAAGTCATGCAGTGCGATAAAGGCCGCTTCAACAAATTCTTTCACGCGATGCTGGACAAGGGCATCTACTTCGCGCCGTCCGCCTACGAGGCCGGATTCGTTTCGGCGGCGCACGGCGCGCCGGAGATCGACGCGACGCTCGCCGCCGCGCGACTGGCTTTCAGGGCCTGACCTGACCACCTTCAGCGCTCGCCCCGTTACGCTCGCGCCCACGGGCATGGTCACCTGCCCGCACGCCCTGGCATCGCAGGCGGGCGTGGACGCGCTGAAGGCCGGCGGCTCGGCGATCGACGCGGCGATCGCCGCCAGCGGCGCGCTCGCCGTGCTGTACCCGCACATGACCGGCGTCGGTGGCGATGCGTTCTGGTTGATCTACGACGCAAAGAAGGGCGCCGTGCGCTACCTCGACGGCGGCGGACGTGCGGCCGCGTCGGCCAGCGCCGCCTGGTTTCACGAACGGGGCCACAGCGAGATCCCGTATCGCGGCATCCTCCCCGCGACGCTGACCACGCCCGGCGCGGTGGCCAGCTGGGTCGAAGCGCACCGCGAGTACGGCCGGCTGCCGCTGCAGCGCGATCTCGAAGCCGCCATCGGCTACGCGCGCGAGGGCTTTGCCGTCGGCGAGCGCCTCGCCGGCTGGATCGAGGCGAGCGCCGCCGAACTGGCGCCGCATCCGGAATCGGCGGCGATTTTCCTTCCGCAGGGCCGCGCGCCGCGCGCCGGCAGCAAGCTGGCCAATCCGAACCTGGCACGCACCCTGACGGCGCTGGCCGAGGGCGGGCACGCCGGGTTCTACGAAGGCGAGGTCGCGCGCGAGATCGCGCGCTTCTCGCAGGAACGCGGCGGCTTTTTCGACGCCGCCGATCTCGCGTCGCAGACGGCCCGCTGGGGCGAGCCGCTCCGGGGCAGCTACCGCGACGCGACGATTTTCGAGACGCCGGCGCCGACGCAGGGTTTCACCGTGCTCGAAATGCTCAACCTGCTCGAGCCGTTCGAACTCCACAGGAAGCCGTACCTCGGCGCCGACCACGCCCACCTGATGGTGCAGGCCAAGCAGATTGCCTACCACGACCGCGACCGCTATCTGGCCGACCCGAGGTTCAGCGAAGTACCGGTCGAAAAGCTGATCTCGAAAGCCTATGCGAACGAGCGGCGCGGCCTGATGGACCCCGAGCGGGCGCTGCCCTGGGACAGGATCCCCTCCCATGGCAGCCTGAAGGGCGATACCGTCTTCATCGCCGCAGTCGACGCCGAGGGCAATGCCGCCGCGCTGATCAACAGCCTGTACGGCGTGTTCGGCTCCTGCGTCGTCGCCGGCGATTCCGGCGTGGTGCTGCAGAACCGCAGCGCGTATTTCTCGCTCGATCCGGCGCACCCGAATTGCGTGGCGCCGGGCAAGACGCCGCTGCACACGCTGATCGCCTCGCTGGCCTTCCGCGACAAAAAGCTGTGGGGCGTGCTCGGCTGCATGGGCGCGGACGGCCAGCCGCAGATCCACGCGCAGGCCTACGTCGCGATGATCGACCACGGCCGCAACATCCAGGAAGCGGTGGAAGCGCCGCGCTGGCTGTCGGGCCGCTTCGCGCTGGGCGAGGCGCGCGACACCTTGCACATCGAGTCGCGCTTCCCACCGCAGACCATCGACGAGCTGGCGCGCCGCGGCCACCTGCTCGACCGCTGGGGCCCCTGGAACGAACTGGCCGGCCATGCGCACGGCATCGTGATCGCACCGGACGGCACGCGCATGGGCGGCGCCGATCCGCGCAGCGACGGCGCTGCCGTCGGCTACTGAGTCAGAGAAGAAAGAGCGTCGCCAGCCCGAGGAAGATGAAGAAGCCGCCCGAGTCGGTGCAGGCGGTTATCAGCACCGAGGAACCGACCGCGGGATCGCGGCCGAAGCGCGCGCGCAGGTAGGGAATCACGACGCCCATCCCTGCGGCGAGCAGCAGGTTGAGCAGCATCGCCAGCGCCATCACGCCGCCCAGGGCGACATTCCGGTACAGCAGGTAGGTCGCCATGCCGAGCAACCCGCCCCAGATCACCCCGTTGAGGGTCGCCACGCCGAGTTCCTTGGCGACCAGCTTCCTCCAGTAGGACGGCTGGATCTGCCCCAGCGCCAGCGCGCGCACGATCATGGTGATGGTCTGGTTGCCGGAATTGCCGCCGATGCCGGCGACGATCGGCATCAGCGCAGCGAGCGCCACCAGCTTCGCGATGGAGCCCTCGAAGGCGCCGATCACGCGCGAGGCGATGAAGGCGGTCAGCAGGTTCACCGCCAGCCATGCCCAGCGGTTCTTGAAGCTGTTCCACACCGAGGCGAAAACATCCTCCTCCTTCGACAAGCCCGCCTCGGCGAGCTGGCTCTCGGCGCTTTTCTCCTTGATGTGGTCCATCACCGCATTCACCGTCAGCCGGCCGATCAGGCGGCCGAAATGGTCGGCCACCGGCACCGACACCAGGTCGTAGCGCTGGAACGCCTGCGCGGCGTCCTCGGCGCGGTCCTCGGGATGCAGCTTCATGCTCTCGGGCACCATCACCTGGCCGACCGCGCGCTCGAGATCGGAGACGATGAGCCGCGCCAGCGGCAGCGTGCCCCGCAGCTGCTGCTCCCGGTCGACGACGAACAGCTGGTCGGTGTGCGCCGGGAGTTCGTCGAGCGCCCGCAGGTAGCGCGTCGCCGCTTCCAGGCTTACATCCTCACGCACGGTGATCTGGTCGAAATCCATCAGCGCGCCGACGGTTCCCTCCTCGTAGGAGAGCGCGGCGCGCAGCAGCACGCGCTCTTCCTGCGGCAGCGCGCGAATGACGTCCTGGACCACTTCCTCCGGCAAGTCGGGCGCCAGGTCGGCGATCTCGTCCGCCTCGAGAGTCTCCGCCGCCGCCACCAGCTCGCGGGAATCCATGGTGGCGATGAGGGAGGCGCGCACCGCCTCCGACAGCTCGAGCAGGATTTCGCCTTCGCGCTCGACCTTGACCAGGTCCCAGACCACCAGCCGCTCCTCCAGCGGCAGGGCTTCCAGGATGTACGCGACATCGGCCGGATGTAGCTGGTCGAGCTCGGCGCGCATTTCGGCCGGATCGCGCTTCCGTGCGAGGCTCTCCTGCACCGCCTGCAGGTTCTGCTGCAGGTCTTCGACTTCGAGACGCGTCGGCAGTTCGGTCATGGGATCTGCGCTGCAGGCATGCGCGCGAGTATGGTCTCGATTCGCCCCGACACGAAAGGCGTGCTCTTGCCGGCCACGTAGCGCCGCGGGCTCGGCAGGATTACCGCCAGATAGGCTGCCTGGGAAGCGTTCAGGCTCCCGGCGCTGCCGCCGAAGTGATATCTGGCGGCGGCCTCGGCGCCGAATACCCCCTCGCCCCACTCCGCGAAATTCAGATAGAGCTCGAGGATGCGGCGTTTGCCGAGCGTGGATTCGAGCATCCAGGTGATCACCGCCTCCTGTCCCTTGCGCAGGTAGGAACGTTCGCCCGAAAGGAACAGGTTCTTCGCGAGCTGCTGACTGATGGTCGAGGCGCCGGATACCACCCTCCCTTTCTTTTCGTTCTTTTCGATCGCCTTGGAGATCGCCTCCCAGTCGAAGCCTTCATGGTCCATGAATTTCGCATCCTCCGACGCCACCACCGCGCGCTTGAGCTGCGCCGATATCTTGTCGTACGGAACCCACTGGTGCTGCAGCCGCGCAGCGGGATTCTTTTCCCGCAGTTTCTGCAGCCGGGCCTCCATGAACGCGGTCTGTGCCGGCTGGTACACGCGGAACCAGAGCACCTGCGCGTAGAACCAGCCTTGCACGGCGAGCGCGGCGACAACGAGCGCGCCCAGCGCGAGCCACAGGGTTTTCCGGACGATGCCCCCGAAGTCCGCCTTGCGTTTCGCCACGGAGCGGATTCAGCCCCGGCGCAGTGCCGCGAGCACGGGCGCCGTGTCCGGGCGCAACCCGCGCCAGAGCAGGAACGACTCGGCCGCCTGCTCGACGAGCATCCCGCTGCCGTCGCAGGCCTGGGCGCCCGCGGCGCGCGCCGCCGCCATGAACGGCGTGTCGCGGCCGTACACCAAGTCGTAGCCGAGCGCGCCCGGCGCGAACGCGCCCGCGGGCAGCCGCGGCGCCTCGTCGGCGAGGCCGGCGGAAGTCGCATTGATGACGAGATCGAAACGCTCGCCGGCGAATTCCTCGTAGCCGCCGCCTGCCGCTGCGCCGTAGCGCAGCGCGAGCGCCCGGGCCTTCGCGCCGGTGCGGTTGGCGACGGCGAGCCGCAGCGGCGCCGCCGCCAGCAAGGGACCCAGCACCCCTTGCGCCGCGCCGCCCGCCCCCATCAGCAGCACCCGCTTGCCGGCAATCGCGCGGCCGAGGTTGACGGCAATGTCGCGCAGCAGGCCTACGCCGTCCGTGTTGTCGCCGCGCACGCCGCTGTCCGCGAAGATCAGGGTATTCACGACTCCCGCCGCGCGGGCCCTTGCACTGACGGCATCCCCGCAATACTGGAAGGCCTGGCCCTTGAACGGCAGGGTTACGTTGGCGCCGCGGCCGCCCGCGGCCCGGAATTCATCGACGGCGCGCGCAAATCCGTCCAGCGGCGCTTCGATGCGCTGATACTCGATGGCCTGGTTGGCAGCGCGCGCGAACTCAGCGTGAATCCAGGGCGACTTCGAATGCGCGACCGGATGGCCGATCACCGCGTAGCGATCGGCCATGGGCTAGTTGGGTTCGGTCCAGACCTTGTCGCCCTGAGCGAAGAACCAGGTGCGCGTAATGACGAGCAGATCCGTGTCCCTGCGGATGTCCGCCGGGAAAGCGGCAAACGGTCCGGCCATCTTCACGATGCGGAACGCGGCCTGGTCGAGCACCTTGAGTCCCGAGGAACGGTCCAGGTCGATCGATTCCACTTCGCCATCGGGCCGGATCGTCACCGTGAGGCGCAGCGTGCCGTAGAGCTTGCCGCGCGCCTCGGCCGGGTAGTTGATCGTTCCCACGCGCTCGATCTTGGCGCGCCAGTCCTCTTCATACTGCGCGAAGCGGTACTCCCTGGTGTTGGCGCCGATGAAACGCTTGCGCGGACGCTCCTGGTACGCCTGCGTCTGCCGCGCGATCTGGGCCTGCAGCTGCAGCATGGCGAGCGAACGGTCCGCGATGTCGCGGCCCGAAACCTGCGGCGAGGCCTCCTCCGACGCTTCGTGCTGCGCCTCCGCCGGGACTTTTGCGCCGAGTTCGCGGTTCAGCGCGAGGAGCCGCTGCTGCTGCGCCTCCAGCTCGCGCTGCCGGCGCTGCGTCTCGGCCAGGTCGCGTCCCGGATCGCGCGGATTGGTCACCGGCAGCGGGCTGGCTGCGCGGCGCTTCTCATCGGTGTTGCCCCCGCCGTCGAGATTCGCCTGGGCGAGCGCCTTGGCGCGAGACGGCTTCTCGCGCGTCTTGGCATTCACCAGGATCACCTCCAGCGGCTGGTTGGCCGATGTCCAGCGCAGCGCGTCCGGAAAACTGAAGTGGATCGTCATCAGGACTGCATGCAGAAAAATCGACGCCCCGATCGATACCGCAAGCAGACGGGACTGGCGGTCGAGTCCGCTCCAGTATTCTCGCGGATCCAGCAGCAGGCTCGCGGCGTTTCCCTGCAAAATCACCTCTTGAAGCGAAGTTCTGCGGGCATTTTAGGCCCTTAGCGCGGCTTCTGCTCGCGCGTGCCCTGCCCTTCCCCGCCTGGCGCGTCGGCGCCGTCGTGCCCGAGCGTCGCCTTCCAGGTGCAGGCCACGGTGCGTTCGATCAGGTCGGGCGGTTCGACCGCCAGCCGCACCCGGGTGCTGGGCTCCAGTTCCGGCAGCGAGGGCACGCGCACCGCGAGCGGCAAGCCATCGAGCCGCACCAGGGTTTCGCGCAGGACGGTGGCTTCGGTCTCGGCGACGTTTTCCTGCTCCAGCCAGCGCAGGCACCAGTAGTGCTCCATCGCGCGCTGGTACTCGTCGTAGCGGGCGGTCGTGACTTCGAATGCCCGCAATGCCGCGAGCAATGCCTCGGAATTGCGCGCGAAGGGTGCCCGTTGCCCGCGCGTAGCCGCGATCAGTTGCCACTGGTTGACCAGGTCCACGTAGCGGCGCAGCGGCGAACTCATCCAGGCATAGGAGGACACGCCCAGGCCCTCGTGCATTTCCGCGTGCACGCTCAGCCTCACCTTGCCCGAGGACTGCACGCGGTAGATGCCGGCGAGGTCTCTCTCGGCGAGCTGTTCGCCCCAGCTGGTGTTGGCGAGGATCATCAGTTCCGAAACCAGCTTGTCCAGGGGCGCGCCGCGTTTGCGCGTCTCGATCGTCACCCGCCCCTCTTCGACCCGGAACACGTAGTCGAGGTTTGCGGCGTTCACGCTCGGTTTGCCGCGCCGCTTCTCCATTTCCGTGGCGAACTGCCACAGCGTCCGCAGTTCATCCTCGAAGATCAGCCCGGTACGCTCGCCCTTCTCGAACGCGGCATTGAGCGCATCGTGCCCCGCATGGCGCAGATTGGCGGCGACCCGCACGCGCTCGAGCTTCGTGTGGCGGCCACGCAGCGCAAAATCCTTTGCTCCCACGTTCAGGTACAGCGAAACCGCCGGCCGTTCGGTCCCTTCATCGAGCGACAGGCGCCCGACCGCGTCGTCCGGCAGCATGGTGAACTTGCAGCCCGGCATGTAGGCGGTCGACAGCCGCTCGCGGGCGATCGCATCCAGCGGCGACCCGGGCGCGAACGCGAGGCCGGGCGCCGCGATGTGGATGCCGATGCGCCATTCGTCCTCCGAAATGCGCGCGACCGAGAACGCGTCGTCGATCTCCGTCGTGCCGATATCGTCCAGGCTGAACGGCGTGCATGCCGCGAGCGGCAGATCGGCCGGCACGACGGGGGCCTCATGGACCGGAAAACCGGCCCCCTGCGGATAAAGTTCGTGGAGAAACCGCCCGAGGTGGTACGCATGGCTGTCCGGCAGCAGGCCGCAGCGTTCGAAAAGCCGCGCCGCCGAAAGACCCGCCTCCGCGCAAGCCTGCTCCAGGGCCTTGGTTTCGGGCTTGGCTCGATCCGGCGCGTACAGCAATTCCTCGCGCAGGCGGGCAATCTCGGGCGGACATTCGAAGCGCGCCAGCTGCGCGACCCACCCCGCGACCTGTTCCTGCAGACGTTTCCTCTTCTCCACCCCGGCCAACGCGAGCTTGAGCGTGTCCTCGGGCGCCGCCTGAAAACGGCCCCGCCCCCGGCGATAGAAATACATCGGCGCCGCGTGCAGCTTGAACAGCACACCGGCGGCCTCCTCGGGCCCCGGGTCGCGGCCGACATAGTCGCGCGCGAGCTCCTGGAAGCCGAATTCGGCCCCCTTGCGGCATTGCCAGAGGAAGTCGGTGTCCAGCCCGTCGGCGTATTTGCGCGCCTGCGCGAGCAGCTCCGCGGCCGAAGGCCGCTCGAACGTGAGGACGACATTGGCGGCCTTGATCTTGGAACGCCGCCCGTGCGGGCTTTCGACCTGGAAAGACGCGGGGCTTTGCGAGAGAACCGAGCCGGCCTTGAACTCGCCCTCCTCTTCATATAGGACGTTCATTCGCAGAGGTTCATCCGCTCGCCGGTACGCCGGCGAATGCGAGGATGCGGTTGATGTGCTCGGGGAAACTCTGCAGCGAATGGTCGCCGCCCTGGCGAATCGCCATGCGCGCGCCCTCGTACTTGCGCACGGCCTCGCGCCAGTCCAGCACCTCGTCGCCGGTCTCCACCAGAAGCAGATAGCGCTCCGGGTCGATGCGTTCCACGAACAACGCGCGCCAGCCCTCCAGGTGCGCCCGCGTCAGCTCGTAAGGCGCTCCCGTGTGGAGATTTTTCTGCATGCCGAGGTAAGCCTCGAGACCGACATGCGGCGTAACTGCGGGATTGATAAGAGCGGCGCGGCAGCCCAGTTTTTCCGCAAGATAGGTCGCGTAATAGCCCCCGAGCGAACTGCCGATGAACGTCACCCGGTGCGGATCCTTTCCGGCAATCGTTCGTTCGATCGCGCGTACCGCTTCGCTGGGCGTATCCGGCAGCGCTGGACACGCGTAGAACCGCGCCTGCCCCCTCGCCTCCATATGGGCCTTCATCACCTGGGCCTTGTGCGAGGCAGGCGAGCTGTTGAAGCCGTGCAGATAGACGAGCATCGCGGTCAAAGCGCCTTGAGCAGCTTGCCGTGGATTCCGCCAAACCCGCCATTCGACATCACCAGCACCTGGTCGCCCTCTTTCGCGTCGGCCGCGATCGCGGCAACCAGAACATCCAGGTCGGTTTCGCATCGGACGCGGGTTCCGAGCGGGGCGAACACCGGCCCGGCGTCCCAGGAAAGGCCGGCGTTATAGATATAGACCCGGTCGGCGTCCGCAAAACTCCCCGGGAGCGCCTCCTTCATGACGCCTTTCTTGAGTGTGTTCGAACGCGGCTCGAACACAGCGAGGATGCGACCGCTGCGGCTTCGCTGGCGCAGTCCGGCGATGGTTTCCCGGATCGCCGTCGGGTGGTGCGCGAAATCGTCGTAAACCGCGACGCCCCGAACCCGCCCTTTCAATTCCAGTCTCCGCCGCACACCTTTGAATCTCTGAAGCGCACCGAGCGCGATTTCCGGCTCAACCCCGGCATGACGTGCCGCAGCGATCGCCGCGAGGGCATTCAAGCGGTTGTACTCCCCGGCCAAGGTCCAATCGAGCCGCCCGACCGCCTTTCCGCGCCAGGCAACCTCGAAGCCGCCATCCCTATCAGGCTCACCTGCGGCCCAGCCAATGGGTCCGCCAAACTCTTCCACTGGCGTCCAGCACCCTTGTGCGAGCACTCGCTTCAGCGCAGGATCCCTGGCATTGATCAGGATTCGGCCAGAACTCGGGATAGTCCGCACGAGATGATGAAATTGACGTTCGATGTCTGCAAGATCGGCGAAGATGTCTGCATGATCGAACTCCAAGTTGTTCAGAATTGCGGTCCTGGGCCGGTAATGGACGAACTTGGAGCGCTTGTCGAAGAAGGCCGTGTCGTACTCATCCGCCTCGATCACAAACCACTCCGAAGAACTCGACCGGGCGGATACCTTCAGGTCGGGGGCGATTCCGCCAATCAGGAAGCCCGGGGTTCGGCCGGCGCACTCCAAGATCCAGGCGAGCATCGATGAAGTCGTTGTCTTGCCGTGGGTGCCGGCAACAGCCAGTACCCACTTACTTATGAGAAGGTGCTCCGCAAGCCATTGTGGCCCCGACACATACCGGTCGCCCCGGTCAAGGATCGCCTCCATCAGCGGATTGCCGCGGGTCACGACGTTGCCGACCACCCACAGGTCCGGCCCAAGGAGCAACTGGTCCGCGCCGAAACCTTCAATCAATTCGATGCCCAGGGCGCCGAGCTGGTCGCTCATCGGCGGGTAAACGTTGGCATCGCAGCCGGTCACGCGAAATCCGGCCTGCTTCGCGATCGCCGCGATGCCGCCCATGAAGGTACCGCAGATGCCGAGGATGTGAAGATGCACTGCGGAAACGCCAACGGGACGCCTGGAAGCGGACGATTGTACGCGAGCGCTGCGCTATGATCGGCCGACGGGTTTCACGCACGAATTCGTCCGCTGCTTCCATGGAGAATCGCTGATGGGCCGCAGGAACAACGCGCGGCAAAACGGCATGCGGGCGCGCATCGCGGCCGCGGCCGCCCGCATCATGGCCGAGGACGGCATCGACGACTTCGCGCTCGCCAAACGCAAGGCAGCGCGCGCCTTGGGCGCCCCGAATACCGAGGCGCTTCCGGGCAACGACGAGATCGAAGCCGAGCTGCGCGACTACCTGGCGCTCTACCAGCCGGAGGAGCACCCGGAGCGGGTCGCCGAGCTGCGCCGGCTTGCGCTCGATGTCATGCGCGCCTTCGAGAGTTTCAATCCGTATCTCACCGGGCCGGTGCTCGCCGGCATCGCGGGGCCCTACGCCGAGATCGATCTGCAGCTGTTTCCGGAAAGCACCAAGGAGGTCGAGTTGTTTCTCCTCGAGCGCAACATCGCCTACAGCGCGAGCGATGAACGGCGCTATACGGGGGACCGCGCACGTGCCGTGGCGGTAGTCTCGCTAAGCTGGCAGGGGGTTGCCCTGCGACTGTCGGTATTCGACCCCCGGGATGAACGCGCCGCGCTCAAAACATCGCTCGCCGGGCGAGTGACTACGCGCGCCGGGATCGCAGAGGTCCGTGCGTTGGTGGAATCGGCTCATGACGCCCGGTCGGCGTGAGGCGTTGATCCTCGGCGCCGCCGGTGTCGCGGCGGCTGCGGCCGGCTTTCTGGTCGGCCCGGTCCTGACGCAGTCGACCGCGGAACGAAAAGCGCAGGGGTCGCAGTCCGAAGACGACGTTCTGCGTAGGGCCACCCTGGTCGACCTTGCCGGAAAACCGCGGCGGCTCAGCGAATGGCAGGGTCGAATCCTGGTGTGCAATTTCTGGGCGACCTGGTGCGCGCCCTGCAGGGAAGAGATTCCGATGCTGGTGTCAGAAAGGGAGAAATACAAGGAATCCGGTATCGAAATTGTCGGCATCGCCATAGATAATGCCGCTAAAGTCGGCGAATTTACAGCATCTCTCAAGATTACATACCCCATCTTGCTTGCCGAAGCTGATGGCCTGGACCTGATGCGCAAGCTGGGCAATGGCTCCGGCGGGCTGCCCTATACTGTGGTCGCCGACCGGCGGGGCGCGGTCGTCCACCGCAAGCTGGGAGCCCTCCGCGAGGCCGAGCTGGACGAAATCCTGCGGCCGTTGGCCGAAGGCTGAGCGGGGAGGGCGGATGTAAAATCGGCTAAAATGCCGGCTTCTGCGTCGAAAACCATGAAAAAGTCAAAATCGAAGTCGATCCTCGTCCTCCACGGTCCGAACCTGAACCTGCTGGGCACCCGGGAACCGGAAATCTACGGGCGGGAAACGCTTACCGTCATCAACCGGCGCCTTGAAGCGACGGCGAAGGCGGCCGGGGTAGGGCTCGACGCCTTCCAGACCAACCACGAAGGGGTGCTGGTGGACCGCGTCCAGCAGGCAAAAGCCGGGGGCGTGGGCTTCATCCTCATCAACCCCGCCGGGTTTACCTATTCGAGCGTTGCCCTGCGCGATGCCCTGACTGCGGTGCAGATCCCGTTCATCGAGGTTCACCTGTCGAATATCCACGCCCGCGAGCCGTGGCGGGCCCATTCCCATTTCACCGCGGTCGCCGTCGGCAGCGTGCTCGGCCTGGGCAGCCGCGGCTATGACCTCGCGCTCGACTACGCCATCGCGCGGCTGAAAGCCCGCAGTTGATTCGAGCCATCTGATCCGGGCGGCGGGAGGCTTCCCGCCGGGGGAGAAAACTGAATGGACCTGCGCAAGCTGAAGAAGCTGATCGACCTGGTACAGGAATCGGGCATCGCCGAACTCGAGATCACCGAAGGCGAAGAACGCGTCCGCATCGCTCGCGGCGGGGTGGTCAACGTGACCCCGCTGGCGCCCGCCGCGATCGCAGGCGGCATCACAGCCCCCGTCGGGACCGGCGCCGCGCCGGCAGCGGGACGTGCATCGACAACTCCCGCAGCGTCTGCGACGGCCGCTGACGCTCCTCCGGCACCGGAGGGCCACGTCGTCAAATCGCCCATGGTGGGCACCTTCTACCGCGCGCCTTCGCCCGACGCGAAGCCCTTCGTCGACGTCGGCGCCACGATCAAGGAAGGCGAGACGATCTGCGTCATCGAGGCGATGAAGCTGATGAACGAAATCGAGTCCGATGCCGCCGGCGTGATCAAGGCAATCCTGGTCGAGAATGGCCAGCCCGTGGAATACGGGCAAGCGCTGTTCATCATCGGCTAGATGTTCGAAAAAATCCTGATCGCCAACCGCGGCGAGATCGCGCTGCGCATCCAGCGCGCCTGCCGCGAACTCGGCATCCATACGGTGGTGGTGCACTCCGAGGCGGATACCGAGGCGAAGTACGTGAAGCTCGCCGACGAGTCGGTGTGCATCGGTCCGGCGCCCGCCGCGGCGAGCTACCTCAACATCCCCGCAATCATCAGCGCCGCCGAAGTGACGGACGCCGAGGCGATACATCCCGGCTACGGCTTTCTCTCCGAAAACGCGGATTTCGCCGAAAAAGTCGAGGCGAGCGGTTTCGTCTTCATCGGCCCGCGTCCGGAGAACATCCGGCTCATGGGCGACAAGGTCAGCGCCAAGCAGGCGATGATCAAGGCGGGCGTGCCCGTGGTGCCGGGTTCGGAAGGCGCGCTGCCGGAGCAGGGCGCCGAAATCGTCAAGATCGCGCGCAAGATCGGCTATCCCGTGATCATCAAGGCCTCGGGCGGCGGCGGCGGGCGCGGCATGCGCGTGGTGCACACCGAGGCGGCGCTGCTGAACGCGGTCAATCTCACGCGCCAGGAGGCGCTCGCGGCATTCGGCAACGCTACCGTCTACCTGGAGAAATTCCTCGAGAATCCGCGCCATATCGAGATCCAGGTGCTCGCCGACGAGCACAAGAATGCGGTATTCCTCGGCGAACGCGATTGCTCGATGCAGCGGCGCCACCAGAAGATCATCGAGGAGGCGCCCGCGCCGGAGCTGCCCGCGAAGCTGCGCGACAGGATCGGCGAGCGCTGCGCCGACGCCTGCCGCAAGATCGGCTATCGCGGCGCCGGCACTTTCGAGTTTCTTTACGAGCAGGGCGAGTTTTATTTCATCGAGATGAACACCCGGCTGCAGGTCGAACACCCGGTAACCGAGATGATCACCGGCCTGGACCTCGTGCAGCTGCAGATTCACATCGCCAACGGCGAAAAACTCCCTTTCCGGCAGAAGGACGTCGAATTGCGCGGGCACGCGATCGAATGCCGCATCAACGCCGAGGATCCTTACCGGTTTACGCCTTCTCCCGGAAGAATCACCTCGTACCACCCGCCGGGCGGGCCAGGCATCCGGGTGGATACGCACGTCTACGCGGGCTACACGGTGCCGCCGAACTATGACTCGATGGTCGGCAAGGTGATCGCCTACGGCACCACGCGCGAGCAGGCGATCCGGCGCATGCGCATCGCCCTCTCCGAAATGGCGGTCGAAGGCATCCAGACCAACATCCCGCTTCACCTGGAGCTGCTGCACGACCTGCGTTTCATGCGCGGCGGCACCTCGATCCATTACCTCGAGCAGAAGCTCGCCGAGGAGACGAAGAAGAAGAAATAACCCGGTGGCCTGGCTCTCGATCGCGCTCGAGCTGGACCCGGCGCAGGCAGAAGCGCTGTCCGAGGCGTTGCTGGAAGCGGGCGCTGAATCGGTCTCCCTCGAGTCAACGTCGGACGACCCTGCCACGCTTGAACCCGGCGACCGCATGCGCGTCATCGCGCTTGCCTCCGCGGCGGCCGATCCGGCCGCGCTCGTTGCCGCAGCCGCCGCGATTGCCGCGATCGCGCCGCCCGGGTTCATCGTGGCGCCGGTCGAAGAGCAAGACTGGGTGCGGCGCTCGCAGTCGCAGTTCGGCCCGGTTTGCGTCTCCGACCGCCTCTGGATCGTGCCGAGCTGGCATACGCCGCCCGATCGCGCCGCGATCGCGGTACGGCTGGATCCGGGGCTGGCGTTCGGGACCGGCAGTCATGTCAGCACGCGCCTGGTCCTGCGGTTTCTCGAGGAAAATGTCCGCAGGGGAGACCGCGTGCTGGACTATGGGTGCGGCTCGGGTATATTGGCCATCGTCGCCGCAAAGCTCGGCGCGGGAGAAATCTCAGCCGTGGACATCGATCCGCAGGCGCTCGAGACGGCGGCGGCGAATGCGAACGACAATGGCGTCGCCCTGCAGCTGGCGGCGCCGGAGTCCCTTCTTCCGGGAACCTACGACTTGGTCGTCGCCAACATCCTCGCCGGTCCGCTCATCGCCCTGGAGCCGCTGCTTGCCGCGTACACGCGCCGCGACGGCCGCATCGCGCTCTCCGGTATCCTCGAGTCGCAGGCTGCGGAAGTGATCGCGGCCTATGCGCGGGATTTTGACACCGCCGTCAGCACGATCGAAGAGGGATGGGCGTTAGTGGAAGGAACGCGTCGATGAACCCCACGACGCGACGACAAGGAACGCGTCGATGAACCTCATGACGCGTTGTCCGAACTGCGGCACCGCATTTCGCGTACAGCCTGCGCAACTCTCGGCGCGTGGCGGCAAGGTGCGTTGCGGCAAGTGCGCCAATGTGTTCGACGGCGTCGCTGCGCTGGTCGCGGAGGGCGCGGCCTCGCAGAATGCGGTGGCCGAGGCCGAACCCTCGCCCCAGCTCGGGCTGTTCGAGGCATCCCGCAAGACGCCGCTCGCCGGCGCAGGCGATGCGGCGAACGAAGACGTGCCGGTTGCGGAATTCCTGGACGATGAGGAGTCGCGGCCGAAGCGCCGGTTCGTCTGGGCATTCGGTGCGCTGCTTGCGCTGTTCATGCTTGCGGCGCAGGCCGCGCATTACTTTCGCACCGACATCGCCGTTTGGTTCCCCGAGACGCGCCCGTTCCTCAACATGGCCTGCGCGAAGCTCAAGTGCGACCTCAAGCTGCCGCGCAGGCCCAAGCTGATGGCGATCGAATCCTCCGACCTGCAGGCCGACGGCCGGCGCGACAACGTAATCGTGTTGAACGCCGTATTGCGCAACCAGGCGCAGTTCGCCCAGGAATATCCTGCTCTCGAGCTGACCCTGACCGATGAGCGCGACGAGGCCGTGGCGCGGCGCGTGCTCCTGCCGGCCGACTACCTTGCCGGCGCCCCCAGGGAACAGATCGCGCAGGGCATCGGCGCCGGCGTCGACGTCGCGCTGCGGGTATTCATCGACACCAGCGGCCTGCGCGCCGTTGGTTACCGGATGTACCTCTTCTTTCCATGACAGGGAAACGCTCATCTTGAAGACGCTCGTCACCGGCTCCATCGCCTACGACACGATCATGGTATTTCCGGACCGCTTCCGGAATCACCTGCTCGCCGATCAGTTGCACATCCTGAACGTCTGCTTCCTCACGCCGGAGATGCGCCGCGAATTCGGCGGCACCGCCGGCAACATCGCCTACAACCTGAAGCTGCTTGAAGATGAGCCGCTGCTGATGGCCACCGTGGGCGACGACATCGCGCCCTACCTCGAGCGGCTTCAACAGCTCGGCATCGGCGCCGGATTGCTCAAGCGCATCTCCGGACAATTCACCGCACAAGCGTTCATCACCACCGATCTGGACAACAACCAGATCATCGCCTTCCATCCCGGGGCGATGAACCACTCCCACGAGAACCGGATCGGCCCCGAACTGGGCGCCACGCTGGCGATCGTCGGCCCGGACGGCAAGGAGGGCATGCAGCAGCATTCACGCCAGTGCGCCGCGCACGGCATTCCGCTGATCTTCGATCCGGGGCAGGGACTGCCGATGTTCTCCGGCGAGGAACTGATGGAAATGGTGAAGCTGGCCTCCTACCTCGCGGTCAACGACTACGAGGGCAAGCTGCTGGAGGAGAAAACCGGCAAGAAGCTCGAAGAACTTGCGCGCGGCCTGAAGGCGTTGGTACTGACGCTGGGCGGGCAGGGCTCGGTGATCTTCGCCGGCGGCAAGCGCCATGAGATCGCCTGCGTGGCGGCTGATGCCGTGCTCGACCCTACCGGCTGCGGCGACGCGTATCGCGCAGGGCTGCTCTACGGCATCTCGCACGGCTGGGACTGGCCGAGCACGGGGCGCCTCGCCTCGGTGATGGGCTCGATCAAGATCGCGCATCGCGGCGCGCAGAATCACGCCCTATCGCGCGATGAAATCGCTGCGCGCTACAAGAAAGCCTTTGGTTCTTCGCCGCTCTAGCCGGCCAGACGCTAGGCCGATGCGCTAGGTCGAGGCGCCGGCGACGCGCGCGAGACTGCATCCCGCAATCCGCCAGACCCCGCTTTTTTGCTTTTCCATCCTGTAGAGCGCGAGCCACACCAGACCGCCGTCATCCGTCATTCGTACCGGCTGGAAGGTTTCGCCGTCCTCCCGGTACGCCGGCAGAAAACTCACCGATGCCGGGCGGTAAACAACGGCATAGCCCTCGCGCACCGCAGCCATGAACACTTCGGGACTGCCGAATTTCCCGCGGATACCGGGTGCGGCATATGAAAACGCCTTGGCGCCATCGTCGCTTGCAAATGCATCGAGTTGGCTCTGCACGACTGCACGAATCGCCTTCGCGTCCGGCCCGCTGACGCGCGGTTCCGCTCCGCATGCTGCACTAGAGGCAAAAGCGATGATCAGCAGGGCAACTCGCATGATCATTCTCCAACGGGCCTGTAGCCGTGGCAGGGTACCTGCGCCAGCCACCGGTCTTCAAGCCGCAGCGCGCTAAGCGCCCCGCCCCAGACGCAGCCCGAATCGAGCGCTGCAATGCGTTCGGTGAGCTTGAGCCCCTGCGCCGACCAGTGCCCGAACACGATGGCCTTGCCGTCTTCTCTTGCCTGATACCAGGGTAGGTATCCGGCAGGGGGTTCGACACCGTTCGAACGGAATTCCATGGCGCCGTCAGCCGAGCAAAAACGCATGCGGGTCATCGCGTTGACGATGACGCGCAGCCGGTCCCAGCCTGAAAGCGCATCATCCCAGCGCTCGGGCTTGCTGCCGTACATGTTGGCGAGGAAGTCGCGGTAGTTCGGGGCGCGTAGTGCCCGCTCGACTTCGCGCGCCAGCAAGGCCGATTTCTCGATGGACCATTGCGGCAGGAGCCCCGCATGCACCATCACAAAATCTCCCTCTACGTGCATCATCGGCCGGGTGCGCACCCAATCCACCAATTCGCCCGCATCCGCCGCGCCAAGAACATCATCAAAAGTGTCGTCCTTACGCTTGCGCTCGAAACCTTCGTGCTGGGTCAGCAGATGCAGGTCGTGGTTGCCGAGCACCACCACCGCTCGATCGCCCAGTTCCCTGACGAATCGCAGTACCTCCAGCGACTTCGGCCCGCGGTTGACCAGGTCGCCGACGAACCACAGCCGGTCGCGCCCACGATCGAAGCCCACGCGCTCGAGCAGTGTCTGCAGCTCGTCGTGGCAGCCCTGCACGTCGCCGATCGCATACGTAGCCATCGGGAACGACTATAACTTCAAAAACTGGCGTCCAGCCGCCGGTACTGGATAGCTTCCGCAATATGCGCAGCGCCGATGGCCGCTTCGCCGGTGATATCCGCAATCGTCCGCGCCACGCGCAGCACTCGGTGATAGGCGCGGGCGGAGAGCAGCAGCCTGGCAAGCGCATGCCGCAGCAGCTGATCGCCTTCCTTGTCGGTACAGCAATGCTTGTCGATCTCGCGCGTGCCGAGCAAGGCGTTGGGTGTTCCCTGCCGATCCAACTGGCGCCGGTGCGCGCCCAGAACGCGCTGCCTGATCGTTTCGCTGGATTCGGTGGCGCCGGGAGTCATCAGGTCGGCATCGCGCGGCGCCGGAACTTCCAGCTTGATGTCGACGCGGTCGGCAAGCGGTCCCGAAACGCGGCCGCGATAGCGCGCGATGCGCTCGGGCGTGCAGCGGCAGCGGCCGGCAGGCGACCCGCAGTGGCCGCAGGGGCAGGGGTTCATGGCCGCGACCAACTGGAAACGCGCCGGGAACTGCGACTGGCGCGCAGCCCGCGAGATCGATACGCGGCCCGATTCAAGCGGCTCGCGCAGCGACTCCAGCACGTCGCGGTCGAATTCCGGCAGTTCGTCCAGAAACAGCACGCCGCGATGGGCGAGGGAAATCTCGCCCGGGCGCGGCAGGTGTCCGCCGCCGACCATTGCTGCGCCCGAGGCGCTGTGGTGCGGCGAACGGTAAGGCCGCTCGCCCCAGTGCGCCGCCTCGAAGCCGGCGGCGGACACCGAGTGGATCGCCGCCACTTCCAGCGCCTCGGTCTCGTTCATCGGCGGCAGGATTCCCGGAAAGCGCGCCGCGAGCATCGATTTGCCCGTGCCGGGCGGTCCGATCATCAGCACGCTGTGCCCGCCCGCGGCTGCGACTTCGAGCGCGCGCTTGGCCTGCGGCTGGCCTTTTACCTCGCAAAAATCCGGGTAGGCGTGCGCTGGGACATACACCGCTGCCTCGAAACGCGGCAGCTTCGCTTCGCCACACAGGTGCGCCACCACTTCCAGCAGCGTCCTTGCGGGAAGGATGTGCGCCCCTTCGGCGAGCGCCGCCTGCGGCGCATTGCGCTCGGGCACCACGAACGCGCGCCCGGAGGCGCGCGCCTGAAGCGCCATGGCAAGAGCGCCGCGCACCGGCCGCAGTTCGCCCGTGAGCGAAAGCTCTCCCGCGAATTCGTGCGCTGCCAGCGCCTCCGGGGTTATCTGGCCGCTCGCCGCCAGAATGCCGAGCGCGATCGGCAAGTCGAAGCGGCCGGAATCCTTGGGCAAGTCGGCCGGCGCCAGATTGACGGTGATGCGACGCGCGGGAAACTCGAACTGGGTGTGATTGAGCGCGGCGCGCACGCGATCCTTCGCCTCGCGCACCTCGGTGTCGGCGAGCCCGACGATGGTGAACGAGGGCAGCCCCGGCCCGAGGTGGACTTCCACGGCCACTTCGGGCGCATCTATCCCCGCGAGCGCGCGGCTCGCCACGGTTGCAAGCGACATTGTTCCTCCACTGCGAAGAACGCAGCACAGGGAGTTCGGGTTTACGTGCGGCTACGTACGAGCTACGCGCGGGGCTTGCGGGCTTCCAGCTCGGCGACGCGCGCCTCGAGCGCAACCAGCTTGGCCTGCGCCCGTTCCAGCAGCTTCCTGTGGACCTCGAGGTCCTCGCGCGCGGCGAGATCGAAACGGTCGAAAAACGCCGTCATGAGCGCGTGCAGATTCTTTTCCAGGTCTTGTGCCGGCGAGGCGCGCAAGGCAGCCGAAACGCGATCCCGGAACTCGCGCAGTTCATCCAACGGATTGCGGTCGGCCACGCCGGCTAGCGTACAGACATCTCGATAAATATGGCTTGGCCGCCTGATTGCACCTGCGTCGAGCACACCGCCGCGCAGACGCCCTATCCCGGTGCATTCTATCCGGCGCTCTCCGATACAGCGACTCTAAGCGGTTGATTGTTCATCTTAAAACACCTGGCACACGACGTGCTAACTAGTCCTGGCAACCATTCATCCATGGAGATTCGCTAATGCGTAAGACGATACTTGCAGCCTCCCTCGCCACCGTCGCGCTTGCGCTTCCCGGCCTCGCGCTCGCCCAGGCTGCGGCTCCGGCCCCTGCAGCGGCACCGCCTCCGCCGTACACCTTTACCGGAAACATGGCGCTGGTCAGCGACTACCGGTTCCGCGGCATCACACAGACCTTCGCCAAGCCGGCGCTGCAGGGCGGGTTCGATTTCTCGCACAGCAGCGGTTTCTACGCCGGCAACTGGGACTCCGCCGTCAATTCGGGCGCGGGCTTCCCCGGCGGCAACCTGGAAATGGATTTCTACGGCGGCTGGAAGAACACCTGGGGCGACTGGGGCCTCGATGTCGGCGATATCTACTACTACTACCCCGGCACGCATGCGAGCGCCACGATTCCCGACAGCCCGGCGAACAACCGTACCGGCAATATCGCCAACGGCAAGGTGCATAACAACGAGATTTACGTTGCCGGCAGCTGGAAATGGATTTCCCTGAAGTATTCCCATGCCACCAGCGACTACTTCTCCACGCCCAACACCAAGGGCTCGAACTACCTCGACCTGAGCGCCAACTACGACCTGGGCGACGGCTGGGGCGTCAACGGGCACGTCGGCCATCTCGATTTCAAGAACATGACCAACGGCAGCTATACGGACTGGAAGGTCGGCGTGACCAAGGACCTCGGCGGCTGGGTGCTGGGCGCCTCCTATATTGATACCAACGCCAAGGGCAGCTGCAGCGCGAGCGCGGTCAACCAGGTCTACTGCTTCAACAACGGCAGCTTCAACACGCCGTCCGGCCTTCCCGACAAGACCAGGAACGCCGGCAGCGGCACCGTGGTGTTGTCGGTCAGCAAGACATTCTGATCCTGCATTCGGCGGCCGGCGGCGACGCCGGCTGCCGCACAAGGGGAAAACATGAAACTGGTAACCGCAATCATCAAGCCGTTCAAACTCGACGAGGTGCGCGAAGCCCTCTCGGGGATCGGCGTTCAGGGCATCACCGTGACCGAAGTCAAGGGTTTCGGCCGGCAAAAAGGGCACACCGAGCTTTATCGCGGCGCCGAGTACGTGGTCGATTTCCTGCCGAAGGTAAAGATCGAGGCAGCGGTGAAGACCGACATGCTGGACCGCGTCCTCGAGGCGATCGAGAAAGCCGCCAATACCGGCAAGATCGGCGATGGCAAGATTTTCGTGTTCGACCTCGAAAAGGTCGTCCGCATTCGCACCGGCGAAACAGACGCCGCTGCAATCTAGGGAGAATATGATGAAGAAGCTGATTGCAGTTCTTTCCGTGCTCGCGCTGTTCGCAGGAGCGAGCGGCGTCGGGGCCCAGGAAAAAGACAAGGCCCCCGAGAAAGCCGAGGCGAAGGCTGAGGCCAAAGCCGAGCCGGCGAAAGCCGATGCCAAGGCCGATGAGAAGAAAGACGTCGCGCCCGCAGCTGCAGCCGCACCCGCCGCACCCGCCGCACCGAAGTGCGGCGACAAGGGGTTCGACTGCAACAAGGGGGACGTGTCCTGGATGATGACCTCCACGGCGTTCGTGCTGCTGATGACGGTGCCCGGACTGGCGCTGTTCTACGCGGGCATGGTTCGCACGAAAAACGTGCTCTCCACGGTAATGCAGAGCTTTTCGATTTTCTGCGTCATCGCCGTGCTGTGGGTGATCTACGGCTACAGCGTCGCGTTCACCGCCGGCAATCCGTTCTGGGGATCCTTCGACAAGCTATTCATGCTCGGCGAGGATCCGGCGACCGCGGTTGCCGCGACCTTCAGCAAGGGCCAGTACCTGCCGGATTTCGTGTATTGCATGTTCCAGCTGACCTTCGCCGCCATCACGGTCGCGCTGATCGCCGGCGGCTACGGAGAGCGCTTCAAGTTCTCCGCCATGATCCTCTTCAGCATCCTGTGGTTCACGTTCGCCTACCTGCCGGTCGCACACATGGTCTGGTATTGGGACGGTCCCGACGCCTACACCACCGCGAAAGCCGCAGAGGAAGCGGGCTCGCACGCCGGGTTCCTCTTCCAGAAAGGCGCGCTCGACTTCGCCGGCGGCACCGTCGTGCACGTCAATTCCGGGATTGCCGCGCTGGTCTGCGCGCTGATGCTCGGCAAGCGCAACGGCTACGGCAAGGTATCCATGGCCCCGCACAGCGTAATGATGACCGCGATCGGCACCGGCATGCTGTGGATGGGCTGGTTCGGCTTCAACGCGGGCTCCGCGCTGGAAGCCAACGGCGGCGCTGGCATCGCGTTCTTCAACACTCTGTTCGGCACGGCCACGGCGGGCGTTGCCTGGGCGCTCATCGAGTGGATCGTCAAGGGCAAGCCAAGCCTGCTCGGCATCTGCTCGGGAATCGTCGCGGGCCTGGTGGCGATCACGCCGGCAGCCGGCTTCGTGGGCCCGGTCGGCGCCTTCGTCACCTGCGCGGTTGCGGGCATCATCTGCTTCTTCGCGGTTACCAAGGTGAAAGCCTGGCTTGGGTACGACGATGCGCTCGATACTTTCGGCGTGCACTGCATCGGCGGCATCATCGGCTCGCTCGGCACCGGGATCTTCGTCAACCCGGCGTTCGGCGGCACCGGCGTCTACGACTATGTCGCCAACAAGGTGGGCGATTTCGACGCGATGGCGCAGCTCGTTTCGCAGGCGTGGGACATCGGCATCACGCTGGTCTGGTCGGGCGGCGTTGCCTTCGTGATCCTGCTGATCCTCAAGTTCACGATCGGCATCCGTGCGAGCGACGACGACCAGCAAGAAGGTCTCGACCTGGCCGATCACGGCGAGAAGGCCTACAACTACTAATTCAGCAGATTTCCTCCTGGTCCTTAGGGGCGCCGTAGGGCGCGGGAGCTTCGGCTCCCGCAAACTGCGCGCCCCCTTTCTTTTCTAGCTGGAGATTTTGCCGAGCAAGGCCAGCAACTGGCGCCGTTCGGCGGCCGAAAGGCGCGAAGCGATGCGCCGTTCGTGCCTGGCGATCGCGCGCAGGGCGCGCGCGAGCAGCGACCGGCCGGCGCGCGTCAGCCACAAGCCGTTGGTGCGGCGGTCGGCGCCCCGGCGGCGCTCCAGCAGGCCGCGCGCCTCGAGCAGGTCGAGCACGCCGACCATGGTCGAGCGGTCGCGTTGCGCCGCCTCGGCGAGGCGGCTCTGGGTCACGCCCGGATTGGCGTCGACATAGATCAGCAGTCCGACGCGGCCGGGAGAGAGTCCCTGCACGCTGGCGGCGAAGTCGCGGAATACCGCCTGCTGCGCGAGCCGCAGCCGGTAGCCGAGCAGTTCGGGCAGCGCACCCGGATGGAGAGGAGGACCCGAACGATCCTTGGCTGGCTTTTGTTTGGAGTCCAAACAATTTGACCTTGCAACGGCGCGGACGCTACGATCCTAGGCGAAGAGCGACAGGCGCGCAACATAACAACAATATGAACGCTGTTGACCATTTTCTGGGCGAGGCCGCCCTCGATCGGCACGGGCCGCGCACCGCGCTGATCTGCGGCGAGGAGTCGCTCAGCTACGCCGAACTCGCGGCGCAGGTCGCGCGGGCCGCGAATGCGCTTCGCATCCTCGGCGTCGCGCCCGGCGACCGCGTGCTTTTCCTGATGCGCGACACGCCCGAGTTCGCTGCAGCCTGGCTGGGCGCGGTGCACGCGGGCGCCGTTGCGATCGCCCTCAACACCAAGCTGAGCGAGGAAGAATACCGGCACATCCACGCCGACAGCGGCGCGCGCCTCGCGATCGTCGAGGATGTTTTTGTCCGGGCGCGCCCCGATCTTGCTGCCGAACATGGCGGGAAAGAAAGCCGCGGCAGCGGCTTGGCGATTGCGGGCGCAGGCGGCGCGGACTCGCCGTCTTCCTGGCGCGGGGTACTGTCGCGCGCCGCGCCGCAGGCAAAACCGTTCGATGCCGGCATGGAACACCCCGCTTTCTGGCTGTACTCCTCCGGCACCACCGGCAAGCCCAAGGGTATCGTCCATCCGCACCGCAGCCTGTTGTCGGCCGGCCAGGCGCAGCGTGAAGTGCTCGGTCTCGTTGCGGGCGACAAGGTAATCGCGACCTCCAAGCTGTTCTTCGCCTACTCGCTCGAGAATGGATTTCTCGGCCCGCTTTCCGCCGGCGCAACCACGGTACTCAACCCGGATTGGGCCGATACCGATTCCATCGCCGGCCTGGTCGAGCGCCACGAGCCGGCCGCCTTCTTCAGCGTGCCGACGTTTTACCGCATGCTGCTCGCGCTCGAGCCCTCGCGGCTGGCGCCGTTCCGAACTGTCCGCCGGTTCGTCGCCGCCGGGGAACGGCTTCCGGCGCCCGTGATCGAGCAGTGGCGCAAGGCCACCGGGCAGGAATTGCTGTCGTTGTACGGGATGTCGGAAACCTTCTGCGTCTGCATGCTGACGCCGCCGGGAACCTCGATCGCGCCGCGCACCGGCAAACCGCTCGCAAAGGTCGATACGCGCCTGCTGGCCGCGGACGGGAAAGAAGCGGAGGCCGGCGTCCCTGGCGAGCTCTGGGTACGGCACCCGGCGCTCGCGCTGGGTTACGCCAACCGCCCCGAGCAGACCGCGGCGCAGTTTCGCGACGGCTGGTTCGGCACCCGGGACCTGTTTACCCGGGACGCCGACGGATTCTTTTCGCACCAGGGGCGCTCGGATGAACTGATGAAGATTGCGGGCCAGTGGGTGCAGCCGGGCGACCTGGAGGAGGCCGTCGCGAGCGACCCGGCGATCGCGGAAGTCGCCTGCGTCCAGGTGACCGACGGCGAGGGCTTCGAGCGGCTCGCGCTGTTCGTCGCCGCCCGGGGGGAATCCGCCGACGCGCTCGCCGCCGCGGGCAAGGCCTGCGAGGAAAAACTGCCGCGCTTCAAGCGCCCGAAATGGATCCGCGCCGTCGCGGAGCTGCCGCGCACCGCCACCGGCAAGGTGCAGCGCTTCAAGCTGCGCGAGCTGATCGAGCGCGAGCTGGAGGAGGGGAAGCGCTAGCCGGCCGGCTTATTGCGCCGCGATCAGGCTGGCAAGGAAATCCGGGTCCTTGCGCAGGCGCTCCGAAGGCCCGTCGTACACGAGCCGGCCCCGGTCCATGACCGCGGTGCGCGCGGAGAATTCGAGGGCGATGCGGCTGTTCTGCTCCACCAGCACGATGGACAGGTTGCCTTCGCCGCGCAGTTTCAGCAGCACCTGCGCCAGCGCCTGCACGATCACCGGCGCGAGGCCCTCGGTAGGTTCGTCCATCAGCAGCACGGCGGGATTGGTCAGCAACGCGCGCGCGATCGCCAGCATCTGCTGCTCGCCGCCCGAAAGCTGGCCGCCTCCGTTATCCAGCCGGGTGCGCAGGTTGGGAAACAGCTCGAAAACGCGCGCCGCGGTCCAGGGGCCGGGCCGGGCTCCGATCTCGAGGTTTTCGCGCACGGTAAGAGAGGGAAAAATCTCGCGTTCCTGCGGCACGAAGCCCAGGCCGCGCCGCGCCCGCACATGCACCGGATCGCCGTCGATGCGGCGGCCGTCGTGCTCGATCGTCCCCGCGTGCAGCGTAGTGTGGCCCATGATGGTTGCGAGCAGCGTGGATTTGCCCACGCCATTGCGGCCGATGACGCTCAGATGCTCGCCCGCACCGAGGATCAGATTGACGCCTTCGAGCACGACGGTCTCGCCGTAGCCGGCTGCAACCCCGCGCAAACGCAGCGCCTCAGCCATCGGCGGCGCCCCCGAGGTAGATGGAGCGCACCTCGGGGTTGGCGGCGATTTCGGCCGGCGTACCCTCGGCGAACACCGCACCGCTCACCAGCACCGTGATGCGCTCGGCGAAGCGAAATACCAGCTCCATGTCGTGTTCGATGATGAGCACGGCGATATCCCTGGGCAGCGCGTTGATCGCGGCAAGCAGGATGTGGCTCTCCGCGCTCGGCACTCCCGCCGCGGGTTCGTCGAGCAGCAGTACTTTGGGGTTCAGCCCGAGCGCGATGGCGATCTCCACGAGGCGCTGGCGGCCGTAAGGCAGCTCGCCGACGCGGCGCCCGGCATCCCCGGCGAGCTGCAGCAACTCGATCAGGCGCGAGGCTTCGGCAATCACCTCTGCGCGCAGGCCGGCCGGGCGCAGCATCCTTCCCGCCAATCCGAGGCGCTCGGTCACGGCGATGCATACGTTCTCGAGCACGCTCAAACCCCTGAACAGCTGGTTGATCTGGAACGTGCGCGCGATGCCTCGCTTGACCCGCCTCGCCTGGGGCAGCCCGGTCACGTCATCGCCCTCGAGCAGCACGCTGCCGCTGGTCGGGCGCAGCAGGCCGGTGAGCAGGTTGATCAGCGTGGTCTTGCCGGCGCCATTCGGCCCTATCAGCGCATGGCGCGCGCCCGGATCGAGGCGAATGCCGATGTCGCGCGACACCTCGAGCGCACCGAAGCTCTTGCACAAGCCCCGCGTCTCGAGCAGCGCGGGCCTCACCGGCCGTCGCCTCGGCGCAGCCAGCGGCGCAGCGACTCGCCCAGTCCAAGGATGCCATTGCGCGCGTACAGCGCCACCGCCATCAGCATCAGGCCGACGCCGAGCTGCCAGGCGGTCGGATAGGTTTTCGCAAGGGTGTGTTCCAGCAACATGTAGGCGACCGCCCCGACGAACGCGCCGTACAGTCGGCCGTAGCCGCCGAGAATCAGCATGATCAGCGCCCCGGCGCCGCGGTCGAGACCGAGCACGGCGGGATTGACGTAGGCGTTGCACTGAGCGAAAAGACCGCCGGCGATTCCCGCGAGCGCCGCGGATACCGCGTACGCCGTCACCAGCCTGCGGTGGACCGGCGCGCCGACCGCGTGCATGCGCAGCAAATTCTCGCGGATCCCCGTGAGCGTCTGGCCGAACGGCGAATGCACCAGGGTGCGCACGACAATGAAGCAAACCAAGAGTACCGCCAGCGCGTACAGGTACTGGGGACGGAACGATAGCTGCTCGAAGGGGAACAGGCCGAGCAGCGGCTTGAACGCGAGCCCCGGCATGCCGTCAAAACCGCCGGTCCAGGCCGATCCCATGTTCGACGCCTCTTCGAGCAGCGCCATGGTGCAAAGCGTCAGCATCAATAGCGTCAACCCCCTTGTGCGCAGCAGTACGAATCCGCTCGCCAGCCCGACGGCGCCGGACACCAGCGCCGCGGCAAGCAGCCCGCTCAGGGGCTCGTTCCAGTCCCAATTCATCGCCAGCATGCCGACGGTATAGGCCCCCGTGCCGAAAAAAGCGGCATGGCCCAGCGTCACGATGCCGGCATAGCCCAGCACGAGATCGAGAGACAACACGAACAGCACCATGACCAGAACCTGGGTGCCGAACGCCAAATAGCTTGGGAACAGGAAAAATACGGCGATGCCGGCGATCCAGGGCAACGCTTCCCACCCGCGCAACCTGTGGCGCGCAGCCAGCAACTCCGTCGCCGTGAGTTGCGTCATCCGCCGCGCCTGCCGAACAGACCCTGCGGCCGCCACAGCAGCAAGCCCAGCGTGAGCGCATAGATGAACAGGGCGCCGCCCTTCGGAAATTCGATCTTCAGCACGAAATCGAGCAAGCCGATCAGAAGCGCGGCAAAAAACACTCCCGTAACGCGCCCCAGGCCGCCGACCGAGACGACGATCAGGAAATACACCAGGTAGCGCAGCGGATATTGAGGATCGAGGCCGAGAATCTCGGCGCCCAGTCCGCCGCCAACCGCGGCAAGCCCGCTGCCCACGGCGAAGGTGACCGTGAACAACCTGCCGACATCCACGCCGACAGACTCGGCCATGCGCCGGTTGTCCACTGCGGCGCGAATCTTGGCGCCGAAGCGCGTGCGCTCGAAGCCGAGCCACAACGCGAGGACGAGCGCGCTCCCCGCGGCGATGATCGCCAGGCTGTAGCTGCGGTACTTGATGAAGCCGAGGTCGGTCTGGCCCCGCAGCCAGTCCGGCAGCTGCAGCGTCTGCGTCTCCGGGCCGACAACCAGCGTTACCGAGGAGATCATCACGAACACCAGGCCGATGGTGAACAGCACCTGGTCGAGTTCAGTAGCCCGGTACAGGCGGGCATAGAACAGCCGCTCGAGCACTACCGACACGGCGGCGACCGCGGCAAAGCCGATCGCGATCGCCGGGAGGAACGGCACGCCCCACTTGTTCATCGAGAGCACGATGGCGTAGCCGCCGAGCATCGCGAAGCCGCCGTGCGCGAGGTTGACGAAGCCCATCAAGCCCATGGTGATCGACAGGCCCACCGACACGATGAACAGCACCATGCCGGAGGTGAGCCCGCCGATGAGAATGCTGATCAGGTCCATGAGATAAAAAAAACGCCGCCCGTCGGTACTCGGCGGGCGGCGGCGCTTGCGATGCGGATTCTGCGGGCCGAAGCGGCTACTTGCAGCGGCCGTCCTTGAGTTCCTTGCACATGTCCTTGACCGCCTTGATCACCCCGATGTTCTTCTGATACAGCCGCCCGTCCTTCATCTCCAGTTCGCTCATGTACTCGTTCATGACGATATCGCGCGTCGCGGAATCGATCATGATCGGGCCCTGCGGACTGTCGAATTTCCAGCCTTTGAGCGTCTCCATGGCGCCATCGCCGTCGATCTTGCCCTTCTGCGCGACGACCATGTGGGCGATCGCGGCCATGCCGTCGTAGCCCTGCACCGCCATGAAATCCGGCGTCGAGTCGGCGCCGTACTCCTTCTTCCAGGCGGCAACAAAGCTGCGGTTGGCCGGGTTGTCGAGGTCGGCGTTGTAATGGTGCGCGGTAATCAGCCCCACGCCGTCGCTGCCCATCGACTGCACCTTGATGTCCTGGGTGATGTCGCCCGGGCCGATCAGCTTGATGCCGGCCTGGCGCATGCCGAGAGCGCCGTAAGTCTTCGCCACGGCGAGGGCATGATCGCCCGCGGGAACGAATACGAAGAACACGTCGGGCTTCTTGTCCTTGGCGCGCTGGAAGAACGGCGTGAAGTCGGGCACCTTGGCCGGGCTGCCCATCGGGATCTCGTCGATGACCTTGCCGCCGTTCGTCTCGAAGCCGCGCTTGAACGCCTCCAGGCTGTCCTTGCCCGGCGGGTAATCCGTATAACCCACTACCGCGGTCTTGGCCTTCATGACCTTGGCTGCGTAATCGCCCATGGCAAATCCCGCGTGCCACATGGAAAACGACACGCGCGAGATCATTGGAGACAGGTTGGTGATCCAGGCGGTGCCGGCGTTCATGATGATCATCGGCTTCTTCGCCTCGGTCACCAGCGGCGCCGATGCAATGGCGTCGGGCGAATAGACGAACCCGGTGAGGATGTCGACCTTGTCCTGCGTGATCAGCTCCTGCACCGCGGTCTTGGCCTCGGCGCCGCTCGGATTCTTCGAGTCGCGCTTGACCAGTTCGATTTTGTAGGAACCGAGCGCGTTGGGGTTGAGCTTCAGGTACATCTGCATGCCGCGGTCGATCTGCTGGGCGAGCTCGGCGCCCACGCCGGTATAGGGCAACACCACCCCGACCTTGACCGTCTGCGCGCCCGCGCCCGCCGAAAGCAGGCTGCCGGCGAGAAATGCTGCCGCTGCCAGCGCTGCCGCCGGCGTCCGTTTTTTCATAGCCATTCTCTCCTCCAGTTGCGGCGATTGCCGCTATGGCAATGCTAATTCAGTCCGCCGGGCCAGACAAGCTTGGCACGGTGCACAATAGTGCGCCCGGCCGGGGCGGGAATAAAATATCGCCTCTTCCAGGAGAAAATCGAATGGCACACGTAATTCCGCTGTGGGGCATCCCTTCGCTCGCGGTCAAGGATTCCAAAGATCTGTTCCCGGTGCGGCGCATCTTCTGCGTCGGCCGGAACTACGTCGAGCACCAGAAGGAAATGGGCGGCGACGGCCGTGAAACACCGTTCTTCTTCATCAAGTCCGAGTTCGCACTGGTAACCGGCGGCGAGCTGCATTACCCGCCGAAGACCGCCAATTTCCACTATGAAACCGAGATGGTGGTGGCGATCGCCAGGGGCGGCCGGCGCATCGAGGCGAAGAAGGCGAACGAGCACATCTTCGGCTACGGCGTCGGCCTGGACATGACGCGGCGCGACCTGCAGCAGCTCGGCAAGGACCACGGCCGGCCCTGGGATTTCGGCAAGAATTTCGACGAAGCGGCGCCCTGCAGCGCGCTGGTGCCGGCCGCGAAGATCGGCCATCCGGGCAAGGGGGCCATCTGGCTCAAGGTCAACGGCAAGGAGCGCCAGAAGGCCGATCTCTCGGACATGATCTGGTCGGTGCCCGAGCAGATCGCCTTCCTCTCGGAGTACTACACGCTCGAGCCCGGCGACCTGATCTATTCCGGCACGCCGGCCGGCGTCGGCCCGGTGAAGCCGGGCGACGACATGCACGCCGGCATCGACGGTGTCGGCGAACTGAAGGTCAAAGTCGTTCCGGCGCCCTAGCCTCCAGATGAAGTTCAAGTCGTTGCGGTTCGAGCAGCAGGGCGCGGTCGGCGTCCTGCTGCTCAACCGCCCCGCCAAGCGCAACGCCCTGAGCGACGCGATGGTCGCGGAACTCGATGCGTTTTTCAACGCGCTGCCCGCGGGAGTGAAGGCCGTGGTGATGCATGGAGCGGGCGAGCATTTCTGCGCCGGCCTCGATCTGGCGGAGCTCGCGGACCGCTCGGCCGCGCAGGGCACGGCGCATTCGCGCGGCTGGCATCGGACCTTCGAACGGATCCAGTTCGGCCGGGTTCCGGTAGTGGCAGTGCTGCACGGCGCGGTGGTGGGCGGCGGCCTGGAACTCGCCAGCACCGCGCACATCCGCGTCGCCGAAAGCAGCGCGTTCTACGCCCTGCCGGAAGGCCAGCGCGGCATTTTCGTCGGCGGCGGCGCCTCGGTGCGGGTGCCGAGGCTGATCGGCGCCGCGCGCATGGCCGACATGATGTTCACCGGCCGCGTGTATTCCGCCAAGGAGGGGCAGGTGACGGGCATTTCCACTTACCTGGTGCCCGCGGGCAAGGGGCTCGCCAAGGGAATGGAGCTCGCCGGGCGCGTCGCGGGCAATGCGCCGGCCACCAATTTCGCGCTGATGCACGCGCTGCCGCGCATCGCCGAGCTCGGGCAGGACGCGGGGCTGCTGATGGAATCCCTGGTGGCGGGGATCGCGCAAAGCGAACCGGAAGCGAAGAGGCGCATGAAGGATTTTCTCGAGAAGCGCGCGGCGAAAGTAAAAAAACGCGGATGAATCCGGCGGGGTTGAATGCGGCGGCCGTCCGCAAAGTCCCTTTGGGCCCGGCCGAAGTGGAAACCAGGCGGCGCGAAGACGGCTCGATCCTGCTGCGCTCGCCGCACCCGCTGGACGCCTACCCGGACAAAATCACCGAGCGCCTGGCGTACTGGGCGCGCGAAGCCCCGCAGCGCCCCTTCATCGCGCGGCGCAATGCCGACGGCGGCGGCTGGCGCACCCTGAACTACGCCGAAGCGTTCGCCCGCGTGCGCGCGATCGGCCAGGCACTGCTCGACCGCGAGCTGTCGCAGGAGCGGCCGGTGGCGATCCTGTCGGACAACGACATCGAGCATGCGCTGCTCGCGCTGGCTTGCATGCACGTAGGCGTCGCTTATGTGCCGGTATCGTCGGCTTACTCGCTCGTTTCCACGGACTTCGCGAAACTGAAATATGTGGTCCGGCTTCTTACGCCGGGGTTCGTGTTTGCCGCCGATGGCCAACGCTTCGCAAAAGCGACCGCAGCGGCAGTTCCGGCGGACACGGAGATCATGTTCGGCGATCGGTTCTCCGAACTGGAAGCGACGCAACCCACCGCCGCCGTGGAACAGGCGCACGCCGCGGTCGGTCCGGACACGGTCGCGAAATTCCTCCTCACCTCGGGCTCCACCGGGCAGCCAAAAGCGGTCATCAACACCCAGCGCATGCTGTGCAGCAACCAGCAGATGATCGCCCAGGCGCTGCCGTCGCTAGGCGCGGTGCCGCCTGTGCTGGTGGACTGGCTGCCGTGGAACCACACCGCGGGCAGCAACCACAACCTCGGCCTCGTGCTGTACCACGGCGGCACGCTCTACATCGACGAAGGCAAGCCGGTTGCCGGTCTTATCGAGAGCACCGTGCGCAACCTGCGCGAAATCGCGCCGACGATCTATATCAGCGTGCCGCGCGGCTATGAAGCGCTGCTGCCGTTTCTGCGCGAGGACGCCGTCCTGCGCAAGACCTTTTTCAGCCGGCTGGGTTTGCTGCAATACGCCGCGGCCGTGCTGCCGCAGCCGATCTGGCAAGCCTACGAGGAGCTGGCGATCGAGACCTGCGGCGAACGCATCCTGTGGATTACCGGCTACGGCGCGACCGAGACCGCGCCCTCGGCGATGTACACCAGCCGGGGCGCGGCGCGCGCCGGCACCGTCGGCCTGCCGCTGGACGGGCTCGAGATGAAGCTCGCGCCGGAAGACGGCAAGCTGGAAGTGCGCTTCCGCGGACCGAGCATCACGCCGGGCTATTGGCGCCAGCCGGAGCTGACCCGGGCGGCTTTCGACGCGGAAGGCTACTACCGCACCGGCGATGCGATGCGCTTCATCGATCCGGCCGATCCGGGGCAGGGCTTTGAATTCGACGGCCGTACCGCGGAGGATTTCAAGCTCACCACCGGCACCTGGGTAAGCGTCGGTCCGCTGCGGGCGAAGATCAATGCTGCCTGCTCGCCGCTGGTGCAGGACGTGGTGATCGCCGGACACGACCGCGACCGGCTCGGCGCGCTGGTATTTCCGAACAGCGCGGCATGCCGCGAATTGAGCGGGGCGGCATTGCGCGCCCGGCTGCAGGAAATTTTTGACCGGCTTGCGCGCGGCAGCACCGGCAGTTCGATGCGGATCGCGCGCGTTCTGGTCATGGAAACCCCGCCCTCGATCGACGCCGGCGAAATCACCGACAAAGGGTCGATCAATCAGCGCGCGGTATTGAAAAACCGCGCCTCGCTGGTGGAACAGCTCTATGCAGAGCCCCCCGGCCCGGCCATCATCGTGAGTTCGACATGAACATCCGGGACCTCGTCGCGATCGACATCCACACGCACGCCGAAACCTCGACGCGCATGCTGCCCGATGCGGCGGAAAAGGAGGCGCTCGAGGCGCGCGGCCGCTATTTCCGCTACCAGGTGAAGCATCCGACCATCGCGCAGATGGCCGCGTACTATCGCGAGCGCAGGATCGCCTTCGTGGTGTTCACCGTGGATCACGAGCGCGGCATGGGCATCCAGCGCATCTCGAACGAGGAGGTCGCCGAGTCCGCCCACGAGCATGCCGACATCGCAATCCCGTTCGCCAGCATCGATCCGGCGCGCGGCAAGATGGGCGTGCGCGAGGCGCGCCGCCTGATCAAGGATTTCGGCGTGCGGGGATTCAAGTTCCACCCGATCATCCAAGGGTTCTTCCCGAACGATCACGACGTCTATCCGCTCTACGAAGTGATCGCGGAGGCGAAGCTGCCGGCGATCTTCCACACCGGCCAGACCGGCATCGGCGCCGGCATGCCCGGCGGCGGCGGCCTGCGCATCAAGTACGCCAACCCGGTTCATCTCGACGACGTGGCGGCCGACTTTCCCGACATGCCGATCATCATGGCGCACCCGTCGGTGCCATGGCAGGACGAGGCGCTGTCGGTGGCGCTGCACAAACCGAACACCTACATCGACCTGTCGGGCTGGTCGCCCAAGTATTTCGAGCCCAAGCTGGTGCAATACGCGAATACACTGCTCAAGGACCGGGTGCTTTTCGGCAGCGACAATCCCGTCATCCAGCCGGACCGCTGGCTCGCCGAATTCGAGAAACTGCCGATCAAGCCCGAAGTGCGGCCGCTGATCCTGAAGGAAAATGCAGCGAAACTCCTGGGACTGAAATGAAGCTCTACACCTACTTCCGCAGTTCCGCGGCTTTCCGCGTTCGGATCGCCCTCAACTTCAAGGGCCTCGCCTACGAGACGGCCTTCGTGCACCTGGCCAGGGGCGAGCACCGCAGTCCGGAATACGGCGCGGTGAATCCGCAGGCCCTGGTGCCGACGCTGGAAGAAGGCGGCAGGCGCCTCACCCAGTCGCTCGCCATCATCGAGTACCTGGAGGAGACGCACCCGAAGCCGCCGCTGCTGCCGCCGGATTCTTTCGGGCGCGCCCGCGTGCGGTCGCTCGCAATGCTTATCGCCAGCGAAATCCATCCGGTCAACAACCTGCGCGTGCTGCAGCACCTGAAAAAAACGCTCGGGCAGAACGAGGACGGCGTCAACGCCTGGTACCGCCACTGGATCGCCGACGGCCTGGCGAAATTCGAGGCGGACCTGGCGAACGGGAAGACGACGCGAAAATTCTGCCATGGCGATGCGCCGACGCTGGCCGACTGCTGCCTGGTGCCGCAGATTTTCAACGCCCAGCGCTACCAATGCGACACCGCGCCGTATCCGTCCGCGATGCGGATATTCGCCGAGTGCATGAAGCTCGACGCCTTCGACCGCGCGCAACCTTCGAAGCAGCCCGATGCCGAAAAATAGCAAGGAGAACGCCGCCATGCCCGAAGTCACCGGCTACCGCCGGCCGTTTCCCGGCACCCAGCCGGACTACCTTTTTCCGCAGTACGCCTCCACAGTCAAGCGCGCACCAACCAGGCCGCTGGTGATCCTGCCGCAAACGCTCACCGAACTGACGGGGCCCGTGTTCGGCTACGACGAAGTCAAGCCGGCCGATCACGACCTCACCAGGCAGCACGCCGGCGATCCGATCGGCGAGCGCATCATCGTGAGCGGGCGGGTATTGGATGAAAACGGCAAGCCGGTGCCGCACACGCTGGTGGAGGTCTGGCAGGCGAATTCCGCGGGGCGCTATCCGCACCGGGCGGACCAGCACGACGCGCCCACCGATCCGAATTTCACCGGCGCCGGACGCGCGCTCACCGACGAACACGGCCGCTATCGCTTCGTGACGATCAAGCCCGGCGAATACCCGTGGCGCAACCATTACAACGCCTGGCGGCCGGCGCACATCCATTTTTCGCTGTTCGGCCCCGCCTTCGTCACGCGGCTGGTGACGCAGATGTATTTCCCGGGCGATCCGCTGCTGCCCTTCGACCCGATGTTCAACTGCGTGCCGGACGAGCGCGCCCGCAACCGCCTGATCTCGACGCTCGACTGGGAGACCACGATCCCGGAAATGGCGCTGGGATACCGCTTCGACATCGTGCTGCGCGGTCCGGACGAGACGCCGATGGAACAGAAAAAGAGACCCTGACATCATGAGCCTGCAAGCAACCACCTCGCAGACCGTCGGACCGTACCTGCATATCGGCCTGACGCCGATGACCATCGAGAACCTTGCGCCGGCCGGCGTCGCCGGAGAGCGCATATCCATCGAAGGAAAGGTCGTCGATGGCGACGGCAAGCCGGTCAACGATGCGATGGTCGAGATCTGGCAGGCCAATTCGGAAGGCAAGTACGGGCAGAAGGAATTCCGCGGCTTCGGCCGTTCGGCCACCGACGACCAGGGGATGTTCCGCTTCCAGACCATCAAGCCGGGGCGCGTGCAGGGGCCGGGGGGAAAACTCCAGGCGCCGCACATCGCCGCCAATATTTTCATGCGCGGGCAGTTGAAGCAGCTCGTCAGCCGCATCTATTTCCCCGACGATCCGGCCAACGCCGACGACCCGGTGCTCGCGCTGGTGCCGACGGAGCGCCGGGCCACGCTGATTGCAAAGAAAACCGCCGGGAAACCCGGGGCGTTCGAATGGAACGTTTTCCTCCAGGGCCGCGACGAAACAGTGTTCTTCGATTTCTAGGAAACGGCATGGACAAAACGCCGGAAGTGAAGCTGCGCAGCACCTCCCATTACTTTCTCGAGGGGCTGAACGAGATCGGCGTCGACCACCTGTTCTGCAACCTCGGCACCGATCACGCGCCGGTGATCGAGGAAATGGCGCGCTGGCGCAAGGACGGGCGCAGATATCCGCCCACGGTCCTTTGCCCGCACGAGAACGTCGCCGTGCACATGGCGGCGGGCTACACCATGGTGACGGGGCGCGGGCAGGCCGTGCTGGTGCACGTCGACGTCGGCACCGCCAACTCGGCGATGGCGCTGCACAACCTGGCGCGCGCGCGCATTCCGGCGCTGCTGATGGCCGGCCGCGCGCCTTTCACGATCCGCGGCGAGCTTCCCGGCTCGCGCGACAACCAGGTGCATTTCATCCAGGAGCCTTACGACCAGGCCGGCCTGGTGCGTCCTTACGTGAAGTGGGAATACAACCTGCATTCCGGCGTGACCACCAAGGAAGTGCTGCGGCGCGCCCATTCGATGATGCACAGCGACCCGATGGGTCCGGTGTACCTCACGCTGCCGCGGGAAGTCCTGGCGCAGAACTGGGACGAGAGCGCGGTCCAGGCGTTCCCGGAAGCGCGCTTCGGCCCGGTGCGTGCGCGCGGCACCGATCCCGAAACGCTCGCACAGATCGCCGCCAGGCTGCTGGCGGCCGAATACCCGGTCCTGATAACGCGCTACGGCGGCCGCAACACCGCATTCCCCGCGCTGCTGGACGAGCTGGCGCGCTTCGCCGGGATCCGCGTCTACGAGGCGGGCGCGACCTGCCTCAACATCCCGCACGATTCACCGTGCTATCTCGGCGTGGCGGCCGGCGCCGCCGTGCCGAAGGCGGACGTGGGGCTGATGGTGGACGTGGACGTGCCGTGGATCCCCGGGGACACCCGCGAAGATCCTGCCAGCCACTGGATCCACATCGACATCGACGTGATCAAGGAAAAAGCGCCGATGTGGGGTTTCCCGAGCAATCTGCGCGTGCAGGGCGACAGCTGCGTGATCCTCGCGCAGTTGCTGGAAGACCTGCGCAGGAAAGCGACCCCTCGTTTTCTCGAGGCGGCACGCAAGCGGATGGAAGCCATCTGCGGCGAAAGCGCCGCGCGGACGGCGGACCTTGCCAGGCTTGCGGCGGGCAAGGGCGAGCCCGGGCAGATCGACGTGAACTACCTGTGCGCCGAACTCGGCCGCGCGCTCTCCCCCGCGGATATCGTCTTCAATGAAGGCATCCGCAGCGCGCCCGCGATTTTCAACCAGGTGATGCGCAGCGTGCCGGGATCGATCTTCGGCATGCCCGGCAGCGCGCTGGGTTACTCCGGCGGCGCCGCGCTCGGGGCAAAACTCGCCCGGCCCGAGGCGCTCACAGTGCAGATCGTCGGCGACGGTTCGTTCTACCAGTGCACGCCGGAAACGGTGTACGCGGTCTCCCGCCAGTACGAGTTGCCTATCATGACGGTGGTGGTCGACAACGCCGGCTGGGCGGCGGTGAAGGAATCGACGCTGCGCATGTACCCGAAAGGCGAGGCCACGGCCGCCGCGCAGTTCGAGGCGCGCCTCGCTTCGGGCATGGATTTCTCCAAAGTGGCCGAATCCGCCGGCGCCTACGGTGCCAGGGTGGACCACCCGGACGCCCTGCCGGATGCGATCCGGCACTGTATCGGCGAGGTCCGCCGCGGCCGCTCCGCGCTCCTGCACGCGTGCGTGAAGCAGCTCTAGAAAGGAGTCCCCGTGAAAACCACCGAACGCTCGGACGAACGCATCCTTTCTTCCGACATTTTCGATGTCGAGATTTTCGGCGGGGAACGCAGGCGCGCCGACCGGCGCGACCTCGGCACGGTCGAGGAACCGGCGCGCGCGGTTCCCGTCTATCGCAACTGCGACGTGCTGGTGGTCGGCGGCGGGCCCTCGGGCACGGCGGCGGCGGTTGCCGCGGCGCGCACCGGCGCCGACGTGGTGCTGCTCGAGCGCTACAACCATCTCGGCGGCCTGTCGACCGGCGGCCTGGTGATCTGGATCGACCGCATGACCGACTGGAGCGGCCAGCACGTCATCCGCGGCTTCGCCGAGGAACTCATGGGCCGCCTGCCGCCGGATGCCGTGGCGGGCCCCGCGCGCGCGGAATGGGGCTCGCGCGATCCGGCGCGCGCCGCGCACTGGTCGCACCGCACCGCCGCCTATCACGGCGTGGTCACCTGGTCGCCGACCGTCGATCCCGAGCGGCTGAAGCTCGCCTCGCAGGAACTGGTGCTGGAAGAAAAAGTGCGTCTCGTATTCCATTCCTGGGCGGCGATGCCGCTGCTGGAGAACGGCAAGGTGCGCGGCGCGATTTTCGAGAGCAAGGCGGGCCGGCAGGCGGTGCGCGCGAAAGTGGTCGTCGATGCGACCGGCGACGGCGACCTGTTCGCCCGCGCGGGAGCCGCGTACGAATCCGACATCGAGGCGGCCGATATCCACCACTGCATGAACACCGCCTGGCTGCTGGGCGGCGTGGACATGGAGCGCTGGCTCGAATTCAAGGCTGGCCAGCCGGAACAGTTTACGCAATTCATGGCGCGCGGCCGCGAGCAACTGCGCGCCTTCGAACGGCCCTTCGTCTCTTGGCGCAACGACATCGCGCTCTTCATGGGTCCGCGCCAGTCGGGCTTTTCCGCGCTCGACGTCGACGACCAGACCGAGGTCGAAATCCGTTCGCATCGCCTGATGGCCCGGCACCTGGATTACTACCGGTCCAACGCGCCCGGGTTCGAGAATGCCTATCTGTTCCTGAGCGCGCCCCAGCTCGGCGTGCGCCATGCGCGCCGGCTGTCCGGCGTTGCCAAGATGCTGCGCGCGCACTGGCCGAGCGGGCAGGTTTTCGACGATGAAATCGGCGTAACGCCCAGCGTATCGCCGAAATTCCCGAACATTTCCATCCCCTACGGCAGCCTGGTGCCGGCGGCGCTGGACGGCCTGCTCGCCTGCGGGCGGCACATCGCCTGCGATCCGAATTCGCACGGCTTCATGCGCGAAATCCCGCAGTGCTGGATTACCGGGCAGGCCGCCGGCCTGGGGGCCGCGCTGGCGGCAAACCGCGGCATCGAGCCGCGCGCGGTCGACCTGAACGAACTGCAGTCGGCGCTCGTCGCCCAGGGCGCGTACCTCCGCCCGCGCGCGGGGAAAAAAACCGCGACCGCCTGAACTAGAATTCGGAAACTCCCGCACACCAAGGAATGCCCATGACCGCACGCTCCACCCCGCCTTTCCGCGCCGACCACGTCGGCAGCTTCCTGCGCCCCAAATACCTGCTCGAAGCGCGCGAGAAAAAGGCCAAGGGGCAGATCGGCGCCGCCGAATTGCGCAAGGTCGAGGACAAGGCCATCGCCGAAATCGTCAAGTTCCAGGAAGACACCGGCCTGCAGGCGATCACCGACGGCGAGTTCCGCCGCACCTACTTCCACATCGACTTCCTCGAGCAGATCGGCGGCGTCAAGACCGACATCCCGGTCATGGTGAAGAGGCCCGACGGCAGCGAGGAACTGGCGCCGCCGGTCATGCGCGTGATCGACAAGGTGCGCCATGTAAAGGACATCCAGCTCGCGGATTTCCAGTACCTGAAGTCCTGCACCAAGCGCACGCCCAAGGTGACCATTCCCTCGCCGACGATGCTGCACTTTCGCGGCGGCCGCGCCGGCATCAGCAAGCAGCACTACCCCGAACTGGAGCCGGACTTCTACGAAGACGTCGCCAAGGCCTACGGGGACGAGCTGCAATCGCTGTCGAAAGCCGGCTGCAACTACGTACAGATGGACGACACCAACCTCGCCTACCTGTGCGACGAGAAGATGCGCGAGGCCGCCAGGGCGCGCGGCGACGATCCGAACGAGCTGCCGCACCGCTACGCGAAATTCATCAACCGCGTGGTGGCGAAAAAACCCGCCGGCATGACGCTCGCGATGCACCTGTGCCGCGGCAATTTCCAGAGCACCTGGGCGGCGCAGGGCGGCTACGAGCCGGTGGCCGAGGCGCTGCTGTCGGAGATGAACATCGACGCCTACTTCCTCGAGTACGACGACAAGCGCTCGGGGGATTTCAAGCCGCTGCGCTTCCTGCCCAAGGGCAAGGTGGTGGTGCTGGGGCTCGTCACTACCAAGCTAGACGCGCTGGAAAAGAAGGACGACCTCAAGCGGCGCATCGACGAGGCGGCGAAGTTCGCCCCGCTCGACCAGCTGGCGCTCAGCCCGCAATGCGGCTTCTCCAGCACGGTGCATGGCAACAACATCGCGGTCGAGGCCCAGCGCACCAAGCTGCGCCTGGTGATCGAAACGGCCGAAGAGGTCTGGGGCAGGGCCTGAGCGGGCAGCGGGCCGAACGCATGTCCGCGCTGCAGCACATGTTCTGGGACGAGTCCTGCGCGGAGACGCTGTCCGACGCGCGCCTGCTCGCCGCGATGGCGCGCTACGAGGGCGCCCTGGCCAGAGCGTCTGTCGGCGCGGGCTTCGTGCCCGCCGATGCGGCGGAAACCATCGCCACGGTCGCCGCACAGGCGAAGTTCGATGCGGACGGGCTCGGCAGGGCAGCGCGGCGCTCCGCCACGCTCGCCATCCCCTTCGTCAAAAGCCTGACCGAACAGGTTGCCGCCGTTTCGCCCGAAGCGGCGCGCTACGTGCATTTCGGCGCGACCAGCCAGGACGTCATCGATACTGGTGTGGTGTTGTGCTTCGGGCCGGCATCCGAGCGTCTGCTTTCCCTGGCAAAGCGCGTCGGCGACGCGGCCGCGGCGCTCGCAAGGCGCCACGCGAAGACGCCGATGGTCGCGCGCACGCTGCTGCAGCCCGCGGTGCCGGTTTCCTTCGGCTGGAAGGCCGCGGTCTGGCTGTCGGGAATCGCACATGCTCGTGCGGGTTTTTCTTCGGCGGCGGCGAGCGCCCGCAGGCTGCAGTTCGGCGGCGCCGGCGGAACACTGTCTTCCTTCGGCACGCTGGGCGAGGCCGTCGCCGGCGCGCTCGCCGCCGAGCTCGGCGTGGCGCGGGCACCTATCACCTGGCACAGCGTGCGCGATGGTTTCGCACGACTCGGCGCCGAAACCGCCATCCTCGCGGGCGCCACGGGCAAAATCGCGCGCGACGTCTCGCTCCTGATGCAACCCGAAATCGGCGAGGCCGCCGAGCCGTCGGGCGCCGGGCGCGGCGGATCTTCCGCCATGCCGCATAAGCGCAATCCCGTCGGCTGCGTGGCCGCGCTGGAAGCCGCGCAGCGCGCGCCGCATCTCGCCGCCTCGCTCCTCTCGCAGCTCTCGCCCGAGCACGAGCGCGGTCTCGGGCACTGGCAGGGCCAATGGTTCACGCTGCGCGACCTGCTGTGCAGCACCGCCAGCGCGCTCGCCGCCATGGCCGAAGTGCTGGAGGGCCTCGCGGTCGACGAGCGCGCGATGCGCGCCAACCTGGACCGCACGCGCGGCCTGGTATTTTCCGAGAACCTGTCGCTGCGCCTCGCCCGCTCGCTCGGCAGGCAGGCGGCGCACGCGCTCACCGAGAAACTGTGCGAGACCGCGGTGCGCGAGGGCAAGGACCTCATCGACGTGCTGCGCGCGGATGCACAGGCGATGTCCGCCGCCGGTGCGGGAAAAGTTGAAGATCTATTCGATCCAGAACGCTGTTTCGGCTCGGCGCCGGCCATGATCGAGCGGGCGCTCGCCGAATGGTCGCAAGCCATCAAGACCTGAAGGAGTCCCATGCCATTCGTCCAGACTGACGGCGCACGCCTGTACTGGCGCTGCGACGGTCCCGACCACGCGCCGGCGCTGCTGCTCTCCAACTCCATCGGCACCGATCACGCTCTCTGGGAGCCGGTAATGCCGGCCCTGATGCGCTCTTTCCGCGTCATCCGCTACGATGCGCGCGGCCACGGGGCTTCCGATGCGCCGGCCGGCGAATACAGCATGGAGCGCCTCGGCCGCGACGCACTGGCGGTCGCCGATGCGGCCGGCGCTAAGCGCTTTCACTACGCGGGGATTTCGCTGGGCGGCATGGTCGGCATGTGGCTGGGTGCGAATGCGCCCGAGCGGATTGACCGGCTCGCCCTGTGCAACACCTCGGCCTATTTCGGCCCGGAATCCTGGGCGGCGCGCATCGCGACCATCAAGTCGGGCGGCATGGCCGCGATCGCCGACATGGTGATGGCGCGATTCTTCACGCCTGCCTATGTAAAGCAGGCGGATGCGCGTTTCCTCGGCGTGCGCCGGACGTTCCTTTCCATCGACGCGGGCGGCTACATCGGTTGCGGCGCGGCGATCCGCGACATGGACTTGCGTCCCGGTTTGGCGAAGATCAAGGCTCCCACGCTGGTCGTCGCCGGCAGCTTCGACCAGGCGACGCCGCCCGCGCAGGGACAGGCGATCGCGCAGGCGATTGCGGGCGCCCGCTACGTCGAGTTGCCGTGCGCGCATATCCCGACTCACGAGGCGGGTCCGGCGCTGGTCGATCGGCTGTGCAATTTCTTCCTCGATGCGCATGCAGGCAACGAATCCGCGCGCTACGAGAACGGCCTCGCGCGCCGCAAGGAGGTGCTCGGCGTCGAATACGTCGAGGCGCGCCTCAAGAACCGCCACGAGTTCACCGACGACTTCCAGGCGCTGATCACGCGCTATGCCTGGGGCGAGCTGTGGACGCGGCCGGTGCTGGACGACCGCACGCGGCGCCTGCTGGTGCTGGCGATGATGGTCGGCCTGAAAAGCTGGGAGGAGTTCGAGCTGCACGTGCGCGCGGGCCTGGAGCACGAGCTCTCGCCCACGGAACTGAAGGAAGTGCTGATGTTGGCGGCGATCTACTGCGGCGTGCCGGCGGCGAATTCAGCCTTCGCGCACGCCAGGAAGATTATTTCGCCCTGAAGAGTTCCTTCAGGCCGTCGCTGATCGGCTGCCCCTTGAGAGGCGTGCCGGGGCCGTTTTCATAGCGGCCCCAGACACGCGTTTCGGTTCCGGCCGCCAGCAGCGTGCCGTCCGCGCGCACCACGTCGTGCGCCAGGACGAACGACTTGCCGCCCCAGCGCGCGATGCGCGAGCGCACCTCGGCGCGGTCTTCCTGCTCCGCCGGGTGCTTGAACTCGCAGCCGGCCGCGACCAGCGGCATGGCCAGGTGTTCGGCGCGCATCCGCTTCGCGTGATAGCCGACCTGCGCGAACATGTTCCAGGCCGCCGCATCGAACCAGAGGAAATAAGTGGGATAGAAGATGATGCCGGCCGGATCGCATTCGCCCCAGCGCAGCTGCACCGGGTGGACGAATACCGCCGATTTGAACTCTTTTTCCGTCACGCTGCCGGATAATATCAGCACGATGCGCACACAAGTCGGCATCATCGGCGCGGGACCCGCGGGGCTGCTGCTCGCGCACCTGCTGCACCTGCGCGGCATCGAGTCGGTGGTGCTCGAGACGCGCAGCCGCGAGGAGATCGAGGCGACGCTGCGCGCCGGCGTGCTCGAGCAGGGCACGGTCGACCTGCTGAACGAATCGGGCGTCGGCGAGCGCATGCAACGCGAAGGCATGCCGCACGAAGGCGTCATCCTGCGCTTCGACGGCCAAAGCCATCGCATCCACCTGTCCGAGCTCACCGGCGGGCGCTCCATCACGGTGTACGCACAGCACGAAGTGATCCGGGACCTCGTCAAGGCAAGGCTGGACAAGGGCGGGCAGATCCTGTTCGGCGTAAAGGACGTCAGCCTGCTCGATCTCGACACGCAGCTGCCGAAACTCCGCTTCCACGACGGCGAAGGCGCAGTGCGCGAGCTCGGCTGCGACTACGTCGCCGGCTGCGACGGCTTTCACGGCGTCTCGCGGCCGTCGATTCCGTCGCGCATGCGCAAGGAGTACACGCGTGTCTATCCGTTCGGCTGGTTCGGCATCCTGGTCGAGGCGCCGCCCGCCACCGACGAGCTAATCTACGCCTATCACGAGCGCGGCTTCGCACTGGTGAGTACCCGCTCGCCGCAGATCCAGCGGCTCTACCTGCAATGCAATCCCGCCGACCGGACCGAAGCATGGCCGGATTCGCGCATCTGGGAGGAATTGCACGCGCGCCTGGCCGGCCGGGACGGCTTCCGGCTCACCGAGGGGCGCATCTTCCAGAAAGGCGTCATCGCCATGCGCAGCTTCGTAGTCGAGCCGATGCAGCACGGGCGCCTGTTCCTCGCCGGCGATGCGGCGCACATCGTGCCGCCGACCGGGGCCAAGGGGCTCAACCTCGCGGTCGCGGATGTCCGGGTGCTGGCGCAGGCGCTCGGCGGCTTCTACGAGTCGGGGCGCACGGACCTGCTGGAGAAGTATTCCGACACCGCGCTGCGCAGGGTCTGGCGCGCCGAACATTTCTCCTGGTGGATGACGTCTATGCTGCATCGTTTCCATGACGAGAGTCCGTTTCACCACCGCCTGCAGCTGTCGCAGCTGCAATATGTGGCGGGCTCGCGCGCCGCGGCAACCATGCTCGCGGAAAACTACGTCGGCTTGCCGTTCGACGAGGACTGAACATGGCCGAATCCGGAAATTGGGCGTTTCCCGCGTCGCTGCAGCCGAGTCCCGACGAGACAAGGTTCGATCTCGCCTCGGCGCTCGACTCGGTGGTACTGCTGCGCGCCAGCATCCCTGAAGATGCATTCACCGCCCCGATCCTGGGAACGGAACGCGCCGGCAACGGCGTGGTGATCCGCGACGACGGGCTGATCCTGACGATCGGCTACCTGATCACGGAAGCCGAGACGATCTGGCTCACCACGAACCGCGGCGCCGTGGTGCAGGGCCACGCGCTCGCCTACGACCAGAGCACCGGCTTCGGCCTGGTGCTGCCGCTAGGTTCGCTCGGGGTGCGGCCGCTGGAGCGCGGCTCGCCTGCCGCCGCGGATGCCGGCGCCGAGGTCATCGTCATCGGCCAGGGCGGCCGCGCTCACTCGCTCAAGGCGAAGATCATCGCCAAGCGGGAATTCGCCGGCTACTGGGAATACGTGCTTGATGAAGCCCTGTTTACTGCGCCGGCGCACCCGCAATGGGGCGGCGCGGCACTGGTCGGCGGCGATGGCCGGCTGCTCGGCATCGGCTCGCTGCTGGTGCAGGAAGCGGTCGGCGGCAAGGCGGTGGACGGCAACATGTTCGTGCCGATCGACCTGCTGGCGCCTGTTCTGGACGGCATGCTGGCGACCGGCCGCCCGGCGCGTCCGCCGCGCGCCTGGCTCGGCATCTACGCCACCGAAATGGACGGTCACGTGGTGATCGGCGGACTCGCGCCCGGCGGTCCCGCGGAGCGTGCCGGCGTCAAGCTCGGCGATCTGGTGCTCGAAGTAGATGGCACACACGTCGCCGGTCTCGCCGCGATGTTCCGCAAAATATGGAGCGTCGGGCCCGCCGGCAGCGAAGTGACGCTGACCCTGTCGCGCCGCGGCGCCTCCTCGACGGCCCAGATCCGCTCCGCCGACCGCGGCGACTTCCTCAAGAAACCCCGCCTGCACTGACAGCAGACGTGGGGTAAAATGCCGCCAGCGCCGATTTGAAGTTCAGCTTGCGGGCGCCGAACCACTCCAGGGTGG